>JANLTX010000049.1:0-2534 GCA_031363095.1 Armatimonadota bacterium | reverse complement strand
TCGTTTAAGTGCCAAAGTTGCTCTTCACAACTTTTGTATTTTTCTCAACCGCAGCCTCGGTCGCCCCTCCCTCCAGTTTGCTGATTTGCTGGGCTGGAGATGAGGAGAGGGGCGTTGCGCCCCTAATTCACAACAAGCGTTGAATTAGACACATCTTTTTAGACTCCTCTGTGTTGCCAGATTTTTTCTAAATCCACTATATCAAACTTAAGTTTTTATGCCAAGTCCGAGGGAGGGGAACTACTTCCCACGGGCGGCGTCGAGGCGCTCGGCGAGGGTGCCCAGCGTGAGGGCGATTCTCGGGTGACGGACACGCTCGGGCAGAGAGCTGTCGTCGGCCAGTTTCTGAGCGGCCTCGGCGACCAGAGCCGCAAGCTTGTCCAGCGCTGCCGGGTCCGGCTCGCGCACGTAGCTCTCGGCGCGCGTGAGAATCTCCGCCACCGAGACCTTGCCCGAAGAAAGCGTCAGAAACACGCTCTCGCGCTCGGCAGGCCCGAAGCTGAGCGCCCCCATCGCCAGTCGCACCTCGCTCAGCGCCGCCGCAAGCTTCGTCTGAGCCGGATCGACTCGGAGCGCGGTCAGGCACTCCTTGAGAATCAGAAACGCGTTGTAGGAGCGCTCTTCGTCGAGGGAGTCCACCTGGCCCGGCTCCAGAGCGAGCTGCTCCGCGAGACTGGTGAGAAGCGACGACGGATCGGTGGCGGTTCCAAGAAGCTCGATGAGAATCGGCTCGGCTCCCGCCGTGTCTGCCGCTTCGATTTTTTCCCGCAGCTTTGTGAGCGCCGAGAGCACTTCGGCCTTGCGCTTTCCCGACTCCGTCCGGCCCGAGGCGAGCGGCTCGACCTGCGAGAGTAGCCCGCGAGCGGCATCGATCAGAGCAAGCGGGCGAGCGGCCCCACCCGGCAGCGGAAACGACGGGCGCGGGGAGCGCAGCCCGGCCAGCGCCAGCATCCGAAAGCCTGCGCTCAGGTCGGAGTGTGAGACGACAGCGCGCGTTGTGCCCAGACCGACGCCCGATGGCGCACTGCGAACCAGCGCGGCCAGCGCCCGCACCCGGTCGCGCGGGTCGGCCAGGGTATCGGCGGTCTCGCGGGCCTTGCGCAGAAGCTCGGCGGCGTCTTCGGCCTCACCGCAGACGCCCGCCGCTGCCCCGATTCGGCACCACGCGACGGCCCGCGCGACGCTCTGAAGAATCCCCTCGGCGGACGACCAGGCTTTTCGATAGGCGTCGCGCTGGCTCGCTTTCGGGGTGCGCTCCGCAATTTCCAGGTACGCCTCCGTGCGGTTTCGCGCATCGGCGATCTGCCCGGCTGCGGTGAGTGCCTCCTGAGTGTCGCCCACCTGGGCGAGCGCCGCCGCGAGCCGGACCAGCGCCCGGCTCCGGGTCGCGCCCTCGGGAAGGGCCTCGACCTGCTGCCGACACGCGGGAAGCCGCTGCCTTGCCAGGGTGAGATTCCCGCCGAGCGCGGCTCCTAAGATCAGCTCGCACTGGGCCAGCGCCCGGTCGATCTCGCCGCTGGTGGACGCCACGGCCTTCTGCGCTCCGGCCAGATCGCCCACGGCGGCGCGAACAAAGGCGACTTTCGGGGCGAGGCCACCCAGGTACTCGCTCGTCAGCGCGGACCTTGCCGCAGCGAGCGTCTGTCGGGCACGGGGAAGGTCGCCGCCGCGCACCTGGGCCGCCGCGATTTCGAGGAGCGCCTCGGCTTTCGCGTCGTCGTCGCCGATGCTGGTTGCGGTTGTGAGCGCCCCGGACAGGTCGCCCCGCCGAATCTGCGCAATGGCGACCGACTTGAGTATTTCTGCCTTCCAGGAATCGTCGCGGACCTGGGCCGTCAGGCGCTTTGCCCCGGCGACATCGCCTGCGAGCGCCTGGGCCAGCGCGATCTCCGCCCAGGCCGGACCAGCGGCGTCGGGGTCTTCGATGAGCCGAGCGGTCTGCTGCGCCTGATCGAGTAGCGCGGCGGCGGGCGACTGGAGCGCGGCAGGCAGGGCGAGCGCGAGTCCGCTCTGGGCGCGGGCCGCTCCCAGAGTCAACAAGGTAGCGCCCACAACGGCGCAGAGACGAATCACAGCCATCAGTATCGGTACATTATCCAACGCGCCCCACCCGCCCCGCGTGACAGTGTCCCAGACGAAAATCGTCCGGCACATCCAAACCAGGACGATGAACGTCCGGCGTACCAAACCCAGGACGATGAACGTCCGGCGTACCAAACCCAGGACGATGAACGTCCGGCACATCCAAACCAGGACGAAAATCGTCCGAATGCCCAGGACGATGAACGTCATTCCCAGGACGATGAACGTCCGGCTATGGAGCCTCGCAAGCTCGGCTGTCTCGCTTCGCTCGAAATCTCGGTGTAGCCGACGGCAACTTGTTACCTCATTGCCCGGGTAAGCAGAGTTTATAAAATAGGGTTACAGTTTGCATAGCCTATGACCAGTCACCCTATCTGCATTGAAACGTTCCAGAGCCTTGAAGATAGAACGCTCCAAATCCCACTCATGGGCATAGTTCCGATTGCCCAGAT
>JANLTX010000017.1:0-3141 GCA_031363095.1 Armatimonadota bacterium | reverse complement strand
TCGTTTAAGTGCCAAAGTTGCTCTTCACAACTTTTGTATTTTTCTCAACCGCAGCCTCGGTCGCCCCTCCCTCCAGTTTGCTGATTTGCTGGGCTGGAGATGAGGAGAGGGGCGTTGCGCCCCTAATTCACAACAAGCGTTTCATTCGATGGTAAACCTAAAGCCCTCCGTCGCTGTAGGCGTGTACGAACGGCGGGAGCGGTGGGGCGTCGTCGGCGGTGGGCGCAAGAAGCACCTTGCCGCCAGGGAAGATCTCGCGTGCCTGCCGAATGCAGGCGTAGGCGCGAGTCCAGACCAGCGTTTCCAGACCATCCAGAACCACGCCGTCGGCGCGGCGGGCGAGCCGGAGCATCTGAATGTAGCGAGCGGCCTCGGGGTACTCGGGAACCCTTAAACGCACCACGACGCCATGGCCCTCCGCGTGCGCCGCGTCGATCTGCTCGGTCAGGTCGGGGGCGTCGCCGGAGAGAACCGGCAAGGCTGGCTCACGGACGATAGATTGGGGAACCTGCGGCTCGATCAGCCCGACCGCGAGGCGCTGGCCTGGAGCGATTCGCCAGCGTGCCTCCCAGTGCGATTTTTCCAGCGGCTTGCGCGGGGTGAGAACCTCAAAGCTCGGCGGGCGCGACGGCGTGGGCGTGACCTCGGGGACCACAGTAAACCCGCCGAAGCCGCCCGGAAGATGCAGTCGCCCGCCGTCGAGCCGGGCATCGCTCCCTCCCGCAACGAGCGAGTGAAGCCGTAGCGCCAGCGCCCGGTGCGGGACAAAGACCAGCAGTCCGTCGGCCTGGAAGCCCAGCGTGAGAAACTCACTGGCGAGAACCAGCTCGGTCTGGCTCTTGCGATGCACCCGAAGCCCGGTCAGCGGGAGCGAGGGCCGCAGAAACGCCAGCTTCACTCCCTGCGTGGTCGCCGCCGTGATGCTCCCGCCCTTCGCATCGAGAAAGTAGCGCCCGCCCTGGTTCGTGCTCTGGCTTTTCTCACTATCCAGTAGCTCGATGCCCTGCATGTCCAGAAGATAGGAGCCGTCGGGAGCGTTTGCCATCTTGACAAAACGAATCGGCAGACGCCCGACGCCACCGGGGAACGTCGCGCCCTCGCCGGGCCGAAACGGGTTCAATACGTACACCGCCCGCCAGAAATATCATAACACTGCGCCGTCACGAAGCTCGCGGCATCCGAGCAGAGAAAGTGCACCACGGCGGCCACTTCTTCGACGGTTCCTGGTCGCGCCATCGGGACTTTGGAGAGCAAGTAATTCACGACCTCGGGCGTCATCTGCTGAAGCATCGGCGTATCGATCTGGGCCGGGGCGACGCAGTTCACGCGGATTCCCTGGGTCGCGACTTCTTTGCCGAGCGACTTGGTGAGTGCGATCACTCCCGCTTTCGCCGCCGAGTACGGGATCAAGTTGGGGTTGCCCTCTTTTCCCGCAACCGACGCAATGCTCACAATCGCGCCGGACTGCTGAGCGCGCATCGGGGTCATGGCGGCCCGGCAGAGCGTGAAGACGCTGGTCAGGCAGATCGCCAGCACCGAATCCCAGTTCGACTCGGTCTGCTCCCACAGCGGGACCGACTTGCCGGTGATTCCCTGGCAGTTCACTAAAATGTCCAGGCGCGGAAGCTGCCCGACCAGCGCCTCGGGTGCTCCGCACTCGGTCAGGTCCAGCTCGAAGTCCGCCCCGGAGCCGATTCGATCCGCCGTGAGCACGGTCGCTCCGAACGCTTCGAGCCGAGTCTTCACCGCCTGCCCGATACTGCCCCTACCGCCCGGAATCAGGGCGATTCGTCCGTCGAGCCTCAGATCGTCTGTCATGTCTCTCTAATTTACCGCAACTCATCTAAAACATCTGCAAGAACAAACATCGACGAGGTCCAGCCGGGAGAGACTTCGGGGTGCCAGTCCCACCATGCCGAGAGAATTGCCTGCGCCAGCCCCCACCCGATCACTCTCTCTTTTTCAAAGCCAAGCCTCTCCGCAAGAATTGCGATGCGCCGCGCCGTGAGTTTCTTGATTTCTTCCCGGCTTCGTTGATCCAGATCGTGGTTTCGTAGCAGCGCCCCGCACTCGTACTCCGCCTCGCCGAGGACGCCGTGCGGGTCTATCGCCAGCCACCCGCGCTGCTCGCCCGCAAAAAGAATATTGAAGTGATGCAGGTCGCCATGGAGCAGCACGGGCGGCCCCTGCGAGACCAGAAGCTCGGCGTAAAGCCCCTCGGCAATCTCCACCAACTCCCTCGGAAACGGCCCGCACCCGCCGCCAAACGCCGGGCGCAGATTGGCAAGCTCGCTTGCCCAGCCTGCGACGGTGGGGAGTTCTCCCAGCCCCAATAATGGGGAGCCAAAAGAAGCTTTATCCCTATCTGGTCCCCCGTTATCGGGGTTAGGGGAAAATCGAACTGCTTGAAAAACCTCGGCGGCGACTTTTGTGGCCTGGTCATCGCCCTGAAGCTCCGAGAGCATCGTGCCGGGGGAGATTTTCTCGATCAGCATCGCGCCGCGTGGGATATCCGATTTCAAAAGCCGGGCACAGCCGCGTCCGTCCCAGAGCTTCAGGGTTTCTATCTCCGCCGTTCGCTCAGAGTTGGGCACGCCGAGCTTGAGAACCGCCGGGGTTCCGTCGTCCAGAATTGCCGGGGCGACATAGTTGAAGCTCAGCGACCAGGTCGGGGCTTCTAGCGTGAGATTCCACTCCTTGGAAATCTCTGCCAGCAGCGCGGGAAGATTCGACAGCCAGGTCTCACCGTCCTCGAAGACGGTTTTAATATTGCTCACAAACGGCTCGGGGAAAGTCATGTTCTATTGTAGCGACAAAACCAGCCCCGAGAAAGCCGATCATTCCGGCAGGGCAAACGCATTTGAAATTCGACGTGGCGTTGATTACGCTTGTTGTTAGCCATTGCCTCTTCGCCATCGAGTAAATAAAGCCACGGGCTAAAGCCCGTGGCTTTTTACAAAGATAACAAAAAACACCCCAAGCAAGTTCCCGGTTTGGTTTCCCTAAAAATACCTGTTTTTCAGGTTCTCACGCAGACTTGCCCAAAGACGCTTGATCCCCTTGAGATTTCTGCTCCTTGATGTAGCGACGAACCGCAACTTCGTCACGATATCCAACGCTTTCACAAAAGTAACCATCCGA
>JANLTX010000009.1:0-43048 GCA_031363095.1 Armatimonadota bacterium | reverse complement strand
TACAGAACCTCGACGCCCTCAAGGAACTAAAGTCTCTGGTAAGGCTTGACCTCAACAACACGCAGGTACAGAACCTCGACGCCCTCAAGGACCAAAAGCAGCTTCAATGGCTTGACCTCAACAACACGCAGGTACAGAACCTCGACGCCCTCAAGGAACTAAAGCAGCTTCAATACCTTGACCTCAACAACACGCAGGTGTCAAAAGAGGCTGTGGCGGAACTCAAAAAACAGTTGAAGGATGTGACGATCTTTTGTGACTAAGAGGTTGTGTAGAGGCTCAAGGATTTCCCCCCTTCCCCCGTGCGGCACGGGGGCGAAAGCTTTACGAGCTTGCGAGTGACGCGCTTCGGGGGACAGTATGAAGGATACGTTTTACACAGGGTCTAATGCAGTGAGAGGAAAGAAACAATGAGTCGAAGTGATGCAGATGAGCTGGCGCAGACGGCAGAGAGAATTCTTACCGTCGATGCAAAGAGAGTTGGGGGCGATGCGTTCTTGCTCAGCCCGGAGCTACGCGGATTGCTGACGGCGAGGCTGTCGGCGTTCCGTGACAAACACCAGAGCCTCAGTATGAAGTCCGGGTCGCGCTCGGGCAATGCCGTACTGCTTAAGGCAACGATGTCGGCGCTCCGTGAACGTGTCCGCGATGGGTACAACTACCTTCTGGCGCTCCCAACGTTCCGCGTACCGCAGGACCAGAAGCAATCGGCGTTCCGTGCGTATGGTTTTGAGCAGGGCAAGCTTGGTGGACTGGAGCGGAAGCAACGCGTACTGGCGCTGGCAAGGCTCGCGGTGTCCGTGACACCTTCCGTACAGCCAGCCGCGTGTCAGTACCCGAGCGATTTACTACAGCAACTGCAAGACTTGCTCGATGTGGTGAGCGATGCAGAACCCGGCGCGAAGATCGGCAACCGCTCGGCAGCCACGATAGAACGCGACAAGGCGTTCGAGGAGCTACAGAGAATCGTGCGACGAGTCCGGCACTTCTACTGCTCGTGCAGCGACGACGTAGACGCGTCCGAGGAGCTGGCGCGGGTGGGATTGAACCCCGTGCGCCGATCCGGTCAGCGCAAGACCAAGGCTGAAAACGGTGTCAAGCCACCCGAAGGCCCGCTGCCGCCGATAAACTCGACCCCCTGACCCCCGGTAACGGGGGAAACTTCTCCCCCATTACTGGGGGCCGGGGGGCAAAAGCTTGCCGGGCTTCCAAACCTTGATAAAGTGGTCCGCCATCGTGATCGGGAGCTTTGGCTCGCCCTGAAACACGTCGCGCGACGGCATATGGCACGAGATACACTTCTCCGCCGGGTTTACCTTGCACACCGGCTTCTCTTTCACCGAGCCATCGTGGCAGGTGCGGCACGTTTTCTCATAGGCCAGCGTGTCCGTGCTCGCGTCGGCGTGTGGATCGTGGCACGTGATGCAGGTCAGCTTGCCCTTACTCTTCACAAAGCACTTGCTCAGGGTCAGCGCATACGGCTGAAATCGGTTTGTGTTCTCTTTTGCGATAGGCGGCATCGTCGCCACGTCCTCGGCGGTTCGGTGACAGCGCCCGCAGAGCGCGTTGATCTTCTCCCCGCTCTCTGCTTTGTGGCTCTCCGTCGCCACGCTATACTCACCCGGTCCCTTCGCCATCGCCGCGAGGTGGCTCTCCCCTGGCCCGTGACAGCTCTCGCACCCGATCCCGAAGAACTTACGCTCCGGGACAGGCGGCTGGTCATCAGAGGTGACCGCATGACACCCGAGGCAACGCCGCGTCGTCTCCGGCGTGTGCGTCACGCCCACAAGCTTCGGGTCCAGGTCTTCCTGACCGGGCGTCACGTGCCATTTCTTAAGGGCCGGGAAGTAGCTCTGGTGAATCTCCGCGCTCTGCTCCCCTTCGAGCACCAGAAACGTCTGCCCCGTCTTCCCCGAGCCAATCGCAATCCCAAGCTCCACTTCACGCCGGGTGCCATCGGCACGTTTCGGGAGCTGAAGCTTCAGGGCGTTGTTGTCATGGCGCAGGTTCAGCCCGCCCGGAATAGGCCCGGCCTTCGGTGCGAGTTCGCCAAGCTCTTTGAGAGTCGCGTTCAACAGAGAGCGGGCATGACGCGTCTTTGCGTGAGTCGCAAAAAGCGCCGCATGGCAAGGCTCACACGTCTGACTCCCGACAAACTTCCCGGAGCTGACAGGGATTACGGCTTTCTTTACCGGGCGCGGCGTACAAGAAATAAGAATCAAGACCGCCAGCACCAGCGCCAGCGAGATCAGACAACGCACGTTCACAGCACTCCCCTTCCCTTCTTCTTTCTGTTCTCCCCCACGCTCGTCCTCCCCCGGCGTCACCGCCGACCCCTCCGGCTAATCGGTCGCAAGCTCCCTGGCGAAGGGGTATTTATGAAGCGCATCTCTTTTTTATCCCTCTTCGCCAGCGAGGGACGAGCGATTAGCCGGAGAGGGACGAAAGCATAGTGAGGGACGAACGAAGCGCTTCAAGGGAGAGGCCAGAGAGACTAAAGAAAGGCAACGCAGGCTCACAGCGCCTTGAGTTCCTTGGGCGTAAAGACCTTGATAAAGTGCTCCGCCATCTTCACCTTGAGCGGCGCGTTGGGGAACGTCAGGCGCGACGGCATGTGGCACGAGATACACTTCTCTTTCGGGTTGACCTTGCAGACTGTCTTCGGCGTCGTGTGGCAGCTTAAACAAACCTTCTCGTAGCCCTTCACGTCTGTGGAAGCGTCCTCGTGCGGGTTGTGGCACGTGACGCACGTCAGCTTCCCTTGAGACTTCTTGAAACACTCGCTCTGCGCCAGACCGAACGGCTGAAACCGGTTCGTGGACGCTTTCGAGAGGTTGTCTTTCTCGATAGACTCCGCCGTCTGGTGGCACGTCCCGCAGCGGTTGTTCAAAACCTCGCCCGATGCCCCGACCAGCCCCTCGATCTTTGCACCGGGCGTCGTCTCCCCCTTGTTCATCGAGTCAACGTGCGCTACGCCCGGCCCGTGGCAGCTCTCGCAACCTACCCCGAGGAACTTGCGATCCGGCAGTAGCGGCCCATTCGGGACACTGACAGCATGACACGCGATGCACTTGATCGTCGCCGGAACATCGAGGCTCACCCCGACCACTTTTTCGTCGTACTTCTCCATTCCCGGCGTGAACTTCCAGGCTTTCAGGTCCGGGAAATAGCTCTGGCGAATCTCGACGCTTCCCTGATCGTGGACCGCAAGGTACGTCATCCCGGTCTTGCCCGAGCCAAGCGCGAGATCAATCGGGACCGGGACCGGCTCGCCCGTGTCTTTCTGCGGCATCTCGATAACAAGCTGGTCCTGCTCATAGAGCGCGTTGCCCGTGATCGGAAGCTTTCCCGGTGGCGGCGCGAGCGAGCCGAGCACCGCCTTAGTGGCAGCGAGCAGCGTGTGCCTGTGCCGCGTCTTCTCGTGACTCTTGAACTCCGCCTCGTGGCACGGCTGGCAGGCGTCATTGCCCACAAAGCCGCTGTTCACCGACGGCGCGGGCGGCGGCGGGGGCGGCGCTTTCGGTGTGCAGGCAAAGAGCAGCACGGTGAGCGCGGGCAAGCCCAGAGCAAGAATCACCTTCAGAAGACGTCGCATGGTCTATGGCCCCGGTGGGGTTCCGTTCACAATGGCCTCTACTTGAGCTTTCACCGACTCGGGGGAGAAGATCCGCTCGCGCCAGCCTTCCTGGATCAGCAGGTGCCGCCCGTGCTCGATGATGAGCTTCGCGCCATCGGAGAAGATACCGCCCCGGTTGGCAAAGAGAATCCCGAGCGGCGCGTGAATATGCCCCATCATAAAATCATAGGCCGCCTCCGCCGGGACGCCCCGCGCGATGGCCTCTTCCATGGCTTCATAGATGATCGTCATCGCGCAGGCCGTGACGGTCTCGCTCATCGCAGGCTCCAGGATCGCCATCTGCTCCACGGTGACACGGTGCGAGCGCGTGACGGGCGCGAAGATCGCGCGGGCCAGCGTCTCGCCCCGTGCATAGTCGTCGTCGGTGCCCTGCTGGAGCGCACAGACAATCGGCTGGGGCGCGGCTATTGCGCCGAAGTAGTCCTCGCGCTCTTCTTTTGTCTCGAAGTTGTTGAGCACGGGCGGATGGCAGGGATGTGTCACGAAGTAGGCGAGGTCTTCTCGCAGAGGCAGCTCGCCCGCGTGCGGTGCCGCCGGGTCGAGGCACACGGTCATTGCGCCCGGCTTCATCTTCGGAATCACCTGGCGAGCGACTTTCCCGATCACCCGGTCGGGCAGCGCAAAGATCACGGCGTCGCCCTCGGCCAGCGCCCGATCTTCCGGCGTCGGCACGACGCCGCGCTCCGCCAGCCGCGCGATCCCCGCCTCGGCGATCTCGACGGCAAGAATCGTGTAGCCGGGCGTTTTTGCGAGCCGGTCGATGATCCGGCAGCCCATCTTCCCGCCCCCACCCAACACCGTAACGACCATGTCTTTCCTTTCGTTTGTGCAACCCGAGACCCGAGGGATTGAAATCACTCGCTGAGGGCGCATGCGCCGTTCGTCCTCGCGGACGGATACAGGGAGAGTCTACGCGCCGCGTCGGACTTTCTCGAAGAAGTCTTCTACTCCGACCTGGCCGCCTTTGAACACAACCTCGCGCCTGTCGAACTCTCCGCCTATGATACGGCACAGCGGCGAGCCGGGCGCGGCCTTTGCGACGAACTCCAGCGCCTCGATGCCCAGGCACTTTGCGACGAACCCGCTGGTGTCGCCGCCACAGACGACAAAGCGCGTGATCTCGGGCCGGTGTCGGAGGAGCTGCGCGAGCGCCTCGCCGAGCCTCGTTCCCAGCGCCTCGCCGCCGCGTCCGGGCGTGATCGACTCCGGGCCGCGCGCCGTGTACAGAACGTCGATGTCTGCCCGCTGGCTCTCCAGCGGCGCGAGCGTCCAGCCCTGGCGCTCCGCCCATGCAAGCTGCTTCTCTGTCACGGGCGACGCGCTCCCGCTGGCCACCAGAATTTTCTCCACGGGCGGCGCAGGCAGTATCTCAGCGGGCGTGCAGCCCCAGGCCATCGTCAGGGCATACTCCACCCCACTCGACCCCACCAGAAAGGTTCCTCCCCCTGCCCCCTCCCCGGCTTCGCGGGGGGAGGGGGTAAGCTTCTGTGATGCGATGAGCTGCTTGCCGATGGCTTCGAGATGGGCTTCGGTGAGCGTATCGAAGATCAGTATCTGCGAGAAAGTAGTATCGAGCGTAAAGTCAGACTCCAGCATCGGGGCATTGACGGAGACCATCGGGAGCGTCGCGCCTTGCTCGCGCAGAAGCCGCGCGAGGTCCGCCTCGTGCATCGGGGTCGCGGGATGGCGGCTCATGGTCGGGTGGCGATCCAGTCGGAAGATCTCGTGCGGCTCATCGGCTCGAACCCGCGCAAACAGGTTCCCGAACGCCACGAAGCGCCCGAGCTTCGGCACACCGACCACGACGGGAACGGAGCCGGTGGCAAAGACGCTCCGCCCGATCTCCAGAGCACACCCGATAGAGCCGAGCGTGGGCGACGAGTCGAACGTCGAGCAGACTTTGTAGTGATTGAGCGGTGCGCCGAGCTTTTGGAGCGCCGTGAAGATCGGTGGCAGGGCTTCGTGCATTTGGGCGGGCGTCATCGCGCGACTCGTCCCGGCAACCCCGACGGCTTCCAGGTCTTCGGGCACGGACTCGGGCGGCGTGAGATACAGCCGCGCCCGAACTCCGGCCAGTGACAGGGCTTCCAAACAATCCGTCGAGCCGGTGAAGTCGTCGCCGTAGAACGTCAGCTTCAGGCTCACGCGAAGACTTTCACCGACTTGAGCTCCAGCCGCGCCGGGAAGACAGTCTCGTCGATGCCCCGCAAGCCGCCCCAGTTTCCGCCGACAGCGAGGTTCAGCAGCAGCGCGAACGGCTTATCGAACGGCCACTCGGCTTCCGTTGCGCCGACGGGTTTCTCGTAGACGAACTTCTCTTTGCCGTCCACCCGAAAAACAATTTTACGCTCGCGCCAGTCCATGCCATACGTATGAAACCGTCGTGAGAAATCTCGAATTAGCTCGTTTTTACTTTTCTGCGTCTGCCGCATGTGGTTGAAGGCTTCCGTGTGAACCGTATGATGGACTTGTCCGGGATCGAAGCCGACGTGTTCCATGATGTCCAGCTCGCCGCAGCGTGGCCACGCGGACATCGGCTCGGGCAGCATCCAGATCGCGGGCCAGGTGCCGCGCCCTACCGGAAGCCGCGCGACGATCTCGAAGCGTCCATAGCGCCACGTCTCCCGGCTCACCAGCCGCGCCGACGTGAACCGCTTCCCCTGAAACTCTTCTTTGCGGGCCTCGATCACCAATTGGCGCTTCTCGATGCGGGCGTTTTCGTTGCGGTCCGTGTAGAACTGAAGCTCGTTGTTCCCCCAGCCGTCCCCGCCCGTCGCGAAGCGCCACTTCGAGAGGTCGCGAGAGAAATTATCTTCCCAGAGCAGCCTTGCCATCTGGTCTCCATTCGACACAGAGAGCGCCGCTTCCTGCCGACTACTCGAAGAGCCGTCCGGCGATCTTCATGCCTTTCCAGTCCCAGAGGGTGAAGCCGAATTTCTTTTTCTTGAACGGTGGGAACGAGAACGCGGGCTGATAGATAAACCCTTCGACATGCGCTTTCCCGGCGAGCATTTCGAGCTTGCTGTCGCCTGAGAGCTTCTGGCGCGGCACGAGCATTCCGTTTTGCAGCGCCATCTCCGAGCCGCCCTCGAAGTTCAGGTCGCCGTCCGCGATGACCACGTTGGACTTCACCGATGCGCCCGCGATCTTGAAGTCGGCTTTGGCGGCGACTTCCAGCCGCGAGCGCACCGAGGGCGTGAGCTTCACATCGGTTGCGGCCTGGCGCACTCCGGCGAACAGGGTGGTTCCGGCCTCGCCGACTGCCGCCGCCTCCACCGAAAACCCGATGGGGCCTGCGCCCAGCTTGAAGTTCACCGGCACCCGAAACGAGCGCTTCGTGGACTCGTCTTTGGTGAACGGCTTATCGCCTTTCTGGTCGAACGCGAGCACCTCTTTGCCCGCGACATGTACTGCGAGCCGGGCTGTCATCTGGCCTTGCGGCGGGGCGAGCAGCTCCAGCGCGATCTTGAGAAAGTCGGCGGGACGCTTCAGAATGCTGGCACCAATCGCCAGGTCGCCCGCGATCCGCATCGTTCCGGGCAGGCCTGTAGCGAGTGTCCCGGCGTCGAACTTGCCGGTCACCATCGCCGCGAGCAGCTCGGGCTTGCCCAGAAGCAGCTCGATGACTTTGGGCGGGATTTTTATCGTCGTGCGCCGGGCGCTCAGATGGCTGGCTCTCTCCAAAGCCGCGAGTCGGTCGGCATCGGTCGCAACCGCCTGATCGTGTCGATTTTGCAGCTCGCGCGTGCTCGTTCCCGGCGGAATCGCATGGTCGCGGGAGCGCCGGACGAAGCCTCTGGCGATCTGGGCCGACTGCCGGTCCAGCGCTTGAGAGTCGATAGCGACTCCCTCGGGCGGGGCGGGCGAGCGTGCCGTGAGCGAGTGACCGCGCGCCGCCGACTGCTTTTCCAGCGCGTTGAGCTGGGCGTAGTAGTCTTTCGCGGTGATTTTCTGGCCATCGGGCAGGGTCAGCATGGTCTCTGGGGAGACAGGCTTACCCGTCGCCGGGTCTTTCAAATCGAACGTCGCGGGCTTGACCGGAGCCGCTCGCTGGCGGCGTACCAGCCCGTCGGGCAGGGTTGCCTGGACAGCTGGCAAGGTGATCTCTTCGTGTTTCATGGTGGTGTTTCGGACCCATCCCCCAACCCCTTGCCCTCACGTTTTTCCGACCGGGTACCCGTCGCGGGTGGCGGCGTGAGGGAAGGGGAGTCAGAGGGGTCGGGTGTGGGCCACCCCCCTTCCCTTCTCCCGTCGAAGACGGAAAAAGAGAAGGGAAGGGGGCAGGGGGATGGGTCCCTACTGCTGGTCCTTGGCGATCTGAGTGATGATCTCGCTCGTCACGAGTTCTTTCACCACAGCCGCGCCAGGAGCGGGAGTCGGAGCTGCGGGCTTTTCTTCGACGCGGACCAGGTTCCAGGACTTCGCGCCGCGCTTGGCGAAGATGTCTTTCACCGTCAGGCCGCGCCCGCGCTGGCCGGACAGCTCGGTGATGAGCTTGATGGCCGCCTCGGGGGTCGAGAACAGGAACGCTTTCACCGAGTCGGTTCCCTCGGTGTCTGCGGCGTAGGACTCATTGTCGCCGGGCGGTAGCTTGACGATCTGCCCTGCGGTCACTTTTGAGGCGTCGGACGTTCCCGTGGCCGGGTACATCATCGCGATCTTGCCTGCCGGGTCGCGTCCGACCAGAACCAGGTAGCCGTCCTGCGTGCCGACCGTCACCTTCATCTTGATCTTCTCACCGATCTTGATAGGCGACATCTGCGGCTCGAACTCCAGCTTCAGCAAGGCTTCGTCCGGGGCGCTCGATGCATAGACTTCCGAGAGCGGCGTCGAGGTCTGCGGCTTCGGGTCTGCGGCGGGCGCGGGCGAATCGGCGGCTTTCTCGCCCCCGTTCTGGAAGAGCGGCTGCTCCAAGAACTTGCTGGGCGCGAGCACCGGGGTCTGCTGGCCGTCGGTGGCTTCCTGAACACCCGTCGCCACGGCTCCCTGAATGTCTCGCCAGAGATCGGCTTTGCCATCTAATTTCTTGGCGAGATTGAACGTGAAGACGCCGTGCGGGACACCGTCGAGCTGGGTCTCGTTGGCGACCTGGGTCTGGAGCGCCGCTGTGAAGTACACCACCTCGCCGCCCACGTTGCCGCCGGTGGTCTTGTCGGTGTTGTCCGCGCCGTTCACTCGGACAAGCTGCCAGGCCTTGGTGCCACGCGGTGCCTTGATGCTTCGGGCCAGCGTGTTGCGCTTGGCCGAGCGCACATAGAACCGTGCCCTCAGCGGCTTTCGTGCATCGCGGGAGTTCATCGGAACCATGCCACCGGAGTGACAGGAGTCCAAAATAACCGTCCGGCTGGCCGTTTGGATCGCCTCGACTGCATCGTACAGTTCTTTGGTCTTGATATCACTCGCCTCGCCTGCGTCCTTGGCGTCGCTCGGGAGAATCGCGGCGTCGGTGCCGTCCTGAGTTCCGTGTCCGGCGAAGTAGACGACCACTTTGTCGGTTCCGCTGACCTTGGTCTTGAGATTGGCAAGCGCCGCCATGATTCCGGCCTTGGTCGCCTGGTCGTCGGTGAGCATCGTCACCTCGAAGTTGTACGCCTTCAGCTCCGTTTCCATCAGCTGGGCGTCCGGGACACAGCCATTCAGGTCCGAACCGGCTCGAAGCTGCGGGTACTTGTTGACCCCGATCACCAGCGCCTGGTCCGACGCGTGGGCGGCTCCTGCGAGGGCCAGCGCCCCCAAAGCCATCGAAAATAACTTGACTCTCATCCTGCCTTCACTCCTTCTGGCTCCTGCCAGCCTTGCTGGCAAGAGATTCTTGCTTGAGGTCAGTATTCCCTGCTTTTGCGACTTTCAAACGTCGTTTAGAGCAAGGGGAAAATGGCCCGAATTTCTCGGAGAAGAGCGAGGTACGCCGGGTCGTCGGTGATGCCGTCGCGCCAGGCCAGGCCGAGCGCCATCAGGTCGTAGACTTTCTGAACCCGTGCCCCTGGAATGATCTCGTTCTTCTCGTCGCGGTCCCGGCCCAGGAGCCAGAGCGTGTCGCAGACTTCTATCGCCGCCTCGATGTCGTGCGTGACGATCACAAAGGTCTTCAGCTCGTCGGTGGCCGCGATCTCGCCCAGAAACTGGATCACGGTGCCAAGCGCCACCAGGTCTAAACCCGAGAACGGCTCGTCCATCAGAAGAAGATGGTCGGAACACAGAAGCTGCTGGGCGATAGAGACCCGCTGGCGTTGTCCGCCCGAGAGCTGCGCGGGGTACTTTTTCTCGTGTCCGGTCAGCCCGAAGCGCTCCAGAAGCGCCCGGCAGTCGCTCTCTTTCTTCCCGACTTGACCCGCTGCGACCATCAGGTTCGAGAGAACTGTCCGGTGGGCAAACAGCGGGTAGTCCTGCGCCACGACGCCGACCGAACCCCGTGCGACCGGCTTGCCCTCGGCTCCAAGCAGCACCTGGCCCGAGTCCGGCGAATCGAGGCCCGCCAGAATCCGAAACAAGCGGGTCTTGCCGACGCCGCTCGGCCCCAGAAGCCCCACGACCTGCCCCTGGCTCATTCCCTGGCGGTGGACATTCTTCACCTCGGCGTGGACATCGCGAAGAATTAGCTTGCCGCCCAGCGTCAGGCTCACGCCGTCGATTTTGAGGAGCGTCTCGCGAATCTCGTACTCAGCCACTTTGCCGCTCCTTGGTCAGGTCCGCATGCGGGCAGAGCATCCCGCGCAGAAGCCCGATTCCCCAGTCTTGAAGCAAGCCGATGCTGACGAAGACAAACTGGATCGAGTAGACCCGGTCCAGGTGCAGGTACTTGCGCTCCACATCGAGAAGCTGCCCGAGGCCGCCCTCGACCCGGAACATGACCTCGACCACGGGAATCAGCGCCCACAGAACTGCCGCGTTCTGGCGGATCGAATCGAACATCTGGCTGAGAGTCCCGCGCACGACGACTTCCCAGACCACCTGCCACTCGTTCATTCGGAGCGTCCGGGCGTGGTCGAACTGCGCCCGAGGAATCTGCGCGACCACATCCGCCGTGCTGGTTAAGAGAAACGTGACGCCGCCCAGAACCAGCATGGCAAGTTTTACTTTTGCGCCGTCCTGCAAAATCAGCGTGAAGAGCACCGAGAAACCCACGAGCGACAGAAACCGCCCCTTGGTGATCGCGTTCACCAGCGGACGGAAAAACGGCACGACCGTCAGATAGCTCAGCCCGAGCGAAATTCCGACGATCAGCCCGAGCGCCTTGAAGAAAACCGTGAAGCTCGACCCGACCGCCTGGGTGAACTCCGAGTCGCGTACCAGGGCACCGAGCGCCGAAAACACCTCAAGGGGTTTGGGCAGAACCTTGAACGGCGAGAGAATCCAGATCAGTAGCGCAACAGCAACCTGAAACCCGATAACGAGCAGCATGGCCCTGGGCGGCACGAACCGATTCGGCAGAAAAACGTCGGCAGGCGAGCGTTTCATGACCCATCCCCACCACCCAGCCGCTGGGTACCCGCCCTTCCTTTTCTGCTCTGTTTCCGACCGGGTACCCGTCGCGGGTGGCGGGAGCAAGGAAGGGGGAGTTCGACCGCTCTGACTCCCCTTCCCTCGCCCCTCGGAACGAGGAAAAAGGAGAGGGAAGGGGTCGGGGGATGGGTCATCACCGGCTGTAGATCTTGATCACGACGCGTCGGTTCTTCGCGCGGCCCGCCTCGGTGCTGTTGGGAACCGAGGGCTGGGTCTGGCCGTGCGAGAAAACCTGGATGCGTCCGGAGAAGTCCACGGGAGCCTGCTTTTCCAGCCACGACTTCACCGCAAAGGCCCGCGCCTCGGAGAGCTGCATGTTCTTGCCCGCATCGCCGACGTTGTCCGTGTGGCCGTGAACCTCGATCTTGGAGCTGGACGACACCAGCAGGTTTTCTTTCAGCTTGCCCAGCTCGGTGAACGCCGCTTGCTGGAACTCCGCGCGGCCTGTGGCGAACGCGATATTGTAGCTCGCGTCGCCCAGCTTCTCGCGCTTGGGTGCGGGCGCTCCCGCCGGGCGCGGGGTCGGCGCGGGCGTCGCTGCGGTGACCGTGCTCAGCCCGACGCGCTGGACGATATTGTTCACATAGCTCGTGTCCAGAACCTGCTCGATGGGCGGGTACTCCGGGACGATCTTCGGGTACTGGCTCACCACGATGTCGCCGAACTGCCGATAGGTCGCCGCGAACGTGTTGGCCGAGCCGGGAGCCAGCCCGAACGTCTTCGCCGCATCCGCGAGCGTGTTGGCGCTGGAGCCGCCCAGATCCACCGATGCGCCCGTCTTGTCTTTCTCGGTCACGCCCTTGAAGTAGCGCGCCCAGTAGTCCGCGTCCTGCTCTTTGTAGGCCGCCGCGCTGATCGCTGCGCCTTCCATTAAGGCCGATTCGCTCTTGGAGACCGCCGCGCCGCCCTCGTAGATCGCCTGGAGCATGCTCTCGACGCTCTTGCGGTTGCCTTTGCACCACTTGTCGATCCCGATCACGGTGCAGGGCATCTGCTTGTCGTACTCTTTCGTCGAGACGATGGAAACCAGGCCGCCTTTTTTGGTTGCGACATTGACGTCGCCCGGCGTCCAGGTCACGACGCCCTGGACCGTGACTTTCTTGCGGTCCCCGGTCGGGCGACCATTTTTGACCACGGGCCGGAACTCCGAGTAGCCCGTGATGTATTTTTCGCCCGCCTCGATATAGTCAGCAGTGTTCACCCAGTTGATCGCGTCGGGGTCGTAGGTCTTGTCGTCGGGGTTGGAGCGCAGCCCGTTGTCGGCCATCCACTTCATCGCGATGTTCCAGTCGCCGTCGCGGATCACGCCCGCCACGACCGCGCCGCGTGCCAGCTTCGGGTCGGTCTTCCACGCCGCCGGTCCCATGAACTTGTCTTCTCCGCGCGAGTAGCCGATAGTCCCGATCACTTTCGGGCGATACTCCGACCCGAGCCGTAGGAGCAGATCGTCCGCGCCTTTCAGAAACGCCGCGCTTCCGTCGCCCATCACCGTCACGAAGTGTGCGCCTGCGGTCGGGTTCTTCTCGCCCCGCTCCAGCGCCGTCGCGAACGCCACCAGCGCCTCGGTCAGCTTATCGTTCATGTCCTGCCGACCGAACGTGAGATTGACGCCCCGCTTGCACATCAGACTATCTTTGGCCGAAGAAATGCCGCCATTGGCAAAGTGCAGCCCCATGTGCCCGTTCCAGGCGTAGCCCAACAGCCGGATCGGGACGCCATTCTCGCACGGCTCGCTCGGCGGCAGGGTCTGTCCCCCGCCCGTTCCGCTACCCGACGTTCCGCTGGACGTCACCGTCCCTGAACCCGTACTCCCCGTGCCAGCGCCCCGCATCTGCATAAAGCGCCACGCGCCGAACGCACCGCCTGCGACGAGCAAGAGAAGTGCGGCTTTTCCTGCCGGTGTAAGTGTTGCCATTTGTCTTTAATTTCTCCGTATCTTGCCCCCCGAAGCGCTTCGCTTTCGCCCCACACCCAGCCGCTGGGTACCCGGCACGGGGGAAGGGGGGAATCCTAAAACGCTCCGAGACGCCGCGAAGCCGGATCGAGCGAGGGAATCGCGCTCAGAAGCTTCTGCGTGTATTCTTTTTTGGGCACCTCGAAGATCTGGTCCACATCGCCCTGCTCGACGATCTTACCCATCTCCATCACGCAGACTTCATCGGCGAGGTATTTAACCACGTCTAAGTCATGCGTCACAAACAGGTACGTCAGGTTTTTCTCGCGCTGAAGCTTTCTCAGCAGGTTCAAAACCTGGCTCTGGACGCTCACATCCAGGGCGCTGGTAGGTTCGTCTAAAACAATAAAGCTTGGCTCCACCGAGAGGGCGCGGGCGATGGCGATTCGCTGGCGCTGGCCGCCGGAGAACTCGTGCGGGTAGCGATCCAGCGCGTTCTCGGGCAGCCCGACCTGCGTGAGAAGCGTCCCGGCAGCCCTGAGTCGCCCGGCCTCGGTCTCGTGCAAGCCATGGATCCGCATGCCCTCGGTGAGCGTCTGCCCGACGGTGAAGCGCGCATTGAGACTCGCGTACGGGTCCTGAAAGACCACCTGCATCTTCCGGCGCAAGACCATGGAGTCGGATTGATTGAGGTTCGCGACGGGCTTCCCATCGAAAACGACGCTCCCGGACGTGGTTTCGAGCAATCCGAGCAGCATCAAGCCAACGGTGGACTTCCCCGACCCGGACTCGCCCACCAGCGCGAGGGTCTTCCCGGCGTTGATCGAGAAGCTCACGTCGTCCACGGCGGTCTTGAAGGTTTTCTGCCCGAAAAGCCCCGTGCGCACCGGGAACTGTTTCACCAGGTTGGTAACCGTCAGAATCGGCTCAGGCATCGATGGCCTCCGGAGCGTCTGGGGAGTGGGGAGTAGTGAGTGGGGAGTTGGGGGGCTGGTTTCCCACTCCCCACTCCCCATTCTCCACTCCCCCTGTCCCCCCGCTCACCATCAAGTGGCACCGGACGCCCTCGACCACGGGCGCGGGGACGCTGCACGCGTCGAATTTTTTCTTGCAGCGCTCGGCGAACCGGCAGCCGCTCGGCCACGCGGCGGCGTCCGGGACAATTCCCTCCAGCGTCTCTAAATCCTGGCCGCGCGGGTTCCTTGCGGGCAGGCTCGCAAACAAGCCCTGCGTGTACGGATGACGCGGCATCGAGAACAGTGCCCCGGTCGCGGACTCTTCCACAACCTGGCCTGCGTACATGACGCTCACATCGTCGGCGATTTCACTGACGATGCCAAGGTTGTGCGTGATCATCAGAACCGCCATCCCAAGGCGCTCCTGAAGGTCTTTCAAAAGTCGAAGAATCTGGGCCTGAACCGTGACATCGAGCGCCGTGGTAGGTTCGTCGGCGATGAGCAATTTCGGGTTGTTCGAGAGCGCGATGGCGATCATCACCCGCTGGCGCATCCCGCCGGAAAGCTCGTGCGGATACTGACGCAGTGTCTGGCGCGCATCTTTGATTCCGACCAGATCCAGAAGCTCGACGGCCCGCTCGATAGCCGTCCCGAAGTCTTTCCCGTGGATCGTCATGGCCTCGGAGAGCTGGCTCCCGATGGTGAACGTCGGGTTCAGGCTCGTCATCGGCTCCTGGAAGATCATCCCGATGTCTTTTCCCCGAACCGTGCGCATGTCGCTCCAGGTTAAATCCAGAAGGTCGCGGCCCTCGAAGACGATCTTGCCGCCGTCGATGTAGCCCGCAGGCTCCGGAACTAACTGGAGAATCGAGAGGGCCGTCATCGACTTGCCGCAGCCCGACTCGCCGACAAGGGCGCGGGTCTTGCCCTTCTCGACGGTGAAGCTGACCCCATCGACGGCTTTCACGATGCCGCGCGAGGTCCGAAAGTAGGTCTTGAGATTCTCGACCGAAAGCAAAACGTCGCTCAAAATCAGCTCCTCAGCCGGGGATCGATGGCGTCGCGGAGGGCGTCGCCCAGAAGGTTGAAGGCCAGCACGATTCCCAGCATCGCGGTCGATGCGCTGGCGAGGTTCCACCAGAGAATCGGCTCCCGAGCCAGCTCGTCGCGCGAGGCGTTGATCATGTTGCCCCAGCTCCCGACGCCATCCCCCACTCCCACCCCGAGATACGAGAGAATCGCCTCGGAGAGAATCAGCCCGGAGATTCCGAGCGTCGTGAAGATAATTACCGTGGGCAGCAAGTTGGGCAGGATATGCCGCGTCAGAATTCCCCAGGTCGAGACGCCCAGCGCCCGCGCTCCTCGAACGTACTCTCGCTCGCGGTGGCGCAGGGTCTCGCCGCGCACCTGCCGACACAGCCCGACCCAGCGCGCCATCCCCAGCGCGATACAAATCTGGAATATCCCCTTGCCTAAGACCATCACGAACGCAATTTGCAAGAGAATCGAGGGAATCGAGCTAATTACTGTATAAATATACGTAATCAGGTCGTCGATCCACTTGTATTTCGTGCCGGAATAAAACCCCGAGAGCAACCCCAGAATAATTCCGACCGGAATGGTAAGTAAGCTCGTTAAGCCACCGATAATAAATGCCGTCCGCGCTCCCTTGAGAGTTTGATAGAGAACGTCGTCGCCCTTGCCATCGGTACCGAGAATGTGTTTCTCTTTGAGCGGCTTGGGGAACGCCTCGCCCGTGGTCATGGTTGCCAGCGGTGCGGAGTAGTAGCGCTCCTTCTCGCGCCGGGAGATCGCGTCGAGCAGCGAGACCCGCTCCTGCTTCTTGGCGTCGTACAGCCCGATGCTGTCGGAGAACGCGATCAGGCCATAAAACCCGATAATTCCGATGGCCCAGAGCGCTGCCGGGCGACGGCGGATTCTTCGAGCGGCCTCGGCCCAGATCGGCTGCTTGAGCCCCTGACGGAGCGCCAGCGCCAGCAGCACAATAACCAGAACCGGGACCAGGTTGTAGAGCCAGTTCTGAAGAACAGGATGGTCGTCGAGCCAGAGCTGTAGCGGTAGCAGTGGATTTCCCATGGGTTTAGCTCAGCCTCACTCTCGGATCGACCAGCGCATAGGCAATGTCGGTCAGAATCAGCCCGACAATGTAGAGCAGAGTTCCTAAAAACACCATCGCCCGAACCACCGTGAAGTCGTTCGCCGAGATCGCTTCGACCAGGTAGCTCCCCAGCCCCGGAATCCCGAAGAAGTTTTCCAGAAGTAAACTCCCCAAGATCAAACCGGGCAGAACGGCGACGGTGTTGGTGATGATCGGGATCAGCGCGTTTTTCAAAACGTGCTTCAAAAGCACCGCAGGCTCGGCGACACCCTTGGCACGCGCCGTTCTCACGTAGTCCAGGTTAATCTCTTCGAGCAAAAAAGTCCGGTAGAGCCGAATCTCGGTCGCAAGTCCCGCGACAACTCCGATAATTGTCGGAATTAGAATATATTTGATTAAATTTTCGTCCGGGTTGAAGCCCCAGGTCGGCCCTAACTTCAAAATTTTACAAAACAAAAACTGGAATCCGATAATATAGATCATGTAGACCAGGCTCATCCCGATCACGCAGATCACCGTGGTCATTGTATCGACGTAAGTACCGCGAAAATACGCCGCGATTGCTGCAAAGATTACGGCAAAGAACACAGTCGCGACAAAACTATTGAATCCAATGGTAAACGACGGCACCACACCCTTCTTGACGCGCTCCAGGATGTCTTCTTTGGTCGCATCGCTCTTGCCGAAGCGAAAACGCATCATATCCAGAGTGCTATTCTGAAGCTGATCCAGCGGCGGCTTGTCGTAGCCATGGCCCTTGATCCAGCTCTGAATCTGCGCCTGGGTTGGGGCACGAGAACTCAAGTTGCGCCGGGCGATGACCTCGGGGCTTGCCGTCTTGAAAAACAAGAACCACGTGACGAGCAAGACCCCGATCAGCGTCGGGATCGCGTACAAAACGCGACGAACGATGTAGTTGAGCACGCTGTCTCAGCTTCCTCCACTTCCCTGTCGTAGCTTGCGGTTGATCCGCTGCTGGACGACCTTTGCGGCGGGCACGACTCCGAGGCCGACCAGCCCGACCACCAGCGCGACCGGCCACCAGATCGGGTTGTTCCACTCGGCCTGGCGCTTTGCCCGCTCCTTGAAGTCTACCCGTCGGTACTGCGCCATGTCGTTGGCAATCGGATGGCTCATGGTGTTTTTCAGCCAGTCGTAGCTCAGGCCCATCGTCAGGCTGTGGTAGATCGGAATCCACGGGCAGTCTTCCACCGCGATGGTGCGCATCTTGTCGATAATCGCCTGCCGCGCCGGGCCGTCGTCCATGACGCGCATCTGCTCGAAGAGCTTGTCGTACTCCGGGTTTTTGTAGCTGGCCGAGTTGGGGCCGGGCTTTTTATTGGGGCCGTACAGCAGAAAAACAAAGTTTTCCGGGTCCGGGTAGTCGGCGAACCAGCCATAGAAAATAAACTGGTGCTGGCCCTTGAGCAATCTCTCCTGGAACTGGTTGTAGGTCGTGCTTCGCGACTCGACCTTGATCCCGATCCGCTCGATCTGCCGCTGAAGCAGAGCGACCTGCTGCATCGTCGCGGCGGTGGTGGCCGAGTTGTCGTAGCCCATCACCAGCTTCTTGCCGGTTTTCGGGTCGTTGCCGTCCGGGTAGCCCGCCTCTTTGAGTAGCTGCTTGGCTTTCTCGATGTTGGTCTCGCGATACGGGTTCTTGAACTTGGGATCGTTGCCGAAGACGCCCGGTGGAACCAGCCAGTCGGCTTTCGCGCCGTTGCCCTGCACAATAAGCTGAATATACTCGTCGGCATCGACCGCCAGCGAGATTGCCTGCCGTAATTTACGCTTCTCGGGCGTGTAGCCGCCAAAAGTCGGGTCTTCCATGTTGAACGCGCAGTAATAGACGTTCACCTGCGGATCGCGACGCAGCGAGATCCCCCGCGCTTTCATGGAGTCGCTCAGGCCGCCGCTGTTTGCCACGACTTGCTGGTAGTTGTTGTTATTGACCGACGCCGTGTCTAAATAGCCCTGCAAAAATAAATTCCACGACGACGTGCTCTCTTTGACAATCGAAAAAACAACTTTATCGGCCAGCGGAAGCTGCTTGCCCGCGTCTTCGAGCCAGCCATTTTTAATTCCCTCGGCATCGGCCCCGTCGGTCGGATAAAAGTCTTTGTGGCGGTTCGGGTTGACGGAAAGCTCGATGCGCTGCTTGGGGACGTACTTGGTCATCAGGTACGGTCCGGAGCCGACCGGGTGCCGCGCATACTCGTCGCCGTATTTCTCCACGGCCTCGCGTGCCTGCGGAGTCGTGAAGTGCATCGCCATCAGAAACTTGAGCTGCGGATACGGCTGATTGAGCTTGATGACCAGCGTGTACGGGTCCGCCGGATCGACCGTGACACCGGGCAATGATGCGTCGTAGTTTTTGGCGCGGGCGGCCTCGTCCTTGGCCTCCATCGCATCGGTGAAGACCTTGGCGTACTCTTTCCAGCCCACCACCTTGTCTTCAAAGAACGACGCCACCGGGCAGTTGTTCTTCGCATCGCACATCCGCTTGAAGCTATACTCGACATCTTTTGCCGAAATAGCCCGGCCCTTGCCGCCGGGGAAGCAGGGATCGTCCTGGAAGCGCAGGTCGTTCTTGAACGTAAAGCGCCACTCCTCGCCCCCGCCCGGCAGCGGCGTCCGAACGGGATCGCTCGCCCCGAGGTTGCGCATGATCGAAAACGGGCGCTTGATCGGGTGGTACTTATAAAAACTCGGGTAGATAACGTCGCAGACGTAGGCTTCATCGACTGTGTAGCTGAAGGACGGATCGAGCGACTTGGGGTCCTCGGTCAGCGTCCGAAAGAGAACGTTTTCATTGCTCTCCCCGCTAGGGTACGGATTGTTGTTACACCCGACAACGGCAAGCGCCGCAAGTCCAAGGGTGAGCGTCAGCAGGCGGCCAGAGGTCTTCATTTTCATGATTATAACAAAGACGAGCGCAATTGGGCGTTATGTGACATTTTTTTTCGTGCCCGCCCACGCGAGCAGCGCCCAGGCCCCGAGAAAGCAGACCCCACCCGCAGGCGTAACCATGCCGAGCCACTTGAGCGCCCCGGCTTTCTGGAGGCTGGTAATGGCGAGAAGATACAGGCTTCCGCAGAAAAGCGCCATGCCCATCGCAAAGAGCGCCCCGATCCACTCGGAGAGCTTCGCGCCCAATTTCTCGGCGACGGAGCCGAGATACAGCAGTGCGAGCGCGTGGAACAGATGATACTGGACGCCCGTTTTCCAGACATCGAGGTAGTGCTTCTCGATCATAAACCGCTGATCGAGCAGATGCGCCCCGAACGCCCCCATCAAGACGGCAAGAAACGCATTCAGCGCCCCGGCGAAAACAAACCGTACCCCGCTCATCGCCCCATCATACCGCATCCCCGCCCGCAGCAGTCTGCCAGTCACGGCTCAACCCGACGAATCAGCAAAAGCAACATTTACAAGACAATTCATCGAATTTCCAGGGTAGAAATCAGTAAATTTCCATCGGCCAGAAAAAATTCAAGATTTTTTTAGGGAGCATGTGTAGATTTCAGGAAATCAGGGTAAAATTCACTCATGGTACCGTTACCTCTCGTGACTGTGCCTGTAAAATCGCAGAGGTAGATCGTTATGAAGACCATCGTCAACGCCGCACTGGTCGCGGCCCTCGTCTCTGTCGGAGCCAGTGCCTCCGCTCAGTCTGGAGGCTGGGACATCACCTACACCCCAAACCTGATCACGGAAGGATCAGCCGAAGTCATCAGTCTAAATGGCGCAAGTAATGTTATTTACTCCTACAGTTCTTTGCCACGTGCCAAAGTCAGTGGTCGAGTTAAAGCAACAATATCGTGGATAGGAACTCTCGTACCAAAAAGATATAGCTATGTAGCAGAAGCAGTCTCAAAAAAAACTGTAAATGGCTTTACTAGTGAAGGTGTGCATAGAGAAGCACAGGATGGCCTTATGAGTCCAGGTGGGATTACAGTATTATCACCATATTTTAATGAAATGGTTTTAAAAAGCTCAAATCCGCGTAATTCAGTAGAGTGTCAGTATGATGTTAAAATGAGATCAGTTCAGATTTCACGTCCAAACGTCCGTTATTTTTGGATAGGAGAAGATAATTTGGTGCATTCAGATACAATATATTCTACAAAAGTGTTAAATAGAATGATAGGAGGTTCCATTGACCAAAATTCAGCTACAATCCAATGGAATTGGATAAATTTTTATGCTGGAAGATGGGGATACTGGCTGGATCAAAATTCCTACTCTTTTAACTGGACTCCTCAATTCTCCGGTGCAACTAAAGATTGGAATACAAATCAGATGCCTGAATCTGGAACTATACAAGTTAATACCATACACTGGCCATTCAATAAATTTGATAAATATATTGGGACTCCAAAACCAAAAGAAGACCGAACTATTCACTATCGGTACAACGATACCTATGGTGGAGCAGAAGAAGATCAGATCCTTCACATTCATGAAATCTACGAAGAAATTGAAAAAGTATACGATTTCCGCTTTACTATGGGAGAGCCTCCAACCCCTGTGACGATCACCGGCCCACGTATTGCAGGAGAAACTTCTGTCGCTTTCACTTGGCACCTAGGTGGGGACTGGTCGCTTTCTACAGGTTTTCCGGTGGGCTGGTTAGGTTTCGAAATCGGTGTTACTCAAGCAGCGGTTGAGCATACGCAGAGCTTCAACTGCCCTGATCTTACCCAATACGAAAAGGCGGTACTTAGATCACAAAAGAATGTAAATCACTGGGATTACTACCACCGGAAATACGACACAGCTGGTGAGATACCTGCTTCTCCGCCTTTGCTCAAACATGTAGAATATGCAGATGAACCAGCAGGAACAGAGCCAAAATGGGATATCATGCCGATAAATAGCGATCCTGGCGGAGGCCCAATGTAGTAATTTATAATTCTGCTGGTAGCTGTGAATGAATCACCGCAGCTACCAGCAGAATTAGACATCTAAAACAATGAAAGAACAAAAATGACTCGAAAATTTTTAATCTCAAATCTAATATTGGTGATTTTGCCTGCTGTTTGCCATAGCAAGCAACAGGCAAATTCAAGTGTATTGATAAAAATGCCCGTTCGAAAATGGCTTTCTCATGCATTTTGGAACGACAAAAAACAAGTTGTTTATACGTTTGAAGCTTTATTAAAAATATTTTTGGAACATAACTCGAAACTTGATTCCTCAAAACCAAAATACCCGGACAAAGATATCTGTGCTAAACTGCCTTTTGTTTTTGCTCATTGTACTGCATCCGGTTTTTTTACTGAAAATAGATTTAAAGATTTTAGCCAATACAGTCAAATGGAAACGTGGATGCGAGAGCTTCGGTCTGAATCAGTTCAAGGTGAGACTAAAGCTGAATATCTGTGCATGGCTGCGCATTATTTATACATGCATGGAGAGGAAAAAACTGCAATAGAATTGTGCAAGAAATCAATAGCTTTGGACAAATCGTTCCCAGAAAGCTACAAAAATATAGCATGGGCTTATTCGAAATTAAGCACCAATAGCAAAGATATTAGAGACGTCAAATCAAATGCTAAATTATCCATAAAGAATATATTGATATTTGATTCAATGCGACCAGGACGTCTAAATACACGATATTGTCTTTTTCATGCGTACAGATATCTTGAAGATTACGATGCAGCTTTACTAAATGTCGAAAAAATTATCGAATATTATAAGAAAAATGGCCCAAAAGATAAAATTAAACAAATAGAATTATGGAGGAAAGATGTTCTTGAGAAAAAGTCAAAAAATAAATAAAAATTCCCCCTATTTTTCGTCGGGAAAATTGAAATGCATGAATTGAAATGCATGAAAATTCACGCCGCCGCAAGCAGCGGGGTATCGCCGGAGGGAGAGTCGGCATGGGGGCCGACTGTCCGAAACTGCGACTCCTGAAAGAGTCGCAGGCGTCCAAAGCGGTGAACGGGGCATGCCCCGAGGTATCGGACCTGTAGAGAATAAAATGCCTGAAGATTTTACAGTTAAAGCTGCAAAGAAAATTGCGGCGCTTCCAGTGAGACAGTGGTTGGATAGTAATATTTGGATTGACCCGAAAAAGGTCATCGTTCAATGTCGTTATCTTGCAACTAAGATGATTGATATTAATAGAAATTATAATAAATTACTTAGTGATGGGTCATTTTACAACCAATATGATTTTTTTGCTAAATTTTCATTTATTATGGATTATTGTTTGTTTAATACAATAGATATTTATGATAAAAATTCTGAAAAAAAGATGATTTGCGACATCAAGAAAGATCAAATGGTTTTTTGGGTCGATCAATGTCGTGAATTGTATTTGAAAAATCCGAATTGCCCGGCAGAGCATTATTGGATAAATGCAAAACGACTTTACTATATTGGCAAATTTAAAGAATCGGCTCTATTTGCTGAAAAATCGTTACGAAAAGACCCTACGTTCTTACCCGCTCATGGTACTTGTGCGTGGGGATATATCAGCGCTAACTTGAAAGCTAAGTCACGGAATGAAAGAATCGCTAATGCAAAAATTGCTTTGTATCATTATGAGAAATATCTACAAGTTCCCAGTAAATCTAATAGCTATATGCTTTTGTATATTCATATTTGCACAGACTTAGAACGCTTCGATGAAGCCATTCAAATGATGGACAAAGTCATTGTTCTCTCCAAAAAGGGTGGCGATCCTGAAGAGAAAACACGTAACTTTGAGGTGTGGCGGCAAGACCTCGTGGCAAAGAAAGCGAAAGCTCGGTAGGTCAGTCGTCGTCGGGGTCGTCGGTGGTGTGGGCGGCGGTTTTTAGGACATCTTCGGCGACGTAGATCGGGGCGGAGAAGCGCAGGGCGAGGGCGATGGCGTCGGAGGGGCGGGAGTCGATGACGATTGGCGGGAGCGGGTCGGTCTGGGCCAGCTCGACTTTCGCGTAGTAGGTTTTGTCCCACACGTCGTCGATGATGACGCGCTCGACCTGTGCCCCGAGGCGCTCGACCATGATTTTCAAGAGGTCGTGGGTCAGCGGACGCTCGGTCGGGGTGCCCTGGAGCGCGTAGTGAATCGCCATGGTCTCAAACGGCCCGATCTCTATCGGCAGGCGGCGTCCCTGGTTGTCGCGCAAGAGAACCACAGCCTCCGTGATCGGGCCGTCGGGGTCTTCGCCATCGAGGGGACGCCAGAGGCCCAGAACCTGGACCTCTTTCTCGTGGAGGGCGCGGGGGGCGGCGTTCTCGTTCTCCGGCCCCCCTTCCCCATCGCCGGGACGCCAGCCGCCCAGCAAGTCGCGGATGTCGTCGGCCATCGTCAGTCGCTGGCCTTGCTGCTGCCGATAAATGTCAGGAACGCCTGATTGCTCGGGGTTTTTGAGAGCCGATCCAGCAGAAGCTCCGTGGCTTCCTTGGTGCCCGCAAGCCCGGCCAGAACCCGATGGAGCTGCCAGATTTTCTTGAGTTCGTCCTCGGGGTACAGAAGCTCGTCGCGGCGGGTTCCCGAGGCTTTGATGTCAATTGCCGGGTAGATACGCTGCTCCGCCAGGCCCCGGTCGAGCTTTAGCTCCATGTTGCCCGTGCCCTTGAACTCCTCGAAAATAATATCGTCCATGCGGCTTCCGGTCTCGACCAGCGCGGACGCGATGATCGTCAGGGAGCCGCCGTGCTCGATGTTTCGAGCCGCGCCGAAGAAGCGCTTGGGTCGATAGATCGCCGCCGGGTCGAGGCCGCCCTGAAGGGTCCGCCCACTCGGGTTGACGGTCAGGTTGCTCGCGCGCGCGAACCGGGTGATGGAGTCTAAAAGAATAACCACGTCGCGACCGATCTCCACCAGGCGCTTGGCGCGCTCCAGCGTCATGTCGGCCACCCGCATGTGGTTTTCAGGAAGCTCGTCGAACGGGCTTGCGATGACATCGCCACGGACTGAGCGGCGCATGTCGGTCACTTCCTCGGGCCGCTCATCGACCAGCAGAACCATTAAGTGGATATCCGGGTGATTGGTGGCTATCGAGTTGGCGATTTCCTTGAGCAAGATCGTCTTGCCCGCCTTGGGCGGCGCGACGATCATCCCGCGCTGGCCCTTGCCGATAGGAGCGATCAGGTCGATGAAGCGCATCGCCAGGTTCTTGGAGTCCGTTTCGAGCTGAAGGCGCTCGTCGGGGAAGATCGGGGTCAGCTCATCAAAGTTGGGCCGCAACCGGGCGACCTCGGGGTCGAGGCCGTTGACTTTATCGACGCGCAGAAGCCCGTGGTACTTTTCGTTGTCCTTGGGCAGCCGGATATTTCCTACCACGTGGTCGCCGGTTTTTAGAGCAAATCGCTTGATCTGTGCCTGGGCGACATAGATGTCTTCGTTGCCCGCCACCAGGTTCGCGCGGCGCAGAAAGCCAAAACCCTCGCTGGTAATCTCTAAGATTCCCTCGCCGGAGATCGCTTCGCCCGTGCCTTCGTCGAGGGCGACGATGTCCTCGCGCTGCTGCTGTTGCTGGCGACGCGCCTGACGATCTCCCCGAGCGGGGCGCATGGTGTGGTTGGGCCTGTCGCTGGGACGATCATAGCGGCGGTAGCTCTGTGCTCCGGGCGCGACGACGGCATTGGCGATCTCGACCGCTTCTTCGAGGGGGAGCGTCGGCATCGGCGCGGCGACGACGGGCGACGGCGCATCAGGCAGGGCGTCGTCGGGGGGCGGCGGCGCGAGCTTGCGGCGGCGGCGCGTCGAGGATGTCGCGGTTTCGGTAGGCAGCTCCATCGAGGCGACGGTCTCAAAAAGTTTGTCGAGTGTCTCGGGGGCGGCAGAGAGTTCAGGTTCGGTTGTATCGGCAGTGCGGGCGCGTCTTGGCATGAGAGAGTTACACAAAATTTTCGCCACGTCATGGGCGAAAAAGTTCCTTCACAGGGGAGAGCGAGGTCGTTCTGCGGGTTTACCGCGCAGAAAAAGGGAAGAGGGCGCTGGAGCAAAGCGCCCCAACGAAGCAATTGTATCACACGTCGGGGCCAGCGGCTAACCTCCTCCGTAGATCACGGGCTTGAGCACACCGATGTAGGGCAGGGAGCGGTAGCGGCCTTCGTAGTCCAGGCCATAGCCGACGACGTACTCTTCTTCCACCACGAAGCCGCAGTAATCCGGCTCCAGCGTATCGCCGAGCGCATGCCGCCGGGTGGGTTTGTCTAAAAGGGTGCAGAGCTTCAGGCTGGCGACGCGCCGGGAGCGCAGGTTGTCTAAAAGATACGCAACCCGCCTGCTCATCGTCGGGTTGAGCACATCTTCGACGACAACCACGTGTTTTCCCTCGACAGGCTCGTCCAAATCTTTCAGAATTCGCACGACACCGCTCGCTTTGGCATCCGGTCCATACGAGCCGACTGCCACAAAGTCGAACGCCACGGGAATCTCGATTCTACGGATCAGATCGGCCAGAAAAAGTGTTGCGCCACGCAGAACGCCAACGAGAACCAGGTCTTTTCCGTCGTAGTCACGCTGAATCTCGTCGCCCAGCGCGGTAATTCGGGCTGCGATCTCGGCCTCAGAGAGGCGAATCGCTTCGATGTCGGGGTGAAGTCGGGGTTGCATGGTGGTCTTACTGGTAATTGTATCGGGTTTTTGGGATTAGTTCTGTACGTCCTGCCGCCCGAAACGACCGGCGCGGAAGTCGTCAAGCGCCTGACGCAATGCCGCCCGATGGGGGTTTCGCTTCAGGGTCCAGACCGCCAGCAATCTCAAGCCGTCGAGCATGGCTGCCCGTAGCCCGGCCCGGTTCTCGCGGTTTCTCAGGTACAGAAGCTGGTTGCGTCGCATGTAGTACAGCGTCAGGGGCGAGCCTGCGCCCGTCGAGCGTGAGACCTTGTGCCACAGGACGCCCTCGGGCGCGACTTTAATGGTCCAGCCTGCGTCGAGCGCACGGGCGCACAGGTCGCTTTCTTCGTAGTAGAGAAAAAAGCGGTCGTCGAAAAGCCCGATCTGCCCCAGAACCTCGCTACGCACCATCAGGCCCGCCCCGACGATAAAATCCGGCGGCTCTCCGTCGGTGAGTAGCGTCGATTGCCCGCGCCAGTCCATCTTGCCGCCGGTCGCCCAGACGACCTCAGGCTGATCGTAGTAGTTCATGGTCGGCCCGACGATCCCACATTTCGGGTCCGAAATCAGGGTCGAGACCAGCCAGCCGAGCAGCGCGGGGTGAACCGTAGTGTCGTTGTTCAGCAGAAAAATAAACTCGGCTTCTTTTTCGACTGCGGAACGTATTCCCAGGTTATTTCCGCCCGTAAATCCTAAATTTTCTCGGCTTTCAATAACAACTACCTCGGGAAATTTCTCTCGAACGGCCTCGGGGCAGTCGTCATTGCTGGCGTTGTCCACTAAAACCGTGAAATAGTTAGGATAGCTCAGCCAGCGCAGGGACTCCAGGCACTCCAGGGTGTCGGCTTTGCCCTTGTAGTTAATAATCACTATCCCGACGCATGGCAGCTCCACCGATTAACTTCCGCGTTCGGCCAGATCGAGTGCCAGCCCGACGTAGTGCGCAAGGGTTTTTAGAACTTCGATGTCGGCGTCGGTGAAGGCGTTGCGCGCACCGTTGAGCACCTGGAGCACCCCGAAAACCGTCCCGTCGGGGCGCTTCAGCGGGAGCGTTGCCGCCGGGCCTTCCGTCCAGAACTTGGTCCGAGCATCGATGGAGCCGTCGAACGCCTCGGAGGTCCGAATGTCTACGGCGATGTCGATCTGCCCGGTCTGAAACACCTTGCCCGCGACGCCCTGGCTTGCCGGGATCGCCTGGATGTCCTGGATCAGCGTCTGGCTCTCCGACCCGGCGACATAGGCGAAGCGAAGCTGATCGGACTCGGGATCGTGCAGATAAATCGTCGCGGCAGGAGCGAGCAGCGTCGCCTGGGCCGCCGCGAACGCCGCCCGCGCAACGACCGCCGGATTGTTGGCCCGAAGCGCCTCGGTGACCTGCTGAATCCCATGGATCTGCCGCTCGCGCAGAGCCACGAGCGCCCGAAGCTGCGTCACCTCGGTCTGAAGCGCATCGCGCTCCGCCGCCAGCATGGCAATCTCAGAATCCGTCATAAAACTGCCTCGTCTCACTCCCACTCGATAGTGCCGGGGGGCTTGGACGTAATATCGTAAACGACGCGGTTGACGCCGTCTACTTCGCCGACGATGCGGCTGGAGATGCGCTCCAGCAGGTCGTACGGGAGCCTGGCCCAGTCGGCGGTCATGGCGTCTTCGCTCGTGACGGCGCGGAGCACAATCGGGTATTCGTAGGTTCGCATGTCCCCCATCACGCCGACGGATTTGGTGTCAGGAAGAACGGCGAAGCTTTGCCAGACCTTGCGGTACAGCCCGGCTCGCTTGATCTCCTCGACGACGATGGCGTCGGCGGCGCGGAGAATCTCGATTTTCTCCAGCGTGACCTCGCCCAGGACCCGAATCCCGAGGCCGGGGCCGGGGAACGGCTGTCGCCAGACCATCTCGGTCGGGACTCCCAGCTCCTCGCCCACTTTTCGCACTTCGTCTTTGAAGAGATACCGCAGCGGCTCGACCAGTTTCAGCTTCATGAAGTCGGGCAGGCCGCCGACGTTGTGATGGGTCTTGATGGTATGCGCCTTGCCGCTCCCCGACTCGATCACGTCCGGATAGAGCGTCCCCTGCGCCAGGAACTCTGCGCCGTCGATCTGGGCCGCTTTTTCGTCGAATACGGCGATAAATTCGTTGCCGATGATCTTGCGCTTGGCTTCCGGCTCGGAAACTCCCTTGAGTTTTTCTAAGAACCTGGTTTTTTCGTCGGCATAGATCAGATTTATCTTAAATTCACGCGCAAAGTTTTCTCGAACCTGAGTGCCTTCATCTTTGCGCATCATTCCGGTGTTCACAAAGATGCAGGTTAACTGATCCCCGATGGCTTTATGCACCAGAGCCGCAGCAACCACCGAATCGACGCCACCGGAAAGCCCGCAGACGACTTTTTTATCGCCAACTTGCAAGCGAATCGACTCGACAGCATCCCGAATGAAGCTATCCATGGTCCACAGACCTTTAGCGCCGCAGAACTGATAGAGAAAGTTGCGAATAATCTCCGTTCCCCAGGGCGTATGGACCACTTCCGGGTGGAACTGAACCGCAAACAGCTTTCGGTCTATGTTCGCCATGGCCGCGACAGGGGTTTTCGGTGTCACGGCGGTAATCACAAAGCCGGCCGGCGGCGTTTTCACCGTGACGCCATGGCTCATCCAGCAGACCAGCTCGCGGTTGAGGCCCAGAAACAGGTCGTCCCCACTCAGCACATCGAGCTGGGTCTTGCCGTACTCGCCGTGGTCCGCCGAATCGACCTCGCCGCCAAGCTGGAGGCTCATGAGCTGCATCCCGTAGCAAATCCCGAGAATGGGAATGCCCGCGTCGTAGATCGCCGGATCGACGCTGGGCGCATCCGGCTCGAAGCAGCTCGACGGCCCGCCGGAGAAAATAATTCCGATGGGCTTTCGGGCAAGCACCTCGGCGAGAGGTTTGTCGTGGGGCAGAATCTCGCAGTAGACCTTGCACTCCCGGACCCGCCGGGCGATCAGCTGGGTGTACTGGGCACCGAAGTCTAAGATGACGATGTTTTCGTCAGGAACGGGGATTGAAGTCGCGGGCGACGAGGCCATATTAGTCGGTATTTTATCACGCCCGCCCAGATAAACCTGGGCGTCTGGGCAAGCAAGCTCGGCGAAGTCGCTCCGCGACATATCCAATGTTCGGCATGTCGCGGAGCGACTTCGTAGCCGAGGAACGAGGCTCCCAGACGCCCCTGTTTGTAGGGCGGGTATGGTAAGATGTTGCCCGAGGAATTAACCGATGCTCAAACCGATGCTTCTGATTGTACTTGCGCTCATTGCAGGAGCTGTCTGCGGGCTGGCCGCTGGCTCGCTCGCGATGGTGATGATTCAGTATCGCAGCTATATGCTAATTTTTGGTGCAGTTGGAGCGGGCGCACTGGTCTCGCTGGGCGTCACGCGGCTGCACGAGCGCCGGGTCTGGGCAGCGGCGATTGCGGGCGGGCTTGCGGGCATTGTGTGCGCTGTGGTCGCGATTCTATTCTGGGGTTATCTTCGCCGCCACACGTTTGTTTTGCCCCTGTTTCTGCACTTAGACTTGATGAACTTCGGGCTGGGGCTGTGCTTTTCACCCGCTGTCGGGAGCCTTCCGGCGGTGCGGGCGGCGGGCAAGCCGTACTGCACGTTTTGCTCGGAGTGGGCGCATTGCAAAGGCAAGCGCCATGTCTCCAAAGACGTGCGCTCCGAGGTGAGGGCGGCGATTGACTCCGGAGACCTCGCGGCTCTTGTCGCGATTCCCGAGACGGGCGACTCCCACGACCCGCTCCTGTCGCTCTTTATCTGCCCGACCTGCTCGCGAGGCCACTTAACGTACGAGTCCGACCGCTACAAGGGCAACACAAAGCGCTACGAGCTAACCGAGGAAGCCACCGCGTGGCTCCTACGGGTTTTCTAATTTCCGCCCGTATGGACACGGGCGTCTGGGCGAACCGGGTTCGACAAAGTCGCTCCGCGACAGACCAAATTAGTTTTGTCGCGGAGCGACTTCGTAGCCACAGGCTCCCTGGACGCCCAGGTTTATCTGGGCGAACTACCCGACGCCCTGGCTGCGCTGGAGGGATTTTCCTTCGCTCGGGAGGCTCGGGGCGACCATCATCTCGACGAGCTGCATCTCTTTGAGGTTGTGTGCGCCGAGCGAACCCATCGAGAGCCGGAGCGCCCCGACCAGGTTCATCGTGCCGTTGTCGGTGTGGGCCGGGCCAAAGAGAATCTCTTCGAGCCGCCCCGAGACGCTCACCTCGATCCGGGTGCCGCGTGGGAGATCGGCGGACATGGTCGCCATGCCCCAGCTCACGCCGCGCGCGGGCGCTTCTTCGGCGGACGCAATCGTCGAGCCGAGCATGACGGCGTCGGCACCGGCGGCGACGGCTTTGGCGATGTCGCCCCCGTTTCGAATCCCGCCGTCGGTGATGATCGGGATGTAGCGCCCGGTTTTCTCGAAGAAGTCGTCGCGGGCGGCGGCGCAGTCGGCGGTGGCGGTGATCTGCGGGACACCGATGCCGAGCACCTTGCGGCTGGTGCAGATGTGCCCCGGCCCGACGCCCACTAAGACCGCAGCGGCTCCGGCCTCCATCAGCTCGAACGTCGCCTGGTACCCCACCGTGTTGCCGACCACGACCGGGATCGGGGAGTTCTTGCAAAACTGCGCAACGGGAAACTCATCGATCTCTCTGGACTCGAACTTGACGGTGCCGACCGTGGACTGAATGAAGAAGACATCGGCTCCGGCGGCGATGGCGGCCTCGGCGGCGCGCTCGGCGGAGTGCGGCGCGGCGGCAACAGCGGCGATAGCTCCGGCGTCCTTGATCTCTTTGACCCGGCGTGCGATCAGCTCGGGTTTCACCGGCGCGCTCTGGTACAGGCTCTGTAGATACCCGATGAGCCTGTCGTCTTTGGGGTGCTTTGCGACCGACTCCAGAATCTCCTCGGCGTTCTCGTAGCGCACCTGGATTCCGTCGAGGTTGAGCACGGCGAGTCCCCCGAGGCGGCTCATCTCAATCGCCAGGCGCGGATTCACGGCGGCATCGAGCGCCGACGCCAGAATCGGAACCTCGATGCGCTTGCCTGCAAGCTCCCAGGCCACGTCCACATCGCGTGCATCGATCACGAGTGCGCCGGGCACCAGCGCCACCTCGTCAAAACCATACGCCCGTCGCGCCATCCGCCGACCACCAACCGTTATCTCCAAAGCAAAAACTCCAGGGGAAAATGATACGGAATTCTACCACGGAGCCTGCGCCACGATGCCTCATCGCGTCCGCTCAAAAAAACCTCATCTTTTTTTAAAATACCTATTGACAGTATAGAATTGTTTCTTTATACTCTTACCAGATTGACAAAAACAGATTGAGTAAAATAAAAAATGCAGTTAAAACTAACCGTACAAATTAAGGAGGGATTAACAAACAAGAATTAATTCGGGTTGTAGCGTCGTTGTTCTGCTCTGTCAGAAGATCTTCTGCTTGACTATCCCAACAAGGATGAAACATCGAGGACAAAGAATGTTCAAACGTAACGTCCCCTCGCCGATCTCTCGGCTCTCTCTTCTTGGCGTCTCCGCACTCGTGCTGGCGACGCTTCTCACAAGCGCATCAAGCGTCCGCGCTCAGTATCCTGGCGGCGGGCCTCCTGGCGGTTACCCACAGCCTGCCCACTGGGAGAAAGTCGTCACCCCCAGCGGGACCAATACCTGGTCCAACACGTACGGCGGCAGCACCAACAGCGGCTCATCGCCCTGGCCGACGACCTGGTATCCCAATGGCGGGTTCTACACCTACCAGATGGGGTACGTCAGCCCTGGCTACTACACCCAGACAAACTCCGCCTCGGTCTCGTGTAGCGGCTCGGTCCACTTCAAGTTCACCTGGGTCGCCCCCAACGGCGAGAAAGCGCCAAAGCAAGTCATCACCAACAAGTCCGCGAGCGCCAGCTGGAGCGCCCCCGCCGTCAACGGCGGCGGAAGCTGTAGCACGTCACTGGGCGGCCCGACGCAGTCGTGGGTCAACGGCGGCTCCGTCAGCGACCAGACCTACACGGTTATGGACGGTTCCTCGGGCATCGTCGAGTTCGACATCGCGCTCTCGGCAAACGCCTACGGCTCGTCGTCCATGACTGTACCTAACTCCTCAGGCAACGTCGTCGCCAACGTCAGCTGCGACGCCAATGTTACGTCGGTGCGGGTGCTACTCGGCGGTTTCCAGCACGATCCCGTTCCCCTGGGCACCACGCTCTGGCAGTGCCTTGTCGGTGACACCATCACCGCGAACCTGGACACCGGAACCTACCCACAGCTATCTCCCAGCTGGAACTGGTCTGCCACCGGCCCGGTCTTCAAAGACTTTCACGTAACCGCCAACGATGCAACCGGCAAGAGACGGTATCACGAGGCTGCCGACAAAAACAAAGGAACCTTCACGCTCCACTACTATGACAAAGGAACCAGTGTCGTCACCTGTACCGCGCAGGTCGTCACGCCGAAAGGGAACCTGACGGTCACCGGGGAGTCCGAGACGATTACCATTGTCCGACCCACGACCGTCTGGACGATTCTGGATGGCGCAGTCAAGATTACCAACAATAATGTTGTCGCTGCGACAAGCCGGGCCGCGACACCAGGCAATCCGGCCTCTCCTGCGGGGCAAGACTGGACCGCTGTCGTCACGGTGCCCGCTCCGTTCGCGACCAGGCAATGCGATGTCGGCTATGCCCAGCTCTGGAATCCATCGCGCCGAATCTTGACGACAGATGCCCCGCCAAACAATGTCTGGGGGTATCCGGGGAACGGACAGTTTGGACTGGACAACTGGTTCCCTTACAAGATTTGGTCAAATGGTGGCCAATGGGTCACAGGTGCTGGTACAATCACCGCTAACACCAGTGATACCCCATGGAATAGTCTGTTTGGCACCTCCGCTACGATTGCTGACTCGTTCCAGACCTGGGTTATCTTTCGGCCTGGCAGTGGTCAATGGGTATCCCTTCAAAAGGATACCTGGCAGTGGTCTGCCTCATGCTCTCCCGATCTATGGGATATCTGGGATTTCGATGCTACACCGACACTTTCCCACACCGCGCCCGTCGATACAACGGCTCATCCTGAGTGGACACGGAGACATCTCAATGGCGACTTTGGCCCCATTGGACCTTAATGGAGAAAGGCAACGAATCGATGAACGTTAGAATACTTCTGGTTAGCCTTGTGCTGGCCGCAGGAAGCCTGGCTTCCGCACAGACTCCCAAGACAAACGCCGGGCAGACCAACCGAAAGATCACTGTGAGATTTGACAGAAGCTATCGCGACCCGGTGATTGGCGCGGCGCTCGACAAAGCGCGAGCCATCGCCGCCGAGGGCGACGAGTTGCTGGACAAAGGCAATCCAAAAGCCGCACTGGCAAAGTATCGCGAAGCTCGCAAGATTACGACGGCGGGCGGACTGGGCCTGCGGGGAACAGCCGACGCTCTCTACGCGCTGGGCGATTCTGAGGGCGCGGCAAGTGCACTGCGGGAGCTGCTCTATCCCAAGCCCGATCAGCACTGGTCCACGAGCGATTCGACGGACCCGGTGATGCTGATGCAGTTCGCTCTGCTTCTCACCGAGCTGGGTGAGACGAAAGAAGCGATGCAGAGCTACAACCAGGCGCTCAAGTATGCCGACCCTACCCTGCTGAAGCCGTACCTCACGGACTTCGGAACCGGGGGCGTCCAGCCAGGGAAGTTCGAGGCGTCGGCGCGGCTCGTACTTGCGGCCCACCACTCCAACATGGGCAACCAGGACGAAGCTATTCGTCAGTACCAGCGGGCGCTGAAAGCCTACCCCGCCGGGGCGCGAACCCGCTACCTGCTGGCGGTCGAGCTACGCAACGCGGGACGGCTGAAGGAAGCCAAGCCGCACTTCCTGGCCCTCTCGAAGTCCACGGACAAAGAGATGGCCTATGAGTCCAAGCGCTACCTGAGCGGAATGCTTCAGGTCAAGTAGAGTCTCAAAAAGCTCCCCGCCAATCGGCGGGGAGTTTTTTTGGCGCGGGGCGTAACCGGCTCGCATTCTCAGGCGTCTTATCAGAAGTCCGGCAGCGCATCGTCAGAGTGCGAAAGGGCCGGTAGGGAAAGGAATATCGCCATGAGGAAACGCAGCAGTGTCACCGGGAAACCCGATGTGGCCGGTAGGGAAACGAATATTGCCACTGGGGAAAGCAATATCCCCGGTGGGAAACCGGAGATGGTCGCTCCGAAACGCGCAACCCGCGCCGATCAAGACAAGATGCTCGCCCAGGAAATCGATCTGGCCGCTGTTTTTATCGCGGAGCTGGAGGCAGACCCGGCGCGGCGGGCAAAAATCGGCAAGATGGGGCTGAGCGATAGGAAGCTGGCCGACGGCAAAGGGCTTCAAGCCACGGCGCAGAGCGATTTTGGCGCACGGCAAGGCGCGATGGGCACCGTGGAGCAGGATGTCGATGCTGCAAAAGCCTGGGAAAAGACCGACCGAAAGAGCTACGCCGACATTAGAGTCGTTTTGCGCGACGCGCTTCCCGACGCGGGGGCGCGGACCGCGCTCGGCCTCGATGGAGTGATCTCGACTGACCGCCAGACGTTCATCACGCAGGCCCGTACCAGCTACATGGAGGCGAAGAAACCGCGCTGGCGCACCCTCCTCGATTCCGAAGGCTACACCATCGCGGCTCTCGATGCTGCCCTCGCCCGGCTGGCAGCTCTCGACAGCCTCACCGCGACCGCCGAGAAAAGCAAGAAGGCCGCAAAAGACGCCACCGAGGCCCGAAACGCCAGCTACCGCGCCCTGCGTCGCTGGGTTGTGAGCGTCCGCACCCGCGAGCGGCGCAGCTAACCCCCAAAAGCCCCCTAACCCCCAGTTCTGCCCCCTAACCCCCAGTAATGGGGGGACCAGAGGGGTATTTCTCCCCCATTACTGGGGGCCGGGGGGCAAAAACAAAGGGTAGGGAGCGGTTAGCCGCCGTCGCCTGCGCAGAGTTCGCGGTAGAGTTTCTCGATGCGCTTCACGTAGCCACGGGTCTCGCGGTACGGCGGGACACCGCCATATTTCTTGACGGCCCCTTCTCCGGCGTTGTAGGATGCCAGAGCCAGAATAATATGCTGCATCGAGGCGTCTTTGAAGCTGGCGCTACCCGAGTACTTGTTGAGGCGCTCTTTGAGCAGAAATATCCCGCCCATGACGTTCTGAATGGGGTCATAGGGATTGGAGAGCTTCAGGCGCTGGACTTCGTCGGGCATGAGCTGGATCAGGCCCATGGCTCCAGCGTGGGAGTGCTCCTTGACCTTGAAGTCCGACTCCGCAATGATGGTCGCGACGATCAGCCGGGGGTCCATGTCCCACTCCTGCGAGAACTTCAGGATCGCGTAGGTGATCTCCCCCGCCTGCGTCTCCGAGAGCCGCCGATTGTGGTTCTGGATATAGTCGCGGTAGAACGGAAAGACACGGCGGGCTTCGTCGGTCAGTTCGCCCAGCTTGACCGTGATCGTGGGCGACGGTGCCGAGGGCGCTGAAACAGTTCGCGGCCCACGGAAGCGCGGCGGGCGCGGCCCGGCGCTTGCTGTACTGGCCGGGCCGACCGGTCGAACGGCGTTTTTTGCGACGAGGGCCGCCGAGGCTTTGCGGGCAGACTCTAACTCCAGACGAGCGACATCGCCCTCCTCGGAGATCGCCAGCAGGGTGAAGTCCGGCCAGCCCGCGCGCAGCTCTTCGTCGGGAATTGCCGTCGCGACGCAGAGAATCCGCACGGCGACGTTCTGGCCGAGCCAGTCGGGGGCGCGGCTCATCCGCAGGCTCGGGACACCGTCGATCAGGAGCAAGACGCCCTGCTCATCGCCTTCGGAGCCGACGAAGCCACGGTAGATTCCGGTGAACTCGAAGGCCTTGCCGGTGTACGCCCGAGGGTTTGCCTTCACCTGCGCCGGGTCCAGCTTCGGGTCGGGCTTGCTCTGTCGCTTGAGGGCCAGGTACTGCGTCGCCGGGGTCTGGGCGTGGGCCACTCCCGAAGTGAGCCAGACAAGAAAAAAAAGCCCGCCTCCCAGCACGCGCCGGAAGCGGAGAGACCGGGATTCGAACCCGGGGTAGGGGGTAAGCCTACGACGGTTTAGCAAACCGTTGCTTTCGTCCACTCAGCCATCTCTCCTGGGACGCGTCGCTCTTTGGGGGCGGGCATCGCAATTTTATCGTCATCTTCGGCAGTCCGCAACGCTGTCTGAAGGTTTTGACCCGGCTTTTGTCGAAACCTTCGCTTCGTGAGACTATTTCGCTTCGCCACGACCAGCGGCCCCCATCTCGGGCTGGAGCTGGACGGCAACCTCTACGACGCCACGCTGCTGGTCCCGGACGTGCTGAGTTCGCTCTCTGGCTGGCTACAACACGACCATCCCCTGCTCGTCACCCGACTGGCTGCCGAGCGCGCCCGCACGACGACTCCCCTCTCCGGCGACCTGGAGCTGCTCGCGCCCGTGGACACGCAGGAAGTCTGGGCGTCGGGCGTGACGTACGAGCGGAGCAAGGTGGCCCGGATGGAAGAGTCCGAGGGCGGCGGCGATTTCTATGACAAGGTCTACGAGGCCGAGCGCCCCGAGCTGTTCTTCAAGTCGGCGGCCTGGCGGGTCGTGCCGCCCGGCGGCGAGGTCAGAATCCGGAAAGACTCGTCGTGGGATGTCCCGGAACCCGAACTGACTCTAATGCTGTCGTCGCGCGGGGAGATCGTGGGAGTCACGGCGGGCAACGACATGTCCAGCCGCTCCATCGAGGGCGAGAACCCGCTGTATCTCCCGCAGGCCAAGACCTACGACGGCTCGTGCGCCCTTGCTCCGATGATCCGGCTGCTCGACGACACGCTCGATCTTGCCGATCTCTCGATCTCCGTGACCATTCGACGGGGCGGCGCGGTGGGTTTTGAAGAAACCACGAGCACGGCCCGGATGAAGCGAACCGCAAGCGAGCTGGCAGAATTTCTGTTTCGCGAGACCAGCTTCCCCGACGGCGCACTGCTCATGACCGGCACGGGCATCGTCCCGCCCGACTCGTTCACCCTGAAGTCCGGCGACGAGGTGACTATCGACATTCCGGGCGTCGCCCAGCTCGTCAACCGGGTGATGTAGCCGCCGATGTTCATATCGGCGGTTCTACGTGGGTGGTTCTACGTCAACCGGGTTTCTTAGCCTCGATAGCGACTCGAACCGAAGTGAGCACCGCGCCGTCGGCGGAGTCAATAAGCCGAAGCTCGACGAACCAGCCACCGTCGCTCACCAGCGACGGAATCAGAATCAGGTCCGCGCCGACGTTTCGACTTGCTGCCGTCAGCGCCGAGGTTCGAGTCGCGAGGTCCGGCTCGCGGGTGAATTTTTCCAGAAGCGCGGCGTCGTCGTTCGGCTCCAGAAACGTCATCCGGGTAATGCTGGCAGGCTGGCGGCGCAGAAGCTTCACCACATAGTCGCGCAAATCGGGCGATCCGGGCGCGTCCGGGTCTAACTGGATGGGAGTTACGGCGACGCGCTGGGCCTCCCCGCTCACGCTCACGGGTGCCCGCTTGAGCAAGGCCGTGACGGCTTTGAGTAGAGCAGTTCGGGTGGGCTGATCGGGCGCGGTCGGCACCGTGACGATCTCCTGGCTCGCGCCGGGCTTCAGAACGACCCGCGCCTCGCCCCAGACGCACCCGGATGCCCGGTTCACCCGGTAGCCCTTCTGCGAAAAATTCGGAAGCTGCACCACGAGCTTCAGCGAATCGACGCCCGAGACATCCAGCTTGACGCTCTGAGGGGTCTTTACCTTGAACGAGTCTCCGCCCCCCGCGACGACATCCGAGAGCGCCGAGCGAAGGGCCGGGCTGGTGTAGACCCGGCGTCCGTCGGCATAGATCTCGAAAAAGCAGTAGCTCTGGCCGAGCGCGGCGTCCTCGTTGTCCCGCCCGAGAAGCGCCTCGAACGTCGCGTAGCGCCTGTCCAGCGAGAACGTGACGGTCGAGATTCGGGCGAGCACGCTTGCGTGCTGCGCCACGTCGGTCGAGAGTCCGTGACGAACCCGCGTGTTGCCAAAGGTCGAATCGACGCCCCGAAACGGCGTGAGGCCCTCCATGCGCGTCGTCGGGCTTTTAAGCATCGAGTCGAGATAGACCACTCGATCCGGCGGTGGCTCGGGTGTCTGCCACAAAAGCAGCAGCGTTGCTATCCAGAGGTTCATTCGTCGCTCCTTTCGCTCCGCAGGCGAAGCTCCCAGCGAAGCATACCGCTCTCCGACGTGAGCTGCACGCCCTCTTCATCGATCCGCCGGACCTCGCCATAGCCAGTGACTTGCTCCCCGACCCGAACGATGTGAGGCAATCCCCCGGCCCAGAGCAGCGCCCGGCTGCGCGTCGGTTGTGCCGGGACATACAGAACGCCCGTCACGCCGTCGCTGTGAGTCCGCAGTTTTTCTCCGCTAAGGCTCTGGCTCAGCGCATCGAAAAGACTCAGGCTCTGGACCTCCGAGCCGCTGACATGGATTCTATTGTCGCTTCGGGACCAGCGCCAGCCGGGCGGCGTCACTCTGTCAAAGAGCGGCGTCAGTGAGCTTTCGGCGGTGGTGAATCGCCCGGTCAGAGGCGGCGTCGCCTGCCGAAGCCGCGAGTCGGCGACGAGGATCTGCCCGTCTCCTGCGGCCACGAGCGACCAGGCAAGGTCCGGCTCTGCACCGTCCAGCTCCAGCACGGCTAACTCGGGAGCATGGTTCTCAGTGCGCGGAACAAACTGAAGAGCGGCGATGGGCGCGATAGCGACGCAGACGCCCAGCGTCGCCAGCACCGCTTCGCGGACCGCCGTGCGCCTGCGGCAGACCTGCGGCGTGAGCAACCGAACGACTCTCTCGGACAGCTCCCCGCGCTGCGTCGCGTGCAGCACCGGTAGCTCCCCGCCTACCATTGTGTGGACGGCCCGCGCGAGGCGGTGCCAGAGTGCAATCTTCCGCCTTCTTTGAATCTCCATGACGGTCTCCCTTAATTTTTGTTAATTTTACGTTGATCCATGCAATGTGGCCGCGATCTCAGTGAGATGCGTGGCGTACTCGCTCGGGGGTAGTCCCGAGGCGACGACCTGGTCGTCGGCGGCGGCTTCCATATCGCGCCGCAGGGTGGACGCAAGAAGCCAGGCGAGCGGGTGGAACCAATAAAGAATCAGAACCAGCCGCGCGAGGAGGAGCAAGACCCAGTCTTCAGTGCGGACATGGGCCAGCTCGTGACGGAGAACGGCCTCCAGTCGAGGCGGCTCCCAGCGGGCCGCCGACGGAGGCAGGACAATGAAGTGCCGGAGCAGCCCGGCGGTCATCGGGGACGAAACCGCGCCGTAGCGCACCGCGACGCGGCGACGGACACTCAGGGCGATTCGGGCGCGCAGCAACGTCGCGCTACAGTCGCGGGCAGGCGCACTTCGCCCAAGAAGCCGACGCAGGCGCGTGAGACCGACGGTGAGCTGAAAACCGAGAAGCCCGGCCCCGACGAGCCAGAAGGCCGCAGGCAGCGCAAGAAGCAGGTCGCGCGACGCGCGACGGGTCGAAGCGACCTCGGGAAGGGCGCGACCAACGGCAGCAACGGCGCTGGGTAGCTGGTTGACGATCCGATGCGGCCTGGTCGGCGTGGGCGTCGGCGCGGCGACAGGCGACTCCGGTGGCAGACAGGCCACCGGCAAAGAAGGCAGTAGCGGCGTCAGCGCCGGTAAGAGTAGTAGTGCGGCGACAGCAAGTGCGTGCGCGAACCGTCGGTTATTCGCCGATGTTCCGCGCAGCACCTGCCGCGCCACAAGCCAGAGTAGTAAAACCGCCGTTCCGCGGATAGCGAACCCCACCATCGCACATCCTCCAGGGAACGCGACGGGTTAGATCACTCTTTGGATTTTGCCTCTTCGATCAGCGCACGAAGCTTCTCCAGCTCCTCTTCGCTGATCTGTCCCTCGTTCTCTGTGAGCAATGTCGCCATGACTTTTTCAACAGAGTTGTCGAAGAAAGTCGTGAGTAGCTTGCGCAGAGCGGACTTGGCTGCTGTCGCACGGGGCCGGGTGGGCTTGTAGATGTAGCGCCCTTCCTTCTCATCGTGCTTGAGGTGGCCCTTGTGCTCCAGGATCCTCAGAAACGTCCTGACCGCCGAGTTCGAAAGGTCATCGGGCAACCCGTCCATGACTTCGGTTGCCGACACCCCGCGATCATGGCGATAGATGATCTCCATGATTTGTTGTTCCCGGGGTGAAAGGTAGATGTCCTTCTCGTGTTTTTTTGATGTGCGTGCCATAGTGTTACGAGTTTAGACCACAAAGCCCGATCTGTCAAGGGGCTCCCGGAAAAAAGTCCGGGCACACGATTTTACCGGGCGCGATAGGCACGGCTGGAGATGCAGACGGAGTTGTGATCGGGGTCATGCGCGTTGGCAAAAGCATAGCCGTTTGCCTGGTTCGTGCTACCAAACTCCAGACCGAGCAGGGCCGATTTTGTCTTAAACGCCTCGACATCGGGCACCGAAAAGACCAGTTTGACCCCGACCTCCCCTTGCTTCACGTTCGCCGTCGCCTGATGGATAAGCAGACTCGCCCCGCTCTCGGGAGCCGTCAGCTCAATGAGACCCTCGATGACTTCGCCGGTGGTCGTGAAGCCAAAATACGTCTGGTAGAACGCCGCCGTCCGCTGCATGTCCGGGGCGTAGAGAATGAGTGAGTTCAAAATAGGAGCCATAGAGACAGTATAGCTTGAACTGTCTTACACACCATGGCGCGGTATGATGAACCCTGTGCCCGACCTCAAAAAAGACAGAATTCTCTCTGGCCCCATCGGGCGGGGCATCCTTTCTGTAGCTGCGCCGTCGGTCATCACGATGCTGGTTCACACCGCCAACGGGTTCTTAGACTCGTTCTTTGTCGGCGGACTCGGGCCGCACGCCCTCGCTGCCGTGGGCGTCGGGATGAACCTGAGCTTCTTATTGATGTCGGCAGCCATGGCGGTGAACGTCGGCACCACGGCGATTGTCGCCCGCTCGGTCGGCGAGGGCGACTTGGAACAGGCCCGCGATGCGACGCGCCGCTCGGTGACGCTGATTTTCTTGATCGGACTTGTCGTCGCGCTTCCGATGGCGCTTCTGCGCGACTCCATTCTTCGCCTCGAAGGGCTGGACGCCGAAACTCTGCCGCTGGCATCGAGCTACTTGCTGGTAAGCCTGCTCGGAGTTCCGTTCCAGTTCGTGATGCTGACCCTCGGGTCGGCCTATCGCGGCCTCGGAGACACGACTCGCCCGTTCTTCGTGACGGTGGGAGCCTGCCTGGTCCACGCGTCGCTCAACTATGTCCTGATCTTCGGCAAGTTAGGCTTCCCGAAGCTCGGGCTGACCGGCGGCGCACTCGCACTCGGCATCTCGCAGCTCGTCGCGACGATTCTATTCTTTGCGCTGCTCCCCCGAACCAGGCTGGGTGCGCTCTGGGGCGGCGACTGGCGGCTGGACATGGGCTGGGCGCGGCGACTGTGCGCCATCGGGATTCCGGCGGCGGGCCAGCAGGTGCTCCGGGTCGGCTCGATGACGCTGTTCCAAACCCTGATCGGACGCTTCGGAGCCGGGAGCGCCGCCATTGCCGCTCTCTCCATCGGGTTTCGGAGCGAGTCGCTCGCGTTCATGCCAGGCTTCGGGTATGCGATAGCCGCCAGCGCGTTCGTCGGGCAGAACCTCGGGGCGGAGCAGCCGGGGCGAGCACGGCGCGGCGCCTGGATCGCAACCGCTCAGGCGATGCTGGTGATGAGCCTCATGGGCATCGTGTTCTATGTTTTCGCCGAGCAGTTCGCCCGGCTCTTTGTTCGCGAGGGTCGCCCCGAAGAGGTCCAGAAAACCATCACGCTGACGGTCGCCTATCTGCGCATTGCAGCGATCTCCGAGCCGTTTCTGGCGCTCGGCATGGTGCTGACGGGTGCACTTCAGGGTGCCGGTCAAACCAAATCTCCCACCTACATCACAGCGATCACGATGGTGATGATTCGGCTGCCTCTTGCGTGGGTCTTGCTTCGCTACTTCGGAATCAATGGAGCCTGGTGGTCGATGACCATTGCTACTGCCCTGCAAGGGATCGCGATTGTCTGGCTCTTCAAGCGCGGAAGCTGGCAAGAAACCCGCGTGTGACGATTCTTCGGTGTATATCCCAGGACGATAACTATCCTGCGATGGGTTTGCCGTTTTGTTTCCAGGACGATGAACGTCCGGCTATGGGGCAACAAGTTGCCGTCTCGCTACGCTCGAAATCTCGAACGAAGTGAGACAGCCGAAGGCTCCATAGCCGGACGTTTATCGTCCTGGAAATCCGTGGGCGCATCAATCGCCGGACGTTTATCGTCCTGGTAATAAAATGGGTAACCCATAGCCGGACGTTTATCGTCCTGGTGTTTTATCCGTTTGGGGGCTTCGTTTATTTCACCACGACCGGAGGCAGCGTGCCATCCGGAGGCGGCACGACTTCACTCGGCACGCGACGTTGCCCCGAGCGGCTGGTGGGGTTCAGACCGACCCGCGCCAATTCGGGCGTTGCGTCGAGATCGTCGCTGCAAGAGCCAAGATAGAGCCGGGTGCGTGCGATGATTTTCTGCAATGCCTTGAGTGCATCGTTGCGACGCTTCGTCGCGCCCTGACGAGAGCCGATGCGTGCACCTGCCCCGGCGTTTTCGAGCACGATCAGTTTGTCGGAAATGCGAGTTACCAGCTCCGTGGGATAACGAGCCTGCGCCGGAGCGACCGTCGGCGTGGCAGCCTCTACCTGTCGTGCGAGCGCCAGAACCCGGTCTGTAGCGGCAAGCGAGCCGATCTTTCCACCGACCCAGCCGTAGGCATCGAGCGCGGAGATTTTCTCGGCCCGCGAGATTTCGTAGCTCTTAAGTCCGTCAACATGCTTGTAGCCATCGCGCAGAAGCTCTCGCATCTTCGGAAGCTCCACGCGCAGTGTCTCGGCGTCTTTTGCGCGGTCTCCACTTGCTCCGCCCTGCTTGCTTTCTGCATTCACCAGATCAGTAAGCCGATTGTCCAGCGTGTTCCGAAGTGTCAGCGTCAGCTTGAACGGATCATCAGAGCCGCGCGAGTCATCGACGGTCTGGATCAGCCTTGCAACCGTTTGCGCGGACTGACTATCTTTACGTGCCATAGATTCAACCTTTCTACTCTGTCAGTTCTCAGTCTCCAGACTTATTTCATCCGGGTTGTCGTCATGTGTTTTTATATTACCACAATTTTGTTTATGGTTGTCGGTAACTGTTCTTGCACGCTGATTTGAGAAATCTATAAGAATGTTTCGCTTCACCGTTAACCTGTTATCTCGAATGAATTGGATTTGCTTCTGCCCCCCGGCCCCCAGTAATGGGG
>JANLTX010000086.1:0-7418 GCA_031363095.1 Armatimonadota bacterium | reverse complement strand
TTGCAGCCGACCCCCTCCCCGGCTTCGCGGGGGGAGGGGGTTGAGTATTTTAGCTCACCCCCTGCCCCGAGCGAAGCCGGGGAGGGGGTCGCTGGAGCGAGGGACGAGCGGAGGCGGGGGGAGGGAAACCCCAAAAGCCCGCTCACCAGAAGCAGCAGTAAATACGCGACGAAAAGCGTCACGGGGACGGCCAGAACTAAAGCAAGGACTACCACCATGGGGCGAACTTTCTGACCAACCAGCGCGGTCCGGCCACCTGGATTCGATTCAAAACGATTCCCATTACTTTGGTTTTGTCCAGGCGAGTCAGGGCTGAAGCGACCAGGTCTTTCGGGGTGACGCCTGCGCAGACCACCAGCACGACGCCATCCAGATGCTCCACCAGCGGCGGCGCGTCGCCCGAGGCCAGCGGCGGAAGCTCGATGATGGTCACGTCGAAGCGCTCGCGGGCGAGGGTGAGCGCCTGCTCCGCACGCGGTGCACGGGCGGCGCGGGCCGGGTTCGGGGCGGCCTTTCCGCCGGGGACGATCTGCAAGTCTTCCAGCTCGGCGCAGCCAAAGGAAACCACGGTCGTGACGCTCTCGTCGAGAACGGCGGTCAGACCGGGCGTCGCGGAAAGCCCCACGCGCTCGGCCAGGTCGTCGCCGCCCAGGTTGAAGTCCATCAGGCAGACGCGCCGGATATCGCTGCGGGCCAGGGTCGCGGCAAGCTGAAGCGCGACGCTCGTCACGCCCTCACCCACCACCGTACTCGTCACGCCGATCACCACAGGTTTCTCCTGCTGGAGTATCGGGTGGTTGAGAATATCCGCCAGCCGCACCGAAAGCTGAGGAAGCGCCTCGGCCACGTCGCCCAGGTGAGCGAGCGTGTCGTGGTCGCGCTCGAAGCGTAGCCCGACCGTGAGGGCAGTCGCATTTTTCTTCACGGGCGACCTCATGCCGCTCTCCCCACGACGCGCTCATCGGGCAGGCTGGCGAGAACGGGCGCGCCCAGAAGCCTCTCGGTATCGGCCTCGTAGCGCAGGGTCGGGTCGGCCCACTCGCGCAGAACAATTAACAGAAGCCCTAAGAACAGCCCCAGCGCGATACCGATCCCGAGCGTCATGAGTTTCTTCTTGGCTCCCATGGTCGCCTCGGCAGCGACGCGGTTCATCGGAATCAGAGCCGTCGTCGCGTTGATCCGGGCGATGTGGGCGCGCTGCTGGGCTTGCTCGCGGCGCTTGAGCAGGTCTTTCAGAAAGTCTCGCAGAGACTCATACGCACGGGTTTTCTCGTTTAGAATCCGTTCGGCGGCAGGAAAGCGCGCAACCTGAGCCTGGAGCTTTGCGACCTGCTCGCTCAAATGCCCCATCCGGGCGATTCGGGCGCGCTCTTCCCCCTTGAGATCGGTGAGCTGCATCTGGAGATCGCGGTACTCAGGGTTGTCCTGGTACTGGGTCTCGGCGATTCCCCCGCTCTTCAGCCGCAAGTCCTGGTCTTTCTGCCTAAGCTGCTCCATCTCGTCGTCGAGGGCGGCGAGGTCGGATTTATAGGCATCGGCGAGCACCATCTCGCGGCGCTTGCGCTGGAGCGCCCGAAGCTCGGCGGCGAACGGAGTCTCGAAGCGCTGAGTTTGACTGAGAATGCTGGTCGGCGAGACATGAACCAGTCGCTCTTCCACGGCCTGGCGCTTGGTGGACGAATCTTCGCTCGTGGCGTACAGCAGGCTGCGCTCTTCTTCGAGGGTCTGGAGCCGGGCCGTGATCGAGGCCTGCGCGGTCGGAAGCTGGCCCTGATGCGTCTTCTTGAACTCGATGACGGCAAGCTCGGCGCGGCGCATGCGGGCCTCGACGCCCTTCACTTCCGTGTCCAGGTACGCCGTGACGCGCTCCGTAGAGAGCTGGCGGGCGAGTCCGGCGTCCTCGATGAAACGTTCCTGAAGCGAGCGGACGATCTTTTCGGCTTCGTCGGGATCGTCCCAGACGATGCCGATGGTGAAGACATCTTTGCTGGTGGCCGCCGCGTAGATCGACTTTCGGAGCGTGGCGAAGCGGGTATCTTTCTCGGTCGAGTCTATGGTGATGGGCCGGGTGAGCTGCGCACCCTGCAAAACTTTATCGACGAAGCCACCGGGGAGCATGTTGCGCATCAGATCGTTGAACCGCGCGACGCTCTGGTCCGACGGGTTCACCCAGTTGCGCTGCTGGAAGCCCATCACCTCGGAGACCTCGTTCTCGGGCACCACCCGGATCGCCGCCGACGCCACGTGCGTGTTGCCCCGCGTCATCAGAGCGCCCGTCACGATTCCAGCCGTGCCGACGAACACCAGGGTAAATAAAACCCAGGAGCGAAAAAAGGCATCCAGAAGTCGGTAGGCGATGTGATTTCGTCGGTACATTAATTTTTTTACCGCAGAATCGTGAAGATAAAGCTGGCTGCACTGATTGCGTCGCGCCAGGAGAACGGATTTTTCTGGTTTTTGGACTCGATGTAGAGTACATCGCCGGGGCTGAGCGGAACTCGCGCCGCGCTCGGGGCTTTTCCGGAAAGAATCTCTTCCAAATTTAGCTCGACATGCTCGGGTGTACCCGAAGCGCTGGTTCGAATTAAATGAGCTTTCTTGAGGTTCGCCGACGGCACCGGGCCACCCGCCAGGCTCAGCGCATCCAGCAGCGTGAGCTTTTCACTATCGGGGAAGTCCACCACGCCCGGCCTTCCGACCGCACCCAGCACGGCGAAACGCTCTTTGCTGGCCGGAACCAGAAGCGTGTCGCCCGCAGCGAGTTTCAGCTCGGGCGCAACCTGGCCGTCGGGAGCGATAATTTTAATCGCGCCGGTCTTCATCCACTGCGAGAAGTCCAGCGAGAAGGTCTTGCCGCCGTCGCGCACCAGCTTGACACGGGAGAGCGCGGCTTTCGGGCCGAAGCCGCCCATTCCGGCGATCAGGGTCACGAGCGAGCCATCGGTCGGAACCAGCGCGACGCCCGGCTTTGTCACCTCGCCCAGAACGCGCAACGAAAGCTGGGCCGGATCGACTTCGTTTATCAGCAGGGTGTCGCCGGGCGAGAGCGTCGGGTTCTGCTCAAAGTCGCCCTTGCGTAGCAGCTTCTCTAAATCGAGCGGCTGGGTTAAACCATCGCTGCTACGGACTAAAAGAGCTTTGGTCCACTCGGGGCGGCTTACAGAAAGCCCGCCGCACGACGCCAGAAGATCGAGCAAGCGCCAGCTCTCGCCAAGAGCGACCCGGCCAGGCCGCGCGACAGCCCCTAAAACGTTCACTTCGTCGGTGCGCTGCTTGAGCAGGCTCAGCGAGACCATCGGGCGATTTAGCTCGGGCTGGAGAGATTTGGTGATTCGGGTGGCAAGCTCCGAGAGCGTCAGCCCGGAAGCAGTAAGCTCGCCCACGAACGGATAGAACATCTTGCCGTCGGGGGGTAGCGTCAGGGTGCGGGTCAGCTCTGGGTGCCGAAAGACCTGCACCTCGATGGAGTCGCCGACGCGCAGACGATAGGTCCGGGGAGTCTGTGCCTGCGACGGCACACTCCCCAGAAAAATTACCAGGATCAAAAAGACAAGAATTCGCATGGCTCCGAGCTACCCTGCTTGGGATAGTCGGAGAGTGCTACGCCAAACTGGAGAGCGGCTTTCGCCGGGCGCGAGCCAGAAGCCCACCGACGCCCAGCACGCTCAGCCCGATCACGGCCCACTCGGACGGCTCCGGGACGGTTGTATAGTTGATCGAGGCGTTGTAGTTCCAGTTGAAGCTGCCCGCGCTTGCGCCAGTCTGGGCAAAGTTCCCGGTTCCGACCTGGCTGATATTGAAGAGGCTGTAACCCGTGACCGCCAGGTAGTAACTCCCGGCGCTGTTGAGGATATACGAGCCACTGGCGCTGGTGCTGGCCGGGCCGCCGCCGAGTCCGAGCAGGGTTCCGCTGGAGTCGTAGAGGCCGAAGATCAGCCGGGCGGAGCTGGCCCCTGTCCCGGTGGACGCCACGGCAAGGTTGAGATAGCTCGGGCCGGTGACGGAGAAGCGGTACCAGTCGGGAGTCGCGCCGCCGCCATTGAGAATGGTGCGCCGACTCCCCCGGATGCCGATGTTGTTGTCGGGCGTGTTGAGAAACTGTGCGCCCAGTCGGGTGTTGTTCGGCTCTCGCTCGTTGAAGATCGTGAGTGCCTGTGCGGGCAGGGTCACGGCTCCCAGCGCCAGAGCGAGCCAGAGCGTATGTCCTAATTTCATCGTGCTCGAATTATTGGCAGGATGAAAAATCTCTCCAACCCGTAAACTTACGCGTTTCTGGCCTTGAGCGCCGCGCGGCGCATCATTCCTCCCACGCCAAGAGCGGCCATTCCGATCAGCGCCCACTCCGAGGGCTCCGGCGTGCTGGTTCGGTTGATCGAGAGATTGTAGGTCCAGCCCGACGAAGGGTCGTCGCCACCCTCGCAATCCTCGTCATCGCCCTCACGGCCTTCATGCTCGCTACCACCGCCACGTCGGAAGTGTCGATCTCCGTAGCCGGACACAGCGACATAGTAATAGCCCGAGCGATGCACCTGGAAGCCGAAGATTCCAGAATCGAAGCCGTACGGACCAAGCAGATCGTCGTTGAAGGCCAGTTCACGTCCGGTGGCGTCGAAGAGTCCGAGAATGGGATCGTTGCGAAACCGGGAGCCGAGCGGCGTACGCACCAGAAGGTCGAAGTGCGTCCCGCTGTCTCCCCAGACCTTGAACCAGTCTGCGCTCGGGTTGCTCCTTCGGTCTCCCCGCACGAGAATCTTGCTGTCACGGGTATTGAGAAACTGCGCCCGGCGCCGGGTGTCATTGTTCTCGCGCTCCCGGAAGGTCGTGAGAGCCTGAGCAGGTCCGAGCGCGAGAAAGAGCAGAACAAAGAGAGTGATTCGTGTCATTTGTGTTTTCTTTTTACGTAAGAATGCTTGCTTTCTATAGGTCGGAATACGGGTTTTCGGAGGTTACCCGCAAGAATACCAGGTTGTCGTAGCGGGCGAGTCAGCCCGAGTCCAGGCAAGTGCTTTCGAGTGGTTTGCTGCGTCTTTCGGGAGGCTCGCAGTGCCAGCAGCGGGTCGTCGGCCCGAGTCGGTACGGTGAGTAGAAAAAGAGCGCCGAGACAGAGGCAGAGTTTCAAAATCGTTTCTCCAGGTTGAGTTTTTGCCAGAGCGCGGCAGCAAAGCGATCAAAGGTCGTTTTTTCCAGGCGCTCGGCGCGTCGAACCAGGCGGAAGAAACAGACCGGACGATCTTTCCGCCCGAGCAGCGCCGTGGCAAGCATCCGGCCCCGAATCCGGGTCGGCTCGGCGAGAACCTCGCCGCCCAGGACGTAGCCATAGAGCGCCTCGTAGCGCGACTCGCCCTGAGCCATAGTGCAGCGGCGCAGGGAAATTCCCGCGCCCGGCAGCGGCTCCACGCGGTCGCTTTCGATACCCCAGCCCGCCCCGACCATGCACGAGCGCGGGTCGTGGAGCGAGTCGCGGTCGCGCCCGGCGATGAGCGTGAGCTGGACGCTCTCCCCCGAGGAATCGCGGTACTCGCACTGCCGGATGTCCGCCGTCGGCAGGGCATCGCGAACCAGCGGATCAATAGGAAGCTCGCCCACAAGCCGTAGCTCGCCCGCCCGCGCAGGCAGCGTCAGGTTCGACAGCCCCACAAAGCGTTGCGCCAGCGCCGGTTTCCAGAGGAAAGACACCACCAGAGCAAGAGCGCCGAGCGCCGCTAAAACAGCGGGTGGCCGCAGAGGGTTTTGCATTTCACCCAATAGTCGGTAGGCAACACAGCGATCACCACATTGACATTAGCCGCTCAGCCGATATAATCGGCCTGGTTGAGAAATCTGCTTAAAATAGAAACGCCCCCAACCTTTCGGAAGGAGGCGTTCGGGCCAGCGATTCTATCCTCTGGCGCTGTCAGTTCGCATTATAGCAGATGGTTAAAATAATTTCTCAGGATCAGTAAGACGTAGAATTGCCTGCTCGATTATTTTTAGACCAAACTGCCCCGTGCCTTTGCGCCGGAAAGTACCTTCTTTATCGAAAAGTAGATATGTGGGAAGACCAGTTACCCCGACTTCATCACCTATTTTATGATCGCTGTCCAAAACAAGCTCATCTCCGAATCCGAGCTTTTCCGCTATTGGCATTACGGACTCGCGGTTTACTTCGTCTGGCCCCATCGGATGGTGAATCGAAAGACGAACAAGCTTGCCTTCATTATCAGCAAGCATTCGCTCAATTTCAGGCATGTTTTCTTTACAGAAAGGGCAACTTATGGACCAGAATTCAATAAACAAAAGTTTACCAAAAGCAAATTCAGCATACTGAGCAAGGCGAAGATCAGAAATAAGTGTGCCTATTTTCATATTTTATATCTATTCATTTTGAAATATAGCGTAACCCCAATATATTCTGGAGCTATAAGAATGATTGACAGATGCTACGTGTCCATCAAGAAACCAGAAATTTATTTTTTCTCCAACATGCCACTTTAATTCCCCATCACCAATAAAAGGTAAATTCGATGTATTTATCGAAATTACAGTTTTTTCACCGTTGACAGTAGCTTTCATTTCTCCTGAGAAAGTTGATAAAGGATGTTTTGCACCAATCAAAGGAGTCCAGTGATAGTAACTTGTTCCATGTAATTTATAACTACTGACATGAGAAGTAGGCATATTACCAAGATATCCTTTAAGACCAAAGTCTGCAGGACAGCGCCAAATATCTTCAGATTTCAGATATGGTGTCAGGATTGACTTCATAGAAGGAGCAGAATACTCGACTCCTTTACTAGAAATAATTCCAAAATCCGAAGGGTCTGTACCCCATGGTAGCAGTTCATCATAGTCTTGAGCATAAAGTAAAATCCCTGCACCTATCTGATGCAAATTTGAGACACATGCTGTTTGATAGCCTTTTTTTCGTGCTGTATTAAAAACAGGAAAAAGAATTGCCGCAAGGACAGAAATAATTGCAATCACAACAAGAATTTCCACCAAGGTAAATGCCAGCATTTGTTTTTTCATAGTTCTAACTTTATTTATTTTTAGCGAGAAGTTTTTCAAGGCGTTTTTCTGTCTCAGGCTTAGACATTTTTCCTTTATATTTTTCAAAACGATTCAGCAATGAGATATTTTTTATCTTAAAGGCAAGTCTGACACCTACGCTTTGGCCCGTTGCGAACATTTCAGAAGATCTATCAGAAGATTTTTCGCAGGAATTTAAGATGCTCTCTGATAGAGTAAGCCAGCTCTGGTCAGGTACCGAGGAATCATCAATAGGGCCACTTGTTACCGAGGAAACTATCCTGGTGACAGCAAGTGCGTCCGGCTTTCCTGTCGATTCCTGGACACATTTAACTAAAAAATCAACTTGTTCTTTAGTCAATGTCCATTTTTTAGTGATTGAATTTTTCTTTTGAATAACTTTCCCAATA
>JANLTX010000076.1:0-39719 GCA_031363095.1 Armatimonadota bacterium | reverse complement strand
CCCCGCCCCCGCCGTCGGGGGGGGGGGGGTCGGACGTTGTCTTCTACCTCGGGGGGGGGGGGGGCGGCACGACACGGGAGGGACACCCGCTAATACCCGCTGGCGTGGGCGCTGGGGTCGTAGCCGCGAAACCCGCGCCCGATGTAGATCTCCCAGCTCTTCACGACGCCCTCGAAGCCGGGCCGGACGACGTTTCTCAGGGCGAACGGCTCGACGCTCTCGAAATAATTGCGGACCAGCGCCAGCGACTCCTCAGACTTGCCGGTCTCGAAGCACAGAACCGCGTTCTTTCCCACCAGCGCCTTCGGGTCGGTCCAGACGAAGAACTGGTCGCGCCGGGTGCCGAGGTACAACCCCTTCACGTCGGGCCGGTCTTTCAGGTGGAACGCGAGCGCCGCGTTGACCTTGTAGTTCGTCCCGGCGACGAAGTGGTCGCCCGCGCGGTCACGGGCGAGCTGGACCGTCTCCATGATCTCCGGCCAGCCGTAGCTCTCGTTGAGCTTTCCGCCGGTTTTTTTATCGATCCTGACGCCCAGCGGCGCGAGCATGCCGGGAAACAAACCAAAAAGCGTCATCGCGACCGAAACCCCGACGCAGAGCCACCTGAGTGCCATCTCCCTTGAAGCGCTTCGCTTTCGTCCCTCTTCCCTTTTGCCTCGTCCCTCGGCGGAAGAGGGATTAACTCTCCCCATTATTGGGGCAGGGGGATTGGGTGCAAGCCACGCGGCCAGCGGCATGAGGGCGGCGAGGTGCATCGGAGCGGGCCAGTTGGCCTCCAGCTTGTTGCGCATCGCCGTGATCAGGCAGATCAGCAGAAACGGGAGTGTCAGGGCGAGCGAGAAAACCATTCCCTCGCTCTCCCGGCGCAGCTTCCAGGCCCGGCCCAGCGCGACCAGCTCCCCGATCCAGAGCAGCGGCCCGAGCGCGAGCGCCTGCCCGCCTAAGAAATCCCCGAAAACCCGCCCGAGAAGCGTCCCGCGCACGTGCGACCCGAGACCTTGCGCATGCTTGAGCTGAAGCCCGTCGTGGGACTGGTTCCAGATTGCCATCGGAACAAACGCCAGCAGCGCAATTCCGAACGCGAGATAGGGGTGAGGCGTTTTTAGAAACTTTCGATACGGCGGGTGCCAGGCCAGCAGCAATAAAACCCCCGGCGCTATCGCCAGCATGGTGACTTTGCAGAGAATCCCCAGCCCCGTGAGAACTCCCACGGCGTACCAGTATTTATAATTATTGTCTAAAAGCGCTCTGGTGAGTGCATAGAGCGCGGCGGCCCAGAAAAAGACCTGCGGAATGTCGTAGGTCGCCAGAAACCCGCCTGCAAAGAGCAACGGAGCTGCGTTGAGAAAAATAAGCGTCCAGAGAGCCGTTTTAGCATCGAACCAGCGCCGCGCCGTGAGATAGACCAGCCAGCCCGTACCCGCCGCGAGAAGCACCGACGAAAACCGAACACCCAGCGGCGTGTCTCCGAAAATAAGACAACCCCATCGAATAAAATACGCAATTCCTGGCCCCTGGTCCACGTAAGACAAATCTAAACGACGGCTCCAGGTCCAGTAGTAGCACTCATCCTGGAACATTCCTTGTGTTGCTGCTAAGTACAGCCGAAAGAGAGTTGCCAGAAAAATCAAGAGCAGGGCAGGGCGCAGGGCCTGGTCGGTCTTCACAGCGGTAGTTTACAGTGCAAAAAGCATGTCGGCGGTCCACCGGGTGTGCGCACCGCGCTGACGGGTGGAAAAGAGCCGGGTGCGCAGGCCCGCTTCAAGGTTGTACGAGATGCCCGCGCTCACAGAGCGCTGCGCTCCGAGCCGGTCCAGCTGGGTTAAAACGCTCCACGGATGCGGGCCGCTCGCGTCGAAGAGATAGCCGCCCGTGATGTACCCGCCGTGCACGCCCCGGCCCTCCAGAAGCTCGGCCCTGAGCTGCAAGCCCGCGCCTTCTCGCTGTAGATCCAGGCCCGTGAGCGACTTTTCGCCTCGGTACGCCGACGCTCCGGCGGTGAATTTTCCAATCGTCTGGGCGGCGCGAAGAACCACATCGCGGCGGGAGTCGGTCTCGGCGCTTCGGCCCGCGCCGTTGATCGCGGCGAGGGTCAGCGTCGAGCCGCCTGCGCGGTGCTGAACTTGCAAGCCCCGGTCGAACTCCTGGCGAGCGAGCGGGCCAGGGCCGCCGTCGCGGAACGCCAGCGGGCGCTCGGGGGTAGGCCAGAGCGCGGGCGACTGGCTCAGCGCAATCCCGAACGGCACGGCAAGCTGGCCCAGCGTCAGGCTCCAGCTCTCTCCCACCCGGACGCTTCCCTGGAGCCGGGTGATCTCCACGCGGTCGCCCAGCTGCACCTCGGCCAGCAGGCGCGAGCGCCGGGAGAGTGTCAGCCCGGCCCCGACGCGGGCGAGGCGAACCGTGAAGCCGTCGGGTTCCTGGTAGCGCATCACCCCGGCCCCGGTGAGCGTCAGGGTGCGGGCGTTCGGCAGCGGCAGGGTCGTCGGCTGGCCCAGCAGGACGCCGCTCTCCAGATGAGTTTTTACCAGTCCCTGAGACAGCGCGGGCGTGGGTAGCGCACACAGAATCAGGCCAATAGCGACGCGCAAAGCTCAGCGGCCCTCCCGAATCTTGCCGTTGGTCATCTCAAACGGTGTCCCGATGCTATCTCTTGCCCGCACGCGCAGGACATAGCCCGTGCCCTGTTTCTGGTAAGAGTCAATGGCCATTCCCGCGAAGTCTTTTTTTAGTCGGTCGGTCTCCTCGCCGTCGCTCAGCTCGGTCAGGCTCACCGGGTTGAGCGTCTCGGGCGCATCGTTCGTGCGAAACAGCGTCGCGAGTTTCTTCAGCGAAGCGAGCGTCGCCATGCGCCGGGTAAAGTCGGTCTTGTCGGGGTTCCAGCCCTGGGCGGTGACCCCGATCCTCTGGAGCAGCGGGTCTAAAAACCGGGTCGCTCCGGCGACGGCTTTTGTCCAGAAGTTCGGCTTGACCTCGTAGCGCGTGAGGGCGCTGCTGAGCTGGCGCAGCGGCTGCGTGCCGGGAAAAGTCGAGGTCTTGCCATCGGAATCGACCTGCTGGCCCGTGCGGACTTCGTGGCGGCCCGATGCGGTTTTCAGCACGGCGCTTCCCCCGACAGCCTCGATGCGGGCGACGCCGCTCGAATTGCTCACGCGCCAGGCGCTTCCTGCCTTGCCGACGGCGAGCGACCCGCCCGTATCGACCGAGAGCAGGCTGAGCGGCCCGGCGTTTGCGCTGTGCCGCACGAACGCCGAGCCTCCCGCCAGGCTAAAAGCCCGGTCGCGGCGGCCCGAGCGGAAGTAGTCGAGCATTCGAATGGTCAGCGACGACGACGCCTCGATACGAATCGAGCTGCCGTCGGGAAAGGCCAGCGTCGCAAAGCTCCCCGGCCCGGTCGTGATGCTCGCCCCGACATCGAGGCCGGTGCCATCGTTCGGGGGAAGCTCCACCTGCTTGCCGTCGCCCGGAATGGCAATCGTCACGCTGCCGCCGTGCGCCACCAGGACAGCGGAGAGGTTTCCGTAGTCGCGCCGAAAGCCATCGAGGAGCAGGACTGCCAGCCCGACCCCGAGGCAGAGGAGAATCAGTCGGCCCAGCTCGCCCACCCGGTCGGTCGCCATTCGCGTCTTCTCGGCCTTGCGGCTGTACCCACGTCCGCCCTTTTCGTTGGCGGCCCGGAGCGTCGGTGACATATTTCGGTCGTTGTCGTCCATTTGGCCACACTGTACACGAAATTTTTCCGTCTGCATAGGTTTGGGAACTCTGCCGAAAATCAGCGGTATAATAGGGCAGAGAGATTCTTTCAGGAGAAACGAACGATTATGGCAATGACGATGGAGGCTCCGGGCAAGGAGCAGGAGATCGGTGGGGAGTGTCCCATCTCGCTGACGGAGCGTGCGGCGCAGGAAGTGCGCGACATTCTGGAGCAGCAGGGCAACCCCGAGGGCGTCCGGCTGCGCATCTATGTCGCGGGCGGCGGCTGCTCGGGTCTGTCGTACGGTATGGCGCTCGATGAGAACGTCGATGAGGGCGACTCGTTCTTCAAAGATATGGGCGTCGAGGTCGTGATCGACCCGATGAGCCTGAAGTACATCAGCGGCTCCGTCGTCGATTTCGTCACGACGCCGATGGGTGGCGGCTTCAAGGTCGAGAACCCGAACGCCACCAAGTCCTGCGGCTGTGGCTCCTCGTTCTCCACCGACGAAGACGCGGCAGGCCAGACCGTCACCGGCTCCTGCGGCTCCTGCGGCTCAAAATAGCCCCCCGATTTCAAAACAAAAATCTCCCTGCCGAGACGCTCGGCGGGGAGATTTTTTGTTTTGTTTCGTCAGAACCCGACGGCCATACCGTCGGCCATATGTCCGTTCACACCGAGCGCTCCACCTGGTGCCTGGCTTGGCGGCAGAAAGACGATCTCAAACGACGAAGCGATCTTACTGAAGTCAATACTGATACTCTGATTGGGCCGATTCGCCAGAAACTTCACGTAATCAATGACTTTTTGCTTCAGAGGTTCTTTCAGGCTGGATATTTTAATCGGAACCTCTTCGGTGAGCATTTTTTCTTTTTGTTCTTTGGTAAGAAGCTTTTCCAGCTCCGGGCGAAGCTCACGCGACATCAACTCGCGCGGAGCGAGGTGGAGTTCTGCTTCGTAAGCTACTTCTGACTCAAGCTGTGCTTTGGTTTTAATAATCGAAATAGTTTGCTGGGCATTTACCAGAACCGAAATCGCTTCAGCAATTGCGCCCGGAGAGACCATCTGCGTTTGAATACAGACTTTACGTCGCTCAATCTCATCAGAAGTATAGATTTTCCACTGAGAACGCGCAGAAATTTCTTTTGTTAGTTTCCCCAAAGAACAATTGAATGCTGTCACCTGTACATAGCGTGCTGGAGAAACTAAAACAGTTTTGGAAGGCTCAGGGCAATTTACTTGAAGCTGCATTTCTTCTTTCAAGCTGATTACTGCACTTGAAGTGTTATATTTACGCCATTCATGACCACGAAAAACTAAGACTCCATTTACGTTGAACATGGCTCGATCAAAAGTACGACATAGATATTCCAAACTCTGCTTCAATGTCTTTTCTTTGATATTGACTGGATATTGCCATGTATCATCACCTGGAAGTATATCACAAATATAGTTGATGTTGTATTTCTCCTGTAGGAATTTCAAGCATGTATGAAGATTCGTCGATTGCGAGTATGAAATGGTTATTTCTGTGGCATGCTTTGGGGATGTTGTTATCTGGGCATAGCTTACGCCGCAAACTGCCAATGACGAGAAAAGAGCAATTAATTTCAGCATTTTAGTTCCCTCTATCGAGCATGGTAATGAGACTCCCATCGGAGTCTCATTACTTCATACTGGGGCTTTTAAGTTCCTCCACCCGGCTGCTGAACTAACGTAATAAGGATTGTTTGACTAAACGTCACTTTTGTATCCTTAATCGGAGATGGAGAGTTATTGACGACTTCAAAATCATCAATTTTTATTGTTGGTGCTGTTACTATTATGGCTGTTCCGCTTACATCCCAGGTAGTTGTACCGTCTGGCTCTGTCCCTCGCTTGGAAATCACTTGCGAACTCATACTACGCATCGCAGTACAGGTAAGAGTGACATCAAAATCTGGTATCTCTGTGAGCTCGGGTGGAAAGCCAGATGCGGCGATATTCCAGGTGTCTTTGTCTGTAGCAGTGACAGGATAACTGAACAGTGATCCCGATTTCACTTCCTTTGAAGCTCCCGCTGAACCTGTCATGATAGGAAGCTTGTGTACGGGAACTCCCTGGTTTTGGGCGAACGCGGGCGCAGTGGCGAGGAGGCAGGCAACGAGCGCTGTTGCGAGTGTTAGTTTCATCAGATGGCCTTTCGTGCGTTACTCAGAAACGTCTCAGGAAAGAGATTTTCTGATTGAGGCACCTCCCGATTGAGGCACCTCCCGATTGAGATTATACCCTGTTTCAAGAAATTTAAACGGCTCTGGTGATTTTTTGTGACAATTTTCTTAAAATTTTTGAGCGGTCCGTTTTCTCTCACCTGGTCTTTCTGCCCATGGCTGGCAAGGGAGGACAGGGGCGATTATTTTTTCTTCAAAATTTCGATGGCTTTTTCGAGCTGCGGGTCTTTTCCGAGTAGATAGTCTTCGGCGCTCCACGGAATTTTGACATCGGGTTGCTCTCCCCGGTTTTCTAAGCTGGTGCCGTCTTTGCGAAACACGCTCTGGCCCGGAATTCGGATGCCGGTGCCGTCGATGAGCCGCGATTCCCAGGTCCAGATGACATAGCCGGGCGTCGGCATGCCGACAAGTGTGGCAAGATTCGCGGCGCGCATGCCGTAGGGGAACATCTCGGCGTTGGAGAAGCTGCTCTCGTTCATCAAGACCACAATCGGGCGATCCCAGGCGCGTTGAGAGAAATTCGGCGTCGGGGATTGCACCGGGAAGCCGTCGCGCAGAAGATACGTGCCAAAAGGCTTGATCGCCAGCCACGAGAGCAAGGTGTCGCCGATGTTGCCGCCGCCGTTCTCGCGCACATCGATGATCATGGATCTCTTGCCCTCGGCGGCCTCGTAGAACTCCCGCTCGAAGCGAGTCTGGTTCTCGCCGCCCATTCCTGCAATGTGGACGTAGCCGACTTTCCCCTGCGACGCCACAGAAACCGTCTTTCTTCGGTCCTCGATCCGGTTGCGGTAGAAAAGCTGGTTCCACTCGCCGCCGCTCAGGGCTTTGAACGTCACGGTACGGACTCCGAGCAGGCTCGGGCGGGCGTTGACCAGAAGCTCGAAGTCGCGCTCGCCCTTGTCGTTGAGCTTTTTGTACAGGTCTTCGGTCAGAGAAACAGGCGTCCCGTCGATAGCCATGACGAACTCGCCGGGCTTCAGCCGGGTTTTCTCGTAGCTTCCCGGCGAGCGCCGTGGGACTTCTTTGATTTTGATTCCTGGCCCGGCGTAGGAATAATCGAAAACAAAGCCCAGGCTGCGCGTCTCGGGTGCGGGCGAGCCGCCCGGCGCGGTCCCGACTTCGGCGTGGGAGGCGTCTAATTCGCCGACCATCCGGTTGAGCAAGAGCGAGAACTCGTCGCGGGTATCGACGCTGGCAAGCTGGACTTCGTAGCGCTTTTTGATCTCCGCCCAGTCGCGTCCATGAAAGTTCGGGTCGTGGAAGCGCCGGTTGTAGGTCCGCCAGAACTCGTCGAAAGCCGCCCGGCGCTCGGCTCTTACGTCCCGCTCCCAGACGGCGCGGAAGCTCGTCGCCGCGCCCGGAGCCGCGAGTGGATGCACGAAGATCTGGCCGCCACGCTGGTAAAATATTTTCTTGCCACCCTCGGACAGTCGAAGCTGCCCGACCCCGCCGGTGAAGGTTCTACGGAGAATTTCTTTGCCGTCGTAGCTTGCGGTAAAAACGTCCCCGCCCGAGACAAATGTCAGAAGCCCTTCGTCGGTGAAGCTCAGGTCGGCGTCGATGGACTGAGAGCTTAGCTTTCGGATTCTCTGGTCGATTTCGTCGAAGTCAATAGTAACTTTTACCGGGGCTGTGGGTTTCTCAAATTTCAGCTCCTGCTCATCGGCGCGGGCGGCCTCGGGCGCGAGGGGCAGGTAGTACAGCCCGCTGCCGTCGCGGTCGCTGGCAAAAAACAGGCCGCGTCCGTCGGGCGAGAATCGGGGAAGCGAGTGGCTCGCGTTGAGCTTCGTCACGTTTTTTGGCTCCGAAGAGCCGTCGGCGGGGGCGAGATAGAGGTTGTAGCCCGGCGACTCGGTGCCTCGCCGGGTAAACGCCACCCATTTCTGATCGGGCGAGAGCGCAAACTCGCCCTGCACGCCGCCGGGCAGCGCCAGAACTTTCTTTGGCGGAGCCGAGAGATCGGCGGGAGCGCTGAAGAGTCCGGCCTCGCTTCCGGTAACCCCGGCCACCCAGAAATAGACCGACTTCCCGTCGGGCGTGGTCCAGGGGCTGCGGGCGTCTTCTTTCCCGGTCCACGCGGGCTTGACTTCTCGGGTTGTCAAATCGAGCCGATAAAGCCGGGAGATGCCGTCGCGATCCGAGATGAAAAACAGGCTCTTTCCCGACTCGGCCCAGACAAAGTCGCCGTCGAAGCCCGGATAGTCGGTCAGGCGTTTCGCGTCCTCGGCGTTGCGCTCGTTTTTCGGCTTCTCGATGGGCGTCGTCCAGAGATCGCCGCGCAGCTTGAACGCGACGGTCTTGCCATCGGGAGAAAGCTCGGACTCCTCGACCTCGCCGCCCGAGATCACCTGCCGCTGAATGGGGGAGAGCTTGTCATCGGCATCGGTGAAGAGCGCGAGTTTTTTCGGCGCATCTGCGCCGGGAGCGAGCACATAGATGTCTGACTCGAACTCGAAGACAACCGCGCCGGTTTTCTGCGCCACGGACGGAAACCGAACGCCGCTGCCTCCCACAAAATGGGTGAGCCGGGTCGGTTTGCCCCCGGCCAGCGGAAAGCGCCAGAGGTTCGGGGTCTTCTCGGGCGAGTCGGCGTAGCGCACGGGCTTCCCCAGAGTCGGGCTGCTCGGGGTCTCCTCGCCCGCCGTGACGCAGAGAATGCTCTTGCCCTGATCGGTGAACTGTGGCCAGAGATGCTGAAGCCCGTTGCTGGCAAGCTCCGCCCGCTTGCCCTGCGCCAGATCGAGTGTCCAGAGCTGCGCCGCCGCCGAGCCGTGGTAGCGCGGGCGGGTTGTGGGAAAGCCGCTCCGCTCGAAGAGTAGCGTCTTGCCGTCGGGCGAGAAGCTCGGACGATTGAGCGCCATGTAGTCTTCCGTGAGTTTTTGAAATCGCCCGGTTTCTAACTCTATCGAGAAAATCGACGGGCGCGGCGTGTCTCTCTGGCCGGAAAACAGAACTTCTGTGCCATCGGGCGACCAGCCGGTCGCGATCTCGTGTCCGCCCGCGCGGGTGATCTGCCGGGGCGCTCCGCCGCGCGTCGGAACCACAAAGATGTCCCAGTTTCCGTTTCGCAAAGAGCTGAACGCCAGATAGAGTCCATCGGGCGAGAACACCGGGTAGGCGTCGAGCTCCACATGGTCCGTGATGCGCCGTGCATCGCCGCCTGTGGAAGAGACGACCCAGACATCGCCGCGCCAGACAAACGCGAGCGCCTTGCCGTCGGGAGCGAGCGCGGGCATGCGAGCACCGACGATGGGCACGGGCAGGGGAAGGGGAACCTGTGGCATGGCGCTATTTTACCGGGCGTTTCTCAAATCTCGATGCGCTGAAGGTGAATCAGAAGTGCGGCGCTGAGATTGAGGTAGAGCGAGAGTATCAGTAAAAACAGCCCGATTCCGAGAATCCAGCGGGATTTCTGGCGGGCGATTGCCGGGGCGAGCAGCAGAAATAAGAACGGAAACAGGTCGGTTGTGTAGCGCGTCCCGATCTGACGCTCGCCATGCCAGCGAAAGAACAAATACGGTGCAAAAGCGCCGAGAGCTGCGAGAGCGAGCGCCAGAGTCTCCCGGTTCTTCCAGGGTCGAACCAGAAACAGGAGCAAAAAAAACGGGCTGATGCTCCAGAGTGCGTTTCCGTCGGCGTTAAATTTAATAAAAGGGAATGTATTGATAAATTCCGGGTGCGAGAGAAAATAAATCGGAGTATTGATCGGGAAGTTGGAGAGAGCGTAGGCCGGAAGCTGGTTCCATTCGGCATAGGCCAGGTTATAGGTCAGTACAAACAGCCCTCCGGAGGCTTTCGCATTGAGAAAAAGCCCGAGTAGCGCCGGAAGGGCGGCTCCGGCGAGCGCAGGAAGAACTCTTTTTCGCCGGAAGCCCATCAGCAGGAACAGGCCGGGCAGCGCGGGAATCAGGCCGTTGCGACAGCCCAGTGCCAGCGCGACGAAGAACCCCATCCAGGCCCATTTGTGACGTTGCCGAAAGTACAGGGCTGCAAGTAAAAATAAATTCCCCTCGCTGTGGAGCAGCACCCAGACCGAACCCTGGCAGAGCGAGGCCAGCATCGGGGTTGCCAGCAAGTAAGAAAAAGCGGCAAGATCGGCGATGGGCCGGGTGCGCCGCCGATGGGTGAGAATCTTGCGGAGCACCAGCGCCGAGAGCACGAGAAACAGGGCGTTTGCGACCGGCTGCCCGAGGCGCTCGGTTCCAAAAAGCGCGACCAGCGGCATCAGGGGCACGGCGGCGAGCGGCGCGTACGGCAGGTAGAACGTCCCGCCGCGCTCGTACATCTCCCACCAGGCCGTTCGTTCTTTGAAGCCGACCTCGCCGTGGAGCAGGCGCTCCGAGAGGTGCCAGACACCGTCGAGCGGGGTCTGCAAGGGGGTGAACCGGACGATCACCCCCAGCGTGAGCAAAACAACGAGCAGGCGAATCCAGCGCATGGATTCAGTTCATCTTGACCGGCTGTCCACCCTTTTTGGCGCTCTCCCAGGCCGCCTCCGTCATCTCGATGGTCCGAAGGCCGCAGAGCGGCGGCGCGGCGACAGGGTTCTCGCCCCGGATCGCCCCGATGAAGTTCTCGTCGATGTTCTGCGTCGGCGGCAGGCTCGTGCCGTCGAGCGTGGTCCGGACGCCGCTTTCATCCGAGAAGCTGAGCTGGCCGTTGCGGTAGAAGAACGCGCCTTTTTCGCACCAGATCGTGATGTCCTCGTGCCACCCGACGATAGAATCGCCGATGATGGAGATATTGCCGAGCGCACCGTTCGTGAACTGGATCGAGAGCGCCGAGTCGATGTCCACGGGAGTTCCCCGGAAGTCCTGGAAGGCGGCGACCTGCGCGACGGTAAGCCCGGTGGTGTAGAGCAGAATGTCCACGAGGTGGCTCCCCGAGTCGTTGATCTGGCCGCCGCCGGAGATCTCGGGCACCTGCCGCCAGGTTCCGGCGACGCCCTTTTTCCAGCCCTGGCACTGAAGCGCCGTCAGGTACGTCACCGCGCCCACGTCGCCCGAGGCGATCTTGTCTTTGATCCACTTGAACTGGCCCATCGCGTGGCGCTGATAGGCCAGCGCGAAGACTTTGTCGAAGCTCTCCAGGCGTTTCAGAAGCGCCGTCGCTTCGGTCACCGAGCCGACCATGGGTTTTTCGAGAAGCACGTGCTTCCCGGCGTCGATAGCCGCCATCGCGTGCTCGAAGTGAGGAATGTGCGGCGTCGCGATCACCACGGCGTCCACGTCGGCGCGGGCGAGCAGGGCGTTGTAGTCGCCCGTGGTCGGCGTGTCTTTGAGTGCCGGGAAGCTACTTTTTGCCCGGTCCAACTGATCGGGGGCGGTGTCGCACAGCGCGGTGAGCGTCACGCCCGGAATTTTCAAGAGCTGGCCGATGTGATGACGCGCCATTCCGCCCGTCGCGATCATGCCAACCCGTACTTCGTTTGCCATGCCCCCCCGTTCGGCAAGGCATTGGAGGATTCCTTCAGCGCGGGGTAAATCGCTTCCAGTGCCCCTCGGAGATAACCTCGACGGTGCCATCGGTCACTTTGAGGGCGGTCTCGTCGTCGATTGCGTAGCACGGCAACGGCATTTTGGCGGCCCATTTTTCGGCGTCGGCCATGGTGTTCTCCGGCAGCATCTCGTGATCCAGGTGCGGGAAGATCGCAAAATCGACGATGCCCAGCGTCGTGTCGCCGCCGGTGGGCGGTTTCCACCCGACGAAGTCCTCTCCGATGCGAGGGGCCATCACCATGCTCCCGGCGCTCAGCCCCACCCAGACGGTTTCACCAAGCGACGGCAGAAGCTCCGCCAGCCCGGACTGCCGCATCCAGTGGCACAGGTACAGGGCGTCGCCGCCATTCACGAGCAAAACGTCTGTCTCTCGGACCCAGGAAACCCAGCGCTCCTGATCGATGCTGGGCAGCGCGGTCAGCTCCAGCACGCCCATCGACTTCCAGCCCAGCTCGATCATGGGGCACCGGGGTTCTTGTCCGCTGATGAAGCGCCATGCCCCGCCAGGGCTGCCTTGCGGGTGCCCGTACCCCGCTGTGGGAATGCAGAGAGCGCTGGACTCGGCAATCGGTTTACCCTGAAGTTCGACCAGCGCATTGCAGATACTCGCATTCTTGATTCCAGCGGACGTAAGAAGTAATTTCATGGCGTAGATAAACTCTTTCTGGCTGGGAGCGCGGAATTCCTTCGCGGTACACTGGGCGTATGAACGACACCTCGCCGGAGATGGAGCGGCGCTGGCTGGAAGGGCTTCGCGCCCGGACGCCCGCCGAGCGTTTCCGGCGCGTCGGCGAGCTGAGCGCGATGCTCCAGCGCGGAGCCGAGGCTGAGACTCGCCTGCGTCACCCCGGCGCGAGCGAGCGGGAGATCAAGCTTCGCGTCGCCTCGCGACGCATTCCCGCCGATCTTATGCGGGCTGCGTTCGGCTGGGACCCGGACAAAGAAGGGTATTAACGTGCTTCCCGAGCCGCTTCAGGTCGTCGCGATTCTGATAAATATCTTTGATTCCCTGAAGATTGCCTATCTGGTAGGTGGGTCTGTTGCCAGCTCGATTCTTGGTGTCGAACGAGCGACTCAGGATATTGATTTTGTGGTTGAACTGACAGGAGATCAAGTAAATTCGTTGATTTTTACTTTGGGAGACGATTTTTATGCCGATGGCGACTTGTTAATTTCTGCAATTCATACGGAATCATCGGCAAATATTATTCATCTTCCCACAATGATAAAAGTGGATTTGTTTGTCCTGCCGAATCAGCCGTTTCCGCACTCTCAGATGAACAGGCGGCTTCGGTTGCCCATGCTGGGAGCCGATCAGCCACTTGTCTGCGTCGCGAGCGCCGAGGATATGGTCTTGCAAAAGCTACTCTGGTATCGCATGACCGGGGAGCGCTCCGAGCGACAATGGAATGATGTTCAGGGCATTCTGAAAATTCAGCGAGCGAGCCTGGACCAGGAGTATCTGGACCTCTGGGCGAATCAACTTGCACTGATGGATCTGCTGACCGCTGCCCGCCACGACGCCAGGTGAGCCAAGAAATTTTTCTCTTCGGGTAATTTGTAATGCTATTTGTAATGCTTTTGTAATGCGGGCCGTGAGATACTGATTTTGAACCCGCCGGGCAGCACTCTCACACTCTACAAACTGCGCGGCGCGGTTTTTGATACGAGTGACTGAAGTCCACTCGCTCAGGGCGACTGCGTCGCCGAAGGCTCTCCGAGCCGCAGAAAGCCTGGTTTACAACATTTCCACCGGCTCAATGATCCGCTTTTGTGGCGCGGTCGCCGGGTTTGATGCGGGCACCGCTTGCCCAGGTCCAGGCGTCGAGCGCGGGCTTGCCGGGCGACTGGAGCCGGGTGATTTTTAGAATTCCTTCGGCGCAGCCTACCAAAATTCCCGATTTCTCGACGGCAAGTATTTCTCCGGGAGCGCCGAGGCCGGGCAGAACTTCGCCGACCAGTAGCTTGACTTCTTTTTCGGCCAGAATTAGGTGGCAGCCGGGGCGCGGGGAGAGGGCGCGTATTTTTCGCTCGACTTGCGTGGCGCTCTCGGCGCTCGGGTCGGCGAGGCCGGTGCTGCGGTCGATCATCGACGCGTAGGTCTGGCCTTCTAAGCTCTGGGGCGTGGGCGTCCAGGTCGGGTCGGATTCTAATCGCTCCAGGGTTTTTAAAAGCAAGTCGGCTCCCGCGCGGGCGAGCCGGGGTTCCAGTGACTCGGGTGTGTCGGTGACAAGAATCTCTTCGACGGCTTCCAGAAAAATCGGGCCGGTGTCGAGTGTGGCTTCCATCTGCATGGTCGCGACCCCGGTTTTTTCGTCGCCCTCTAAAATTGCCCAGTGAATAGGAGCCGCGCCGCGCCAGCGGGGGAGCAGCGAGGCGTGAATATTGATCCCGCCAAACTTCGGTAGATCTAAGATTTTCTGCGGGATGATCTGCCCGAAGCTGACCACCACGAGAATCTCCGGGCCAAGTTCTTTCAGCTCCTCCGGAAACGGGGCGCGGCGCACCTTCTCGGGCTGGAGAATCGGGACGCTCAAACCCAGCGCCGCTTTCTTCACCGCCGAGGGAGTGAGGGCCATTCCCCGTCCGCTCGGCCTGTCCGGCTGGGTGACGACAGCGAGCAGCTCGTGGCGGCTCTGCGAAAGCGCCAGAAGCGTCGGGACCGCAAACGGCGACGTGCCAAAGAAAGCGACGCGCATTTTTTCGAGCTACTCGGCCAGCGGCTCGCGCTCGCGGGCGATCTCGTCGGGGGTGAGCATGTGCAGGGTTTTTGGATCGGCGCGGTCGGTGAACAGAATTCCTTCTAAGTGATCGACCTCGTGGCAGATGACTCGCGCCTCGAAGTCGGTGGCGCGAAACTGCACCAGCTCGCCGTCCTTGTTCAATCCCTTCACCACAATCGTGCTGGGCCGACGGACCACGCCGCGCAGGTTCGGAATCGAGAGGCAGCCTTCCTCGGGTTCGTACTGCTCGCCTTTTTGCTTCAAGATCAGCGGGTTTATCAGCGCCCGTAGCCCGGCTCCGGCGTCGTAGATGAGAAGGCGGACACCGTGGCCGACCTGCGGCGCGGCCAGCCCGACCCCGTGCGCGGCGTACATGACGTCCGCCATCTCCGCGATCAGCCCCCGCGTTGTTTCATCGAAACGCTCCACAGGCACGGCTTTCGCACGAAGCACTTCCCAGCCGGGCGTCTCTTTATACTTCACGACGCGGCTGTCATCAAAGGGAATATTCTCGTATTTTTCAGCGAGAGATTCGAGGTTTTTCTCAGGGGAAGACGCAGACATACGGCTGAAATTGTATCACGCACGCAGTGGTAGAATTAGGCATGGGACGCCGCGTGGTCTATCCTGACTCCGACGGTAAGCCCATGGCCGAGACAGACGCCCATATCGCCCTGATTGTTTATTTTCGCGAAGCGCTCCAGCTTTTCTTCTCCGAACGCACCGAGGAGGTCTATGTCTCGGGAAACAACTTTGTGTTCTACGAGGAAGGTAACCCGGCGGCGCGCGTGTCTCGCCAGATAGCTACGTCGTGTTCGGAGCCGAGCAGCGCCCGCGCAACTCCTACAAGTCCTGGGAAGAGGAGGGGGTGCTTCCGGCGGTCGTGGTCGAGTTCACCAGCCGCAAGACGCGCGTCGAGGATGTCTCCGAGAAGATGCAGCTCTACGAGCGACTGCGAATCCCCGAGTATTTTCTCTTCGACCCGATTGGCGACTACCTGCGCCCGGCGCTTCGCGGCTACCGGATGACGCCCCTCGGGATGTACGCGCCTATCGCCTCAAGCGCCGCCAACATGCCGACGATGCCGAAGCAGAGGCGAATCGCCTGCGTGAGGAACTCCGGAAGCTGCGCGGGGAGTAGCTACTCCCACAGCTCGGGGAGGGCACTGGCAGGCAGGAGCGCGGCGCGGCAGGGCATGCCGTCGGTCGGGACAGCGGGCGGGAGGCACATCAGCGTATACTCGCCCGCCTCGATCTCCCGGAAGTCCAGCCCCTCGACGATCACGACCTCGGCTCCCAGAAGAACCTGGTGGGTCTCGATATTCCCGCTGTGAAACGGCCCGATGGAGAGGTAGTCGGTTCCGATGCAGAGCATTCCCCGGTCCACTAAAAACCGCGCGGCGTCCTCGGTGATCCCGGCGTAGTCCTCGAAGAAGTCCGGCTCGTCTAATTTTCCAGCGTTTTGGTCGCACTTGAGCAGAACTCTTCGGCACGGATCGGGCAGGTTCAAGCTCTCGAAAAACTCCATCCCAATCGGGCCCTCGCCCTGGTAATGCACCACATGGCACGGCCCGACTAATCTTCTCAGGTCAATTTGATCGACAAGCCCGCCGCCGGGGACGAAGTGCCGGGGCGCATCGAGGTGGGTTCCGGTGTGGCACCCGATCACCAGGTCGCTCACCTGCGCGTCGTCGCCCAACTCGAAGCCCCGGACGCGCTTGATCTCAAGCGGCTCATGCCCCGGCCAGACCGGAAAGCCCTCGCGCAGGGGAACCGAAATATCACGAATCGTCATGGGGCAAAGTTCGACGAAAAGTTCAGGTTTGCCTCTGTTTCCCCTAAGCGGCTTTGTCGTAGCGGATGATTTCGGGTTCGGAGCGGTCGCGGACCGTCCCTTCGGAGATTACCACGGTGTCCACGCCCGTGGTCGAGGGGATTTCGTACATGATGTTCATCATGACTTCCTCGATGATGGTTCGGAGGGCGCGCGCACCGGTTCCGCGCCCGATGGCTTCCTGGGCGATGGCGCTGAGAGCGCCCTCGGTGAAGCTCAGGCCGACCCCGTCGTACTCGAAGAATTTCTGGTACTGCTTGGTCAGCGCGTTGCGCGGCCCGACCAGGATATCGGTGAGCGCTTTTTCGTCCAGCGGCGACAGGGTTGCCACCACGGGAAGCCGCCCGATGAACTCGGGAATCAAGCCGTAGCGCATGAGGTCGTCGGGGAGGATATGGGCGAACGGGTCGAGGCCGATCTCCTTGCGCTCGCCTTTGTCGCTCTTGAAGCCGACCTGCTGCTTGTTCATTCGGCGCTCGATGATCGGCAGGAGGCCGTCGAACGCGCCGCCACAGATGAACAGAATGTTGGTGGTGTCCAGCTGGAGATATTCTTGCTGCGGGTGCTTCCGTCCACCCTGCGGCGGGACATTGGCGACCGTGCCTTCCAGAATTTTAAGCAGCGCCTGCTGGACGCCCTCGCCGGAGACATCGCGGGTGAGCGAGGGCGAGTCGGACTTGCGGGCGATCTTGTCGATTTCGTCGATATAGATAATCCCGCGCTCGGCTTTTTTAATGACGGTCTGGAGGTTCTCGCCGTCGTCGGCGGCCTGGAGAAGTTTTAAGAGAATATTCTCGACGTCCTCGCCGACGTAGCCCGCTTCCGTGAGCGAGGTCGCATCGGCGATGGCAAACGGAACATTGAGAATCCGGGCGAGCGTCTGGGCCAGAAGCGTCTTGCCCGAACCGGTCGGGCCGAGAAGCAGGATATTGGACTTGTGCAGCTCGACATCGACCGAGGGCGAGTGAATGCGCTTGTAGTGGTTGTAGACGGCGACCGCCAGAGATTTTTTGGCGCGGTCCTGTCCCACGACGTACTGATTCAGATACCGGTGGATATCGCGCGGCTTCGGCACATGCCCGATGGGGAGCGACTCATCGATCTCGCCATCGGTCTCGGAGCGAAGGACATCGTTGCAAAGCCCCACGCAGTCGGAGCACACGCCTCCATGAACCCCGACGATGAGCTTGCGTACCTGCTCGCGACTCTTGCCGCAGAGCACGCACCGATTGTCGTTCCGATCATACCCGCCGATTCTCGCCACTCGTTACCTCGCTGTCGCCCTCTGGGGCTGTCAGGACCGATTTGCCGGGGTGAGAATCTCATCCACGAGGCCATAGGTCACTGCTTCTTCGGCGGTGACATAGTGGTCGCGCTGGATGTCGGTCTTGATCCGGTCGATGTCCTGACCGGTATGGTTATGCAAGATGCGTGCAATCTGCTCGTTTGTCTTTAAAATTTCCCGAGCCTGCACATCGATGTCGCCTGCGGTGCCCCGAAAACCGGCGCTGACCTGGTGGATCATGACCTTGGCGTTCGGCAGGACGTAGCGCTTGCTTTTCGCACCGGCGGCCAGAAGAACTGCACCCATGGAAGCGGCAAGCCCCATGCAGTAGGTCGCGACATCGGCCCGGATGAGCTGCATCGTGTCGTAGATCGCAAATCCCGCCGTCACCGAGCCACCGGGCGAGTTGATGTACAGGTGGATGTCGCGGTCCGGGTCTTCTTTGTCTAAATAGAGCAGGGAGCCGACGATGATGCTGGCCTGCACATCATCGACTTCCTCGCCCAGGATAATCACCCGGTCTTTGAGCAACAGGTCAAAAAGACCGTAGCCACGCTCTCCGCGTGCATCGCGCTCGACGACGGTTGGGATCTGAAGGGGCATAAACTACTCCTCGGTTTTCTTTTTCGTGCGCTTTGCCGGAGCTTTGGGCGCTTCCACTCCCGCTTCTTCCGTGGCGGCTTCGGCTTTGGCGGCTTTCTTGGCGGGCGCTTTCTTCTCAGCGGGCGCTTCGATCACGGCCTCGGCGCTCTCGGCGTCCAGCTCGTCGGACGTGACGGTTTTTTCGGTGATCTTGCTGGACGTCTTCAGAAAACTCAAAATCTTTTCCGTCAGGGCCAGCTCACGGAAGCGCTCGATGGTGTTCTGGCTCTCGGCCAGAGCGCGCACCGCCGCAGGCGACGAACCGATCTGCTCGGCCCGCTCGACGATTTTTTTGTCTAAATCTTCCTCGGAAAGCTCGATCTTCTCGGCACGGGCGACCTCGGAGAGGGCCAGCGAGTTCTTGATCCGGACGGACGCGCCCTCCATGAGATCGCCACGCCATTCGTCCTGGGTCTTGCCGATGCTGTTTAAGTAGTCCTCGAAGCTGGTTTTTCGCTCTTCGAGCGCCTGGCCAAGCTGGTTGGCTTCCATCTGCATCTCGTGCTGGAGTAGAATCGGCGGGAAGTGAATCTGACTTTTTTCGACGATCTGGCCGATCAGGTTGAACTCCAGCTCGTTGTCGCTCATCTCGATGGCCGCTTTTTCGAGCGACTCCCGAACCGCGACGCGTAGCTCTTCCACGGACTTCGCCGTGCGATGGGCTTTCTGGACCAGCTCGTCGGTCAGCTCGGGCACGACGCGCGAGCGAACCTCGGTGACGCTGACGTTGAACGTCCCTTTTTTGCCCTGGAGGGTTTCGTCCTCGAAGTCGGCGGGGTAGGTGGCCTTGATGGTTTTCGACTCCCCTTTGATCATTCCGACCAGGCCCTTGTCGAAGCCCTCGATGTTCTTGCCGACCTCGATAGCCGTCATGCGCGGCTCGGCGAGATCGGGAAGCTCGGCTCCCTCGACGCTGGCCTGAAGCTCGCACAGAATGATGTCGCCCATCTCGACGCCACGCTCGACCTCGGGGAACTCGGCGAAGCGCTCGCGGAGCTGGTCCAGCTCTTTCTCGACATCTTTGTCCTGAATATTCAGGAGACGTTTTTCGAGTTTCAGGGCTTTGTAGGGTCCAAGCGTGATCTGCGGGCGTAGCGGAACCGTCGCCTTGAAGGTCATCGTGCCGTCCTCGGGGACGTCTAAAACCTCGAAGCTCGGGTCGGCCCACGGCTCGACGGCCTCCTGGGCAACCGCCTCTTTGTAGACCTCGGGGACGATAAGCTCGGCGGCGCGCTGAGCGAGCTTGGCCGGGTCTAAATAGCCCCTGGCGATGTGCTGGGGCACCTTGCCCTTGCGGAAGCCCGGCAGCTGGAGGCTGGCGGACGCCTGGTTCATGGCACGCTTGGTGGCCGTGGCGAATCTGTCGGACGGAACGGTGATGGTGAGCGCGACCTGACAGGGGTCGAGCACTTCTTTTGTCACCTGCATCGGCGGGAAATCTCTCCTAAGCTTGACGTTGAGTCAACAAAAAAGGCACCGGAGAGGCGGGCCAATGCCGCCGCGCCAGTACCTTTACATTTCGTTTTTTTAGTTTACGAAGAGCGGGAGACGAGATTCGAACTCGCGACTTTCACCTTGGCAAGGTGACACTCTACCACTGAGTTACTCCCGCAAATTATCAAAATGGGCAAGAGGGGATTTGAACCCCTACGCCTTTCGGCACTGGTTCCTAAGACCAGCGTGTCTACCGTTCCACCACTCGCCCGCAAGGATGCACGAGGCGGACAAATCAAAGAATAGCACGACTTGGCCCGTCTGTCAAGTCGGGAACTCTTCTGCGCCGAGTTCGGTAAAGGGAATCTGTGCCCAACCTTCGCGCTCCTCTCCCCGGCGATCTCGCGCCGCCGCTTCTACCCGAAGCGCCTCAAAGTGGGCAGCGGCTCGTGCTTTTTTTGCGCGGAACGTGGTGCCCGTTCTGCCGCGTCCAGCTCGATGCACTGCGCCGCGCCCAGCCGAAACTGGAGCGGGCAAGTATCCAGTCGGTGGCGATTGTCTGTCAGAGCCAGAAATCGGTAGACCGCTGGCGGGAGAAAAACCCGCTCCCGTTTCCGCTCCTCGCCGACACGGCCCGAACCGTCGCAAAAGCCTGGGGGACGCATTATTATTTTAGCTGGGACGGACTGAATCTCTCTCGCCCGGCGCTGTTTGTCGTCGGAGCCGACGGGCGCGTGCTTTTTTCGCACGTCGGGAAGTCGATGAACGACCTCCCGGTAGAATTGCTACTGGCACGTTTCTTGCAGTTTCTCGCACCGGAGGAATCGAGCGATGGAGACGGCGGCACGTGAGAGAGGCGCGGCTCTGCTGAAGGCAGGCCGATTTGACGAGGCAGCACAGGCGCTGCGCGAGGCAGTGGAGCGCGACACCCAGGACGAGCTGGCGTGGCGCTGGCTGGGCGCGGCCCTCGGCGGCGCAGGACAGGCCGAAGAAGCCATTCGCGCGTTTTCCCGCGCGATTGCACTCGCACCGGCAAGCCCCAAGAATCATTTTAATCTGGCCGTCGCGCTGGAGCAACGCGGCGAGCTTCGTGAGGCAAAAGCCCGTCTGCACCGCGCACTTTCCCTCGATCCGGGCTACGATCCGGCCCGCTGGCGGCTCAAACAGCTCGTCGCCGCTTGACAGTTGGCACTTCCGTCCATTAAAATCCTGGCGGAGGTGACGTTATGTCAGATTTGGCTCGCGAGCGTGGAGTGGCATTGCTCCGAGAAGGACGCTTCGCGGAAGCGGCAGCGGAGCTAAAAGAAGCGGTTGCACAGAACGGCGGCGACGAAGAATCCTGGCGGTTCCTGGGGGCCGCGCTTGGCTCAGCGGGCGATGCGACCGGGGCGGTACAGGCTTTCGAGCGCACGGTGGCGCTCAGCCCGACCTCCGCGAAGAACCGCTACAACCTGGCGCTGGCGCAGGAGCGAGCAGGCGAGGTAGCCTCGGCCCGGACCAGCACCGAGCAAGCCCTCACTCTCGACCCCGGCTATGCTCAGGCCCGCGAGATGCTCTCCCGGCTCGGCGGAGTGCCCGCCCCCGCCCCCGCCCCCGCCCCCGTCGCGCCCCCGCCCGGCCCGGCACCGCTGGGTCTCGGCACGCTTGGCTCCCTTGGCGGAGCCGGAAGCGCCCCGGCTGCACCTGCTCAGCCCGCCGCGCCCTGGACCAGCGCCGCGCCGCCCCCTCCCTTTGAGAACCCTACCCGGCACGCAAACCGTGAGCGCGAGATCGAGCCGCCCGGACGCACGTTCCTGTCGGTCGTCCTGGCGTTCGTCGCCGGGCTGGTCGGAACCGCACTCTGGGTCGCTTTTGTCTACTTCACCAACTTCAACCTGGCGCTCATCGGTATCGGGGTAGGATTTCTGATCGGCCTCGGTGCCTCGATGGGCTATGGACGCGACGGAAAAACCCCCGCGATCATCGCCATCGTCATGGCGGTGATCTTCATCGGCGGCTTCAGCGCCCTCAACATCCTGGGGAGCTTCTTGATCGGCAAGAGCGGGCTGCGAAGTACCTGGTCGCTGGTGTTCAACGTACTCTGCACGTTCTGGGGAATCCAGCAAGCCTACAAAACCGCCAGCTCCCCGGTAGATTCGGACGATTAAGAACTAAAATTATGGAAGAGATTTCACGCGAGCGTGCGCAGGCCCTGATGCGCGAGGGCGACCTCGAAGGTGCCGTGGCAGTTTTAAAAGAAGTGACGGCGCAGAACCCCGCCGACGCCATGGCCTGGCAGATGATGGGCGCGGCGCTCGGTGCGCTGGGCCAGACCGACGAGGCCATCGGGGCGTTTCAGAAGGCGGTCGAGCTGGGGCCGACCTCGGCGCGGGCGCAGTTCAACCTCGCCATCGCACTGATCAAGGCCGAGCGAAGTAGCGAGGCGCGTAGCCACCTGGAGCGGGCGCTCGCACTCGATCCAGGCTACGAGCAGGCGCGGGCCAAGCTCAAGGAGATCGGCGGAGTCGCGCCCGACACCGCCCCGCCGCCGCCGCCCGACCCGACGCTCTCGGCTGGACCTGCCGCTCCGCCCCGGCCCGCACCGGTAGCGCCGCCGCCTGTAGCTTCGCCGCCGCCGGTTCCGGCTGCCGCACTCGGAGCCGTGGGAGCAAAGCCCGTCGCGCCGCCCGCCGCTCAGGCACCGGCGGCGGCCCCGATGACGCTCCAGTCGATAGGGGGCGGACTGGCACCCATCGGCGGCCTCACACCCGTCGGGGGAGCCGTGCCTGCGGCTCCGCTGAGTGCGCCCGGTGCGCCGCCGTCGGGGTTGGGTGCGGTCGGCGCGGGTTCGGCTCCGATTGCGCCGCTGAGCGGCCCCGGCGTCGCGCCGCCCTCACAGCCGCTCGCACGGCCCGTCCCACCGCCGTCGGCAGGACCGGGAACCTACGCACCACCGCCCGGAGCCTACGCGCCACCCGTCGCGCCCAACCCGTCGAGCGGGGATTTTATCTCCGATGGCGTCCGCGCAATGGGCTATGACTCGACGCGCGGCATGCAGGGCGACTGGGACTCGGCGACCCGAGGCTTTAACTGGGGCGCATTCTTCTTCAACTGGATCTGGCTTCTGGCGCACAACATCAAGATACTGGGCTGGGGCTGGATCGTCGCGTTCGGCAGCCCGCTGATGCCGTGTTTCGGCGGACTTGTCACCCGGCTTCTGATGGCGGGGCTGGAATCTACCGGGGTTTGGATCTCGCTGGGGCTTCAGTTTCTAATCAGCGTCGGCCTGGGCGTGTTTGGCAACCAGCTCGCGATGACGGAGCGAACCTGGGACAGCGCCTACGACTTCCAGGACTGCCAGCGCGCCTGGGGCAAGTGGGCGATAGCTTGCTTCGCCCTGACGATTCTTGCTACCGCAGGCATCGGGATCTTCGCGTCGTCCGTGCTCAAGATGGCTGCGGGAATGTAATTGAGAAAATATGGATAACCTGACGAACTCTCGGGAGCGGGGCGCGGCGCTGCTGCGCGACGGACGCGCACACGAGGCGATTGAGCTACTTCGGGAGGCGACGGCGCAGAGTCCTGCCGACACGATGGCCTGGCGGCTTCTCGGCGGGGCGCTGGCGCAGACCTCCCGGCCCGACGACGCCCTGGTCGCGTTCGAGCAGGCGGCGATTCTCCAGCCCGACGCCGCAAAGAACCAGTACAACGTCGCGCTGACCCTGATGACGCTGGAGCGCAAGACCGAGGCCCGCGAGCGGCTGGAGCGGGCGCTTGCGCTCGACCCCGGCTACGAGCAGGCCCGATTGCGGCTGATGGAGCTGGGCGGAATTTCCAGCCCGCCGCCGCTTCCGCCCCTGACGCCGCCCGTCCCGGAGCAGAACCTGGCGACGCTCGGTGGCGGCTCGGAGAGCATCGCCCCGCCGCCGCTCTCAGGACCGCGCTACGACCGACCCGGCACTCCGGCGGCCTCGCCCGTCAACGGGACGGTTCCGCTGGTCCTCGGCATTCTGGGCGTCGTGCTGTGCGGGCTGCTCGCCCCGGTCGCGTGGGTGCTCGGCGACAACGCCCTGCGCACGCTCGACGCTGCCCCGCACCTCGACCAGAGTCCGCGCGGAACCGCTCTTGCCGGGAAAGTGCTGGGAATCATCGGCACGGTCTTGCTGGTTCTCTCGTTTCTGGGCGGAATCGGCATAGTGATTCTCGGCGCAGTGACCGACACCAAGTCCTGAGATGCGTCACGTCCACGAGGAGGAGGAGAAACCTCTTTCGTGGGCGTCGCACGAAAGCCCGCAGACAAAGCAAGAATCGCTAATCTTGCCTGAGAATGTGATTTCTGCAGGAAAAACAGGACGATTCGACCAGGTTTTGCCTGCGGGTTCCTTGTATTTCGGTTTAAGTTTGGGTCTGGTACTGTTTATCCAAAAGATGTCTTTATTTATTTTTAATCTTGTGCCTATATCTGATAATGTTGGCCTCTCTCTGTTTCGGTATGCGGTTTTATTAGGGATTTTATTGAGCTTGTGTGGGTATTTGTCCGGGAAAATTACCCATTTTATAGCACCAAAGCGAGCTTTTTCTGGAATTTTGTTGGGTGGGATCGTTCTGTATCTGTATCTTTTTCAAAAGGATCTCCAGGGGCGATTTGTCGAGATGTTGCTTCAACGCACTATGGACCCGCTCAACCAGGCCGTGACGGTCGGGCTGGCATTGCTGTACCTTCTCCCGGCAGCAGTGGCGCTACAATCCGTCCGGAAAAAACAGAATTGACATACCTCTGATTTCGATGTATGCTCCTATCGTATGCCCAGAGACCTGCCGAAAAACGACCTGCCGACGCTGATTTTAGCCGTGCTGGAGACCCACGCGCTCCACGGCTACGGGATCGCCCGCGAGATCGAGCGGCGCTCGTCCGACGCCCTGACGATGCGCGAGGGGACGCTCTACCCGGCCCTGCGGACGCTCGAAGCCGACGGCCTGGTCGCCTCCGAGTGGCAGATTCAGCCGTCCGGCCCCGCCCGAAAAGTCTACGCCCTCACCGACGAAGGCCGCGCCGAGACCATCCGTCGCACCGAGAAATGGCGCGAGTACGCCCGCACCGTCGAGGCCATCTTAGGAGGAAACCCCGATGCCCGCCCGGCTTAACGCCTACGTCGAAGAGCTTCGTAAAGAGCTGCGCGACCTTCCCGTCACCCAGCGTGCCGAACAGCTTCTCGAAGTCCGCACCCATTTAGATTCCCTGAAATCCGCCAACCTCGAACTCGGACTCACCGAAGAAGAAGCCGAAGCCGCCGCAATTTCCCAGCTTGGAGGCAGCAAAACGCTGGGAAAACAAACCCGCAGAGCAGCCTGGCGCGATCAATGGGACACCATTCCCGGCATTGCTTTTATTGCCTTGATGATTTCTACCATTATTAGGATGTTTCCGTTTTGGGACGTATTTGCAAATCGTATATTTCCAATGCATTTCACCAGTATAGTTTTTATACTAATTTTCACTGGTATCGTAATTAGTTTTTTCTTTCCGAAAAAATCTAAAAAAGGAATTCTTTTGTTGCTTTTATTTCAAATTTTTATTCAGATTATAGCGAACGTTGTCTATATACCGCAGCCTGTGACTTTGATGTTGAAGCAGCTAACTGGCCTATATATTTTGGTTGGAGTAACTATCGGATCAAGTCTTTTTCTTGCACGAAAACGAGGTGTGGCATGAGGGTTCTGGTGAACCGGCTTGCAGATCGCTGAAATTATTTCTCGGCTTCCGGAGCGCGGGATCGTCGGAATCTCGGGGTTTGGCGGCTCGGGAAAGTCTACGCTGGCGCGAAAATTAGGCGAAGAAATAAACGCCCCGATTGTCTCGATAGATTCGTTCTGGCTGCCGGAGCGAGATATTCTTTCCGAAGACTGGCCGTGTTTCGAGCGTGAAAGATTAAAAATAGAGGTTCTGGAGCCATTTTACTCAGGCAAAATAATTCGCTATCGGGTCAGCGACGACCGTGAGGCCGATCACGGCGAGTTTCGAGAAATTTTCTCTGTACCGATTTTAATTGTCGAGGGCTGTTCGTTGTTTCATCCGGACTTATTGGCGTTTTTATCTCTCAAAATCTGGCTGGATGTCCCGCTTGAAGTTGCTACAGCCCGAGGAATCGCAAGGGACTCAGCGCAATTTGGTGTAGACATGACCTCGCACTGGAAAGAGCGCTGGGAACCCAACGAAATGGCGTTTTTAGCCAAATTCCGCCCGGACCTATCTGCCGATGTATTGTTCTTCCCCAGCCACCAGTAATGGGGGAGTAAGCGGGCATTAAAGCTTGATTTTAGAGCCAAGATAGACAGCGAGGCCGCCTAAAACTACGGACGCAATTAGATTTGAAACTCCGGTGCGCCCGCCGAGCCGGACCGAGTCGTACATCAGGGTCGAGAAAGTCGTGTAGCCGCCGAGAAATCCGACTCCGAGAAGCAAGCGCCCGTTGCTGCTTTCCGGGCGCTCGCCGAGGGCTGAGAGTAGCATGCCGAGAAGAAAGCACCCGCTGACGTTCGCGAGAAGCGTTCCGTAGGGAAACCGTCCGTTGAGTGCGCTTCCCACAACGTAGCGCAGGACGCCACCCGTTGCGCTCCCGAGTCCAACCAGCAAGGCTCCGACCAGCGTGACTTTTTCCATCTTCCCGGTAATTTTACCCCGGCAGAAATGCCGCACTTCTGCCGATAACTTCCTCGGAGACACGATGCGAATTCTTGCGGTAGAAGACGATGCCCTGACGGCACTGATGCTCAACGAGGCGCTGGAGCGCGAAGGCCATGAGCTGGCCGTGCTGCGAGACCCCAAAAAGGCGCTTGCCTGCCTGGGCCTGCCCGACCTGGAGTGCGATGCGGTTTTAGTGGGCGACAGCGGCGGCGTGGAGCTTTGCGCCACCCTGCGCCAGACCAGCGGGATCAATGCGGGCGTCCCGGTCTTCGTGGCGCTGGAGAGCGACTCGGGAGTGACACGCTTGCGGGCACGCGAGGCCAGCGTCACGGCTTTTTTGCAGTTCCCCCTCGATGCGGAGAACGTCGTCGAGACTCTGGACGCGTTTCAGCGCGGGAGCCTGCCGCTCCTGGGCGAGCTGCCCGAGCCGCCTGCGGCACAGCAATCCCTCAATAATTTCGCGGTCGCCGTCGTTCCGCCCCCGCCTGCGGGCGATTCGATTTCGTTCACCGTCCCGGCCCTGGCACCGCTCCCGACCGATGGCGACGACATGGCCCTGATCCCGCTCAAGGCCGCGCCGACGAGCTTCGGTCAGCGCCAGAAGATCGGCGAGATTCTGATCCGAAGCGGGATCATCACCGACTACCAGTTGGACGAAGCGCTTTCAGAGCAGCAGAGCACTCGCGAGAAGCTGGGTGCAATTCTCATCGGGCGGGGCTGGGCGACCGAGGGGCAGATCCAGCTTGCGTACTCGCATCAGGTCGATGTGCCGTTCATCGAGATCGACAAAGCGATCATCGCCGAAGAGCTGGTGGCCCGAATTCCCCGCGAGAAAGCCCTCAAGAGTCTATTTCTGCCGATCTTGCCGACCGAGCAGGAGCGGCTTCTGGGCGACAACCATATTCGCGTGGCGCTGGCCGATCCGTGGAACATCACGGCGATAGATCTGGTGCAGCAACACACGCGCGCCCGAGTGATTCCCGTTCTGGCCGAGCCGGAGAACCTGCGGCGCGTGATCGAGCAGGCGTATCTGCGGCATCAGGGACCCGACGACGAGATCGTCCGGGCGCTGGGCCAGTCGCTCGAAGGCGCAAGCCCATCAGAGGTCTTCGAGGATGACAACGCGTCGGCGGACGAAGACGGGCCTATCGCCCGGTTCGTGAACCAGGTGATCGTCGAGGCGGTACGCCGCCGGGCCAGTGACATTCACATCGAGCCGTATAAAAAAGACTTCGAGGTCCGCTTCCGAATCGACGGCCAGATGTCGGTCGCCCACACGATGCCGCGCCAGAGCTACAACGCGCTGGTCAGCCGGGTGAAGATCACCGCCGACATGGACATCGCCGAGAAACGCGTCCCGCAGGACGGGCGCATCGCGCTGATCGTCGATGAGCGGCATATTCAGTTTCGTGTCAGCACGCTGCCCAATCAGTTCGGCGAGCGGATCGTGATGCGAATCCTGGACAAAGGGGCCACCCAGAAGACATTGGACCAGCTCGATTTTTCCGAGGTCAACTTCGGGCATTTCCAGAAACTGCTCAAGCGTCCCCACGGAATCATTCTGGTCACCGGCCCGACCGGTTCGGGAAAAACCACGACGCTGTACGCCTCGCTGAATGCCGTGATGTCACCCACGATGAACATCATGACGTGCGAGGACCCGATTGAGTACGAGATGGACCGAATCTCACAGTCGATGGTCAACCCGAAAGCGGGCCTGACGTTCGCCGCGCAGCTTCGCGCCATTCTTCGGCAAGACCCCGACGTGGTTCTGGTCGGCGAGATCCGTGACGGCGAGACGGCGGAGATTGCGTTCAAGGCCGCGATGACCGGGCACCTCGTTCTCTCGACCCTTCACTGCAACGAGGCCGCCGGAGCTGCCGCGCGTTTAACCGATATGGGGGTCGAGCCGTTTCTAATCTCCTCAGGTCTGGTCGGCTCGGTGGCCCAGAGACTCGTGCGTCGCCTGTGCCAGCACTGCCGCACCCTCGGCCCGCCCGACAAGAGCGAGCAGGCGCTTCTGGACCTGCTGGCGGGGCACCCGGTGGAAGTTGCACAGATCGGCAAGAAGGTCGGCTGCGCCAAGTGCAACCAGATGGGGACACTGGGCCGGATCAGTATCCACGAGGTCCTGGTGATGAACGAAGAAGTTCAGCACCTCATCACGGCCCGCGCCGCCACGAGCATCATCAACGAGAAAGCCCGCGAGACCGCAGGCTTCGTCCCGATGGTCTACGATGGCATCGAAAAAGTCGTGAATGGCGTCGCCCACCTCGAAGACGTGGTGAAAAAAGTCGTCAGCCACTGACATCAACGTCGGTGGCTAAAGGCGCTCCGCGCCGTGATGTCCTCCGGGCATAACCCGAGTTCGGTATGTCCGAAGGACATCGGGGCGAAGCCCTTAGCCTCTGCTTACCCAGCCGCTGGGTGTTTCATATCGGCGGACGTTGGCGTTTATTTCTTTTTTCTACCAATCGGGAACAAAGTATTGTATAATTCGTCCTGAAGAAACTTACGGATTTTTCGGAAGTTTGTGAAAGCGATGAAGATCGGGACTGCGGCCCAGATGCACGAGATCGACCGGGCGGCCATCGAGGCCGGAATTCCGGGCGTCTGTCTGATGCAGTCTGCGGGCGAGGCGCTGGCCCGAGAAGCACGTGGGGTGCGCTCGGTGGCGATTCTCTGCGGCAAGGGCAACAACGGCGGCGATGGGTTCGTCGCGGCTCGAATGCTGGCAAGTGCGGGGGTGAAAGTCGCCGTTTTTGCCCAGGACGGCTCGACGGGCGACGCGCTGGTGCATCGAAACGTGCTCGGGGCTTTCGGAATCGACGTTCTGCCGCTGGAGAGCGTGAATCTCACGGGCTATGAGCTTCTCATCGACTGTTTACTGGGAACCGGCGCGGTTGGTGCCCCTCGGGGAGAGATTTTAGAAGCGATTGAAGCCATGAACGCATCCGGGGTTCTCATACTGGCGTGCGATCTGCCCAGCGGGGTTGAGGCCGACACGGGACGGGTGCCAGGGGTGGCCGTGAGTGCCGACAAAACCGTGACGTTTGTGGCGCACAAGCCGGGGCTTTTGCTCCATCCGGGGGTGAGCCTTGCGGGAAAAATATCAGTTGCCGGGATCGGCATACCAAAGACGCTTCTGAGCGGGTTGGGGAGAGAGATCACGACGGCGGACTGGGTGCGGGCGGCCTTGCCGACCCGCGCTCAGAGCCGCGACTCCAACAAAGGGACGTTCGGAAAATTATTGATTCTGGCCGGGTCGGATGACATGCCCGGCGCGGCAGTTCTCACGACGCTCGCGGCGCTGCGAGCGGGCTGCGGGCTGGTCTATGTCGCCGGACCCGATTCTTTGCGTCCCACGATGGCGGCGCTGGTGCCCGAGGCCGTGTTCTGCCCGCGCTCCCAGATTTCCGCGCTCTTGCCCCGAATCGACGCGCTCGCCATCGGGCCGGGGCTGGGCCGGGCAGGAGAGACGCTCGCCCTTGTCGAACAGGTTCTGAAGAGCACGATACTGCCTGCCGTGATCGACGCCGACGGGCTTTTCGGGCTGGTGAAACGTCCGAACCTGGTGCTCACGCCACATCCTGGCGAGGCCGGGCAGCTTCTCGGGGTTTCGTCGTCGGAAATCCAGGACGACCGGGAGGGCTGGGCGGTGAAACTCGCGCAGAAATTCGACGCTGTGGCGCTGCTCAAAGGTGCGCGGACCCTGATCTGCGAGCGGGAGAAACTGTTCTACAACCGGGAGGGGAGCCTCGCGCTGGCGACCGCCGGAAGCGGGGATGTCTTGACGGGCGTGATCGGGGCGCTGCTTGCCGGAGGGCTTTCGCCGCTGGACGCCGCGCGAGCCGGGGCGTGGCTCCACGCGCGGGCGGGAGAGCGTTGCGCCACCGGGACGCTGGCGCGGGAGATCGCCGAGCGCATCCCCGAGGCCCGCTCGTGCGTCTATACCGACAGGGAGACTGAATCTTGAAAATTGCCATCGCCTGCGCCACCTTGTTGCTCGCCACCGTCTCTGCCGCGAGCGCCCAGACCCCGACGCCCGCCGGACCAGCCAGGCCGACACCCGTCCCGACGCCGGTTACGCAGTTCACCTTCCAGCTGGTCGGCCTGAAGCCCGACGCCGCGCTCTGGGCCTGGAGTGAGGGTAGTTCCGTGTTCGAGCCGAGCGGGGGGAGTGCGTTCCTCACGATCCCGAAGTCGGCCAAAGAGCTGTTTTTGTTGAACAAGAAAAGCGGTCAGTTTGCCACGCTCTCGCTCTCAGCCCTGAAAAAAAATGGTCACTTAGATGCCAGCAAGGCCGTGTTCGCCAGCGCAAAGCCGGGGGCCATGGTGATAAAAGCTCTCTCTGGCGCGGGTAAGCCTGTGCCGTCGGCCTCGATCACGCTCACGACCGAGCGCGACGGCAGCAAGAGCGTCCAGAGCGGGGTCACGGACGGCGCGGGCGTCGCGCGGTTCGAGAGCATCCTGCCGGGCCGGGTGCAGGTTGAGGCAAAAGCCGGGAAAGTGCTCTCGTCGGTGAACTTCGTCGCGCTACCTGGTGTGCCGGGCGGGGAGTTTGTCCAGCGCGTCTCGCTCTCGGGTGGGGACGCCGACCTTGCGCCGACGCCTGCGCCTGCGGGCGGAGCGATTGTCACGTCGCCGGGAAGCCCGCCCGTGATCGTCGTGGACCGCGCTGAGAAACCGGAGACCAACAATGCGCTTCCGGGCTGGATCGGGATCATGGTGCTTGGCGTCGGCGGGTTCTTCGGCTGGCGCTGGCTCAAGTCTCGCGGAATGTCGGTGAAAGACGTTTTAGACAAAGCCGGGGTGAATCTCCCGGAAGACTCCCCCTCCGGCGTGAACCCCAATCTCAGGCCGCCGTCGCCCGCGAGCGCTCCGCTTCCGCCGCTGCCGTCGCTCGGCGACCTGCCCTCGGCTGGTTTCGCCAGCACGTCTGGGGGCGTGTTTGCCCCTAACCCCAGTAATGGGGGACCAGCTGCGGTGCCATTGCCCGCGCCGACGGGGCAGCCCCGGCTCTTTGGCGTTCGTGGGCCGCTCGCCGGGCAGAGTTTTCTGCTCCTCGGGCCGCTCACCCTCGGGCGGGAGCCGGACAACGCCATCGCGCTTCCCGGCGACAACACCGCCAGCCGCAAGCACGCCGTCGTGATGCCGGGTACGTCGGGCGGCTGGGAGATCGCCGACAGCGGCTCGTCGAATGGAACCTTCGTCAACGGCCAGCGCATCCAGGCTCCGACCCCGCTTGCCCACGGCGATGAGATCGCCGTCGGCACCGCGAGGCTCCGCTATGAGGCATAACCATCTTGCCATCTCCCCCAGCCCCTCTTCCCGCTGCGAAAGAGGGGGGCTTTACCCTCTTCGCCGAGGAACGAGGCACAGAAGAGGGTCGCGCTCTCAGGCGCGGGGAGATGCCCGATGAACGTCGTGGGGCGGGTGATTCTGTTCACGGTGGCCGGGGCGCTGGCCGGGCTGTTCACCTGGGCCTGGATCGATCTGTTTCGGTTCACGCCCATTCCCGACACGCTTCGGCAGCTCACAAGCGCCGAGCAGCGCAACTATCAGCTTGCCGGAATGACCTGGGGCGCGGCGCTCGGCGTTCTGCTGGGGATTGCCGACAACCTCGCCCAGGGCCAGCGCGACTGGCTCAAAGTGATCTTGATCGGCTGGGTCGTCGGGCTGGTGGCAGGGGTTTTAGGGCTGAACTTCGGCGGGGCGCTGTTCTCGCTGCTCTACACCCACCCGGCCAAAAACCCGCTGCACTTCTTCGGAAATGTCGTGGCGCGGGCGCTCGGCTGGGCGCTGATCGGGGCTTTGGCGGGCACCGCCGACGGCTGGCGCAAGCTCAGCGCACGCGTCGGGCGCAACGGCTTTTTAGGCGGGCTTGTCGGCGGGCTTCTCGGCGGCACCACGTTTGAGATCGTCCCGTACCTCATGCCGGGCATCAACCCCGGCCCAACGGCCCGGTTCTTCGGGTTTCTCATCACCGGAGCCATGATCGGGCTGTTCATCGCGCTGGTGCAACAACTACTGAAAGAAGCCTGGATTCGGGTGATCCTGGGCCGCAACGAGGGCAAAGAGATCCTGATCGAGAAAGCCGAGACCAGGGTCGGGCGTTCGGAGCTGTCGGACATCGCGCTGTTTGGCGATCCGAGCATCGCCAAGACCCACGCGACGATAGCCACGCGGCCCGGCGGCGGCTGGACCCTCACCGACACGAGCGGCGGCGCGGGCGTTCTGGTCAACGGCGCACGAATCTCGGAGCAAGCCCCGCTCAAGTCGGGCGACGAGATTCAAGTGGGAAGCAAGCTCCTGGTTTTCTACGAGAAAAACGTGAAAGCCTACACGGCCCGCGAAGCAAAAGATGTCAAGCGTCCGTCACCGAATGCCCCCCCGATGCCCGGCGTCTCGCCGTATGCGGCTGCCCCTAACCCCGAATCACCCAGCCGCTGGGTACCCGGGGGACTAAACAGGGCAGAATCTTCTTTTGGCTCCCCATTATTGGGGCTGGGGGTCACCGTGCTCGCGGGGCCACATGCGGGGCAGAGCTTCCCATTGACACCGGGAGCCGTGGTTGGGCGCGACCCGAGCGTGGGAGTTGCCCTGCCCGATGACTCCAAAGCGAGCCGGAGCCATGCGCGGTTCGTGCAAGAGGGCGCGGGCTGGTTTCTGGAAGACATGAACAGCACCAACGGAACCTTTGTCAACGGACAGAGAATCAGCCGGGTCGCACTCGCACCGGGCGACACGATTGTGATCGGCAGCTCGACGCTGCGCTTCGGATAGAATTTTCCCCTCTCCCCCCGCGAAGCCGGGGAGAGGGGCTAAGGGGAGAGGTATGGATCGAACGGTACAGATTTCACAGACGCAGCTGGGCGGCGACCCGAACCGGACCCAGATGGGAGCCGCGCCGGGGCAGACGATGATGGGCAATTTCGCGCCGAGCGCCGGGCCGACCCTGAGCCTCTCGGTGCGGATGAGCAACGGGCTGGCGGGCGCGGGCGAGCGGACGCGCACCCATGTCATGACCCGGCTCACGGCTGCCCCCTCCGCCCCCAGTAATGGGGGAACTGGGCGGCGAATGCCGGTGAACGTCGCGCTGGTGATCGATAGGTCCGGCTCGATGGAGGGCGCACCCCTGGAGTACGTCAAGCGGGCCTGCTCGCACGTGGTCGATCTTCTCGGCCCGGAAGACGTTCTTTCGATTGTGACGTTCGAGGAGTCGGTGGACGTACTCATGCCCGCCCGTAGAGTTACGGACCGCGAATTGATTAAACAACACATCGCGCGGATCGTGCCGGGAAACACGACGAATTTATTCGACGGAATCTATGCGGGCGGCGCACAGCTTGCCAGCGTCCCGGATCTCTCGGGGTACGTCACGCGAATTTTATTGCTCACCGATGGCGAGCCGACGGCGGGCTTGAAAGATTTTGCGAGCATTACGAGCCAGGTGGCCGATCTCAAGGCGCGTGGAATCTCGGTCACGGCGCTGGGCTTCGGGCCGGAGTACAACGAGGAGCTCATGGCCGGAATCGCGCGGCGCTCCGGGGGGAACTATTATTTCATCGAGCGACCCGAGCAGATTCCCGATGTCTTTCGCAAAGAAATGGAGTCGGTGCTGGGTGTCACGGCGAAGAACGTCCAGCTCACGCTCTCACTCCCGAAATTTACCACGGTGCGCCAGTGCTACGGTTCGCCGCCCAGTTTTAGCGGGCGAACAGCGAGTATCGTCCTCCCCGACATCGAGCGGGGCGCGACCATCACCAAGCTCTGGGAGGTGGACCTGGAACCGCGTCCGGCGGCGATCTACCGGGTCGCAAAAGCCATTCTGAGCTACGACGACGGCGCGACGGGCCAGCGCGAGACGCTCACCCAGAACGTGACGGTGGAGTTTATTCTCGACACGTCGGTGGTTCCAAGCGGGGCCGACCCGGTGGTGGCGCAGGAGCTGGCGGTGGTGCAGGCCGGGCGCAACCTGGAGCAGACGATGATGGGAATGCGGACCCAGCAGCTCTCGACCGCCGACCTGACAGCAGCCCTGAACCGGACCCAGCAGATTCTGACGCAGCAGGGCCGCGCCGACGAAGCCCGCGAGGTGGGCCAGGCAGCAGCAGCCGCGAGCCGGGGCGACTCGGACAGCATCGAGAAAACTCTCATCGGGACGATCTATCATTTAGATTTAGGAAAGCGGAGCTGAGCACCCAATCCCCCGGCCCCCTTCCCTCGCGTTTTCCCGTCTTCGACGGCGCGAGGGAAGGGGAGGGGGCGGGGTGTGACGACGGAAACCCCCTTCCCTTCTCCCGCCACCCGCGACGGGTACCCGGTCGGAAAAGGAGAAGGAAAGGGGCAGGGGGATGGGTATGGAAGAAAATACAGACTACTACGGGCTTTTAGGTGTCCTGCCGACCGCGAGCGAGGCGGTGATCCGGGCGGCGTTCCGGACGCTGGTTCAGGATGCGATGAACGATCAGCCGCGCTTTGCGGCGCTGACCGAGGCGTTCGAGGTGCTGAAAGACCCCGAGCGGCGCGCGGCCTACGACTCCGCGCGGGTTCCGGCGTCGGATGCGACCGTCCAGATGCCCGCGCCTGCGCCCAAAGAGACCCAGGCTCCCGTCGCGTTTCTGAGCGGCGCACCCTGCCCGGTCTGCAAGACCGTCGGCCCGCCCGACGACGGGTTCTGCCAGGAGTGCGGACTGCTTCTCGGCGCGAGCGTCGGGGCGCAGCCGAGCGAGACCCCGATGCCCCGGCTGCGAGACAGCTCCGGGCGCGAGTTTCCCTTGAAAAAGGGAATTAACATTGTAGGCCGCGAGGGCGCCGAGGTGATGCTGCCCGACAAGACCGTCAGCCGCCGCCATGCGACTCTGACCGTGGGCGAGGGTAGTTCGGTCACGTTGGAAGATAACGGGAGCACGAACGGGACTCGGGCCGCTGGGAACCCGATCTTGCCCGGCCAGGTCGTGACGCTAATCGACGGCGCTACGGTTCGGTTCGGCTCGGTGGAGCTGACCCTCTCGATTCCACACGTCCCCGGCGCGGCGCGGCTCGCCATCGCCGCCATGCCGACCGACCGAACTCGCCAGCCCGTCGCCGCACTCGGCTCGGGCGTTTCTGTGCCTGCCGCCCGATTGGTCGGGGCGAGTGGGAAAGAGCATGTTCTAAAATCTGCCACGACGATCTTTGGCCGAAAACCGACCTCGGATGTGGTTCTGACAGGCGATGCGTTTGTCTCCGGCACCCACGCAAAAATTGTGTTTGAGAGCGGCTCGTTCAAGCTGATCGATCTGGGCAGCACGAACGGCACAAAGGTCAACGGTCAGAAACTCACCCCGAACGTGCCCGTCGCGCTGGCCGACGGCGACGCGGTCCAGCTGGGCAAGACCGACTTTCTCTTTCGTGCTCCGAGATAAAATAGAAACGTAACGTTAGGGCAAAAACGATGAAGAAATCACCTCCGCCTTGCTCAGAGCGAGGCACTGGCGTAAAAACCACGCTCAAAAAGGGAACCTACGCGGTCCGGAAGGGAAAGCTGTACTTTCAGAAAACCGACTCCAGCAAGTGGGAGAAACTTGGCGACGCGTCCTGGGAGAACACTACGGGAATCGCGGCGCACAAGGGCTGGCTGTATCTGATCCAGGACGGCAAGCTCCACCGGGTCGATCCGAGTAGCGGCGTCTGGTACCCGAAACCCCTGGATGGCCCGGAGTGTCAGTGGTATCTCGGCTGGCCCGGCCCGATCTGGTCGGACGGAAAGAGCCTCTATGCCATTCGCAACAATGGCATCGAGAAGCTCGACTTCGACAAAGCCCGCTCGAAGGTCGTCCAGGCATTCCCTGTAGACAGCATCACGGTTTGATTCGGTCGCGGGTAAACTGACGGTATGCGATTTTTCGATCTGTCTCTGCCCGGCTCTTCGGAGGCTCTACACGTAGCGCTCACCCGGCGCTTGACGGAGGAAACGGGCGAGGCCGAGCGGGTTGTCTCAGAGATTCTCGCGGACGTTCGAGCGCGGGGCGACGAGGCGGTGCTGGAGCTGACCCGAAAGTTCGACTGCCCCGACGCCACGGCGCTTCGGGTGCCGACCGGAGCTATCGAAGGGGCCGCTGAGCGCGTCGCAAAAACGCCGCTCTGGGGCGCACTGGAGCTTGCGGCCTCGCGGATTCGGATGTTTCATGAGAAGCAGGTTCGCCAGAGCTGGCTCGATTTTTCCACGCCGGGCCAGGCGCTCGGGCAGCGGATCGTGCCGCTTCGACGGGTCGGGGTCTACGTTCCGGGCGGGCGGGCGGCGTATCCGTCCACGGTGCTCATGGCCGGAATTCCTGCGTCCGTGGCGGGCGTGGGCGAGGTCGCGCTCACGACGCCGCCGTCCCGCGAGACCGGCCTGCCCCCCGACGCGACTCTGGCGGCGGCGAAGCTGGCGGGATTCTCCGAGATCTACGCGATGGGCGGCGCACAGGCCATCGGGGCGCTGGCGTTTGGAACCGGGAGCGTTCGCGCGGTCGAGAAAATCGTCGGGCCGGGGAATATCTACGCGAACCTTGCCAAAAAACAGGTCTTTGGAGCCGTCGGAATCGAGATGCTGGCCGGACCGAGCGAGGTCGGCGTGTTGTTCGACGAGAGCGCAAGCCCCGAGGACGTCGCCCTTGAAGTCATCTGCCAGATCGAGCACGACCCGGCAAACCGGGCGCTTCTGGTTACTTTTTCACAAGCCGCTCTGGACCGGGTTATCCAATCTATCGAGCGGCAGCTTTCGGACTTGCCCCGCGCGTTGGTTGTCCGGGAAAGCCTGGAGCACAGCTTTGGCGTCGTCGCGTCGGGCCTCGACGACGCTGTTTCGGTACTCAACGACTTTGCGCCGGAGCACCTGCACGTGCTGGTGGCTGATCCGTGGGCGGTCTTGCCAAAGATTCAGAACGCGGGCGCGATCTTGCTGGGGCCGCACAGCCGCGCGGCGCTGGGCGATTACATAATCGGGCCGAGCCACACGCTCCCGACCGCAGGCTGCGCCCGGTACGCCTCGCCGCTCAACGTCGATGATTTCGTGAAAAAGCAGAGCGTGATCTGGCTGGACGTCGAGGTTGCCGGGAGCCTCGCGGAAGCCGCCGCGATCATCGCCACATCCGAGGGCCTCGAAGGCCACGCCCGAAGCGCACGCGGTTTCCCCCGGCCCCAATAATGGGGAGTGCTCGCCCCCCTTTGTGTCTCCCCATTTTATTGGGGCCGGGGGAGCAGAATCGTTTTGTTGATCATCGGGTGGGCGGTGTCGGTGGGGCCGAAGTCGGAGTCCGGGTGCCAGGCGATGACATCGAGCGACGAGTCCGTGGTGTAGAAGCTGTGGCGGCTGCCGGTCGGGATGCGCCAGGCCATGCCGGGCTTCAGCTCCCAGACCCCCGACGGCGTCCGGCACTCGCCCCGGCCCCGCAGGATCACTCCGAGGCGCTCCGATGGGTGCGTGTGCTGGCTCTGGGCGGTACCGGGCGGGATATGCAGGTGGTTCAGGCACGGCTCCCCGAGACGCGGCGGGCAAACAAGTAGCGTGTCCGTACAACCGTCGATGTAGCGCAGCCGCCCGGTGGATTCGAGCGGGCCGCCAACCTGACGCAGGCCGAGATAGTCCAGCCGCGAGACGATCAGCGCGGTGCAGCCCGGTCCACGAAGCGTCCCCGCGCCCGGCCAGCAGAAGAACATCCCGGCCCGAAGCCGATAGCGGTCCAGGCGGTCGTGCAGGATCGCGCCGCCCGAGACGACCATTCCGTAGTGCGTCGCGCCGGGTGCCAGAGTCAGTTCGTCGTCGCGCAGCCCGAAAACTTTTGTCGGGAAGGGGCTTTCGGAGAGATCGCAGAGAAGTCCCATCTGGATTTCAAACGGGATAAACGCATCTTCTTGCACTTCGCTCATGGGGTGCGCGGCGTCAGAAGGCGGACCTCGTAGGGGTTGAGGGTTAGCGTCGCGCCGCCAAGCTTGCCTCGGGTCGGGGGCGCACTGGGTGCTGTCGTGCCGTCGAAGCTCTCGGCCAGGTAGCTTCCCGGCGCGACTCCCGCCAGCGTGAGCGGCTGGCGCTGGGCCGTCCTGTTCCAGAGCACCAGCACCGGCCCGACCTGAAACCCATCGACCGGCGGGGTCAGCGCCCCGGACACAACCTTTGCGGGCTGGAGCGGAAGTCCTCCCAGCGCCCCGAGCCGCGCCAGAACCCGCGCCGAGTGCCCCGGCCCGAGATCGAACGTCGCCGAGCGCACTCCGGCGAGGGCGGCGTACTTCACGCACGCCGCGCTCCAGGCCGCGCCGAACGCGCTGGCGTTTCGCGGGTCGCGCGTGGGCCGGGCATGGCTTGGATCGAGTGCGATATGGTTCAGATCGACGGGTTTCTCGCCGCAGGCTTTCCGTGCCGAGGCCACCATATCCAGAATCACCGGGACATTCTCCCAGCACGTGTCGTCGTCGAAGAGATGCTCGATGGGGAAGTACACAAACGACAGCGCCGGGTTGTTTTTGTATTTTTCGCGGCTGTGATTGACATCGTAGAACCCGATTTTTTCACTCGGAGAGCCGGATTTTAGCTGCGGAACCCGCCCCATGATCGGCCCGCTGCCACCGAACGTGACACGGGTTCCCTTGGACAACGCCGCTGTGGGAGCTGCGCCCGGACGGATCGTGATGGTCTCTTCGTAGGTCTCGCCCTCTTTGCAGTCCGGATACGCATACGGAAGCGGGGCGTAGGCCTTGAAGCTCGCATCGCCGAAGTTGCGCTGATCTTCCATCGAGAAAAGTGTCCCGGCGCTACCGGAAACCGAGGCGGTGGCGCTTCGGTACTTCAGCTCGGTGAACTCCGGCTCGAACATCAGTGGCGCATTGACGGGCGTCGGGAACTGCCCGTTGCGGCTCTTTCCAGCCTTGTCGAGAACCGTGTACTCCTGGCTACAGACCGTCGGGGTTCCAAAAAGTACGCAAAGCCCGATCCGGTTGCTCTGCATCGCCGCGTTTGCGACTCCCACGGCCCGGAACGTGATCTCGCCGCTGGATTTTCCCTCGATCTCGCCGCTCCAGCTATAGTTGACATCGCCCAGTCCTTTGCAGGTTGCTTTCAAGCGAACCGAGAAGCTATCTTTGCGCTTGACAATGTCCACGCTGTCGAATCGGGGCGTCACCGTGTCCCAGTCTCGGGTCCGAACGGCAAAGAAGACGCGCCGGATAATCTCCGTGGTTCCGACGGTGAGGTAACGAAGCTCGCCATCGGCCAGCTTCAAACGAACGGGTCCGGCGACAAGCTCAACAGGCTCAAAGTTCATGGGGAGGTTGTACCACATCCAACCCAGGACGAAAATCGTCCGGCAAACACCCAGCGGCTGGGTAAGCAAGTATTTTGAATTTGGGCTACACTCGAACCCCCCCGGCCCCTCGTTTCCCTCGTGTCCACCCTCCCTTCGCGGCGAAGGGAGGGTCGGCGCAGTGAGGGACGAACGAAGCCGGGGTGGGTTCGGTGTAACCCGACCAATTAGCTTCTGCTTACCCGCGTCGTTCCTCCGCCGTCTCGCTTCGCTCGAAATATCCTGCCCCTCTCGAACGAAGTGAGACGGCGCGTAGCGCCCCATAGCCCGGGTAAGCAGAAGCTAATTGGCCGGGCTATGGGGCGCTACGCGCCGTCTCACTTCGTTCGAGAGGGGCAGGATATTTCGAGCGAAGCGAGACGGCGGAGGAACGACGCGGGTAAGCAGAAGCTAATTGGTCGGGTTACACCG
>JANLTX010000072.1:0-19246 GCA_031363095.1 Armatimonadota bacterium | reverse complement strand
TGCGTGTTGTTGAGGTCAAGCCATTGAAGCTGCTTTAGTTCCTTGAGGGCGTCGAGGTTCTGTACCTGCGTGTTGTTGAGGTCAAGCCTTACCAGAGACTTTAGTTCCTTGAGGGCGTCGAGGTTCTGTACCTGCGTGTTGTTGAGGTCAAGCCATTGAAGCTGCTTTAGTTCCTTGAGGGCGTCGAGGTTGCTGATGTTTTTGACGTATTCAGGAGTATCTGGGTTAAAGCTTTGGATTGCATTTATGGTGACATTGAACAAAAGCGGATCGACAATGTAACTTAGTTGGACAACGACTTGCTTAATAGAAGTATCTCGCCACTCCAATGCAAGCTCCTGTGCCTTTGGGGTATCGATCTTACGCAGAGCCTCCGCGTGGAAAACCTGTTGCTCATCGGTTATCTTTGGATAAAGCTTGAGCGAGAGCTTGTCGATAAACCTGTCTCCACCCAGTGAGACAATGGTAACGGCAAGCGGCGACGAAAGCGGGAAGATTCCTTCGTCGCAGTTCTGAAGCTGTGCGGCAAGCTCCGGGTCGAGCGGTAGCCCAGGGCGGCGACAGTAGGACGCAAGAAGACGAGCCGTCGGGGTTCGCTTTTGAAGAAGCGCACGAATAAGGTCTTCGTTAATGCCGTAGTTTGGGCTGACCGCAGCAAAGAGAATGACGTTAACACCTGTGTCTGTCTCAGACTCTTTTACCAGCGTTTTAATGTCTCTAAGCTGCGTGCGGCGCTCCGCGATCAGAAACTCTTTGAACTGATTGTGCAGGAACGAAAGCGGGCCACGGTCAGACAGTTCGCTGAGAACTCCTGTCCGCTCAATGAGCATCTGAAGCACTGTCTCCGGCGTAATTGGTTCCTTGTCTTTGTTCTCGATGCGCGGCAAGTACGCTTGCACCACGGTAAGCGCATTGGTCCGGGAAAGGCTTGCCTGTGCGTTCATCCTGAGCGCAAGGTCAGTTAACAGATTGCGCCGATGCGTCTCCGAGACCAGGCGGTACTCGCGGGAGAACTCCTTGCCCTGAAGCGCGAACTCGTTGCGCGTCCTAATTAACATCGTCAGGAACGCCTCGATCAGGCCGTAGAGACTGTCGGGGAGGCTTCCCTTTCCGTGATGGACCGCGCACATCACGGCGCAGAGCAAGGGGTTGAGGGCAAGCGTTCGCAGCGGCTGCGTCTTACGAATCTGCTCAATTACTTTCTCCGCACTCTCGCTCACCATACGCGATTCGTCGGGCCGCGACGATTGCAGGGCGCTTGCCAGAACCCGGTGCCACTGCCGAATCAGTTGCTCCGAGTCGCCGCGCGAGAGCGGGTTGATCGAGAACACCCGGAACGCCAGACGCGCATCCTTGAGAAAGTCATCGTCGATTCCCGCAGGCCGCGATGTAAGCACAAAGTAGCTGCTCGGGTAGTCGTTGATTAAAACCTTGAGCGTAGACTCCAGCGTGTTCTGATGCTTTCCACTTGCCTCACGAAACTCCACCGGCACTTCATCGACACCATCGATCAGCACCAGCGCCCCCTTCTTCAGTTCCTCTTTCACGAACGGCGTCCAGTGTTCTGTTGGCTCCGGCAGCGGATCGGCCCAGAGCGGCGTGAACTTGTCGGGGTGGGGGACGTTACCGTTCGTGCAGTCGCGCAGCCGGACATAGAACGGAATGCGGCGGCTCCAGTGATGCGGCGGACACTCCAGCGCCTCATGTCGGTAGCCGCGCTTCCCAAGCTCCAGTTGCTCACGTAGCGGCTCAAAGCGCTCCGTCTCCTTCCACCGCTCCAGCGCCGCATAGTTTGCCGACTGCGCCGCGATCCACTTGAGCAGCGTCGTCTTGCCCATCCCGGCGTCGCCCTTGATAAGAACGCGCGTGTTCTTCGGCGAGAGCGTCTCCAGCACTCCCTCCAGCGAGAGCGTCCCGTGTGCAGAAGCCGTATCCTTTGTGCTCGCCTGAAGCATCACAAACGACTCGCCCAGCGGATACTCCCGCAGGTACTTCGGAATATCTTCCACTCCGAAAAGCTGCATCGTATTGAGTCGGTCATTGACTAAGAACCGATATCGCTCCGCTTCCGCCACAACGCCGCTTGCTCGCTCCTCCTTTCCGACAGACTCCAGCGTCCGCCGCAGAATCCGCTCAATGTCATCCAACTGCTGGTCGATATTCGTCACCAGGATCTCCAGCTCGCGCAAGACCGTCTGGTTCACCATCGCCTGGTACTCGGGCAGCTTCGGCACCACCTTGCTCACATAAAGGCAAGCGTCCTTCAGCGCGTTTTCGTAGAGCGGAATCGGCGCGGTTGCATTGGTGACCGCAAGAATCTCCTCGGGTGTCAAACGAATCTCTTCAAAGATCGCCTCGGCGTCTTTCCCCTTGAGAGCGCTTTGCGATTGCAGCGACTTCTCCAGCGCCGTTTGCAGTAGCTCCAGTGCCGACGAATGCACTGCATCCTCCTGTGTGAAGCGTGCCAGCAAGCGGGGACGGATACGGTCCATCACCTTTTCCGCAAGTCGCTCAAACTCTTTTCCGAGCTTTCGCTTCTCCGTTTCACTGGCAACCAGCTTGGCCAGTGCTTCCCCCAGCGGTTCCGCAAGCTTCTCGCTCGTCCAGTGGCGCAGAAGTACCTGACCAAGCAGCGAAACAAGAACCGTAATTGCATCGACAGCCATACTTTGCATTTTACCTGAATTTCCCTCGTCCTCCCGTGCCGCACGGGGGCGAAAGACTTGTGAGCTTGCGAGCATGGCGCTTCGGGGGACATACTTCGCAATCGTCGCCGTCGCGCGATAAGATTGACGGAGAAACCCATGCGAATCGGAGACATTGAACTCAGCAATAATATCGTTCTGGCACCCATGGCCGGGATTACCAGCCATCCGTTCCGGGTGATCTGCAAGCGCCATGGGAAGGTTGGATTGGTGGTTACCGAGCTGATTAGCTCAATGGCGATCCACTACAAGAACGAGAAGACCTTCGGCATGTTCGACTGGGCCGAGGACGAAAGCCCCAGCTTCTGCCAGTTGTTTGGTGCGGACCCGCAAGTTATGGCCGAGGCGGCGCGGATCGTCGTGGATGCCGGAGCCGATGGCGTGGACATCAACATGGGCTGCTGGGTTCCGAAGGTCGCAAAGACCGGCGCGGGCGCGGCGCTGCTCAAAGACCTGTGCCAGGCCGAGGCCGTTGTCAAAGCGGTTGTGGACGCCGTCCCCGAGGTGCCCGTGACCGTGAAAGTCCGCGCGGGCTTCACGTACCCGAACATCACGGCGATCCAGTTCGCGGTGTCGGCGGCGCAGCTTGGCGTCAAGCATATTCAGGTCCACGCCCGATTTGCGAGCCAGGGCTTTACGGGAGTCGCCGATTGGAGTATTATCAAGCGTGTCAAAGACGCGGTCGGTGATCTCATTCCGATTACCGGCAACGGCGACATCGAGACGCCCGAGGACGCAAAGCGCATGCTCGACGAGACCGGCTGCGACGGCGTGATGATCGGGCGAGCCGCGATGGGCAACCCGTGGCTTCTGCGCCAGATCGACGAGTATCTCAGCACCGGGCAGTACAACGCAGGCCCGAGCGCAAAAGAGCGGTTTGCGGTCGCCCGCGAGCACGCACGGCTCCAGGTCGCGCAGCAGGGCGAGAGCATCGGAGTTCGGGAATTGCGCGGGCTACTGCCGCACTACTTCAAGGGAATCCCCGGCGCGACGCATCTACGCGGGCACATCGCGACGCCCCGCGTGAATACATTGCAGGACATCGAGGACGTGCTGGACCAGGCCGAAGCCTGGCACGGCAGCTTCCGAAAGGACGACGAGATATGAGCGACTATTCCCAGTGGCGCGGCCCCCGGCGCGACGGCGTTTCTTTAGAGCGCGGATTGCTTCCCGCCTGGCCCACCGGCGGCCCGAAGCTGCTCTGGCAGCGCAAGGACATCGGCTACGGCTACGGCTCGCCGTCGGTGGTGGGAAAGCGCGCACTGGTGCTCGGCAACGAGGGCACGGACAATGAGTTCGTTCAGGCGCTCGATGTCACCACCGGGAAGACGCTCTGGAAGTCTAAAATCGGCAAGGTCGGAAACCCGGACCAGCAGCCGAGCTATCCCGGTGCCCGCTCGACGCCCACTATCGACGGACGGTTTGTCTACGCACTCGGCTCCGACGGCGACCTGGTCTGTCTTGAGCTAAGTAGCGGCAGGACTCTCTGGACAAAAAACCTGCGCAGAGACTTCGGCGGCGCTCCTGGCGTCTGGGCCTACGCCGAGTCTCCTCTGATCGACGGCGACAAAGTCGTCGTGACGCCGGGCGGGGCGGAGAAGACCATCGTCGCGTTGAACAAGAAAACGGGCGCACCGCTCTGGACCAGTGCGATCCCCGAGGGCGAGAAGGGTGCCTCGTACGCCTCGGCAGTTGTCTCGACTGCGGGCGGCATCCGGCAGTATGTCCAGTTCCTGCCCAAAGGTCTTGTGAGCGTCGAGGCGACGAGCGGGCGGGTTCTGTGGCGCTACAAGAACACGGTCGATCCGCGCTTTGGGATGAACGCCCAGACCCCGGTGGTGCTCGGCGACGGCGTGTATAGCGCGGCGGGGAACAGCGGCGGCCTCGTGAATGTCGTCCGAAACGGAGCGACGCTCGACGCCCAGGAGCGCTGGCTGGTACGCAACGCGCCGTGTACGCTCGGCGGCACCGTATCGCTCGACGGGAATCTCTACGGCACCAACTTCCGCGAGCTGGTCTGCGCGAGCGCGGCGGGGAAGATTCTCTGGCAGAGCGAGTGCGTCGGCGCGGCCTCGGTGTGCATCGCGGAGGGAAATCTCTATGTCCACGGCGAGAGCGGGGCTGTCGCCCTCGTCGAAGCCAGCCCGATGGGCTTCAAAGAGAAAGGCCGGTTCACGCCGGGCGAGCGCCCCGAGCACCTGCGCGGACAGATGGAGAAGAGCTGGGCCTACCCGGTCGTGGCGGACAGAAAGCTCCTCCTGCGCGATGTCGGCACGCTCTGGTGCTACGACATCGGTCGGTGACCTCTCCCCTAACCCCGATAACGGGGAACCAGATAAGGAGGGTCTGGGGTCAGACTGGCACATCGTTGAAAAACATTGTACTATTTTTCACGAATGCGCTCTCCGCTCTCTGCACTGACGTTTTTTCTGCGTAACCCCTCCAAGGTCTTGCCGATGGGGGGCGTTATTGTGCTGTCCGTTTTTCTGATCTGCGCTATCGCCACCATCGCCAACTCCATCGGCCTGACGGTGCGCACGATCTACCGCTACACCGAGTTCTTCACGTATGTCGTCCCGCAGCGCACGACGCTCGTCGTGGCGGATGACCAGCGGGCGAGGGTGAAAGCCGACCCGCGCGTGGACCGGGCCATCGAGGGCAGTATCTTCTTTATTAACATCAAGACGGTAATCGGGCGACTCCCGTTCGTCGTGCTGGGAGTGGCCGAGAGCGACCGCGACTATCTCGCGGGGCGCATGGGATCCCAGCTCCTTCCGGGTGGGCGCTGGCCCGCCGAAGGAATGCCCGAGTGCGTCCTGTCCGAGCCGATAGCCGAGAACAAGCACTTGAAAGTGGGGGACATCGTCGCCAGTCCGACCGACGAAGGCGGGATCGCGGGTGCGCCCATGCCCGTGAAGCTGGTCGGGATTCTCAAAGGCCCGGTCTGGGTCGCGTTCTGCGACAAGAGCTTCTGCGACTCCACGTTTCTCGCGACCCCGCGCTGCATCCTCTACACCGGCAAAACCCCCCAAGACCTCGATGCGATCAACCGCGCGATGATGCCGCTGAAAAACAAACGCGCCGGAAAGTTAGACCCGAGCAAGGTCAACGTGCTATCCCGTGAGAACTTACTCGCGGAAGTCGAAGATAGTCTTTCGACGATGTATTTAATACTGGAAGTTGTGTCTTTTACGGTAATTTTCGTGATTGCACTGATGAGCGGAATGCTCTCGAACATTTATTTCACCCAGAGAGTTCCCGAGTTCGGGGTTCTTGCTGCACTGGGCTATGGTCGCTGGCAGCTAATTCGTCGAATTTTAGCCGAGACGACTCTGCTCACTGTGATTGGCTGGATTCTGGGGGCACTGATGTCGTTTGCTCTCTTAACTTATCTCAAAGATGCCGTGTTTCGTACGCGGGGCTTGTTCATCGATCCCCTGGACTGGTTTGCGATGCGCCATACGATTCCCATACCGATTGCAATTACCCTGTTTTCGGTAGCGACCGTCACCGTGCGCTTGCTGCGGCTCGACCCGGTGAGCATTATCGAGCGCCGATGAACACGCTGCCTCTCACCCTCGAAGACGCCTCGCTGTCGTACCGCGACGGCGACATTGTGAACTTTGCGGTAAAAAACGTCGCGCTGACGCTCACGCCAGGGCAAGTTTATGGGATCATGGGGCCGAGCGGGTCGGGGAAGTCGAGCCTGCTGTACCTGCTCTCCGGCCTGAAACCCGTGAGCGGGGGAGCCGCCCGCTACGGTGAGAGCGCCTACAGCTCTCTGCCCGAGGCCCGGCGGCTGACGCTCCGTCGGCAGAAATTCGGGTTTGTGTTTCAGCAGCCGTTCTTGCTCAACTATCTCACGGCGCTCGAAAATATTCTGATAGCCGCCGAAACGCCAAATGGGTCGGCGAAACAAATCGCCGTGGAGCGGATGGCGGAGATGGGACTCGGCGGTAAAGAAAACCGATTTCCCGGCCAGCTCTCGGGGGGCGAGCGACAGCGCGTGGCCGTGGTGCGGGCGCTGATGAACGACCCCGAAGTGCTCTTTGCCGACGAGCCGACGGCGGCGCTGGACCGAACCAACGGGCGCAACGTGATCGAGGCACTCTGCCAGTGGCGCGGCAAGGGCAGCGTCGTGATCGTCACCCACGATCCGGTGATGGTCGAAGGAGCCGATGCCGTCGCGGTTCTTCGAGACGGACGACTTGCAGGCTTTGGGCCGCCCGCCGAGGTTTTGTCGCTTCTGGAGCACTAAGCGATATGATGGGGGAGGCATGGAAAACACGCTGCCCGCGTTAGGGCCGTACTATGGCGGAGTCGCCGCGACGATTGAGAAGGCAGGGGAGCTGGCGGCAGGGGTCGAACCCTGGCTGGTTGGCTCGCCCCCCTCCGGAATCTTCGAGCTGGCGGATGCGTTTGATTCGTCGGTTCGTCTGAACCTGGCGACGGTCGAGTTCGGTTCCCCGGCAGAGTCGCGGATCAACCGGCTCTTTCAGGTCTCGGCCAATCTTCGGAGCGCGTATCGGGGCGCATCCGAGGTGATTCGGCTGCTCACCATCATGGATCCCGGAGCCGACGTGCGGGCACCGTTTGCCCTGGCCGGGGATGCGCTGGTCACTCAAGCGCGGCTCGCGCCACCTGCGCCGGTGGCTCTCGGGCCGGAAGCGGTCGCGGACAACGCCCGGCGCGGGGTCCAGACGGAGCGCTCGGCACTGAGTGCGCTGGTCGGACTCCGGCGCGAGACTCTGGCGGGCGGCCACTACGCCACCCGGCGAATCCAGCGCGCCTGCCTGATGTATCTCGCCATCTCGGGGGGCTGCTTCGCCGAGGCGCTGAGCGGACTGGGTCCAGAGCAGCCGACGCTATGAAACTCGCCGGGCTGAGCGTCGTGCGGGAGCCACAGAAGCTGATCCTGCGTAGCGAGGCCGACTCCGGCGTTCTGGTCAAGGCCGTTCTGTTCGTCGGGCTGGCGATGGTGAGCCTTGCTTTTCTGGCGGGAATCTCGATCTTCGCGGGTTCGGCGGGCGGCGATCCGCTCAAGCCTCGCAGCAATCACGTCGGTTTTCTCTGGCTGGTTACCAGCGGCATCATGCTGGTGGTTCTGCCGCTGTACCTCAGCCAGATCTACAAACCCACGGTGTCGCTGGAGTTGTACAGCGCGGATCGGACCGTCCGGAGCAACGGCAGCATTATCACGCGGTTTGAAAAGATCGAGTATCTGGAGGTCGCCGAGTCGCGCGATTCGGACGGGCGCTTTCAGTACGCACTGACACTTTTCTGGGGCGACGGCAACGAATTATTGGTTCAGCGGAGCTACGACGAGCGGGAGCTTCTGCTTCTGGCCGACGAGGTTTCGGGGTTCACGGAGAAGCCTGTTCGCAACATCGCCTCGACGATTTTGACATAATAGAGATTATCGGACGTTGTAAATTCCCAGAAATAGACCTGCTGAACCTGGCTGGTTCTCAGGCGACCGAAAGCTCGCCCAGCCGCGCCTCGATGCTTTTCACCTGGTCCTGACAGCGATCCAGCAAGTCCTGCACCGACTCGGCCTTCACCGTCACCCGGCGGCTGCGCGCCAGAAAGTAGTACGCCGTCGCGGTGGCTGCCACGGTCGCGGCAACGACGCCAACGAGCATGTACGTCTGCTTCTTTGAGTCCATAATTGTCTTTGCGTCTCCCTTGAGATGAATTTTATCGTCCGGGCTGAAAAAACGCCATGAGCGCATTGACGAAGATCGTGTGGCCCTCGCGCGTCGGGTGGCTGACCCGATTGCTCAGCAAGTCCTGCGGCATCGCGCCCATGCGAAGTGCGCCCTGATAGATCGCATTCACGTCGGCCAGCCCGGCCTTCGTGGTGCGTGCCACGGCGCGAATGCTTCTCACATAATCGGCCAGAGTGCCGTCGTCCTGGAGGGCATCGCCGCGTGTATTCGGCGTGAAAAGCACGACATCGGCGCTCTCTTGAACTCGCTCGACCAGCGCCAAGAGATTTTCCTCGAACTCCCCCACTTTTTCTTTTCCGCCGCGCGAATCGTTTAGCCCCAGACAGATCGTGACCAGCACCGGTCGGTGAGAAAACACGTCGCGCTCCAGCCGCTCCCGAGCGCCGGAAACGTTCTCCCCGCCCAGCCCGGCATTGATCACATTGATCATCGCCATCGGGAAAAGCCCCGCGAGGCGCTTGCGAAAGAGCGCCGGGTACGCCATATCCGAGTCTAAAACGCCGTGCTCCAGCCATCCCGCCGTCACCGAGTCGCCCAGGCAGACGATGGTCACGGACTCGCTCCCCGCCATTCCATTTGAGCTTTTTAGCGCCGCAATCGCTTTTTCTACCGCCATCTCGAAGTAACTGTACCCGATGCGTGTCTAAGAGAAGCATGAAACGCGCACTCTGGCTTCTCCCGCTTCTGGCTATCACGTCGCTCGCCGCGCCTCCCCCACCCGACCTGACCGGATTTCGCACCTGGCACCGCGCCACAAAAGAGCCGTTCCAGATCAGCGATGTGATCGCCGCTCGGTGCGCGATTATCCCCGCCGACCAGGATTTTTATCGGCGAACGGGCAAAGAGCCACCTCAGTTCTCGTATTTTCCTCATCGAAATCAATTTGTTCAGGTATATGTGAATGATATGGGGAAAAATTCAATGAATCTTCAGGGAAAACCATTCCCTGTGGGATCTGTCGTTGTTAAAGAAAAATCCAGAGGGGGGTATATCCAGAACAAACTCAAATTAGAGACATCAACGTTGTTAACAGTAATGCGTAAGCGCGAGCCGGGCTTTGATTCGAAGAACGGAGACTGGGAGTATTTCGTCGGCGATCCAAGATCGTTGAAGCTGCAAGCTCCAATACCTCAAAAGCTTGCCGACTGCCAATCTTGCCATGCGAACTACAAAGACCGGGACTACGTGACCAAGTCCTACTTACTTACCCTGGAATAATACTTCCAAAATTGCGGCAAGCAATAAAATCAGCCCGACAGCGATATTGATATTGAAAAATGCAATGTTCAGTCGCTTGAGATCGTCTGGCTTTATGATGACATGTTCGATACCTATGAGAACTGAGCTAATTCCTACGGCTCCGTACCAGAAATAACCAAGATTCGCCGAAATTCCTACAGCAATTAATAGTAAAACCATAACTCCATGGGCAAGTCGTCCGATATTCAGTGCTGTTTTCGACCCGAACTTCACGGGAAGAGAATTCAGCCCGATCTCACGGTCGAATTTTTCGTCCTGTAGCGCGTAGATCGTGTCGAAGCCGATCAGCCAGAAGACAACGGCGGCTCCCAGAAGCAACGGTGGCAGCTCTAAGAGTGTTCCGCGCACGGCGACCCATGCTCCCACGGGCGCGACCGCCAGCGCGAGGCCCAGAAACGCGTGGCTCCAGGCGGTGAAGCGCTTGGTGAGCGAGTAGAAAAACACCAGGCCGAGCGCCGCAGGAGAGAGATAGAGCGCGAGCGGATTGAGCCGCCACGCCGCAAGCACCAAAAGTAACGACGAGAAAGCCGTGAACCCGACGACAAACCGGGGCGTCAAAAGCCCGGCAGGCAGCGCTCGCGTCGCCGTTCTGGGGTTTTTCGCGTCGTACTCTCGGTCCACGAGCCGATTGAACGCCATTGCTGCCGAGCGTGCCCCGACCATGGCAACCAGTATCCAGAGAATTTTTGAAATTTCCGGCAAGCCATGCGCCGCGAGCAGCATTCCAATGAGCGCGAACGGCAACGCAAACAGCGTATGCTCAAACTTGATCATCTCAAAAATAATTTTAAGCTTATTCATCGCCGATCTGCCACTCTTTGTGGAGTTTATGCTCGATTCCGAGGTTCTGTAAGATACGAGCGACCACGGTGTCCACCAAGTCGTCGATGGTCCTGGGCTGATGATAGAACGCCGGGCTTGCCGGAAGAATCGTGGCTCCGGATTCGGCTAATTGGGTGAAGTTTCTGAGGTGTATTAGATTCCAGGGCATCTCGCGGGGCACTAAGATCAGCTTTCGGCCTTCTTTGAGGCAGACATCGGCGGCGCGCGTGGTGAGGTCGTCGGAGATTCCGCTGGCGATGCGCCCGGCGGTGCCCATGCTACACGGGACGATCACCATGCCGTCGTGCTGGAAGCTGCCAGACGCCGGGGGCGTGAAGTAGTCTTTGCGCGAGAGAAGTTTGACGCTCGGCAAACTGTCTAAGACCTCGGCCCAGGTCTTGTCGCACTCGGTTTTGAGAACGGCGTCGGCGTTGGAGCTGAGCATCAAAAACACTTCGTCACAGTGCTTTGCAGCCTGAGTCAGAAAGCGAACCGCGTACGGGGCGCCGCTCGCGCCCGTCACGGCGACGACCAGCTTCACTTGCCCAGCACCTCGGCGAGAACCCGGCGCTCCAGGGCGGGCAGCAGCTCGCGGGCCTCCTCGATCTTGAGCACGGCGCGCGCCACGACGCCCCCCACCGGGTCGGGGTCGGGTTCGTGAGCCAGCTCGGTGACCTCGCCCGCAACCCAGAGCAAGTAGGTCGGATGCACTCGGTACACCCGGCCCGGAACCCGGTTGATAAAGTCGATCCGGGTGGCCGCGACCCGCTTCCAGTTTTCGTTGACACGGGCACCGGCCTCTTCCCAGACCTCGCGCGACAGGGCTTCTCCGAGAGTTTCTCCGCCTTCCAGCCGCCCGCCGGGGAACGTCCAGCTTCCGTCGCGGCTCTGGACGATGAGAAGCTGGTCCTCGCCGACGAAGCCCACCATGTGGATCGAGCGGACCTGCTCGCTCTGCTCGATCAGCGACGGCCCGCCGGTAATCAGCCGGACCCGCTGCGTCTCCCCCCAGGTGGTCTCCTCCGTCAGCCACGCCCCGGCGACGGCCCCGTTCTTTTTTCGTCCCATTTTGTTAAGACAGTTTACCCTGCCCTCCCCCGCATTCGGCCCGCCCGACGAAAACCGGCAGTTTCCCCGAAGCGTTGCAAGTTTTGTTGTTTTACTTCAGATCAATACTATCGTTGCCGAGAATAGTTCTACGCTCGTTGTCCTGTGGGGCGAGGGCCAGAATAGATCGGAATACAAACCTCATGCGACTCAGCAGACTCTTCGCCGCTGGCGTGCTTGCCAGTGCCATCGCTCTCTCCGTGGCCTCGAAAGCGGCCCACGCCCAGTTCTTCCTCGATGTCGGAACGGAAGAATTTACATTTTCGGGAAATGCACGTGGCTACTGGTTCACCGCTCCGGTGGACTTCACGATCACGGGCCTTCGCGTCCCGACTGACGCCAGCTCCGGCAACCAGAGCGTCCAACTGGTTCGTCTGAACGCTGCACCACCAGGGTTTCCAACCACAACGACGAGTTTCACGACGCTGTTCTACCAGAACGACGATCCGAGCACGGGCTTTATTGACCTGAGCGCGAGTATTACCGCCGGTGACATCATCGGGGTTCTGGGAACGCGGGGTGGCGTGAACTCGTACCTGACTGGCCCGTACACATCGTCGATCTTTGGCAATACGGTCTCGCTCGCACGGCTGGGGACGCAGAACCCTATCGATACGGTGGGAGCGCCGGACCTGTGGACGGAAACTGTGGGCAATATCTCGCGTGTCGAGATGCGCTACGAAGCATCGTCTGCGGCGGCTCCGGAGCCGGGGACGCTGGCGCTTCTTGCTCTTGGTGGCGCACTGGGGATTCTCAAGCGCCGCATCAAAAATTAAAGAGATTGTGCTGTAACCATTTAACCACCGGCCTTTGGGCCGGTGGTTAGTTTGTTTGTCCTGTTTAGCTTGAGACAATAAAAATGGTATACTAACTACAGGTCTCAATCACAAGATGGCCTACCAAGGAGAACAGAAACGATGGCGATTGTGTTACCCGATGATGTGGCAGAGACGGCAGAGCGTATCTTAGAAGTGGATCGACAGCGAAGCAGTGATGATCCGTTCAAGCTTTCGGCTTCCCTTTTGATTCTGGTTGAGACAAGGCATAGCGCGTATCATAATGCCTATGTCAACCAGAAGTCAGCGACAGGTCAGCGGATGGGAAACTCAGAGCTGGCGAATCAGTCGTTTAGTCGGCTTGCTCAGCGACTGCGAGAGGGTTATCGGTTCCTCAGTGCGCTGCCTGGCTTCCGGGTAACATCTGGGGAGAAGCTTAGCGCGTTGCATTCCTATGGGTGGACCAATGGGAAGATGGGTAAGCTTCAGTCTAAAGACCGGATTCTCCAGTTGGCAAGGCTTGCTCTCTCGGTGACGCCTTCGATACTGCCTGCGGAGGCACGCTACCCGGCGGATTTGCTTGCTCAGATTGAGAGCGAGTTAGATATCCTGAAAGATGCTGCACCCGGTGCGCAGATCGGAGTGCGTAGCACCGCAACTCAGGCCAAGCGAACTGCTTTGAAAGAGCTTGCACTGGCTATCGGGCGGGTGCGGGCATTTTATATCTCGGCCAGCGACGACATGGACAAGACACCAGAGCTTGCAAAGATCGGGTTCAGCCCGCGTAAGGTCAGTGGGCAGCGCCGGATTCCTGCCGAGATGCCGCTGGAGACTCCGGTTATCGGGCCGCCCACGTCACAGCCGACGTAGCCTCTCTTGCCTCACATATAGCGGATCGTTTACAATTGCCCTGCCCCCCAGCCCCCAGTAATGGGGGAGTTGTTGGATAGAGTATCTCCTGGTCTCCCTATTACTGAGGGCTGAAGGGCAAGACGAAAACGAGTAGTCATAGTGCGCCCCCGCTCATTTTAGTCCCCCCATTACTGGGGGTCAGGGGGCATCGGTCAAAGCCCGAGCTGCGCCCACAGATTGTCAATATGTGCTTTCGTCGCCGGGTCCATTTCGATCACCGGCGGCCAGCGCCGATCAAAACCTTCCTCGGGGAGCTTCTTGGTAGCATCGATCCCCATCTTGGAGCCAAAGCCCATCGCGCGGCTCGCATGATCCAGAACGTCCAGCGGGCCTTTGACGAAGGTCGTATCGCGCTCCGGGTCGATATTGTTGCACGTCACCCATAAAACTTCCTGAAGATTTTGTACGTCCACCCAGTCGTCCACTACAATAATAATTTTGGTGAACATCATCTGGCCCAGCCCCCACAGCGCATGCATGACTTTTTGGGCATGGCCGGGGTAGCGCTTCTGAATCTTCACAATGCAGAGGTTATGAAACACCCCCTCCACCGGCAAGTTATAATCCAGAATCTCCGGCACAAAGAGCCGAACCAGCGGCAGGAACAGACGCTCCGTCGCTTTTCCCAGCCAGCCATCCTCCATCGGCGGACGACCCACAATCGTCGCCGGGTAGACCGGGTTGTTTCTATGCGTAATGGCCGTCACCTTGAAGATCGGATACTCTTCCTCCAGCGTGTAGTACCCCGTGTGATCCCCGAACGGCCCCTCGATTCGTCGCTCGCCCGCAGGCACGTAGCCCTCGATCACAAACTCGGCATCGGCAGGAACTTCGAGGTCTTGCGTCTTGCAGCGAACCAGCTCGACCGACTTCTGGCGCAAGAAGCCCGCAAACGCCATCTCATCGATCTCATCGGGCAGCGGCGCGGTTGCGCTATAGGTAAGCGCCGGATCGCCGCCCAGCACAATCGCCACCGGAATGTCTTTGCCCTGCGATTCACTGATCGCATAGTGCCGACTACCCACTTTATGGCGCTGCCAGTGCATCCCCGCCGTCTGGTCATCGTAGACCTGCACCCGGTACATCCCGACATTGCGCTTCCCCGTGGTCGGGTCTTTGGTAAACACCAGCGGCAGCGTGATGAACCGCCCCCCATCGAGCGGCCAGCACTTTAGAATCGGCAGCTCCGAGAGTTTGGCGTCCGCACCAAGCTTCACGACTTCCTGGCAAGGGGCGCTCCGTGCAATAAGCTTCGGCGCAGCGCTCTGCCCGATCTGCGCCAGGCCGGGAAGCAGCATCGCTTTCCCGAACAAACTGCCCGGCATATTCCCCGGCAGCTTCGTCAGGGCTTCAATACGCGCCGCCTGTTCTTCCAGATCCCCGACGCCCAGCGCCAGACTCATGCGCTTTCGGGTCGCAAAGACATTGATCGCCACCGGATACGCCGAACCCTCGACGTTCTCGAACAGAAGCGCCGGACCGCCCGCTTTCACCACGCGGTCGGTGATCTCCGTGATCTCAAGCTCCGCGCTCACCCGCTGCGTGATTCTCTTAAGCTCACCCTGCTTCTCCAGAACCTCTAAAAACTCCCGAAATCCCTTGTACGCCATGACCTTGAATCATACCCCAGGGAACTAATCGGGCAGCTTCGTTTGTAGATCGTCGCAGAGGTAAACAAATGAAACTGAAGTGGATTCGAGCAGGGCTTTCCCTGATGGTCGCTCTGGTGTGTTTGGTCGGAGTGCTGGGCTGTGCCCCGAGCAAGGGCGTCTGCTCTGCCTGCGCGAGCCATGGCATCAAGTCCTGCTCGCACTGAGCGCTATTTCTTTCGGAAGTAGCAGTAGTCGAAGTCGGGTGGGTCGAGGCCGAGGCGCTGTAGCTGCGTGATGACCTGTCCCCGGTGATAGGTTTCGTGGTGCAGGACATGAAAAAGCGTTTCGTGAAGGCTCATCTCGCCGTCGAAGCTGCCGAACCGGTAGACGCAACGCAGGGCAGGGTCGGGTGCCACGAGTAGCTTGCGGCTCACGGTGCGAACCCGGTCGGCGTCGGCGAAAAGCCCTTCGAGAGTAATTGTTTTCTGCGACTCGTAGTATTTAGAAATTTTTCGCTCTTCCAGCCGCGCCTGCCACCGCTCCTCAGCCCCGATGCAGTGGGCGAGTAGCTTCGCGACCGAGTCATAGGCGGCGCTCGTCTCGAAGCGGGCGTCGAAAGCGTCCGGGCAAGTCAGCAAGAACTTTTTCAGGCGCGGGCGGCACCAGTCGGCGTAGTCGAAGAACGCTTCCAGGGTCACGGGGGCTATCCCAGCGGGCTTTCGGACTCGCGCTTTCGGAGCTTCTCGAAGCGGGCAAGGAGCGCTTTGTCGCCAGACTTTCGGAGCTTTTGCTCCAGGTAAATGGTCTTTGCCGTGCGAAGAAACCGGAGCATCCGTGCGCCATTGATTTCGTCGAGGGTGGCTTTTTGCTCGGCGGTATCTCGGGTGGCGAGCGCGGAGAGAAGCGGCTTTGTGGCGTTCGGTTCGGTGTCAAGCTGGGCGACGGCTTCGCGGCAGGCGCTCCCCCACTCGCTGGAGCGGCGCGACTTGAGGCCGGGGAACCGGCTGGAGAGCGCACTCTGGCCGTCACGTAGCGTGTCGGACGCGGACTTGTCCAGGGGGAAATTCCCTCCGATCCCGCCGCCCGGACCGCGCTTTTCCAGGTCGCGCCGGGCCACCAGGATGCAGTCCTCTCCCGCCACGACGCTGCCCAGTTTCTCGCGCAGAGAGTCCAGGATACGTTTCTGGAGCGGCGAGCCTTGCGCCCGAATCGCCGAGAACGGCTGGTCGGTGAAGCTCATGTCGGTCTCCGCGCCGGGCAGAGACTTTCGCAGGAACACATCCGACGTACACAGCGGGACATCGATAGACTCCGCCGTAATCTGCGAGTATGCCAGGGCTTCGTCGCCGCCGACCTTGCCGTCTTTGTTGTAGTCGGGCTTTGGCACCGGGCGGCCCAGTCGGTCGCGCCCGCTGAGGGCGGCAAAGAAGTAGCCGGTGAAGTCCTTGTAGTCTTCCTCCAGCACCGACGGCGTGCAGCCCGCCGCCACTCGCTCTTTCGGCGCGGCGAAGAACCCGCACAGAGGCCGATCTGCGAGGTCGGGATCGAGCACTAAATTCGCGAACGCCCCGGAGTGGCACTGCACCATGACCAGCGTCACCGGGCGGCGCGCGGGGAGTTTTTTCAGCTCGTCTTTGAGCTCGTCCACGTGCAGCTCGCCCTCGCTCCAGAGGTCCATCCAGTTGTTGTCGAGGTTGTCGTAGTTGGGCGAGCCATGGCCGGTGAAGTACAGCAGAAGCGGCTGCTTGCTGCTCTCCGTCGAGAGCCGGGAGAACGTCTCGCTCACCGTCGCCCTCAGAAGCGGCCCCGTGACATTGGTCAGCGATGTGGTGCGATAGCGCAGCCAGGGCGAGGCTTTCCCCCGGCCCGGCCCATCGCCAAACAGCCCCCGCACGACCCGTGCGCCGGCAGAAAGCTCATCGGGGCGGGCCTCGAAGAGAATCGTCGGCTTCTCGCGCGAGCCGTCGGCAAAGAGCACGGTGTGCTGGGTTCCGGTCGGTAAGAGCGAGCTGACATAGCGGACGTTGCTCTCAATCGCCACCTGATTCAGCTCGGGAGCCGGGCCGCCGCCCAGTGTCACCACGCGGAGATCCCTCCCCCGGCCCCTCCCTTCGCCTGCTTCCGACTTCGTCGGGGCCAAGGGAGGGGAGAGGAAAAGGGTGAGTGCCAGCAGCAACGTCGTTGTCATTTCAGCATCTCCTTGGCCGCAGAAAGCGGATCGCGCGGGACGACCGCAATGGGCCGGGGCGCTCTTTGTCGCACATCTTCAAGAGACATTTCATCTAAAAATATCTCCTCGCCGTCGCGCATCATCACGGACGGAATCAGCACGGTCTCATAAAGCTCGCCCTCGAACTCGCTCAGCCCGCGCAATAAGTCTTCCCCGACGATCAGCCCGGCGATGTTGATGTTTCCCTCGAAGAAGTAGTTGTGAATCTTGCACACATTGACGCGCAGACCCTCGACTCGGTTCAAAATCTCCGCAAATTGCTGGAGCAGCGGGGCCGCGATCTCTCCGGTCGCGAGGGTGAAGCTCCGTGGCGAGACCGACTTCGGGAGCTTCTTTTCGAGCTTTTTCAGATCGTCTAAAAATAAACGCACCAGCCCGACGCCGTCTTCGAGCTGCGGAAAGCCCTCGTAGTGGCTGCGCGGCGGGATCGGGTCGCCGCCGCCCAGATAGAACTCGTCCGAGAGATAGACGAAGCGTGTCCCGAGTTCCTTGAGAAACCTCTGGCGACGCGGCTCGAACCACGCGACGAAGCGTTTTTTGTCGGTGTCGTTCCAGGTCTTGACCGGCGCGAGTCGCTCGCGAAACTGCGTGATCCCGATGGGAACCACGGCCACGGACAGAACGCCGCCGTAGCTCTCTCGCTTCTCGGGGTGTAGCGCGGCCAGGTCTTCGATAGTCTTGTCCAATACGTCGCCGTCGTTGTACTCGGGCACTAAAACCACCTGAGCGTGGATTTGAATCTTCGCGTCGGCGAGCGTTTCGAGAATTTCCAGAACCGGCTCGGGGCCGCGCCGCCCGAGTATTTTTCCGCGCGCCTCGGGGTCGGTGGCATGGACGCTTACATACAGCGGTGAGAGTCGCTGCTCGCAGATTCGCTCCAGCTCGCCGTCCTTGAGATTGGTCAGCGTGACATAGTTGCCGTGCAGAAAGCTCAGGCGGTAGTCATCGTCTTTGACATACAAACTGGGCCGAAGTCCCTTGGGTTGCTGGTACAGAAAGCAGAACACGCACTTATTCTTGCAGATATGCAGCTTATCGAACAGATCGTCGGCGAACTCCAGCCCTAAATCTTCGTCGAACTCTTTCTCGAAGCTCACCGTGCGCTTCTCGCCGTCGCGCTCGAAGATCAGGGTCGCTTCCTCGACGCCAAGCGCGTACTTCCAGTCCACGATGTCTCTGAGCGGGTGGTTGTTCACGCTCAGAACCTTGTCGCCGACGCGCAGCCCGAGCCGCTCGCCGAGGCCGCCCGGCAGGGCGCTCTCGACGACATTGCGAGAGATGGGCCGGTCGATGTGGGTGAGCCGCTCATGAGTCGCGACAGGAAGCGTAAGAGCCATGTTTCAGAGTTTATCTTGCCTGAAGGATTCCGACGAGCGCCCGCGCCAGCGCCGGGAGATCGTCGGGGACTCGGAACGTGTGAAGATCCTGCGTCAGCGTCTTTGCCGTGCGATCCAGCCGCGCGAAGTGCCAGAGCGTCCCGGTGGAGAGTGCCCCGAAGAGCACCGTCTGCTCGGCGTCGGTCAGGGCGTCGAGCGCGGCAAGCTCTGCAGCGAGCTGCGTCATCCCGCGCGACGTATCCGCCTGTTTTGCCTCGACGACCAGAAGCTTGTTGTGCGCCAGAAGCAGGTAGTCGAGCGCCCCGTGAAGTCGCACCCCGGCATCGATGGCGTACTCGATGCGAAGCCTGCCATCGAGCGCCGTGACGACCTCGGTGAGAACGGGAGCGATGAGAAGCTCGCGCCGCGCCGCCTCGGAGTCGAGCGAGACATGGGGAAGGGTCCGCTCCAGCCGCCTGCGTAGCGGCGCGACCCAACCTGGCGTCTTGTCGGCCTCGGGAAGCGTCAGCCGCTCGACGATCAGCCGATACCCCAGCGCCTCGACGACTTCGTCGGTGGGGGCTTTCAGGTCAAAGTAATCGTGGAAGCTTCGCATCGACTCGGGAAGCGTAAGAGCCATGGGTTATTGTATCCCCCAATACCTTCGCCAAAAAACTGTCTTTTTTCGAGCCTGAGGTAGGGCTTTTGGAGTAGAGTCTGAGTAACCAAACCTGGACTCTAAACACCAAAAACCCATGCTCGACATTCTACCTCTTCTTCTTCGCCTACAGCCGTTT
>JANLTX010000071.1:0-15195 GCA_031363095.1 Armatimonadota bacterium | reverse complement strand
AAACGGCTGTAGGCGAAGAAGAAGAGGTAGAATGTCGAGCATGGGTTTTTGGTGTTTAGAGTCCAGGTTTGGTTACTCAGACTCTACTCCAAAAGCCCTACCTCAGGCTCGAAAAAAGACAGTTTTTTGGCGAAGGTATTGTCCTATAGTTCGTGGTACGGCTTTACCAATTTTATTGGTGTGTCGTTGATCGCTGTTAGCTGACCACTCCAGGCAAGTTCGTAGAGCTTTTTGAGATCGGCCCTGTCGTTGTTGGTCAGCACGCTCTTATCGCCATAGTTCATGATGGTGAATGGGTCGTGCGTACCAAAAATCTGGCTTTTCGCGAAGGTCTCAGAGATCTGCGCGAAGAAGTGTCGCAGTCCGAAGACATGACCAAGCTCATGGGCAAGAGTCGCAATCTGCTCCTCCTCGCTCTGCTCAAACAGGATGGGGTAGAGGTTGAGCCGGTGGCGACCACCGTCGGGAAAGAACGCGCTGGCAAGAACGCACCCGGTGTCGTCGCAGTCATCGTTGCTTATCCACACGACCTCGAAGTCCCAGACATTCGGGTTCCGGGAAAACTTGATCGGGACGGCGTCGCCCCAGGCGAGCAGCGCTTTTGCCATGAGGTTCGTGGCATGGTTTTTCGTGCCCTCGGGATCGGGGAGTAGCTGAAACGAGCTTGCCCGGAACTTCCAGCGTAGCGTGGTGCCTTTGGCCCAGAGAGGGATGAAGCCTTCCGAGGCTTGCAGGACAAGCTCTTCCGGAGAAAGGTTGTCCGGGGTTGCGAAGCCTCGGGCTTCGGTGTCGCAACGAATCCCTTTGCGGATCTGATGGACCAGCGTCGTTGTTTCTGTCATCGTCGATAACTCCTGTCGTCAAGATGATAGGAGTTTACGAAGGCGGTGTTGGCAAAGCGTTTGCAAGCGGGTTTTAGTAGCGAAGCCCGCTCAGGCGAGATAAAATGGACGGGTTTCCAAAGACGGTCCCTGCGCAAGATCAAGCGCCGGGGCTTTTTTTGTGACCACCGACATAAACGTCGGTGGCTAAGGGCTACGCCACAAAGTCCTTCGGACGTAACCTGCGTTCGGAACGTCCGAAGGACATCGTGGCGCGGAGCGCCCTTCGCCCCCGATGTTCATATCGGCGGCTTCGGACGTAAATTCTTAAATTATGCTGACTGCTGAAAAACTCTACAAAAGCTTCGGGCCGCAGGACGTGCTCAAAGACATCACGCTGCACCTCGGAGACAAAGACCGCATCGGGGTCGTGGGCCTCAACGGCGCGGGCAAATCGACGCTCATCAAGATTCTTGCGGGGATCGAGGAGCCGGACAAGGGCACGGTGCATCGGCACGGGCGGAGCGTCGGCTATCTCAATCAGGAGTCGCAGTGCCGCCTCGGAGTCACGATCAACGAGGAGATGCGCAGCGCCTTCCCCGATATCGCCGACATCGAGGCACGGCTGATCCAGGCCAGCCACGCGGTCGGATCGAGTGACGCCACGAAGTCGGATCTCGCCGCGCTGGATCAGGCCAGCGAAGATCTTACCCGCGTCGAGGCGCACACGATGGACGCCCGCATCGGGCGGGTGCTCTCGGGGCTTGGCTTCGAGCTGGACGCCGCCGAGCGGCTGACCGACACGTTCTCGGGCGGCTGGCAGATGCGCATCGCCATGGCAAAATTATTGCTGACCGAACCCGATTACTTGCTCTTAGACGAACCGACGAACCATTTAGACACCAGCGCCAAATACTGGCTGATGTACGACTACATCCCGAGCTACCCCGGCACCGTTCTGTGCATCTCCCACGACGTTGAATTTCTAAACATCGTCGCCGAAGAGATCTGGGAAGTCGATGAGATGTGCGTCAAAAAATACAAGGGCAACTACGACGACTACGAGCGCCAGCGCCAGGAGCAGTACGAGCGTGCCATGAAAGAATGGGACGCCCAGCAGCGCGACATCGCTGCCTGGAAAGAGTTTATTGCACGCTGGCGAGGCAATAAATCGAAGTCTGGCATGGTCGAGAGCCGGGTTAAGCAACTCGAACATATTGAGATTCTGCCCAAGCCCAAAGAAAAGCCGCGTAGCATTTACTTGCAGTTCCCCGATCCGCCCCGAGAAGCGCCAGAGCCGGTGGTGATTACCAACGTCGTGAAAAAATACGGCGACAAGACCATTCTAAATGGGGTTTCTCTGGAAATTCAGCGCCAGGACAAGCTTGCTCTGACCGGGCCGAACGGGGTAGGGAAGTCCACGCTGCTTCGCCTGGTCGCCCAGCAGGAAGCGCCAACGTCGGGTGAGGTTCTGGTCAACGGCAAGACCGAGATCGGATACTTCGCCCAGCACCAGGCCGAGACGCTTCAGAAAACCAACACGGTCTTTGAAGAGACCATGGCCGGAATCGACGGCAAGCACGAGGAGCTGGCACGCGGCCTGCTGGCCCGGCTCCAGTTTCGCGGCGAGGACGCACCGTTTAAGAAGGTCGGGCATCTCTCGGGCGGGGAGCGGGCGCGCGTCGCGCTCGCGAAGTTCTTGCTGCGCCCGGCGAATTTCTATCTCTTAGACGAGCCGACCAACCACCTCGACCCGCTGGCCCGCGACGTTCTCATCGAGGCGCTCAAGCAGTTCGAGGGGACGATTCTGATGTCCAGCCACGATCAGTATCTCATCGATCAGGTCGCCACCGGGGTCTTCGAGGTTCAGGACGGCAAGCTGGAGCTGGTGCTCGACCCTGCTATCGAGCGTATGAAACGCGTCGATGTGTAGTTTCTGCTGGTACACTGTGAGGGATGAATCTCGGGCGATATCGACCTCAGCCGGGTGACTGGCGCGTCTGGAAGCGCGTCGCCACGGACGAGCCGCAAGAAAAAGAAGCTTCGTCGCGGGCCAGCTCCCTGCGCGACAGCTTCGGCTGCGCGACTCTGATCGGGGCGGTTCTGCTTCTGGTCCTGGGCCTGATCGCCGGGATCGTCGCATTGTTTGGAGATCGGCCCGCGCCCGTCACCCTGATGCTGATCGGGCATGCGCCGCTGCTCATTCTTCTGGTGGTCGGGATGGGCCGCGAGACCCCGAAGTCGCCGGAAGAGGGCGTCGAGGTTTCGTTCTACGGCTATCTCACCGACCAGGGACTGCGGGTCGAGCGTGGGCCGCTGATCGTCTGGAGCGAGATCCAGCGCTACGAAATGGGCTGGGCGAGTAGCGAGTCGATTCGCGTTCGGCTGCACCTGGGCAACGTCAAGACGACGCTATCCCAGAGAATCCGTCAGATGTCGGTCGGTCTCGGGCTTATCTCCGCCATTGCGATTGCGCTCGTCTCGGCGATTGGGGCCGTGGTTCTGGCGTCGCGCCTGCCCGGTGCACAGACCGCCCTGCGTGCAGCACTGTGCATCGTGGGCGTCCATATTTTTCTTCCGATGAGCTTCCTCGTGACCGTGCTGGTAGGCAAGCCGCCCCGCCCCGAGGGAGCCGAGCTGCCCCCTCTGGACGTTCTCTTCGATGCCACTCAGGTCTCCGTGGAAGAACTCACGGCCCGCCTGGACCAGAATCTTTAGCCCCCACGATTCCCCCGCCCGCCCCCCGAGATAAACCTCGGGGGCTAAGGGCGCTCCGCGCCGCGATGTCCTCCGGACGTATCTTGTTTGTAAGTTAGCGGACGGGTTGGCCTGCGCCGAGTTTTGCGAGCATTGCCAGCGAGTCTTCGGCGGCGCTCTGTACCTTTATCGAGCCATCGACCGCGATTACTCTGCCATCCGGGTTGATGTAGAACGTGACTCTGCGGGCCATCGGGCGATTTGCCATCAGAACGCCGTAAGACTTCGCGATTTTCGCCCCAACATCGGAGAGCAAAGTATGCGTCAGAGAGTCTTTGTCGCAAAAAGCTCGCTTCGAGGCGGTATCCTGGACGCTTACCGTGTAGAAAACAGCGTCCATCCGGGCAAAAGTGTCTTTACTCGCCGAGTAAGACTTATTTTGCAGCGTTCAGCCAGGGGTTCCGTCCATCGGATAGAACGCCAGGACGACCCACTTGCCCTTGTTGGCCGAGAGAGTCACGGGTTTGTCGAACTGGTCGGGCAGAGTGAAGTTCGGTGCCCGCTTGCCGATCAGAGTCGCGGCGGCGTCGGGGCGCGGCGGCTCGGGAGTGCTTTGTTGCATGCTCCCAGTGTAGCGTATACTTGGCCCATGTTGCGAACGCTTCGCGCCGGAGAGGTGACGGCGCTCTACGACTCGGGGGACTTGCGGTCTGTGATGTGGGGAGAGACACTGGTGTGTTTGCGGCTCTACGCGGCGGTTCGGGACCAAAACTGGGGCACGGTTCCTGGGAAGCTCTCCGGCGAGACCCTGGAAATGGGCGAAGATAACTTTCGGGTGCGCTACACGTCCACGCATCGGCAGGGCGACATTCACTTCGTCTGGCACGCCACCATTCAGGGCGACCCGGATGGCACGATCACGTTTCACTTCGAGGGCGAGGCACGCTCCCGCTTTCGTCGCAACCGCATCGGCTTCTGCATACTTCACCCGATGCAGGCGGCGGGCCAGGCATGCCAGCTCACCTATCTCGACAGCACGGTAAGTCAGACAACGCTTCCCCTTGAAATCAGCCCGGACCAGCCGCCCGCAGGCTTCACGAACCTCGTCGGGCTTTCGCACGCCCTCCCCGGCGGCGGCACGGTTTCGTTCACGTTCACCGGCGACGCCTTCGAGCTGGAAGATCAGCGCAACTGGACGGACGCCAGCTTCAAGACGTTCTGTACGCCGCTCGAACTCCCGTTCCCGGTCGAAGTGAAGCCTGGCGAGCGGGTACGCCAGAGCGTGACGGTGCAGGTTGTTTCCCCTAACCCCAATCACCCGCAGCGGGTACCCGGGGAACCAAAAGAAGATTTAGCCTTGTTTGGTTCCCCATTATTGGGGTTAGGGGCGCTCCCGTTTCCCGCGCTCGGCCTCGGCGTACCCGCCGAGCTGCCCCTGCCCGACGCCGACTGCCTGGCGCGGCTTCGTGCGTTGATGCCGTCGCACGTGCGGGTGGACGACTTTGATCCGAACGGCCTCGCGCTGGCCGAGGCGCTGGGCGTCCCGGTCGAGCTGGCACTGCACGGGAAGAATGATGAGAGGCGAGAAGGGAGCTGGGCGCGGATTCTTGCCTTGCCCGCCGCCGAGCGCCCGAACCTGCGCCCCGATCACGACGCACTCCTCCAGTCCGCCCGCGCCGCGTTCCCCGAGACCCCTATCTTTCTCGGCACCGACGCCGACTATCTCTTTCTGAACCGCTTCCCGCCACATTCTCCCCCATTACTGGGGGCCGGGGGGCAACGGGGCGTGACGTTTGCGATCTCGCCACAGGTCCACTCCTTCGACGAGGCATCGATTGTCGAGACCGCAGCGGCTCAGGGCGTCGTGGCGCGCGACGCCTGGCGGCACGCGGGCGGGCTGGGCGTGATCGTCTCGCCCCTGACGCTCCTGCCGCACGGCAATCCGTATGCCGCGACGCCGCAGCCCCGCACCGTGCCACCCGCCGACCCGCGCCAGAGCAGTACGTTCTGCGCCGCCTGGACTCTCGCCAGCCTGAAATACCTCGCCGAAGCGGGCGTCGAGAGCATCACGCTCTTTGAAACGCACGGCCCGCGCGGGGTTCTGGACACGCCGACGGAGAAATTACTGCAACAACTGGCTGGAGCCGAGAAAGTTTTTCCGATAAATTCTCCCGATTCTCTGAAAGTCGAGATTCTGGCGGTTGAAAAAACGGGAGAAAGACTTGTTTTGATGGCAAATATGACCAACAAATCCCAAGAAATTGAATTTGAGAAAAAAAATTATTCGTTGGAGCCACACGAAATCAGGGAGATTTCATGAAAAGTCTTTTGTGCTATGGCGACTCGAACACCTGGGGAGCGGACCCGCGCGACCTCTCCCGGCTGCCGTGGCCCGTGCGCTGGCCGGGGCAGCTTCAGGCGCTTCTGGGCGAGGGCTGGAAAGTCAGCGAGGCCGGGCTTTCGGGCCGGACCACGGGCTTCGACGACCCGCTCATCGCGGAGCGAAGCGGCTGGGCGACCCTGAATCTCGCGCTCGACACGCACGGGCCGCTGGACTACGTGATCGTGATGCTCGGCACCAACGACGCCAAGAGCCGCTTCAAGCACAAGCCCGATCAGGCCGCCGACGCCATCGAGCGGATCGCACGGCGCGTTCTGGAGCTTCGTGCCACCCCGGTGATCGTCGCGCCGCCGCCGCTGGCCTGGCCGATTCGCTTCTCCGAGTTCGACTCGGTCCGCGCTGTCGGGTTTTCGCGGGCGCTCGCGTCGGTCTACGCCGAGGTCGCAAGTAGCCTGGGCTGCCTGTTCCTCGACGCCGGGACGATCCTCTCGGTCAGCCCCCTCGACGGCGTTCACTTCGACGAACCCGCCCACGCCGCGCTGGCAAGGACGATAAAATCAACGCTGTAGAGGAAAGCGAAGGTTCATGAAGATTGCAGTTCTGGGGGGCGGTGGGGCGATGGGCGGCGCGTTCGGCGCGGTTCTGATCGAGGGGGGGCACCAGGTTTTTCTAATCGATGTCAACCCTGATGTGGTCGGGAAGATCAACGACCGGGGACTTCAGATCGACGACCGGTCTGGCGCGAGCCGCCGGGTTCCGGCTCGCGCGACCCGTGACCCGAAGAGTATCGGGATTTGTGATTTAGTGGTGAATTTTGTCAAGTGTTATCATACGGAAGCGGCTGTCACGAGCGCTCTGCCGCTGCTTGGCCCCGAGAGCATGGTCCTGACGCTCCAGAACGGCTGGGGCAACGCGCCGAAAATTTCTCATATCGTCGGGGCCGAGCGCGTGCTGGTGGGTGTCAGCTATCACTCGGCCACGGTGCGCGGCCACGGGCATCTCTATCATGCCGGGCGCGGGATGACGTTCCTGGGTGAGATCGACGGCCCTGTCAGCCCGCGCGTCCAGAAGATCGCAGGCGTGCTCAACGCCGCTGGCTGGGAGACGACCGCGACCGACCGGGTGCTCGACGAGATCTGGAAAAAACTCGCGCTGAACGTCGTGACGCTCCCGACATCGGCCAGTATTCGGGTCACGGTAGATCGGCTCTTAGAGACACCCGAGCTGCAAGACACCATGCAGGCACTTCTCTCCGAGGCCGTTTCTGTGGCCGTTGCCTCAGGAATCTCACTGAATTTTGATGAGCGCTGGGAGGCAATCACAGATAATTTGCAGAAATTAGCCTCGGGAACAAAAAACTCGATGCTTCAAGACATTGAAAATAAACGTAAAACGGAAATTGACGTAATTAACGGAGCAATTTCGGCTGCTGGAAAAGAAAAAAATATCCAAACTCCAGTCAACAATGCTATGATTGGTTTAATCAAAGGGATTGAGGCAACTTTTTGAAAATATATGGATTTCAATGGGATATTGCCTGGGAAGACCCATCGACGAACTTCACAGCGGTTCGCAATCTGCTGGAGATCGACCCGCCCACGCCGGGCGCTCTGCTTGTTTTGCCAGAGATGTTCTCCACAGGCTTCTCGCACGACCTTAGGATCACCAATGAACCCGACGACGGCCCGACGCGCGAGTTTTTGACTGAGATCGCCCGAAAATACACCGTCGGTGTGCTCGGCGGGCGGGTTTGTGACAATAAAAACGAAGCGCTTGCCATCGGACCGACCGGGGAGACTCTCGCTCGCTACGCCAAGATCAAGCCGTTTCGTCCGGGGGGCGAGACCTACGCGCCGGGCCGTGAGACACAAAGTTTCACGTGGGGCGGCGCGAAAATTTGCCCGTTTGTTTGTTACGATCTACGCTTCCCCGAGCTGTTTCGCGATGCGATGCGAAAAGACCGCCCGGATATGTTTATTGTAATCGCAAGCTGGCCCGAAATCCGAATCTCGCACTGGCTTGCGCTTCTAAAAGCACGTGCTATCGAGAATCAAGCGTATGTGATCGGAGTAAACCGCATTGGAAGCGATCCCAATTTCTCGTATCCAGGAAAAAGCGTTGTTTTTAACTACTCTGGTGAGTGTCTCGTCGATGCAGGCAATCAAAAAAGAGCATTCCGTGTCTCGCCATGCCTCGTCGAGCTACATGAGTACCGAAAGCACCTACCGTTTCTGGAGGATTTAGAATTATGATCAAAAAAAACCTTAAAAACCCGCGTTACTTAGAATTTCAGGGTCAACCGATACTCTCGGTTGGTTCTGGAGAACACTATGGCGCTGTTCTCAACGCCGATTTTGATTTCGAGCCGTATCTTGCGGATATGGCGAGCTATGGGCTGAACCAGTGCAGGATCTTCTCGGGCACCTACCGCGAGCTTCCCGGCGAGTTCGGGATCGAAGACAACCTCTTAGCGCCGCGCCCCGAGGCGTTTTGCTGCCCGTGGGAGCTAACTTGGGACGGCCTGTACGATTTAGATGTCTGGAGCGAGCGCTACTGGGATCGACTTCGTGAATTTCTAACTAAAGCCAGCGAAAAGAAAATTCTGGTGGAATATGTACTGTTTTGCCACTGGTATAACGATAATCTCTGGCTTGCCAGCCCGATGCACCCGGATAATTCAGCCCAGAAAGTCGGCCCGACAGATAAAATCAAAGTCTATGCTCTTGAAAGTGATGGACTTTGGCTGTATCTGGAGAAATTTATTCGGAAAGCCGCCGAAGAATTAGAAAAATTTGACAACGTCTACTTTGAGATTATCAATGAGCCGTACTCTAACCAGGATCATGGCTGGTATAGTGCATTTCATTTCAAAGTCGCCGAGCTTCTGGCCGAAGTAGCTCCAGAAAAACTTGTCGCGCTGAACTTCGCCAACAGAACCGGGCAGCTCTCGGAGCTTCCGAAGAACATCGGGATCGTGAACTTTCACTACTCGATCCCCGAGGCGGTGCATCTCAATCAGCACCTCGGGCTGGTGCTTGCCGACGATGAGACCGGGTTTGCCGGGCAGAGCGCGGAGCCGTACCGCAAGGAAGCCTGGCGATTTCTGATGAGCGGTGGGGCGATGTTCTCGCACCTCGACTACGGCTACACCGTGAATACTCCGGGCGGCAGCTACTCGGTGGAGGGCACGAAGACTCCGGGCTACGGAGGCACAGACCTGCGGACACAACTTGGCTACTTACGTCGATTCTTAGAAAAAATCGAAGCCTGGAACCTTAAATCACTCAATGAATCACTTACCTGGAACGCCGGAAATATCTCTGTGCCCATTCTGGGCGATCCGGGGCGATTTTTAGCGGCATACTTCTCGGAAAGTCCGGCGGGAACGAAGCTTGGTTTCGGAATTCCTGCTGGAGAGTACATTCAGCGCTGGATTGATCCTATTTTGTGTCAAGAAATCGCTGTCGAAGAGCAAATGCACGCAGGTGGCTATTTCTTTGTCGAACTTCCTCAGAAAGAAGTCGTACTGACGCTGACCCGGAAACAGCCATGAAAATTGCGTTTCACCCCCTAAATAGCCCTGTTGTTTGCTTCGACTCGAAACTGGGAAAACCAGGTAGTGAGGCAAACCGGTGAGCGTGATTCGTCGTGATAAGGAAGATTTTGACGATCTTATTACCTATTTTCCCACTGTGACGGAAGAATTTATGCTTGAAGATTTTCTGGGCGACGAAATTGATTTTATAGAAGGAGATAAATATGATCATCGTCGAAAACGGTTCTGGGAGAGCGTTGTTCAACATCACTGTTTGCCATTTAGTGAGCCGCATGAAATTAAGAAATGGGTAAATGAAATTCGGTTTTTGAGTAAATTTTTCGATGCTATTTCCAATGATTTGGAATTATCAGTTCACGATGGAGATGGATTTGGCGGTTCCTCTTGCTTAAAGGGAGTTCGAATTGATGAAGAAAACCCAGAAATTTATATTTTTTACATTCCCTTTAACTACAAACACTGGTGGCAGGTTGAAGGACGACCTGAGGATTATCGATGGCGTTGGTTTAACCCACGCGATGGTGTATGGTTCGATTCGGAGCCCGATTGGAGCGATGTGAACCACGATTGGATAATGCTTCTGGAGCGGATTCGGTGAGCGTGATTCGTCGGGTGGAAGACATTACGGTGGGCTGGCTGAGCGAAGTCCTCGGCGAATCGGCCCTGGAATTTACGACGCTATCATCGGAGAGCACCTGGGCGCATCAGATTCAGCTTGTAGTTTCATTGGAGTCTGGTAAAAATCGGAAATTGCGTCTGAAAATGTGTTTTGGAGAAACTTTTGGGCGCTCTGAGGTCGATTTTTATACGAAAGACTACGTCGGGATGGAAAACGCGCCGCTGGTGCGGTGCTGGGATGCGCAGTTCGAGGAAGGAGCGGGGTATCACCTGCTTTTGGACGACCTTTCTGAAACTTTTACCAATCGCTTCGAAATTCCACCGACATTGGAGTACGGCCTCGCTGTGGCCGAGGCGCTGGGACGGCTCCACGCGCACCACTGGGAGTCGCAGCCCCCGCCGAGCGAGGCGACCTGGACGCGCTACTTCGATCATATTCGCCCCGGAGTCGGGCCGCTCGAAGAGGCCGTCGGTGTTCCGATGGCCGAGCGCTTCGACGCATTGGAGAATAACCTACGGACGCGCTGGGCCGACCCGCGTGGAATGAGCCTGCTTCATGGCGATCTCAATCCGGGAAATATCCTGACGCCAAAAGGCGCCGCTGCGCCCGCGTTTTTTCTGGACCGACAGCCGTTCGACTGGTCGCTCACCTACGGCCTGGCAGCATACGACCTGGCTTACTGCTGCGCCCTCTGGCACCCGGCGGACCTGTTTCGGGCCTGGGAGGAGCCGATCCTGCGGCGCTGGCACGAAGCGCTCGATAGGCCCGAATACTCGCTTCAGCAGGCACGCGCCGATCTACGACTCTCCGTGGAGCACTGCCTGCACATTCCCATCGAGTGGTGCACCAGCCCCGAGGATGTCGTAAAGATGCGCTGGGTCTGGGAGCCGCAGCTTCAGCGCCTGATTCCTCCACGAGAAAATCCATAGATCAGCGTAGCGCCAGCGGAACCTCGCCGGTGTGGTCGTCGCCCTCTGGCTCCTCGCGCTTCTTGCGGGCGGCTTCGAGAACGTCGGGCGGGGTGGTGAACCAGACGCCGACTAAAAAGACCGTGAGAGAGCCGATGAGCGCAAACCAGGTGAACGAGATGTTCGGGAGCCACGCCGGGTGCGCGACCTTGATCCCAAGCGGGTCGAGAACCTTGATGTGCAGGTCGCCCAGAAAGCCCGTGGTGAGCAGCCCGACGATCACCGCGAGCATGTTCCCCTTGTCCGAGCCACGGTTCCTGGTGAACATTCCGAGCAGAAACACGCCCAGCATCGGCCCGACGATGTAGCCCGCGATCCCCAGCACCACCGGAATGATCCGAATGTCCGGGTTCTTGACCTTCATGTACGCGAACGCACCCGCGACGATGACCATCAGCACGGCGAAAACCACGGTGAAGAAGCGTGCGCCCTGCATCACTTTTTCGTCGCTGTACTGGCCTTTCTTCGCCAGGAACGGGACATACCAGTCGTTGGTGGCGCTGGTTGCAAGAGCATTGAGCGCCGCCGAGAGCGAACCCATCGCGGTCGCAAAGACCCCGGCGAGGACCAGTCCGCGCACCCCAATTGGCATGACATTGAGAATATAGGCCCCGAAGATATCGGAGTTTGCCTTGGGCATGTTGGCCGGAACTTGCTGATAGTACACGTAGAGCAGAATCCCGATGAACGTAAACACCGCTGCGATAGGAACGTCCATGAAAGCAGCCGTTAAGAGGCTTCGTTTGGCTTTCTGGTGAGTTTCTGCGGTCAGCATTCTCTGGACCATGTCCTGATCGGTGCCGAACATGGCAATATTCATCATAGTTGCGCCGAAGAGCGCGGAGAAAATCGTATACTCGCCGGTGAAGATCAGCTTGAGGTAGTCTCCAAAGCCCATCGGGCCGGTATGTCCGCTGGACTTCTGCCATTCCTCGATCAGATGCGGCTCGAAGCCGGTAACCAGGTAACCCTCGGGCTTACCCATCGCGGGGACGGCTTTCAAAAGCACATCGAGGCCGCCGATGTGATTTAAAAGCGTCGCGATTGCCACCAGGGCCGAGCCGAACATCAGGCAGGCTTGAACCACGTCGGTCCAGATCACCGCTTTGATGCCGCCCTTGGCCGTGTAGAACGCGGTTAAAATGGTGAGTGTAATAATGGCGACCAGGTACGGGCCGACCGTATCGACCTGCCGGAATGCGACGGTTTTTCCGCCGTTCTCGACGAAGAGCTTCCAGGCCAGCACCATCACCAGCGACGGAATAAACAAACGAGTGCCCGACGCCAGGGTCCGCATGAGCAGAAAGAGCGCGGACACAAAGCTCTTGGTGCGCGGCCCAAAGCGAATCGCAAGATAGTCGTAGACGGTATAGACTTTATATTCGTAGTACGGCTTCAGAAAGACCGTCCCGACCACCCAGCGCCCCAGAATTACCCCGAGCGTGAGCTGGACATACGCCAGAGAGCGCTTCTCAAAACCCTCGCCTGGCGCGCCTAAGAAGGTCGCCGCGCTGGTCTCGGCAGCAATGATGCTCGCCATCACGGCCCACCACGGAATCATCCGCCCCCCGAGCGCAAAGTCGTGGAGGTTTTTTTCCTTGCGGCCCATGTACAGGCCGATGGCGGAGATCGCCACAAAGTACAGAAGAATAATCGCGCCGTCGATAACCAGTCCCATGGGCACGATTATACCGGCACTTTCACGGTGGGGGTCAGTTCGTCTACCATCGAATGAATTCGTGGCTACCTCTACGAATTCGACCTGCGGTTGGCAAGCCAACCTTGTCGAATCGGAGAATTTAGAGATTTTCTGGATTCGACGAGGCGAGCCTGCGAGCCGAAGGTCGAATTTGTACTCTTAGCCACGAATTCATTCGATGGCGAAAAGTTGGGTCAGTAGCGCAGAGTTGGCTTCCAGATACTGTTGCCGTGGATGTAGCTTCCGAGGTCTTTCATGTACTGCGACATGGCCAGCGCCCGACTGATTTTTAGCAGCCCCAGAGTGGCAAGCAGCAGCGCCTGCCGTCGTTTGACTCTCATTTCTCAATTTTACCCAATTTAAGCTCACCCGAAACGCACGGAGCGCATGGAGATGGAACTCAGCGTGACGCCTTCGTTGAAGAAGCTCACCGGTTCGCTTTTGTCTCTCAGGCCGAGCGTGTAGAGCAGGGGCAAGTAATGTTCTGGCGTCGGAACCGCGAGCCGCGCTTCCGCCCCGAGGGTTTCATAGCTCACCAGGGATTGGTCGTCGCCGCTGAGAATCTTCCTGGCGGAGAGCGCATCGAACTCCTGCGCCCAGTCCGCCACCGAGTCGTCCCACTTTGCCAGCCGCAGGTTGTGGACGATGTTCCCGCTGGAGACAATCAGAACCCCCCGCTTTCGGAGCGGGCGCAGGGCTTGTCCCAGCGCATAGTGAAAGTTTGCGGGCTGGTCCCGGTCCAGCGAGAGCTGCACGACGGGGATATTCGCGCCGGGGAACATCCGGCGCAGAACCGACCAGGCTCCATGGTCCAGGCCCCAGTCCTGGGTCAGCCCGGCTTCGCTGGTTTCACGTAGCGTCTCTTTTGTCAGCGTCGCCAGCGCCGGAGAGCCGGGCGCGGGGTAGTCCACGGCGAACAATTCGGGCGGAAAGCCGCCGAAGTCGTGGATGATTTTTGGGCGCTCCATCGCCGTGAGATACGTGCCCCGCGTTTCCCAGTGCGCCGAGATACATAAAATCGCCTCGGGGCGGGGCAGGTCTGCCCCAATCGTTTCCCAGGTCCGTGCGAACGGATTGTCTTCGATAGCGTTCATCGGGCTGCCGTGGCCCACAAACAGCGTCGGCAGCACGGTGTCTTGCTCGGGGAACGCAGCGTGGAGGTTCTGAAGGTCGGCGCGAAGGGACATGCCTCCGGTACACCGGGAGCTTGGCGGAAGTTCCCGGTGCCGTAGAATGGCGGCATGACAGACTGGGATGCGCTCTACAGAGCAGGCGAGGCGGGCTGGGACAAGGGCGCACCCGCCCCACCTTTGCTCGACTATCTCTCAAAAAATAAAATTTCGGGGCGCTGGCTGGTGCCTGGCTGCGGACGCGGCCACGACGTGCGGGCGCTGGCGGGCGCGGGAGCCGAGAGCGTCGTGGGGCTGGACTATGCGCCGACCGCTGTGGCCGACGCACGCCGGGCGCTGGCTGATCTGCCGAATGTCCAGATCGTTCAGGCCGATCTTTTCGCCCTGCCGGGCGAGCTTCTGGGCGCGTTCGACGGGGTTTTCGAGCATACCTGCTACTGTGCCATTCCCCGAGACCGCCGCGACGACTATGTGCGCTCGGTGCACTCTGCCCTGAAGCCCGGCGGGATTTTACTCGCCGTGTTCTATCTAAGTCCGCGCGAAAACCCCGACCCGGCCCTCGGTCCGCCGTTCAATTCCACGCTCGACGAACTCGACGCCCGATTCTCGCCGTACTTCGCCCTGGAAAGTGACGAAACGCCGAGCGTTGCGTATTCAGGACGCGAAGGTCGCGAGCGACTCCGAGTGCTCCGAAAGAAAGAACGATTGAACGCATGATCCGACTTGCCCACGTGGACGATGTTCCACAGATTATCGCCGTTGCACAAGCAAGCGGCTTGTTTGAGTCTGAGCAGACCGAAGAGGTTGCCCAGATGCTCGATAGTTATTTCAAAAGTGAAGAAAATCAGGAAAAATGGCTTGTCGATGACGATCATGGAGTTATTGGCATCGCTTATGTCGCGCCAGAACGAATGACGGAGGGAACATGGAACCTTTATTTGATCGCGGTGCATCCAGATCATCAGAAGAAGGGCCACGGTTGTACACTGCTTCGTTCTGTGGAGCAACTACTTTCCAAGTTGGGTGAGCGAATTCTGCTGGTGGAAACATCGGGGACGGAAGATTTTGAATACGTCCGCTCGTTTTACCGAAAAAACGATTATGTGGAAGAAGCGAGAATTAGAGAGTTCTACAGCGCCGGTGACGACAAAGTGATCTTCCGAAAAGCCTTGAAATAGTCGTTTGACGGAATAAAGCCCGCTGCAAGCCTCGCCTCTTCAGAGGCAGTGGATAAGCGGGCTTGCCTCAGTTGATGTACTTCGGCTTTAGCCCGACGAAGGCGTTAAGTGTGAATCCATGCTATACCAAGGAATAGCAATGCACGTAAAGTGTTACAAATACAGAATCTATCCGACAGATTCACA
>JANLTX010000057.1:0-23319 GCA_031363095.1 Armatimonadota bacterium | reverse complement strand
CATCATTGTCCGATGTGTGGTTTGTCTTTGGACAGAGACACCAATGCCGCATTCAACATTCTTAGAGCCGCTGTGGGGCTACACAGCGTCAACGGTTAACCGTTGTAGAAGCCGCCGAATTTATTCGTGCGGAGTAGTCACATTCAGTACGTCGAGCTCAGCCTGGAGGGCGCATCGCTTCGACGGCAGACGATCACGCTTCCGCCATCGCTCGCGCCTCTTGCTAAAAACGAACAGATCCAGCAGCGTCTCCGCACCACCTATCAGCTCATCAGCGACCACAGCAAGATCAACGACAAACCGCTCCATGACACGCTGAACAGAATCCGCAAAGAATTCACTCACACAGTCAAATCTCTCGGCGGAAACGTGATGCTTCGTAGCAAGCAGGACGCGATGGAAAAGCAACTCAAAACGCTAGAGAATGACCTGGAAGTCTATCGGGCGAAACTTGAGCAAAACTTGGAAGGTGAGATCGCAAAGTCGCTGGATCAGCTCACGAGCGCCCTTCTTCCGCTGGTGACAAGACAGCCTCCGCCAGAACTACGGAACGGCTGCCTGGGCGAAAAGCCCACCCGGCCCGAAGCGGAACGTTGGCTTCGTCACGAGCTGGGGAAATCGTTTCCGAGAGTCGAGGCGCTGGTCAAGCAGATCGAGCTGAAGAAGACGTACAAAGATGTCACGTTCGACAGCCTGAACAAGCCCAGCCTGCAAGCCGAGCTCCAGGAAGCCTTCCCGGCGATTGAGTGGAAGAAGCCCTTTACGGAGTTCGCAGCCGCGAAAGCTGCCGAATAGCCGCTTTCAGAAGCGCCGCAGATTCTGCCGTCAGCTCTCGAAGCCCCGCCAGGCTCGCAATGGAAAACACCATGTTGCCACGATGGTTTCGCTGGGCAGAGAGCGAACGCTTTCGTCCGGTGGGCGAGACAAAGCGTAGACGCTCGACGACATCCGTTTCCAGAATGACCGTCGGATGTGGCGGAAACGGAGAGGCTCCCAACACGTACTCTACCCGTGGCGAAAGCGTCTCGGGTGACCGCCCCAAAGCGATCGCAGCCTCCTCCCACGAACAGATTCGTTCGACTTCCAGACAGGCATCGAGCACGGGAAAGCCGTCGAACACGCGAATCAGGTAAAGACGGTCTCCCACGGTGACACCAAGCCGCCGACAGGCGGTACTTCTGACATGAAGCCTGTCCAACGACTGATCGTCCCAAGTATCGTCGGAAATGTAGAGAGTGAAGAAACGAGGCATCGCGGTGAAACTTTCTACCAAGTTGGTTCGGCTACGATGCCACTCCGACCGACGCGGACTTCCCGGAAACGAACGCCGGGATCGCGGCCTTGGACGAGTGGTTAGCCCCTCCTCACGAGGGCGATCTCGTCGCCGAAGGTTCTCCGAACCCGCAAAAGAGCCTATTCGGCGATCAGCCCGCTGGCGAACGCGCGAATCGCCGCCAGCTTCTCCTCCGCGCTCCCCTCGCCCTCGCCCATCCCGAGAAGCCACTCCCCGACCGCCACCCGACCCCGCCGCCGAGGCCCAGCCGCTCCCACCACCGGCGAACCCTTCGGCAAAAGCGCCTCAATCTCCGCCCTTCGCACACGCACCGTCCGATGACCCAGTTTCGTCGAGGGAATCTTCCCCAGCCGCACCTGGTCGCGAACCGTGTGCTCCGAGAGCTTCAGCAGCGCCGCCGCTTCCTTGATCGTCAGCCAATCTTCCATAAAGTCCCCTTGGCCCCCGCCCGGCGGGGGAAATCTTGTGTGGGCCGGGGCGCAAGCCCCGGCCCGATTCTTCCCCTACCCCCGCCCGGCGGGGGAATCGGAGGCTCACCTATTCGCCGATGACTTCCCCGTGAAAGAAGCGGCTCTGGCCCGATACCGTGTGAACCAGAGCCTCCAGCCGGGGCGGAGACCACCAGATCACCGACACTGCCCACCCGCCCGGCGTGGTGCGGATCAGCTCCTCCAGAGCCGCAGACGGCGGCTTCGGATAGTACCGCTCCGGGCAAGCCTCGGCGACGTACCGCGCCTTCGGTTCGGCCACGCCGCTGGCTTGTTGCCGTGCAGCGATCACCTCCGACCAATTCACCTCCCGCAGGGCTTCGCAAGCCGAGCAACGCCAGAAGCACACATAGCCTCGGCCCCCAACGTAGAGCGACACCGACCGGCGCTCCATCTCCCCGCTACAGTGAGGACACGGCTGGGCGAAGAACTCGCCAAGAGTGCGGGGAGCGGCGGGAGCCGCCCCCCTTTCCAGAGAGACGGCCCGACTCATACCGCCACCCCTGCCGGGATTCGCACACGGCGGCGCAGATGCCACTGAGCCGTAGATGAGATACGGATTTGCGGTGCCGCAGGAGCGACCGGCGCGGCTTTCGCCGCTTCCAGAAGCCGAACCCGCTCGGCCTCTTCTTCGGCGCGATTGAGCAGCAAAGGCACCATGAGAGCGTGCTTGCAGATAAGCGGGTCTATTTGGAGGCCCAACCCTTCGGCCTGGCCGTTGATACGATCAAGGCGCTGCTGATCCGGGCAGGAACAGCGCCCTGTTTCGCGGCAGACCGTATACTGAGCCTGGGCCACAACCCCCGTTTTCGGATCGGCAACGACCGGCGCGATGATCGTGGCCGATTCGGCCCGAACGGTTCCAAGAGCGTAGAGATACCAGCCCTGGGCGGCGCGAGCTTCGCGCATTTCTCGCTGTGTAGCAACGTGTTGCAGGAGCGTGTTACAATCTGACTGAGTGGCCATTTCGGTGGCTTCTTTCCGAGCGCCGGGGTAAGTTTACGAGACCGATCCCCCGGCGCTCTTTCCATTTCTGGAGGTGTTAGTCGGGCATTGCCCGCCACCACTATTTTACCCGAAAACGCCTCTGAATTCAAACATTTGTTCTATTTAATTCCTGTTTATTAGTGCTTAAAATCATCTATTGATACTGCGGTTTGCGCCCGTGCGACGGCGGCGGCGAACCCGGCTGACCGAGCTGCATCCGCGCCCCGTGCCGACCGACGCGCCAGACCCAGCGCCCCGGAGCGCACACGCCCTGCCCCCGCCACAGCACGAGAGAGAAAGGCTGATTACACGCTTCCCGGAGGGGGACGGGAGGGGGAAGACAAGATCAAGTTTCATCCTGCTTGCGGCGACGGTGGGAACCCACTCGCGGGGGAATCGTGGCCGCCATGAAAGCCTTTCGAGTGGCACGGGAGCGGCGACCGTAGCGCGTCGCGCGGAGGTGGCGGCGAACGCTTAAGGGGTAGGGGAGGGCTGGAACTTGTCCCACACCGCTTGCTCAAACCAGAGCGGCAGGGAGTCGGTTTTCAGCTCCAGAAGCGTGCCATCGGTGATCTCCGCTATCCAGAGACGCTCGTGGCGGGAGTTGTCGAAGATATAGGCGCGGCTGGAATACCGAATCGCCTCGGAGAGTAGCTCCAGGGAGCGATGGTAGCGGCTCACGATCTTATCCTCGGGGACCGAGTGCCCGCCCATCTTCACCCGGTGGCGCACGCGCGACACGTTGATCATAGGGTCTTCGGTGGCGACGTAGTACAGATAGGTACGATAGCCACGCACCTGGGCTTTTCGCAAGAGATCAACTTTATCGGGAGAGGACATCACCGTCTCGAACGTGAACGATGCGCCCCGCTCCAGCAGCTTCTGTCGGAGGAAATCGGCGGCGACCGAGGCGAAGTAGGCGTTCACCGAGACCGCGAAGAACGAGAGACGGTCATCGTTGAAGCGTAGCTCGTGGGCTTCGTCCAGCAGGTCGGCTCGGGCCAGTAGCGTCGAGTTATGGAAAAAGGGGAGGATCTCTTCGGCAGTCGTCGCCACGCCGTAATCACGGAGATTCAGGGAGTCGAAGCGCTTGATCTCGATCTCGATCTCGTCGGGATTGATGTAGATGCCAAGCAGCTCGGGCCGGATCACCGACTTGATCGTACTCTTGCCAGAGCCGTTCGGACCGGCGAACATCCGAAGTCGCGGCGGCCCCTCGTTCATCGACGGCGCACGGCCTGGCCCGGTGCCACGGTTGTGCGGGTGGGTAGCAGCTTGATCGTCTTCTGCGTGCCATCAGGGAAGACCTCGACGAGCGCCCCCTCCCGCACTTCGAGTACGCTGCTCCCTGAGGCAAGCGCTTGCCAGTACGCCTGGGTCGCGGCGGCATCCGCCAGCTCAGGGATGTGCGCCTCCAGGTAGGCCAGACTCTTTTCGGAGATATTCATCGGAGTTGCAACCATTATATCGCCCATCCGCCAGCCACTTGACAGGTAAACATTTGTGTGGTGAAGTTGCTGTTATGGCGACGAACCACGAGCAAGGTTCGTCGCTTTCGCTTTCGTGGTTCGCCGTCCAGAACCTCCGGCCAGAGAGCCGGAGAGAATCAGGAGAACCACACTCATGAAAGTCAAGCTCAACAGCATGAACACAGCCGACTCCCTCATAAAACAGGAGAGATAGACACCCATGCGGACAGCTTTATTCAAACAGCAGGTCACCAGTTCGAATCTGGTTGTCGGCTTCTCACAAAATAGGGCGGGCGGGGGTGGGTGCCTCGCCCCAACTACCGCTATCGCTTTGTCAACTTATCGCCGACATGTACCATGTAGAGCGGTTCTTCGGCCCGAATCGGCCAGGAAAAATGAATTCGGATCGGCATCTGATGCGTTCTTACTTTCCCATGCCATGTGCAAAACAGCGTCTCGTCGGAGATTTTGGGATGCTGGAAGGTTAGTTCTTTCTTAAATTCTCTTTTTTCTGAGTCGGACGAATCCGAGAACCAGGCTTTATCGCCCGTGAAGTGCAACTGTTGAAGAGCGTGGCCCTCAGCGGTTCGGTGGCCGCTCTCCTCGAAGCATCCCTTGAGGCGTTCGAGAATCTCTAGCTGTGCGCGAATTCGCTCGCATGTCGCTGTTTGAAACGGGATTCCGACAAGACCCTGAAAGCATTCGTCAGTAAAAAACAAGCTGGGACAACGCATTCGGCACGCCGCTTCCAGTTGATTCCACGAGGTGAGAGGCGCAGGGGCCGAGCGGACGGCGTCCTCGAAAGCTGTGACCTCCCAGTAGTTCGGAACCTCGATTTTCTCGGGCGGTTCGTCAGTGCGAACCCAGGTGACGGTAAGAGGGCTAAACTCCCAGTTCGAGGGGGAGAAGCTGACCAGGCGCCGGTCTAAACCAAGCTGGTTTCGGCAGAACGCTGCTTCTCCGACGGCGCTGTCGGTGACGATCTCTCCGTCGTCTCCCTGGCAGAAATAATCGTCTTCGCCATGCGCTCGTTCGTCGTCCCAGAACGGGCCTTGCTGGTTCAGCCACGACATGACGGCGCGCTGTTTGTCAACCTGAAGTGATTGAACCGCCTGCTGCATCGAGTAATCAGGAGTGACTTGCGCTCTCGTCGTGCCACGATGGCAGTAGAAACCCTTGCCATACTGCTGCGCCAAACCTCGCATTTTCATGACAACGCCTATCGACCGGGCAAAATCGCTCAGAGTGTAGAACTGCTGGTGCAGGGAGCGATCATTGACGAGTATATCCACGCTTACTCGCCCCAGCCCGCGAAGAAATTGCTGTCTTGGTCAAACTGGTCGAAGAAACCAGCGGGCCACTCGTCAATGTTTCCCAAGGCGTCCATTCGAGGACTGACGACCTGTTCAGCGCCTGGAGTTCGTGGCCGGAAGAAGTGCAGTGCTACGTCATCGGCGGGAATAACCTTGTTCTTGACGGCGCGGCGGACGCCGTTGAGAATGTGGTCGCTGTGCGTTTCGAGAATCACCTGCACACCGGAGTTTGCCACTTCAGCGAGGAAGTGTCCCATCTTCGCCTGTCCAGCGGGATGCAGATGCACCTCGGGATTTTCGATTAGGAGCAGACCGCCAGGTTTCGCGAAGAGCGCGGCAACGACAATCGGGAGGATTTGCGTCAGGCCGAAACCGACGTTGACAGGGCGGTGATAGTCGGTGTCGGGAGACGTGAGAATTCCCAATGTCACTGCGTTCGTTTGAGGAATGGGAACTACGGAGAGGCCGCATCCGGGGAAAAAGGTTTGCATTCGCGCTTCAACCTGTTTCAGACCTGTCGGCACGACATCTTTGATCCGCAAACGATTCGAAATGGGTTCGTCCCGCATTTGATGAAGAATGCTTGCGGCGTACTCGCCTTTCGGGCCAACGACCTGCATTCGCTGGCTATCAGTTAAGGGGTACGTTTCTCGCGGGCCAATTCGTTCTGCGGTAAGGTAAGTTAAATCGACAAGAGCATGGCCTAACTTTGAAGGATTCATCGGCGACATCAAGTGTTTGACAATTGGGGGGAAGTCATTATTAGTCTGGTTGGAAATCCAAATATCGGCCAGAGCTACGGACATATCCGATTTCTCACCTTCGAATCGCCATTGATGTGTGATTTCATCTGATTCAACTCCAATGCTGAAAGAAAACCTGCCATTGACTTTATCAACAATATCTAACAGTGTCCCAAGTTGAATTGCGGAACTGTTAAGCATTAAATGATACGACCATTCATTGTCACGCATGGTCTGATGTAGCAAAACTAGAGACTGCAGTACTGTGGACTTGCCAGAGGCGTTTGCGCCTGTCAACAGAGTTAATGGACTCAGAGGGAGCTTAAGTTTTTCAAAGCATTTAAATAGCTGTAGATTGATTTGAGAAATCATACTATAACTCCGGGAGAAAGAGAGTTTTCTGGGTTGTATTTGGAAAAATCAATAGATTCTGATAGTATTTCAGTAATTTGGTTGAATCTGAAAGCCGTTTTATGCAAACCATTAGTTCCAAATGTAATAGATGCAATAAAATCTTCATTTTCCATGAGTTTATTATAGGAATAGATGAATTTATCTCTGATGGATTCTATTGAGTCTTCGTGAACATATGAAAAAACTACGGTCATTATATCCCATAAAGCAGCATTAAGAACGCTTCTTCGATCAGTGTCTTGTTTTTTCTTTCGAAAGCAATATTTGTTAAATAGTAAGTAGTTGTTATTTAAACTGGATCTAAATTCTTTGGAAAGTTCTTCAAGTTCTTCATCTTTCATCGAGTTCATTTCTCGTAGCGCCAGCGCCAGGAATTCATCCATATTAGCACCAACTTCGGCATAGATTTTTATTCCGAGAAGTCGAAAAGCACAGAACCGGTTCACAAATTCTCGATCTCTCATCGTTTTGGCGTTCAAGGTTCCGCCAGTGGCTTTGATAAACTCTTCAGATTTTGACTCTATCTTAAGAAAAGTCGTCGCTTTACCTGTGAAAAGGCAATTTCGCATTTGTTGACGAGACAACGGTTCACCACTATTGACACGCTCAAAAATATCCAATCTTGCTCGTTCAGATGCCTTGGAATCAACAATATAGAGAATCAAATTGCAATCTTCTACGCGGTTCTGGAGCTTCGGGGATAAATCCTGAAATTTCTTTTTGTTTAGGTCAGAGCTTCCGGGTAGTTTAAGGGCCAGTTCATTGTCTAAAAACCGGCGAAACGTGGACAATCTTTGAAGACCATCGACAACAATCATTCGGCCTTCACTATCCTCTGCCAGATAGAATACGGGAAGTGGTATACGAAGAAGTACGGATTCGATAAGCCGACTTTGCTTATCCGTATCCCATATGAAATCTCGCTGAAAATCAGGATCCATGATGAAGGAGTTTTGCTTGATCCGCCGCACGATATCATGCACCGTCCGGGATTCGTTCCTGATAAGAGCCGTATCGATTGGATAATCGCCCCAAGTTTCATCTTCTTCGGGCAACCCCAGACCTTCTGGTTCTTCTGAGGGCGTCTCATCGGTTACGGGTTCGAGCGGCTCGGATTCCATGATTGTTTCTATATTACCCCGAAAATTTGAGGCTTTATTGTAAATGAATGTTGTGTGTGCTTGGCAGCAGATCACCAGCTTTTTCGCACTCTTCGTGCTTCGGGGAGAAATTCCGTATACTGAACCTGTGAGCATACTTTCTTTTGACAATCCGTATCGCCATGGGTTTATCCGGGCGGCTGTCTGCATTCCGCATGTTCGGGTCGCCGATCCTGTTTTCAATGCCGAGCGAACTCTTGCGATGGCGCGGCAGGCCAGCGAGCGAGGGGCTGCTATCGCGCTATTTCCTGAGCTGGGACTTTCGGGCTACTCGTGCGACGATCTGTTTCATCAGAGCGCACTTTTAGACTCGGTCGAGGATGCTCTGGGAGCCGTGGTTGACGCTAGCCAGACACTCCGGTCGGTGCTGCTGGTCGGACTGCCGCTGCGGGTGGAGCACCGGCTTTTAAATGTCTGCGCGGTGGTTCATTCGGGGAAAGTTCTGGGGCTGGTGCCAAAAACGTACTTGCCCAACTACCGGGAGTTCTACGAAAAGCGCCAGTTCGCGTCGGGGCGCGACGTGAGCGTGAAGTCTGTTTTTCTGCTGGGCGAAGAGACGCCGCTGGGTTCGAATTTAGTTTTTTGTTGTGCGAATCTCAAGGACTTCGCGCTACACGTGGAGATCTGCGAGGATGTCTGGACGCCACTGCCGCCGAGTACGCTGGGGGCGCTGGCCGGGGCGACGGTTCTTGCCAATCTCTCGGCGAGCAACATCACGGTGGGCAAGGCGGAGTACCGACGGGCGCTGGCGAGCGGGCAGTCGGCGCGGTGCCTCTCGGCCTATCTCTACTCGGCAGCCGGGCCAGGCGAGTCCACGACCGACCTGGCCTGGGACGGCCACGCGCTGATCTACGAGAACGGCGAGAAACTGGCCGAGTCCGAGCGTTTTTCCTCCACGGAAGACTTGATCCTGGCCGACATCGATGTGCAGCGCCTGGTGGCCGAGCGGCTGCGCCAGACGAGCTTCGCCGACACGGCCCACGACTGGCGCGAAAAAATCGGAGCGATACACAATATTCCGTTCACGCTGGAGATGCCGTCGGGGGTGCTGGCGCTGGAGCGGACTATCGAGCGCTTTCCGTTCGTCCCGAGCGACGCACACGCCCGCGACGAGCGCTGCTACGAGGCCTACAACATCCAGGTCGCCGGGCTGACCCAGAGGCTCCAGCAGAGCGGCGTGAAAAAAATCGTCATCGGGGTCTCGGGCGGGCTGGACTCCACCCATGCTCTGATCGTCGCGTGCCGGGCCATGGACGCGCTGAGTCTTCCACGAACCAACATTCTGGGCTACACCCTGCCCGGCTTCGCCACCAGCGACCGCACCCTGGAAAACGCCCACGCGCTGATGAAGACCCTGGGCATCACCGCGAGCGAGCTGGACATCAAGCCAAGCTGCCTCCAGATGCTCCGAGATTTAAGCCATCCGTTCGCGTCGGGCGAGCCAATCTACGATGTCACTTTTGAAAACGTCCAGGCGGGGGAGCGCACCAACCATTTGTTTCGGCTGGCGAACCACCACGGCGGTTTAGTTTTAGGCACGGGCGATCTCTCCGAGCTGGCGCTGGGCTGGTGCACGTATGGAGTCGGGGATCATATGAGTCACTACAATGTGAATGCCTCGGTGCCAAAAACCCTGATTCAGTACCTGATTCGCTGGGTTGCAGGGTCCAATCAGTTCGGCGACGACGCCAGCCGGGTTTTACTCTCCATCGCCGATACCGAGATCTCGCCCGAGCTGATTCCTGGAACCGATGGCGTGCAGCCGGGCCAGAAGACCGAAGAGAAAATCGGGCCGTACCGGCTCCAGGACTTTCATCTGTACTACCTCACCCGGTTCGGGCTGGCCCCGAGCAAGATTTTGTATCTGTGTCATCGGGCCTGGGGCGAGGATTTTGAAATCTCGGTGATTGAGAAATGGCTCGAACTGTTTTTACGACGCTTTTTCCAGAACCAGTTCAAACGAAGCTGCGTCCCGAACGGCCCCAAGGTCGGGTCGGGCGGGTCGCTCAGCCCACGCGGCGACTGGCGGATGCCCTCGGATGCCGAAGCCACCGCCTGGCTCGACGAGCTGAAGCGCAACGGCCCGAGCGGGGCGGGGTAAAATAGTCGTATGAGTGATTCGAAACCGAAGCTGCGCTCGCCGCTGGTGGCGTACGGCCCGATCATCGCCCTCGTCGCCGCGCTGGGCGTGGCGCTGGGCGTTCTCTTCACCCTCGGGACGTCTTCGCTGTCCGAGCCGCCCCCGCCGCCGTCGAAGCCGCCGGGCGGGATGACCAAAGAAGAGATGTACAAGCAAGCGGGCATCGCCCCGGATGAAGAAGTGACCAAAGAGATCAACGGGTTGATCAAGTCGCGGGGGCTGAGCTGGTTTGACCTGAAGCCCGACGAGCGACGACACCTGGACCGGATCACCCGAGGTAGTGGGCGCGAGAAGTACGAGCGTATCGTCAGCGAGCTACGGGGGAAAAAGGCACCGTGAGTCCGTCGTAGGCCACCGTGACATTCGGCGGGAGGGCCGCTTCGGTCTGAGCGTGGCCCAGGTGGTGCGACAGGTGCGTCAGGTAGGTCTGCCGTGCGCCCAGCGTGCGAGCCACCGCCACCGCCTGCCCGACCGAGAGATGAGTCGGGTGTGGCTCGTGGCGCACCGTGCCTAAAACCAGCGTGTCGATTCCCTTCAGAGCGTCCCAGGTTCGGTAGGGGATCGCCGAAATATCGGTGACATACGCAAAGCTGTTTCCAAAAATAAAGCTATTCACCGGCATCCGTCCGTGCAGGTGCCAGAGCGGCTTTATCTCCAGCCCGCAGAGCGTTAATTTCTCGTACGACTCAAACTCGTGGAGCGTGAGCCGGGGCTTTCCGCCGCCTTTCTGGGTCTCTTTGAAGCAATACTCAAAAACGCGCTTAATTTCAGCGAGCGTCTGCGCCGAGCCATGCAGCGGCATCGCCATGCCCTGAAGATGGTTGATCTGCCGAACATCGTCGAGTCCCAGCAGGTGGTCGGCGTGGGTGTGGGTGAAGAGCACGGCCTCCACCCGCGCGACCCCGGCGCGCAGAAGCTGGTAGCGCAGGTCCGGCCCGGTATCGACCAGCAGATTTCCCTCGGGCGTTTTAACTAAGATCGACGGTCTGAGTCGTTTGTCTCTTGGGTCTTGCGACTGACAGACCGCGCACCCGCACCCGATCATCGGGACACCCGTGCTCGTGCCGGTGCCCAGAAACTCCACCGAGAAGCTCACGGGCTGGTGTGGCTCTCCGAAAGATGCTCGGCCAGAAGATCCCGCCCGAAGTCGCCGGAAAAATCCCGCCAGACGCTATGCACATGGTTGGCGTCATTCTGGGTGTTGTCGTACTCGATCAGCAGGGTCGGGCCTTGAATGCGGTAGTAGTGCTTCTCGCCCCGCGTGGCGCTTCCAGCCCACGCGAAGACCAGTTTCTCCCAGCCCGCCGTCTCCATTTTAGTTAATCTTGCTTTTGCCAGTTCGGGAGCCATGGAACCCGCATAAATTCCAATTAATTTTCTCAACAGTGCTGTTTGTGATTTTGTGAGAGCACTTGCACTCAGTCCCTGGTTATCTAACGGTATTATCTGACGCTTTTCATGGCTGAAAATATCATTTGGGGCGATTTTATCAATAACTGCCATCGTCCGCTGTTCATCGCTCAGCGAGCCAAGAAATACCCGTGCGGCTTCTTCTTCGGCTTTGAGAACTTTGATGCCCTTCATCGGGTGTTCGATACGGACCTCTGCCGGGTTCGAGCCAAAGAAAAGGGGCGTCGAGGAAACCTGCTCGCCCTTCACCGTGACGTTCAAACTGAAGTGATGCCCTTCGATGCGCCATCCCCAGACCGATTTTTCATCGGGGGTTCCGAAGACCGTCACGAAGTAGGCGTCGCGGTCGCGCACCGGGCCGGAGCCTTTCTCGATGGCTTTCAAAACGTCTTCGAGCGCCATGATCGTCTCGGCTTTTTGCTGTCCGTCCTTGCTCAGCGCCGTCTTCAGCAGCGTGAGCGCCAGCGTTCGCTGACTGGAATCCATCGCCGAGAGCGGCAGCCCGCGTCGCTCGATGGGAACAAAGTGCCAGTTCTCGCGCTCGTCGCCGAGAAACGGAAGGCTCGCCCGCGTGCGCTGCGCGGGCGTGAGGCTCGCCAGAAACCGGCTCGCGGCCTGGCTCATCGACCGGGCCGAGCGCGGAGTCTTTGGTCCGAGCGGAGTCAGCATCGAGAGCGCCAGCACGGGCAGGGCCAGAAGAAAAAGCAACGCGAGCGGTTTCATTGGTTTTTACTTGACGATCTTGAGCTGGTCGGGAGTTTTAAGCAGCATCTGCGGTGCACCTTTGAACGCCTCGAACTTCCCGGAGACTAAAACGGTCTTGCCCTTGAGTTCGGTCAGCTTGGGGAACTTATCGAAGTTCTTCGCATCGACAACCGCCGTGATGGACTTTTTGTAGTCGTCGTTGAAGTTCAAAATGACCCGTGCGTTGCTTTTCGGGGCAAAAACTTTCACGATTTTGCCGGTGAACGCGCCGGTTTTGCCGAGCTTGGCTTTCGCGCCGTCGAGATCATCGGCCTTGAGCGCTTCTTTGACCGAGCCGTCGCCCGCCGCGACGGTGGCGAATTTTGCGCTCGCCGAGGCGACTTCGGTCTGGGCCTTGCGCTCGGGGCGGGGAGCATCGTCCTGAGCGATGGCGAGGCTGCCAAGGGCGAGCGCGGCGGCAAAAAGAGGGAGTCGAATCTTCATGCGCCCATTGTACCGCCCCCGATCCGCCGACATGGACGTCGGTGGCGAAGGGCGCGAGCGCCACGATGTCCTCCGGACGTACCGAACTCGGGTTACGCCCGGAGGGCATCGCGGCGAAGCCCTTAGCCACCCCCGTTTATGTGGGTGGTTCACCGATGTTCATATCGGCGGTGGGTCAAACGACGCCAGGGCCGTGGCCGGGGGCACCGGGAAAGAGCGCGGCTCCGTCTATTTTCAAGCGCCGGGTGACGACTTCGGCCAGAATATCTCGATAGTCCAGGGTGACGGGCACGTCGCCGGGGCCTTCGAGGTTGTCGGGCTTGAGAGCGGCCCAGCGGGCATGGACCTTGCCGCCGCCGGTTTTGGGGAGATGTCCGCCCAGAACGAACCAGCACGACGCCCGTCCGTGGTCGGTCCCGAGGCCGCTGTTCTCGCCGACGCGCCGCCCGAACTCGGTCATCACCAGGCACGTCACGCGGGAAAGCTCCGGTCCGAGATCGGTCGCAAACGCCGCGAGAGATTTAGCCACGTCGTCAAGCTGGCTGGCGAGATAGCCGCTCGCTCCGCCCTGCGCGATGTGGGTATCCCAGCCGCCCCGGTCCAGCGCCGCCGCCTCCAGCCCGACGTTCGCTTTGAGCAGGAGCGCGGTCTGGCGCAGCCCTTTTCCGAGCATTGAGTCCGGGTAGACGGCGGCATGGGCGGGTTTGTAGTTCTTCGGGTCTAACTTTTTCAGGGTTTCGAGGACGCCCAGGGTCTCGCGACCCGCGCGGGCGAGCGGCTCGTCGCCGCGCTCGTAGAGTTTTTCCAGCGACTTTTGAAAGCCGGGCGATGCGCTCTGCGGAATCTCTAATTTTAGCTGGCTCAGATCGGTGAGAACCGAGGCCGTGGTCGCGCCTCGGAGAATGTCCGGCATGACCGGGGCGAACGCGATGGCCCGGAGCGGCGACGTATTCTGGCCGTCGTCGAGGGCTGCGAGGGTGCGTCCCAGCCAGCCCGAGGCAAGCTGCGCCGGGTCCGAGGCTGCGCCGCGCTCCATGATCCCCATCGCCTCGAAGTGCGAGCGGCTCTGATCGAGCGATCCGACTCCGTGGAGCGGGGCTAATTTTCCCTCGCGGTAGAGCGGCAGCAGCGGGGCCAGCGCCGGATGCAGCCCGAAGAAGCCGTCCAGGTCTAAAACGCCGCCGGGTTTGGGCCGTCCGAGCGAGAGTGACGGGCGGGCCTTGTGGTACTCGTCGTCGGCGTAGGGGACGAGCGCCGAGAGGCCGTCCATTCCGCCGCGCAGAAAAATCGTCACCAGTACGTCGCGCTCTTTTCGGTTCTGAGAAACCGCGATCTGCCCCAGCGCCGAGCGCCCGGCCCAGAGCGCCAGCGCCGCCGCCAGCGTCGAAGAGAGCGCATCGCGGCGGCTCACCGGGCCGCCCTCGCACGTTGTCCAGCTCATGGTGCGAACCTCCGTGTCCGGCATTGAAAATACCGGCCTATTAGAACCAGCCCTCCGGGCTGGGATAGCGGGAATGGGCACTTTCGCGCCCCGGCGGGGCGCTTATGGAAGGCCGGTATTTTCAATGCCGGTTTCATTTGTAGTGAAACTCCGGAGCGCACAGGCTCAGGGCGAGTGGCTCCCAGTCGGAGAGGGGTGTCGGGAGGCTCGTTCCGTCGATTCCGCCCGAGGCCAGGGCGAGGGCGAAGTTCCAGCGGGCGAGGAGCGAGCCGGTCCAGGCGCTCGTGCGGTCGGGGTAGCCATCGGGCATGGGCCAGGAGAACGCAAGCTGCCCCATCGTCGTGAGGTGCCTCTGGATTCCCGGTCCGCCGTCGGTCTCCGCTCCCGTCGCCCGGAGCGCCGCGATAGTGAAGTCCAGCGGCCTACGCAGAAGCTTCGGGGCTTTCGAGAAATCCGGGTGCGTGAGCAGAGCGCGGGTCATGGCTTTCAGGTCGCCTTTCTTGCCCCAGGCCTCTGACACGGTTTTGATTAACTTGTCTTCGCCCGTGCCCGTGCCCCAGAAGCCGCGCACGAGCTTTCGGGCGATGAACCGCGCCGTGGACGGATGCGAAATTAGAATCTCCCGGACTCGCTCGGCGTCTTTCTCGCCGCCGCCTGCCGGAATTCTCACGCCCAGCACGACTTTCTCGCCATCGTCGTGGCGATTTGGCTCCCAGCGCACGGCTCCGTGGTGGCGCATAAATCGGTCTTCGATGCCCCAGCCCGTCAGGCATCGCGCGACCTCCATCACGTCTTTCTGGGTGTAGCCGCCATTAACCCCCAGTGTGTGGAGTTCTAAGAGTTCTCGGGCATAGTTTTCGTTCGGGTGTGCTCTCTCGCTGATCTGATTGTCTAAATAGCCCAGCATCGCCGGAGAGTTCATCGACTCTTTGAGCATTTCGTCGAAACTTCCCAGGCAGTTGCGTCGAATCACGTCGCGCTGATCTTTTCCGAGCAAAAAAGCAAGCTCGGCGGCGGTGTTCTGCTCGGTCTGGGGCGTGAAGACCTTGTGTTCGTAGATATTGAAGTGGTTGGTGAAGAGATCCGCGAGGCGCTCGCGAAGCTGCCACTTCGAGTAGGCGGCCCGCAGGAGCGCGGCTTGCTGAAGCTGAGCCAGAACCAGGTCTTCCCCGGAGTCGCGCAGCTCGTAGCCGTCCTCCGTGAGGGATTCCAGGCCCGCGAGTCGAAACCGAAAGCCCACGCTCTCGCCCTCGCTCTCGGCGTTTCCCAGTGGTGCATCTAACTGTTCGTCCAGCCAGTTTTTCGTGCCGAGCTTCTCCAGTCGTTCTGATTCCCACGCACTCGGCCCGAACGTCGCGCGGCGCAAGAGCAGCCCCCCCGCCTTTAGTTCTGCCCCCCGGCCCCCAGTAATGGGGGAGGTTCCCCCATTATTGGGGTTAGGGGAAACCGCTCTCCTCGCTTCGTTGCAGCCTGCGGCGGCGAGGGCGAGGCCGGAGACTCCGATCAGCGTGCGGCGGTTCATGCGAGGCTCTGGGCGTCGGCGGCGAGCGCGGGCGATTTTTCGCGGGTAAGGATGCTCAGCCCGGCTCCGAGCGCGATCACGAGCTGGAGCGGGAAGAGCAGAAACCACCCGACCACGGGCGCAAGGCCCGCTAGAACCAGCATTCCTGCGCCGCGCCAGAGCGCCGTGAACGGGCTGCGCGAGTCGTCCAGGTGCTCGATGCGCTTTCCTAAAAGTTGCGCGAGTGCCGCGCTCCCGATCAGGGCCAGTGCCACCAGGGCCGAGAGCACCAGCCAGCCGACTATTTTTAAGATGCCGGGGGCGTTGAGCAAGCCCAGCCCCGCCCCGATTCCGAGCGTCCCGACCACCAGCCCGCTCAGCGCCAGCTTTCCGGGACGCGCTTCGAGGGCGCGGGCGGCCCGCGTCGTGCGCCCCGAGAGCAGCAGCCCGCACATTAGAATCGCCGCCCATAGCCCGAGTCCGCCCAGGAGCACGGGGTAGACAACTGCCATCACCTGTCCGATTGTCATTTTGTTTCCTCGTCGTTGTGAGGCATAGACAGCGCGTCGGGGAGGATGGTTGCGCAGGTAGGCGTTTTGTGCTGGAATTTGTTGATTTGTTACTTGCGGACGCTGTTGCTGAGGGCAAGGGGTGCCGAGTATAGTTACCAGGATGAATATCTGCGTGATTGGGACAGGCTACGTGGGCCTGGTGACGGGAGTCGTTTTTGCGGACCTGGGCAACGACGTGATCTGCGTCGATAAGCTCGAAGGCAAGGTCAAGTCGCTTCAGGCGGGCGTGATGCCCATCTACGAGCCGGGGCTGGAGGAGATCGCCCAGCGCAACGTCGCGGAGGGGCGGCTGAGCTTCACGACGGATTTAGAGGATTCGGTGCGCAAGTCCGAGGTAGTGTTTATCTGCGTCGGGACTCCGCCGCAGCCCGACGGCTCGACGGACCTCTCGCAGGTCGAATCGGCGGCGCGGGGGATCGCCGCCGCGCTGGACCGCTACAAAGTGGTCGTCAACAAGTCCACGGTTCCGGTCGGCACGGGCGACTTTGTGCGCTCCGTGATCGAGACCAACCGACGGCGCGATGTCGATTTCGATGTGGTCTCCAACCCCGAGTTTCTGCGTGAGGGCAGCGCGATTCAAGACGCCCTGAATCCGGACCGAATTGTTGTCGGTGCGCCCAATAAAGTCGTCGCCATGAAGATACTGGAGCTGTACGCCCCGCTGGAGCGCCCGATGTTCATCACCGATGTCGCCAGCGCCGAGATGATCAAGTACGCCTCCAATGCCTTTTTAGCCACAAAAATCAGCTTTATTAATTCTATTGCGAATTTATGCGATGCCTATGGAGCCGATATAACTCAGGTTGCCAAAGGAATGGGAGCTGATAACCGAATTGGATCGGCATTTCTACACGCAGGAATCGGATACGGGGGTAGTTGCTTCCCGAAAGACAGTTTATCGCTGCTTCATACGGCAAAAATATCCAATACGGACTTCCCGATACTCGATGCCGTGGTGAAAACCAACGACGACCAGCCCAGGCGGTTCATTACACGTATGGAAGTCGCGCTCGGCGGGTTTTCCGGGAAGAAAGTGGCCGTTCTGGGCCTGGCGTTCAAAGCTAACACCGACGACATGCGCGATGCGAAGTCCCTCGACGTAATCTCTGCGCTTCTGGGGGGCGGAGCCGAGGTGATTGCGTTCGATCCGGTCGCTATGGAGAGCGCAAAGCGGGTTCTGCCCGATCTGAACTACGCCAAAAACGCGTTCGAGGCCGCCAAAGACGCCGACGCCGTGGTTATCGTCACCGAGTGGAACGAGTTCAAGCAGATTAACCTGGAAAAACTCGCCGGAGTGATGAAAGGCCGACAGCTTTTCGACGCCAGGAACATCTATGACCCCGAGAAAGTTCGGCGCGCGGGCTTCACGTACCTGGGCGTCGGGCGGAAATAAACAAGAAAGCCTCTCGCTTAGCGAGAGGCTTTTTCATACACCCGGCAGGGGTCGAACCTGCGACCTTCTGGACCGCAACCAGACGCTCTAATCCACTGAGCTACGGGTGCGGGTGCGACAGACAATCTACCACGAGGCAGGCGGGCTGTCAAGGCGCGGTTGACAGTGGCTTCAGCCGTGATATAATCTGCCGTTTGGCCTTCGGCCAGGCACAACTAAATTCCCAAATGGCGGGGCGCTGAAAAGTCCCCGCGCCAAAGCCTGCGGCGAGCCGTAGGACCTGGAGAAAATCAATGGCAAGAGAAGCGTGGAAGACGCGCGAGAAGCGTCGCATCGCCACGGTGGCAAAGTATGCCGCCAGGCGAAAAGAGTTAAAAGAGAAGGCCAGCAAGGGCGACTTCGAGGCTATCGAGGCGCTACACCTGCTACCCCGCGACGCCTCCCCGATTCGGGTGAAGAACCGCTGCAACATCACCGGACGCGCCAGCGGCTACATGCGCAAGTTCGGCCTCTCCCGCCAGACGTTCCGTGAGTTCGCCCATCGCGGCCTGATTCCAGGCGTCCGCAAGGCGAGCTGGTAGGAGATTTAACACACTATGGTTATCTCTGATCCTATCGCCGACCTCCTGACGCGTATCCGCAACGCTCAGAGCGCGAACCACGACTCCCTGGAGCTTCCTGATAGCAAGATCAAGCGCGAAATTCTTCGTATCTTGCAGTCGGAGGGCTTCATTCGCAGCTACGAGGTCATCCCCGACACCCCCCAGAACCGCATCAAGGTTCAGCTTCGCTACCAGCAGGGCATCGGCCACAAGCGCGTCCCGGTTATCCAGGGAATTCAGCGCGTCTCCAAGCCCGGTCTGCGTATCTACGCCGGTGCTGAGGACATTCCGCATGTCAAGCGTGGCCTGGGCGTCGCGATTCTGACCACCTCGCGCGGCATCATGACCGGCAAGCAGGCGAAAAGCGTCGGCGTCGGTGGCGAAGTCCTCGCGTTCGTCTACTAAATTCTCCGAATTCTTCGGTGATCGTGACTCGGGAGACAATCCCGAGGGAGTAACCTGAAAATGTCTCGTATTGGAAAGATGCCTATCCCCGTGCCTGCGGGCGTGACGGTGACGGCAGGAGCGGACGGCCTGGTGACGGTCAAAGGCCCCAAGGGTGAGCTGAGCCGCACTGTGTCGCCGGACATGTCGCTGGTGCAAGAAGGCGACGTTCTTACCGTCGCGCGCCCGACGGACACGGAGCGCCACCGGGCGCAGCACGGTCTGACCCGGACGCTCGTCAGCAACATGGTCGTGGGAGTCTCTACAGGATTCCAGCGCGTGCTCAACGTCACGGGCGTCGGCTACCGCGCCGCCGTCGAGGGCGGCAGCCTCGTTCTCAACGTCGGCTACTCGCACTCGGTGACGCTCGTGCCCCGGCCCGGTATCTCGTTTAAGACCGAGCAGGACCCCGCAACGCGTATGCCCATCATCACGGTGGAGGGCATCGACAAGGAAGTGGTCGGTCAGATGGCCGCCGAGGTCCGCAAGGTCCGCAAGCCTGAGCCGTACAAGGGCAAGGGAATTCGCTACAGCGACGAAGTCATCCGGCGCAAGGCAGGCAAGTCTGCCAAGGCCGGTAAGGGCGGCGGCGGCAAGGGCGGCAAGAAGTAGTCCCTCCGGTAGGGGAGCGAGCACTCTCGCTTTCCGCGAAAAGAGCAAACCATGAACGATAAAAATCTAACGCGCAAGAAGCGCCACACGCGCATCCGTAAGCGCATGACCGGGACCCCCGAGCGGCCCCGTCTCAACGTCTACCGCTCGCTGGGCCACATCTACGCAACCCTTATCGATGACACGCAGGGCCACACGCTGGCCGCTGCTTCGTCCGTCGATAAGGCGCTCAAAGAGAGCAAGAGCGGTGGCAACATCGAGGGCGCAAAGGCCGTCGGTACGCAGATCGCCGAGCGAGCGAAAGCGGCGGGCATCACCAAGGTCGTCTTCGACAGAGGCGGCTATCTCTACCATGGGCGCGTCCAGGCTCTCGCCGACGCTGCTCGCGAGGGGGGGCTGGAGTTTTAATATGGCACGAATCCATCCTGACACGCTGAACCTGGAAGAGCGCATCGTCCGCACCAACAAGGTCCAGAAGACTCACAAAGGTGGCCGCACGATGAGCTGGTCCATCTTGATTGTGGTCGGCGACCGCGCGGGCCACGTCGGCGCGGGCATCGGCAAGGCGCGGGCGATCCCCGATGCCATCCGCAAGGGGACCGAAGCCGCCAAGAAGAACCTGATCAAGGTTCCGATTGTCAACGGCACGATCCCGCACGAGATTCTCGCCGAGCACGGCGCGAGCCAGGTTCTTCTGAAGCCTGCCGCCGCCGGTACCGGCGTCGTCGCGGGCGGAGCGGTCCGTGTGCTCCTTGAGCAGGCGGGCGTCCACGACGTTCTGGCCAAGTCCATCGGGTCCAACAACCCGGTCAACAACGCCTGGGCGACCATGAACGCGCTGAAAACCCTCAAGACCATCGAGGACTACGCCAGCCTGCGCGGCAAGACCGTCGCCGAGATCCGCCGTGGTGCGGTGCTCGGCGCGATCCCCGAGCCGCCGGTCGAGCCAGCGCCGTCCCCGCTTCTCGCCAACGAGCCGACCATGGACGAAGCCCTGGCGGGAACTGTTTCTGGCGCGGGTGTCGTATCTAAGGAGTCAAGCGATGAGCAAGCTTAAGATCACCTTAAAGAAAAGCCCCATCGGGTTTGAAAAGTCGCAGGGGGCCACGGCCCGCGCCATGGGTCTGACCAGGCTCGGCAGGAGCGTTGTTCTTCCGGACAACGATTCGGTGCGGGGCATGGCCTTCAAGATCCGGCACCTGGTTGCCGTCGAAGCGGCGACAGCGGAGGAAATCAAGTGAATCTGTCGGATCTGCGCCCTGCGAAGGGCGCTCATAAAGGCCGTCGAAAGATCATCGGTCGTGGACCCGGCTCGGGCCACGGCAAGACCTCGACGCGCGGGCACAAGGGCGACAAGGCCCGAGGCTCGTCCAAGGTCGGCTTCGAGGGCGGTCAGACCCCGATGCATCGCCGCCTGCCCAAGCAGCGCGGCCTTGGCGTCGGCCTGACGTCCCGTGGCTTCAACAACGGTCGCTTCAAGACCCACTACGAGATCGTGAACCTCGGCCAGATCGAGACGCGTTTCGAAGCGGGCGCGACGGTGGACCCGGAAGCGCTCAAGGCCAGCGGCCTGGTGCGCCACACGGTCTCGGTGAAAATTCTTGCCGAGGGTGCGCTTACCAAGAAACTGACGATCAAAGCTCACAAGTTCAGCGGCTCCGCGAAAGCTGCCGTCGAAGCACTGGGCGGAAGCGTCGAAGAGTTAGGTTAGAAAAAGTTCTCGCTGGCCCTGGAAATTTCCGGGGCTAGGTGAGGACAGGAGTGGAGAAAAAGGCAGATGCTGGAGAAGCTGGCGGCGGCCTGGAACGTACCGGAGATTCGGCGACGGATCTCTTATGTCGGGCTTATCTTTTTTGTGTACGTCCTCGCGCTGCACGTCCCGGCAGCGGGCGTCGACCATGCGGCGGTCGAGAAGATTATTGGTAGTGGTCTTCTGAACGTGCTTGATACGTTCTCAGGCGGGGCGCTTAAGAAGTTCTCGGTGATTGCGATGGGCATCATGCCCTACATCAACGCCTCGATCATCTTTCAGTTGCTCACCGTCGCGATCCCGCAGCTTCAAGCCATCCAGAAAGAGGGGGAGTCGGGGCGCAAGCTCATCAGCCGCTACACCCGCTACGCCTCGGTCGGCCTTGCGATTGTGCAGGCGTTCGGCCTCTACTCGATGTTCGTCCGTGGGAACGCGATCCAGCCGGGCATCGCAAACATGCTCACGACGGTCATCACCCTGACGGCGGGGACCATGTTCCTGCTGTGGCTTGGGGAGCAGATCACCGAAAAAGGCATCGGCAACGGTATCTCGATGATTATCTTCGTCGGGATCGTGATCTCGCTGCCGCAGCAGATCATCCAGACCGGAACCCTTCTGCGCGATGGAGCCGTCACGGTCGTCGGGGTGATTTTTATCTTAGTGCTGTTTTTAGCGACGGTCGTCGGGGTGATCTACATGACCCAGGGCACCCGGCGCATCCCGATCCAGCACATGCGAAAAGTGGTCGGCAACCGCATGACTCAGGGCGGGAGCGCGTTTCTCCCCCTCAAAATCAACACAGCGGGCGTCATTCCGATTATTTTTGCGATCTCGATCCAGCTTTTCCCCGCGACGCTCAGTCAGTTCTTTCCGTCCAACACGGCCATTGGAAAGATCCTGCAGCAGGCGACCAGCTGGCTTCAGCCCGGCTCCAATGTCTGGGCGTCGCTGATCTTCGCGCTGCTGGTCTTGTTCTTCACGTACTTCTACACGGCCATTCAGTACGACACCGTGGACATCGCCGACAACCTCAAGAAGCACGGCTCCCTCATTCCGGGGATTCGTCCGGGGCGGCCCACGGCGGAGTATCTGGACAAAGTGCTCACCCGAATCACTCTGGCCGGAGCGCTGTTTCTCGCCGGAATCTCACTGATCCAGTACTGGGCACCGACCTGGGCAGGCTTTCCCAAGACCTTCAACTTCAGTATTGTTGGGGGAACCTCTCTGTTGATTATTGTGGGAGTGGCGCTGGAGACGATGCAGGCGATTGAGGCTCAGATGGCGATGCGCAACTACGAGGGCTTCATCAAGCGGCGGGGCGACGACTCGGACAACATGATGCGGGGCCGCGCCCGTTAAGCGCCTGCGGCTCGCTTTGCTCGGTCCGCCGGGCGCGGGAAAGGGGACGCTGGGAGCAAGGCTCTCGGCGTCCCTTTGCATTCCACATCTTTCCACGGGCGAGCTGCTCCGGGCCGCGATCAAAGGCGGCGACGAGGACGCTCGGGTCATTCTGAGCGGTGCGTTCGTCCCCGACGACGTGGCCACCCGGCTGATCCTGCCGCGCCTTGATGCTCCGCAGGGCTTTCTTTTGGATGGCTACCCCCGGACGCTCGTCCAGGCTCGCTCTCTGGCCGCCTTCACCCCGCTCGACGCCGTACTTCTCCTGGAGCTGAGCCAGTCCACCCTCGACGCCCGCCTGGCGGGTCGGCGGGTCTGCGAGGCGTGTGGCGCGAGCTACCATTTGATCGCCGCGCCGCCGTCGGTTGCGGGCCTTTGTGATCGCTGTGGGGGCGAGCTGGGCCTGCGCCCTGAGGAAGACACTCCCGAGAAGCGCCAGGTTCGCTCGCAGCTTTACCGGGAAAGAACGGCCTCTCTAATCGGTTTTTATGAGGCAACGGGCTTGCTGCGCCGGATCGATTCCTCGGGGTCTCCAGAAATAGTTGCTCAAAATGCGGAAAAAGCCCTGTCTGCCCCTTGACAGCCCTGGCTGGGGGCGATATACTCCCACTTGTCGCCGGGCCAAGTACCTTGCGATACTGAGAATTAAACCTCCCAGTTGATACTCTTTAACAATTTTTTTCGTTAGTGTTTTACAAAATCAGTCATTGAATGTAGCGCACGGATTCGGGTTGGTTTGGGGCTTTGCTCTGGATTAATTTGTTTCTGTGGTTTGTGTTATGTTCTTTGAGTGGTGACGAGTTAATGATGGATTGGACACTGAACAGTCCCTTGAAGTTGTGTGGCGCAAGCCGCTCATTTTCCTGATGGACTTTAAAGTATGCTCTGAGTATTCAGCATTCGTGAAGTCTCCTTGTGAGATTTTGTGTTTGTTCGATTATTTTTTCGGAGAGTTTGATCCTGGCTCAGGACGAACGCTTGCGGCGTGCCTAAGAAATGC
>JANLTX010000055.1:0-11477 GCA_031363095.1 Armatimonadota bacterium | reverse complement strand
GAAGGTGCTCTCTGGTTTTGTCGAACTCGAAGCTACCTTCAGACGTGTGCCAAACAGGGCTTGAGTCTCCTGAACTGTCTACGCTCCGTCTTTGCAGGAGAGACGATTTTACCGGCATTTCAGTATGCCTGAATAGTTACGACCGAGATTGAGATCCCAAGGCAGCTTACGTCCGAGCGGCTGATTCTGCGCTGCCCTACCGAGAGCGACGGCCCGGCGATCAACCATGGCGTTTGCACGAGCTGGCCGGAGCTGACTGCCTGGATGGAATGGGCACGCGGCGACAAACCGAGCGTCGCCGAGACCTGCGAGCGCACCAAAACCCGAGAAGTGGGCTTTGAAGAGCGCTCGGACCTCTCGTTCGGGGCGTTTGAGAAGACTTCAGGCGAGTTTGTCGGGATGTTTTCGCTGTTTCGCTTCGACTGGGCCGTTCCGAGCGGCGAGATCGGGTACTGGGCAGCCACGACAAAGACCGGGCAGGGCTTTGCGACCGAAGCCACTCTTGCGCTGATCGAGCTTGGTTTTTCGCTGGGGCTGGTGCGCATCGAGATCCGGTGCGACGCAAAAAATATTCGCTCTCGTCGCGTTGCGGAGCGGGCGGACTTCACGCTCGAAGGGATTCTGAGGAGCGAGTGTCGCAACCCCCAGGGCGAGCTGCGCGACACCTGCGTCTACGCCCGAGTTGCTTCCTCCGAATCAGGGTAGAATGAAGTCGTTGCGGCGGACTCCGGGCCGCGCGAAGCCATGCGAATTGCTCTTGTTCACGACGATCTCACCCAGCGCGGCGGCGCGGAGCGGGTCGTGGTCGCTCTCCACCAGCTCTGGCCCGAAGCTCCGATCTTCACGTCGGTCTACGATCCCGAGGCGACGTTCCCCGAGTTTAAAACCGCCGATGTCAGAACGTCGTTCATGCAGGGGCTGCCCGGTGCGGCCAGCGCCCGCTACAACAAGCTTTTTTTGCCGCTCTACCCGAGGGCGTTCGAGTCACTGGATTTGCGCGGCTACGACGTGGTTCTCTCGCACGGCACCCGGTTTGCGCACGGCGTCATCACCGGGCCGGAGACGTGCCACATTCACTACTGCCACACGCCCGCCCGCTTCGCCTGGCGCTACCAGGAGTACATCGAGGAAGGCGGCTTCGGGCAGGCGGCGCGCGCGGCGCTCCCGCCGATCATCCACAGGCTACGGCAGTGGGACTTTGTCGCGGCCCAGCGCCCCGATTTCTACTTCGGAAACTCCAGGAACATCGTCAAACGAATCGCGACTTTTTATAAACGCGACGCCGAGGTGCTCTATCCGCCCGTCGAGACCGGGCGCTTTGCTCCCGTCGAGAATCCGAGCGCCGATTATTTTTTAGTTGTCTCGCGGCTCGTGGCGTATAAACGTGTCGATCTGGCGATTGAAGCGTGCAATAAAATCGGGGCAAAACTTAAAGTCGTCGGAACCGGCCCGGACCTGGAGCGGCTGAAGTCGCTCGCTGGCCCCACCGTCGAGGTTTTAGGGCGAGTCCCCGACGGACAGGTGGAGTCTTTATTTGCAAACTGCCGGGCGTTTTTGTTTCCCGGCGAGGAAGACTTCGGGATCGCACCCGTCGAAGCGATGGCGGCAGGTCGGCCCGTGGTCGCGCTCGGGGCGGGAGGGGCGCTCGAAACCATTCTCGAAGGCGAGACCGGGACGTTCTTTCCCGAGCCGACGGCAAGCTCGCTGGCAGAAGCCCTCCAGCGCATCGACGCGATTCCTATCGACGCGGCCCGGCTCTGCGCCCACGCCGAGCGCTTCAACGCCGCCGCGTTCGAGCGTCGCCTGAAGGTTCTCATCGAGCGGTGTCGGGTGCAGCACACCGAGGCCCTTGCCCGAATCGACGCCAAAGAGGTTTTCTCATGAGCCACGATCCCTGGGAAGCGCGGGAGCGCGAACGAGAAAAGCGACGTAGCACCGCCCGCACCCGCGCCGCTTCGATGGACCCGCTGGAGTGGGCGAGCGAGAACGCCCGCGCCCTGGGGCTACTTTTCGGGCTGGCGCTGCTCTTGCTGGCCGAGGTTCCGGCGTTCAGCGGGTTTCTGCGAAGCGTCATGGCGATTGGCGGGAGCACGGTGCTGCTTCTGCTTGCGGCCCTGACAAAAACCTGGACCCGGACGCTCTCGGGCGTTTTGAGCCGCCCGCCCGGTATCGCGCTGGTTCTGCTGACGCTCTGGACCGGCGTCGCGCTGTTTCTCACGCCGCCGCTGTACCGCACCATGGCGGGCGGCGAGCTGCTCCGGGTCGTGGCGGGAAGTGTCGCGTTTTTCGTCGCCGCGTACGGGCTTCAAGCACGCGAGCGTGGGGTCGCCGTGGTCGGACTTCTGGTGATCGGTTGTCTCATCGCCCTGGGAGATTTTGCGCGGCTCGGGAGCACTGCCGAGATCGGGCAGCTCGCGCGCTCGGGGAACCACAGCGCCAGCGTCTTCGGCACCCATGAGAGCGTCGGGTCGCTTCTGGCGCTGCTCTTTCCGGTCGCACTCGCCACGGCGCTGCTGGCCGACCTCGATGAAAAGCCGCGCTGGGCGGCATACGCGGGTGTGCTGATTCTGGGCTTCGCGTGGATCGTCGCGCGGTGCCGCTCGGCCTGGATCGGCGGCGGAATCGCGCTGCTGACGCTGCTGATTCTTGCCTGGAGAGCGTCGCTTCGTGACCCGCGCCGTCGCCCGCGCACGACCCGTGATCTGGTTCGCGACGCGCTCGGCTCCCCGCTTCCTTTGATCGTCGGGGCGCTTCTGGTCATGGGGATCGGCGGCGGTCTGGCGACTTTTCTCTCGCAGCGTGCCGCGACCTTTGTCAATATCAAAGAAGACAGCTCGTTTCAGGTGCGAAAAGTTATGTGGGAGGGCGGGGCGCAGATGGCGGCGCAGAAACCCGTGCTCGGCTGGGGGCTGGGCACCTACCCGATTCTCCAGGGCTACTGGACCCACCTCGGCCACGAGGACTGGAGCGTACTCCAGGACGGCGCGGACCACTCGGACATCGCGCACAATTTCTATGTCCAGTGGGCCGCCGAGGCGGGAGGAATCGGGCTGGCGCTGCACGTCGCTGCCGTGACGTCGTGGCTGCTGTTCGCCCTGCGCGGAGCCGTGGGCCGGACGCTGGCCCCCGGCGAGCGGGCGATTCTTCTCGGGGCGAGCGCGGCGGCGCTGGGCGCGTGCGTCGATGCGCTCGCCTCACCCGCGTACCAGTTTCATGGCGTCTATGCCGTGCTCTGGGCGCTGATGGGCCTGGGTTCAGGGGCGCTGAGCGAGCGCGAGCCGCCGGGGACGCGCGTCGGGGCGCTACCCTGGATCGCGGCGGGGGCGCTGGGGCTGATCGCCGCTGGCGCAGTCCCGCTCTGGGGCCGGAGCTTGATCACCCGCGCCGAGTCCGAGCCGCGCGGGACGTTCAATGTCGTCGCCGATCCGCCCGGTCCGAGGCTCGATCCCGGCCAGAGCGTGACTTTGCGAGCGGTTTTCACCGACAGCGAGGGTAAGAGCGCCTCGACCGCACCCGGAACGACCTGGGAAGTGCCGTCCGAGCGCGAGAGCGGAACCGTAAGCGGCGGCTTCGGCCAGGACGCGGTGGGCAAGGATGCTGAGATCAAGCAGTCGCTGCTAAAGCTCACGCTCCCAAGTAAGCCCCGCGCAATTGTCCAGGTCATGGCCCGCTACTCCGACCGACGGGGCCGCGCCTACACCGCCGACGCCGTATTTATTCTGAATGGAACCAAAACGAAGCAAGAACGGTAATAGTATCTACAGCCCCCCGGCCCCCAGTAATGGGGGAGTTGTTGGACGAGACACTTTCTGATCCCCCCGTTACTGGGGGTTAGGGGGCAGAGAGCAAAGGAAAGCGAACACGATGGAGGAAATAAACGAGATGGCGGACATTATTATTGGAGGCGGTTGCTTCTGGTGCGTCGAGGGGCCGTTCAATCTGCTCAAAGGCGTTCTCAAGGCCGAGTCAGGCTACAGCGGCGGGCATGTCGTCAACCCCAGCTACGAGCAGGTCTCTGCGGGCATCACCGGCCACGCGGAAGTGGTGAAGGTCACGTTCGACCCGAGAGTGATCTCGGCGAAAGACCTGCTGAGAATCTTCTTCACCGTTCACGACCCGACCCAGCTCAACCGGCAGGGCAACGACTCGGGCACCCAGTACCGCTCGGTGATCATGATCCGTAGCGCCGCCGAGAAAAAGCTCGCCCTCGAAGTGATCGCCGAGATCAGGGCCGAGAAGCTGTACGCAGGCAAGATCGTCACGACGCTGGAGAACTTCGCGGGCTTTTATCGGGCCGAAGACTATCACCAGAACTACTTCGCCCGCGCCGAAAAAGGCCAGAGCGTCGCCAATCCGGGGTATTGCCAGTACATCGTCGCCCCGAAGGTCGCCAAGTTCCGCCAGAAATGGGCCTCCCGGCTCAAAAAATAAATTCATGGTCGTAAGCCGACACTGCGTCCGGCATTGAAAATACCGGCCTCTTAAAAGCGCCCCGCCGGGGCGCGAGAGCGCCCATCGCGCAATCGCAAGCCGGAGGTTTGCTTCTAATAGGCCGGTATTTTCAATGCCGGACGCATGTCACACCATCATTGCGGCGGCGGGGATTTGGGTGCCTTCTTCGATGAGAAGTAGGCTTCCCAGGACGCGGTTCTTGCGGTACGGCTCGACGAACAGCGGCTCGGCGAGGCGCAGGGAGATTCGGGCGAGGTCGTTGGGGCCGATGCGCGTCTCGGCGGGCACGGGCTGGAGCGTGGTGAGATCGGTCTTGTGGACGATCCCGGTGGCCATGGCCCGCACCTCGCGGGTCGCGTGACGGACCAGATAACGCCCTCCGATCTGAAGCGGACGCTCCGAGAGCCAGCACAGGTCCACGTCGAGCGTCGAAACACTCTCGGGGGCGTCGTGGATGCTTGAGATCAGCCCGCCACGGCTCAGGTCCAGCTCGTCGGATAGACGAACGGCGACGGAAGAGAGGGGCGCGGCTTCGTCCACGCTGCCCGATGGCGTCTCAATTCCGAGAACGGTGGAGCTGCGCCCGCCCGGCAAGGTCGTCACGGTGTCGCCGACGCGCAAAACGCCCGACTCCAGTCGCCCGAGGTAGCGCCGCCCGCCCCCATTCTCCGTCGGCGGCAGGACAAGCTGCACCGGCAGACGCAGGCAGTCGCTCTCGCCGCGCTGCCCGACCGTCACGGTTTCGAGGAACTCCAGCAGGCTCGGGCCGGAAAACCACGTCAGGTTCTCCGAGTGCGTCACGACATTGTCTCCGGTGAGCGCGCTGATCGGGAAAAAGTGCAGCGAGAGCTTGAGCGCCCGAGCAAGTTGAAGAATCTCTGCCTGCCACGCCGAGAAGATCGTCTGGCTCCAGTTCACGGCATCCATTTTATTGATACAAACGGCAACCTCAGGAACATCGAGCAGCGACGCAATCGCCAGGTGCCGCCGGGTCTGCTCGCTCACGCCCCGGCTCGCATCCACTAAAATCAGCGCGACCTGCGCCGTGGACGCCCCCGTCACCATGTTGCGGGTGTACTGGACATGCCCCGGCGTGTCGGCAATAATAAAGGTTCTCTTTGGAGTCGCAAAGTAGCGGTAGGCCACATCGATGGTGATCCCCTGCTCCCGCTCGGCCCGAAGCCCATCGGTGAGCAGCGCCAGGTCCAGCCCATCACCGCCCCGTCTTCGAGTCGCAGCTTCGAGCGCCTCGCGTTGATCTTCAAAAATAGCTTTCGAGTCGTGCAAAAGCCGCCCGATCAGCGTCGATTTGCCATCATCGACACTTCCTGCCGTCGTAAATCGAAGTAATTCCCGCGAAACCGTGTAGCTCATAAAAATGTCTCAGAAAAATCACCCAGATTTTCCAGCACGATAAACGTGCGGCAAAGGGGCGGGCAGGCCACCAAGCCTGCTTCGCAGGCGCAGCCATAAATTAGCGGTTTCGGCTCCGAAGGAGCCTCGGCGCTTCGCCCCTTCGCCGCACGTTTATCGTGCCAGCTCATCTTAGAAATACCCGGCTTTCTTGCGGTCTTCCATCGCCGCTTCGGAGCGTTTGTCGTCGGCACGGGTGCCGCGCTCGGTCGTGCGGCTGGCCTCGATCTCAGCTAAAACATCGTCGATAGTGCGGGCCTCGGACTCGACCGCGCCAGTGCAGGTCAGGTCGCCGATAGTGCGAAAGCGCACCACTCTCTCCTCGATCTTCTCGCCGGGAAGCAGCGGCATCAGCTCCGAGGCCGCCAGAAGCTGACCCTGACGCAGAAAAACCGGGCGCTTGTGCGAGAAATACAGCGACGGCAGCGGAATCTCTTCCTGCTTGAGGTAGCGCCAGACATCGCGCTCGGTCCAGTTCGAGAGTGGAAAAACACGAAAGTGCTCGCCGGGCGCTTTTTTCCCATGAAACAGGTTCCACAGCTCGGGGCGCTGGTTCTTCGGGTCCCACTGGCTGAACGCATCCCGGTGCGAAAAAAACCGCTCCTTGGCGCGGGCTTTTTCTTCGTCGCGGCGGCCTCCGCCCAGGCACGCATCCAGTTGAAGCTCGACAATAGCATCGACCAGCGTCACGGTTTGGAGTGCGTTTCGGCTCGCATAGGGCCCGATTTCTTCAACCACACGACCCGAGTCGATAGAATCCTGCACTTTTTTTATAACCAGTCGCATCCCAAGAGCCTTGGCCCAGGAGTCTCGATAAATTAAAGCCTCTTCAAAGTTATGCCCGGTGTCTACGTGCAATAGAAAAAACGGAACGGCTCCTGGTGCAAAGGCTTTTTTCGCTAAATAACTCAGGACAATAGAATCTTTGCCTCCGGAGAACAACAACGCGGTGTTTTCGCACTGGGCAGCGGCCTCTCGAAGAATAAAAATTGACTCATCTTCCAACTCTCGTAGTGAAGATAGATAGTATTGGTTCATTCCATAAACTTCCTATTTTTCAATGTACTTAGAATCAATTCGAGGCTTTGCTCCAAGCTCATCGTGGCTGAGTTGACGCTCACATCGGGGTTTTGGGGCGGCTCATAGGGGTCGGAGATGCCCGTCAGCCCGGAGAGCTGCCCCAGAGCGGCTTTTTTGTAGAGTCCTTTGACATCTCTGCGGGTCAGCTCGTCCAGAGTACAGTCGGCGTAAACCTCGACGAATCTCTCCGGCCCAATCTGCTGCCGGGCGCTCTCGCGGGTGTCGGCGTAGGGCGAGATTGCGGCGACGATCACCGGGACATCGTTTCTTGCCAGTAGCGATGCGACATAGGCGATTCGGAGAACGTTGGTGTCGCGGTCTTCACGGGAGAAACCCAGCCCTTTGGAGAGAAACTCACGGACTTCGTCGCCGTCGAGCACCTCGCAGCGCCCGAATTTTTCTTTCAAAACCGCAGCCAGCGCACGGGCCAGCGTCGATTTGCCCGCGCCGGACAGCCCTGTCAGCCAGACGACCAGCCCCCCACCCCCTGCGCCGGGTACCCAGCGGCTGGGTGGGGGCGAAAGCGGAGCGCTTCGGGGGAGGTGCAGGCCGCACTCGGTTTTTTCTTCGTCTGACCAGCGCCCGGCGCGCAGGTCTTCGCCCGGCGCGACGGCGCGGGTGCAGTGCGTGCAGCCGATGCTCGGGTAGCCCTGGGCGTGGAGCGCGTTCACCGGAACCTTGTTTTCGTTAACGTACGCCCAGCAGTCGTCCTCGGTCCAGGCCCAGAGCGGCGCGATCTTGTAGAGTGAAAACTCTGGGTCCCAGGCCATGGGCAGCACTTCTTCGCGCATCTTGCTCTGGTCGCGGCGCAGTCCTGCGATCCAGGCGGACTTTCCGGCGAGCGCCCGGCCCGTCGGCTCCACTTTTCGGGCGGCGCAGCACGCATCGAGCGACGGCAACCTCGGGCCGGGCGTCGCGTTCTCGGCAGGCGTCATCACCAGCGGCGTGAATTTATAGCGCTCGGCAGCTAACTCTCGGAGCGCGTGGGTCTCGGGAAACAGATAGCCCGTGTCGAGCGTGAAAACCGAGACATCGGGAAGCAGCTTGCGAGTAAGATCGAGCAGGACCATCCCGCTGACACCGCCAAACGAACACGCCAGTGTCAGGTCGTCCCCGAACGTCGCCCCGGCCCAGCGCAGAATCTCCGCAGGCGTCGCGTCTTTTAAAAGCGCTTGCCAGCCCCGCTCGATGGTTCCGTCGCGTCTCCTCATTTCATATTGAATATACCGAATTAGTCAACATTATGCAAACTCGGATAAAGCACAGGCAGCTAAAAGCAGCCTGCTGCGGGGAATCAAGCACCCTGAGGGCGCTGCACCAGCATTGTGTTTTTGCAGGGGGCTTCAGCCTCCTTGGATTGTGCCGGGTACCCTCTGGGTGGCTGCTTTAGCTGCCTGCTGTTCAGCGCCAGGTAATCAGTTCGGCCTCGGGGGTTCGGGTCAGCTCGGGGACAGTCGCGCCGTCTGCCGGATAGCCAACTGGAAGTAAGACAAAGGGTTTTTCGTTCCTGGGACGCCCGCAGATTTCGTTCAAAAAACCCATCGGAGCAGGCGTGTGGGTGAGCGTCGAAAGCCCGAATCGGTTCAGCGCAGCGATCAAAAACCCGACCGCAATTCCCACTGACTCCACGGGATAATAAATTTTCTCGCCATTTCCCCCCGATAGTTGCCGAAAAACAACAATCAAGTGTGGTGCAATGGTCAAGAACGGCTTATTGTCGTCGGTTCCCAGCGGCGCGAGGGCATCCAGCCATTCCTGGGGCGCACGATGCGAGTAAAACTCACGCTCCTCGGCCTCAGCGCCGTCGCGAATCTGTTGTTTAAGCTTCAGGTCGGAGACAACGACAAATCGATACGGCTGCTGATTCGCCCCGCTCGGGGCGGTGATCGCAATTCGCAACGCAGCCTGAAGAAGCTCGCGCGGGACGGGACGGTCAGAGAACTCCCGGATCGAGCGGCGCTCGCGGGCAAGAAGAACCTCGCTCTCAGGCGACTCTAACGAAACGGGGCGACGCTGGTACAAAGCGCGTGGGGCGAGGCTCATTCCCCCATTATAGACGTACGCCGAACGTCAGGCCCGTCGTGGCGTTTTTCAGATTGCCCGGCGCATGGAACGTCAGCTCGCCGAAAAGCACGCCGCGCCCATACCCGACAAAGACCTTGCCCCCCACCCCGGTGGTGTCTCGGGCCTGGCTGATGCAGTCCCGGTAGCGCCGGGTGTATGCGCCCAGACCTGCTCCGGCCCAGGTGTCTCGCTTCAGTGGTCGGCGCACCAGGAGCCCGATGCTCTGAAAACTGTCAAAACAGGTTGAAGGGCGTAGCTCTACCGGAGGACCGATAGGGCCACCACACAGAAACCCGCTTCCGAGGTAGGCATCGGCGTAGAGGCTCACCTTTTTCTTCACGTCGAGCGAGACGCTCCCCAGTAGCCCATCACGGCTTACTTGAACCCGAAAAGGCCGACTCTGGGCCTGAGCCGCCGAGATTATCGACAGGGCACAAACCGCTGCAAACGCTAATTTCTGTTTCATCGGATGTTAAGAGCCTGCCCCAACAAAAAAACTTCAATGGCTACTTCGGCAGGATCTTCAGACGGCGGTGAGGTTCGTTGCCGAGGGACTGGGAGTTGAGCTGCGCCTGATCGACAAGCTGGTGCTGGAGCCTGCGGATGTAGGCGTTCTGTGGAGCCAGCTCGACGGGGTGACCGCTCTGCTGCACCTGCTCGATGGCGCTCTCGGCTTCTTCGAGCGCGGAGTCTTCGTCAGACTGGCCCAGGATCGGCTGCATTCCGAAGATCTCGCGGACGGCAGACTCGATCTGGATGTAGGTGTTAGACTTGACGACGTGCGTGTTCATTCCCCGGCTACGAGCGTCGGTGAGACGCGCGGGGTCTTTGCGAAACGTCGCTTTCAGAGCCAGAATCAGGTTCGCTCCGGCGTAGTCGCGGGCGATAACGGCGGGGACACGAAGATTCACAATCGCACGCTCCAGCCGGGAGCGCGAGACGCCGTACGGAAAAATGTGCACGATGGCGGGCAGGTTCTTGTGTCCACCTGGCTCCAGAGTCGGGCGCAGGGCGGGAGCCTCGGCGGGGTCGAAGCTCATTCCGTAGGTGCCGCCACTCTGCTCGCCGGGTCGGTCGGGAGGAAGTTCGGCCTTCTGGACGATCTCCACCTCGCCCGACCCGGCGTTTCTCACCCGAATCTCGGGACGCGGCTGCTGACCGCGTAGCATCTTGTCCACAACTTTCGCGACATCGTGGTGGATCGCGAGCTTGTCCACTTCCATGATCTCGATAATCACGTCGAATGTGGGCGGAGCTTTTCGCTCTAAAACCGTCTTCTGGGTGCCGCGCCGCCGGGCCTCTTCGTCGCCCAGAGTCACGGTTTGAATCCCGCCGATGAGGTCCGAGAGCGTCGGGTTGAGCAGCAGATTTTCGAGGCTATTTCCGTGGGCGGTCCCCACAAGCTGAACCCCACGCTCGGCGATGGTACGAGCAGCAAAGGCTTCTTGCTCGGTCCCAATCTCGTCGATGACGATCACCTGCGGCATGTGGTTCTCCACCGCCTCGATCATCACGGCATGTTGTTCTTCGGGCCGCTTGACCTGCATGCGTCGCGAGCGCCCGATGGCCGGGTGTGGAATGTCGCCATCACCGGCGATCTCGTTGGACGTATCGACGATCACGACGCGTTTCTTAAACTCGGTGGACAGAATTCGGGCGACCTCGCGGAGCTTGGTGGTCTTCCCGACGCCTGGACGACCGAGCATGAGAATCGACTTGCCGCTCTCGACGATGTCTCGGATGATATCGATAGTGCCGTAGACCGCTCGCCCGACGCGCAAGGTGAGGCCGACCACGCGCTCGCGGCGGTTTCGGATCGCCGAGATACGGTGCAGTGTTCGCTCGATCCCGGCCCGGTTGTCGAACCCGAACTCAGAAACCCCACGCTCGACGTACTCGATGTCTTCGAGCGTCACTTCGTTCTCCGGCTCGACGTCCTCGATAACCTCGGCGAGCATCCGGTTGGTCGGGGCGGACGGCATCAGTTCCACCGCGACACCACCGGCAAAGCGTGCCTCGGCGGGTCGGCCCAGATCCAGCACGATCTCAATCAGGTCGTCGCGCTCCGCCTCCCGCTCGACGCAGGTACGCAGACGCGGCGGCAGGACATCCAGAAGCTGACCGAGATTATCGGTCACCTGCTGCTGCTGAGGAGCGCTGGAGAAAGTAGGACGAGGTACAGGGGTACCCTCAGGCACCTCCGAAATCAAAAGGGTCGTCTCTGTCAACGTGTTGTCTGGCCCCTCGAACAACGGCAGGGCCGCACCATTCTCTAAAGTCACTCTATTATACCGCCGACAGACGCCAATCTGTTAAAGAGTCTGAGAGTGACTACTCCGCACGAATAAATTCGGCGGCTTCTACAACGGTTAACCGTTGACGCTGTGTAGCCCCACAGCGGCTCTAAGAATGTTGAATGCGGCATTGGTGTCTCTGTCCAAAGACAAACCACACATCGGACAATGATG
>JANLTX010000145.1:0-10971 GCA_031363095.1 Armatimonadota bacterium | reverse complement strand
TATTGTCTCTTTTTCGTGGAGCGGCCCTCAATCTGAATCGTCGGGCGCGAGTCAGAAATATCGCGGCGACATGCCGACGCTTTGCAGCACGACCCCGCGAAGCAATTCAATTACTCAAAGAGAAAACTGAATGACCCTGGCCGGGGAAGTTTACTGGGAGGAAATACGCTTTGAAAGTACGAATGAGTAAGCCATGAAACGACTCTTTCTTGCCCTGCCACTGGCGCTCTCGCCCTTGCTCTCAGGCTGCCTGGGCTGCAACCGCCCCGCCGAGCCGCCACCGCCGCCGCTGGGCGTGCCGCCCGCGATGCGTCAGCCTGCCGGAATGCCCGGCCTGCCGCCCGATCCCCGCGCCGGAAGGCCCGGCATGCCCGCGTCGAATCCGGGCCGAGGCATGGGTTCGGCAGGCGCGGTAGGAACGTCTGCGCTTCCGGCCAAAGCGGTCTCGGGCGCGGACCTTAACAAGTTCTTTCCGAGCGGCGTGACGTTCACTCAGGAGAAGAACGGCTTCTCGATGGCGAACCTCAAGGGCGGCGGGACGCTTGCGATCACGGACCTGGCGAGCATCCCGTCATCGCGCGACAAGTTCAAAATGTCTTCAGAGAGCGTCGCGGGCTACCCGGCGTCGCGCGTCGGGCAGCAGGGTGTCGCGGTTCTGGTCGGGGATCGCTATCAGGTCATGGTGCGCGGAACGAGCAACGCCGAGAGCGTCCTCTCTGGCGTCAAGCTTTCCGAGCTTTCCGAGCTAAAGTAACCTCAGGAATCAACAAATAAATGGATCAAATCTCAACCTATGCCGACGCCCTGCCCACCAGTGGCGTCACGATCTCCGCATTGCGCGCCCTCGACTGGGTCGCGCCGGGCCAGTGGGAGAACACGGTCGGCTTCGACAACATGCTCTCCGTTTACACCGGCGAGAGCGACCCTGGCCTGCTCCAACAAGTCAAAGAGAGAGCGCTCTTTCTCTTTGATGACCCGAGCGAGGGCTATCAGCGCGGCCTCTGGATCTACCAGGCCGTGGATGCCACGGACAAAAAACTCGGACTTGCTGCCGCCGGGCACATGCTGGGCGAGCGTTTCTCGCTCTTAAAGTTCATTTCCCGGCTCACTCCCAGCGAGGAGACCACACAGACCGTCGATCTGACGGTGAAGATCGTCGCGGAGCTGGCCGCGTTCTGCTATATCAATGGACTTCCCGGCGACTCCATCGGCGACTTCATCGCTGCGCTCAACGCTTACGAGAAAGAGAATCAAATTCGGATGGCCGCGCTGGTCTGCTTCGACGGCATGCTCCCGCTGGGCGAGGGATTCTTAGACAAGGTCAGCGGAACTCTGAACAATTTAACGCCCACGGCGCTGGAGAACAACCAGACGTTCCAGGCCATTCGCACGATGATCCCCGGCGGCGACGCTCTGGGGCAGCTCGGCTTCATGGGCGAGACGTTCGGGGCCGCCTCAGGCTGGATCGGGGACTTCGTGAGCCGCAACGCGCTCACGCCGAACGCGATTGTGGAGCGATTGAGTCAGTATGTAGACGGAATTGAGGGCAAGCTGGACTTCCTGGCTGCATTTTTGGATATGTACACCGACTACTACACCCACACCGGCACCCAGTCGCTCTGTCGTAGCTTGATCACCCGCTCCGTCAACGAGATATAGCGAATCATCTTAAGATTGCCCCCCCGGCCTTGTTTCTTTGCCCCCTAACCCTCAGTAATGAGGGGACAGGAAAGGTCTTGTCGAAGCCTCAACCTTCTCCCCCATTACTGGGGGCCGGGGGGCAAAAAAACAAGGCTGGGGGACAATCTTAAAAATTGAGAATTTATTTTTTATTTCTCAAAATGAAGGCTTTGTTTTTTGAGAGAGTCTAACCAGATATGCGGACAGAAAGAATCGATGTAGAGATAGAGATTTCAAATGTCTATCCAGAAAGGATACATTCAATGAGGAAAGTGGCACCGGGGCAGATTGAAGAGAGATATTCCCGGATTCTCTCGGCATGGGCGAGGCTCGCCCCAACAAAGTCGTTTGGAGGAATGACGCTGGCCGAGTTCCAGGCGAAAGTTCTTCCTTCACAGACGACGCGGACGCAGCTTGAGACGCTGCTGACGCAGGTGACGGGAGCGCAGGAGCAGAGAGATACGGTCGATCAGGTCTCGCTCGAAGCCTGTGACGATGTGGTGAAGTCCGTCCGGGCCGATAAGAGCGTCGGTGGAGACAATGGGGCACTCTACAAAGAGATGGGGTTTGTTCCGAAGTCCGAACGCAAGACAGGTCTCACGCGCAAGAAGAAAACAACGACCGAAGAGGCTTGAAACCGGAATCGGGAAATGCTGTCCCCCGAAACACGTTCGTCGCGGGGCGACGAACGCTTTCGCCCCCGTGCGGCACGGGGGGTGGGGGGGCAGCTACGGCCCGACAGTTACCTTCGGGTAATCCATCATCTGGGATTTAAGTGCCTCGGCTTGTGCTTCGTAGCCAGGCTTGCCCAGAAGTGTGAACATATTTACTTTGTATGCCTCCACTCCCGGCTGATCGAACGGGTTCACTCCGAGTAAATACCCCGAGATGCCACACGCCCGCTCGAAGAAGTACATTAGATACCCTAAGTGATAGGCATCTAACTTCGGAAGGTGAATCGTGAGGTTCGGAACCCCGCCCGAGCGATGCGCAAGAGCCGTCGCACGGTGCGCGGCGTCGTTGATGAAGGTCAGCGGCTCTCCCGTAAGATAGTCCAGCTCGTCCGCTTCGTCGCCTGTGGGAAGATTTAATTCGGGTTCGCCGTCGTCTATGGTGATAAAAGTCTCGATCAGGGTCCGGCGGCCTTCCTGGAACCACTGCCCGAGGCTATGCAGATCGGTCGTGAACATCGCCGAGGCCGGAAACAGCGCCGCGTGCTCTTTTCCCTCGCTCTCACCAAAGAGCTGCTTCCACCACTCCAGCACAAAGTGCAGGCGCGGCTCCAGCGCGACCAGAGCTTCGATGGTGAATCCCTGCGAATAGAGCAAGTTCCGGGCGGCGGCGTAGAACAGCGCGGGGTTTGTCAGCGGGTCCGGCTCGGTGCAGGCTCTGGCGCAGGCAATCGCGCCGCCTCGCAGAGATTTAATGTCGATACCCGCGTACGCGAGCGGCAAAAGCCCGACCGCCGAGAGCACCGAGTAGCGCCCGCCCACATCGCTTGCGATAGGAAGCGTCGGCCAGCCTTCCTGGGTGGCAAGCTGCCGGAGTGCGCCCTTCTTCGGGTCGGTAGTCGCGACGATCCCACCGGAAACGGCCAGCCCGCGCACGAGCCGGAACGCCACGGCAGGCTCCGTAGTCGTTCCCGACTTGGAGATCGCATTCACCGCGACGCGTCTGTTTTTCAAACGAGAGAGTAGATCGGTGTGATAGCGCGACGACAGCGTGTGTCCGGCAAACTCGACCGATCTGTCGCCGCCAAGAGCTTCTAAGACCGCGCGAGTGCCGAGGTAGCTCCCGCCGATCCCGACCGAGACTAACACATCGGATTTTGCACGAAGCGCGTCGGCGAGCGTGAGAACTTCGTCAAGCTCCGCATCGGTGACCATGGCCGCCGGATCGAGCCAGCCGAGAAACTCGTTGCCCGCGCCGGTGCCTTCGGTCAGGGTGGCGTGAGCGGTATCGAGGCGGGGGCGCTGGCGGGCAACCATCGCAGGAGTGACATCAGGCGCGAGATACGAGGCATCGAGAGTGAGCATTATTATTTTTGTTTCATGCGCTGGGCGCGCTGGATAAACTCCTGCGCTCCCTGCTGGAACCGGGGCGGGCAGCCGGGAATTGCGAGCACTTTCTTCCAGTTTGCAATGGCCGCGTCGAACTTATTCTGCGACGCCTCGCAAATGCCAAGCTGCACCAGGCAGAACGCCTTATCGTTCGGGGTCTTTGCGAGGCTCAGCGCCCGAGTCAGTCGGGGGCGGGCCGCCGACCACGCACGAGCGGTGACATCGGCGTCCGCTGTCAGGATCAGCGCCTGAAGCAGATGCCCACGTGCGTTCTGCGGGTCGGCACGCTGGATTTTAGCGAGCATCTGCCCGGCCTTCTCGCGGCGACTCTGGCCCGCATAGAACTCCAGCAGGCTCAGTGCGCTCTTGCTGTCGCTCGGGTTCTTCGCCACGCTTGCTTCCAGGCCGGGAAGCGACCGATAAAGCTGGACAATTCCCCGTACTTTTTCGACGAACGGACCCGTGGGCAGGTACCCCGCGATCCGCGAGACCTCCTGCCCCGAGGGATCGAGAAAAACAATCGTGGGAAGGCTCTGGACCCCGAACTTCTGGGCCAGTGCTCGTCCTTCGCGCTCGGAGTTCTGCTTGAGGGCGACCAACTGGCCGCCGAGGCTCGCGAACTGAGGACTGGGATAGACCTCGCGTTCGAGCTTTTTGCAGTACCCTCACCAGTCGGCGTAGAAGTCGATCATGATGAGCTTCTTGCTCGCGCGTGCGCTCTTCAGAGCGGCCTCGTAGGTCTTCATCCAGGTGACGGACATAGGCTATTGTAGCACGCCCCGGAACGCTCAGGCAGCTAAAGCAGCCTGCTACACAGAAATAAGCACCGTGAACGGCGCTGTCAACACAGTGAGTTTGCAGCGCCCTTCAGGGTGATTTAATTTTCGCAGCAGGCTGCTTTAGCTGCCTGGCACGTATCAGGTTATTCGTCGTCCATGTCGTACTGAGCGGACGGCGCGGCGTCGGCGCGGGCGGTGCCACACCCGACGCAAGCGCCTTCGCTGGCGGGATTTTTATTCTGGCAACGGGCGCAGAGCCAGGGCTGAGTGGCTTCTAAAATCTCTATTCGGCTCAGGTTCAGAATCGACGGTTCGTACGTCGCCTGGCAGTGGCGGCACTTCACGTACTCCCCGAGGTTCTCCATCGGAAACGTCGGGATGAAGTACAGCGTGAAGTAGTTGCTCACCCGAATGTGGTCGTAGCTCGTATCAAGCTGACAGCTCGGGCAGAAAAAAGATCCGCTCGCCAGCGTCTTTTCTTTGGCTCGGGAACCCCAGATAATCATGGCCGAATTATACACCAGAGCCTGTGGACTCCTGTACAATAGCGGTATGAAATGTGGACATCTGATCGGTCTAACGGTCGCTCTTCCGATTCTTTGTTCGTGTGGGGGCGGCCAGCGAGCGACGACGGGGCGGGCGATTGTCTCGGTTCGCTGGCCCGAGCGCTCTCGGCTGATCCCGCTGGCGGCCAGTAGCGTCCGGGTTGTGCTTCGGCAGGGCGGCCAGGAGATCGGGGCGGCTACTCTGGAGCGTCCATTGGGCGGCGGGACCGTACAGGCTCGTTTCGACGCACTCCCGACGGGCGAGATCCAGGTCGCGGCGAGCGCACACCCACAGGCGGGCGGCCTCGGGGTCGCGCAGGCGTCCGCGACGACCACCGGGACGATTGTCGCGGAGCAGACCACGGCGCTCGGGCTAACGATGGCGAGTACCATTGTCCGTGGCAACGTCTCTCCGGCCTCTGTGACAGTGACCGTGGGCCGCTCGACGACGCTGGGAGCCTCGTTTCAGGACGCCTCGGGGCAGGCCGTCTTCGTCTCCGACGCCACGCAGCGCTGGTCGAGTCGTAGCCCGACCGTCGCTTCTGTGGACAGCACAGGCCGCGTCGTGGGAGTCGCGCCCGGAGCTGCAATTATCGAAGCCCGCGACACCGAATCTGGCATCGTCGCAACCGCCAGCGTCACCGTACGAAGCAGTGGCGAGATCGTCTTCAACCCCGCCAACGGCCACTACTATCAGGTCGTCTCCGTTCCTTCCGGAATCATCTGGCCCGATGCGAAAGCCGCCGCAGAAGTGCGCGGCGGCTATCTGGCAACGATTACCAGCGCTGAAGAAAACAGCTTTGTGTTCAATCTAACCAACGCGCCAGAGTTTTGGGGGCCAGGAGGCAGCCCCAGCAGCTCGTTCGGTCCCTGGCTGGGAGGCTTTCGCGCAAGCGGTGCCGCAAGACCCATCGATGGCTGGCAATGGGTTACCGGGGAGACCTGGGGATACACAAATTGGCACGTTGGTCAGCCAGATAGAGCAAGCGGAACTGAAGACAAGCTCCATTTCTGGGTAGGCACTGCCAACCAGCGCGGATCGAACTGGAACGATATTGTTCCAGACAACAGGCCGGTTGCGTATGTGATTGAGTGGGATTCGAATCCGGGTTCCTAAAAAAACTCCCCGGAGTGCGCTCCGGGGAGTTTTTTATCGGTGTTAGTCGCGCTCGTTCATCGGGACGAATTTTTTCCCGTGCTCGCCGTCGTAGATCGACTCGGGCCGGATAATCAGGCTTTTGGGGAGCTGCTCCAGCAGGTGCGCGGTCCAGCCGCTGGTTCGGCCAATGGCGAAGATCGGGGTGAATATCTCTGAGGGAACCCCGATGGCATGGAGAATCAGCGCCGCGTATAGCTCGACGTTCGCACGGAGCTTGTTGCCGGGCTTGCGTTTTTCCAGCTCATCAATCGTGGTTTGCTCGACGATCTTGGTGAGTTCCAAGAGATGGGTCTCGCCGGTTTCTTTGGCGAGGCGCTCGCAAGCCTCCGAGAGCAGGGCCGCGCGCGGGTCACGAACTTGATACACCCGGTGCCCGAAGCCCATGATGCGCTCTTTTCGGTCGAGAGCCGCCGAGATCCACGGCTGAGCGTTCTCGGCGGAACCGATGTCGTCGAGCATGTCTAAAACCGGGCCGGGGACTCCGCCGTGGAGCCAGCCTTTGAGCGCTCCGATGGCACCGGTCAGAGCCGAGACCATGTCCGAGTTCGTGCTCTGAATGACTCTGCCCGCGAACGTGCTGGCGTTGAACCCGTGCTCGGCGACCGCGACCAGGTAGGCGTTCAGCCCCGCAACCCGCGCGGGCGACGGCTCGACACCCTCCAGCATGTAGAGAAAGCCCTGGGCTAAGCTATGCTCCCGCTTTGGTTGAACGATCTCCAGACCTTCGCCGAGGCGGTAGCCGTGCGCCACAATCGCTGCGACCTGCGCCTGAAGCCGCGCGGCTCGCTTCTTATTGCCCTCTAAATCGGCGGGGGCGTTGATCGGCCACTGCGCTCCCGGATCGCCGATGGTGAGCGTCGAAGCCCCGATACGCAGGTAGTCCATGCCGTCGGCGCGGGGGGCGCAGATGCGCAGAGTCTGGATGGTTTCCTCGGGAAGCTCACGGGCGAGGGCCATCTCGGACCGGAGCGCGTCGTACTCGGCCTGATTCGGCAGCTTGCCATGCCAGAGCAGATAACACACTTCCTCGAACGTGACGGTTCCCGAAAGCTCGGAGATATCGTAGCCACGCAACGTCAGGCGTCCTTGCTTCCCATCGACTTCAGCGACCTGGGTCTGTGCCGCAACGACCCCTTTGAGTCCATCGTGGACCACCGGCTTCTCATCCATACTCATCGGGCCATTGTAGCCGCCCGGCACCGTCGCTGTCAACACAGAGTAAACTACGGGGTAGTTTGCGGAACTTTTTTTCCGTGTCGCACTGTATAGTGGTTTCAGAAGGAACGAAACTGACATGAAGCTTGCCCTGGGCGCTCTCGCCCTGATCGCCCTCGCTCTGCCCGCGTCCGCCCAGCGCCAGAAAGACCTGTGCATAGAAGATGTCTCCGCGAAGCTCTCCCCCGCCCGCGTCGCGCCGGGGGGCAAGTCGCTGCTGACGATCACCATCACGATGAAGGGCGAGTACCATATCTACGACCCCAAACCCGGCGATGCGATAGCCATTCCCACCAAATTCATGCCGCTGGCCGCGCCTGGAATCAAGTACGGAACGCCCGTGTTTCCCAAGCCGACCCTGTTTCACGGAAAGACTCGTATCCACGAGGGCGTGATTGTTATTAAAATTCCGGTGCTGACCTCGAAGACCGCCAAGGGCATGATCAATGTCGGCGGCGACCTGAAAGTGCAGGCGTGCAACGAGACCGGGTGCCTTCCGCCGTTTGCGCTCAAGCTGGTCGCGCCGCTGATCCTCGGAGCGAAGTAGCCGTGTTACAGTTTCTCGCGACGGCGTTCGGGGCGGGGCTGATCGCCTTGCTGACTCCCTGCGTCTTCCCGATGATCCCGGTGACGCTGGCGTTTTTTACCAAGCAGGCGACCACGAAAGAGGGCACCGTGGACTCGGCGGGCGTCGTGAAGCTCGCGCTGCTGTACTGCGCCGGGATCATCGGGGCGTTCATTCTCATCGGGCTGGGTCTCGCCGTCACGGTGGGGGCATCGGGGGCGTACCGGTTCGCGACGCACCCGATCACCAACCTCGGGTTTGCCCTGCTCTTTGTCGTGTTCGGCCTGGCGATGCTCGATATCTTCTCGCTGGACCTGCCGCCTGCGCTTCAGGGGCTGGCGGGTGGGCGGAAGTCCGGGACGCTCGGCGTGCTGGTCATGGGCCTGACGTTCGTCATTACGGCGTTTACGTGTACCGCGCCGTTCGTCGGAACCCTGCTTATTCTGGCGAGCAAGGCGCAGGGCGCGGGGGCGCTGCTCCAGCCGGTTCTGGGAATGGGCGTCTTTGCGCTGGCGCTCTCGCTGCCGTTCTTTGTGCTCGCCCTGTTCCCGCCGCTTCTCGCCAGGCTCCCGCGCTCGGGTGCCTGGCTCTCGACAGTGAAAGGCGCGATGGGCTTTCTGGAGATCGCCGCCGCGCTCAAGTTTCTCTCCAACGCCGATCTTGCCTGGAAGTGGCGGCTTCTCTCCCGCGAGGTCTTTCTCGGAATCACCGCGCTGATCGTCGTGGCGGGCGGTCTCTGGCTGCTCGGGCTTCTCAAGCTCGGTCACGGAACTCCCTCGAAAAAAGCACCTCTGGCACGGAAGATATGGGCCGGGCTGTTCTGCGCGTTCGGAGTCTACTGCCTCTACGGAATGCGTAGCGGCATGGACCGGCTGATGGAGACCTATGTCCCGCCGTACCGTCTCGGGGCGCAGAAAGCCGAGACGCTGGCCTGGGGCAGCTCGGTGGAGAAAGCTCTGGTCCTGGCAAAAGCCGAGGGCAAGCGGGTCTTGATCGACTTCACGGGCCACACGTGAGTGAACTGTCGCGACGTTGAGGTCAACGTCTTTACCAAGCCCAACGTGGAAGCCGAGCTGTCGAAGTTTGTTTTAGTACGGCTGTACGTCGATGGCGGCGAGCACGCGACTCCTTCCGAGGGCGAGAAAAATTTCGACTACGAAGACAAAACCTTCGGAGAACTCTCGCAACCGATCTACGGCGTGATCGATGCGGATGGCAAGGTTGTCGGAAAGACCGACTACACCGTCGCCAAGAACATCGGTACTATGGCCGCCTGGCTCGCCAAGCACGCGAAGTAGGGTTTCCCTCCCCCCGCTCGTGCCTCGCGACCCCCTCCCATGCTCCGCAGTGGGAGGGGGTTGTTTTTTTGTCTCTCCCCGGTCGCTGCGACCGTAACTCGCGTAGCGAGTGGCGAGGAACGAGCCTGAGAAAGCAACTCGAATAGTCTTTCAAGCAACTCGAATAGTCTTTCAAGCAACTCGAATAGTCTTTCAAGCAACTCGAATAGTCTTTCAAGCAACTCGAATAGTCTTTCAAGCAACTCGAATTTGGCCTATTGCTTCCCGTGGACTGAAGTCCCGGCTTGATAGGAATGTCCACCTCCGTGGACAGAATCCATTCGCTGTCCGCGAAGGCGGACGTACTTAACGAGCCGGGACTTCAGTCCACGGCATAACTCTCAGTACCCGAGGCTGGGGTCCACAGCGTTTTCGAGCGGCTGGCCCGAGAGAAGTCGCTCAGTCTGGGCCGCGACGATTCGGGCGAGCCTCGGCCAGTAATTCGGCGTGTTCCCCCCGACGTGCGGCGTGAGAATGGTGTTTGGGGTCGTCCACCAGGGCGAGCTTTCCGGGAGCGGCTCGTCTTCAAAAACATCAAGGCCCGCGCCCGCGAGCCAGCCATTTGTCAGCGCCGCCTGGACATATTTTTCGTCGATCAGGCCGCCCCGCCCGATGTTGTAGAGATACGCGCCCTTCGGAATCACCTCGATCTCGTCCTCGCCGAACAGCCAGCGCGTCCCGCTGGTGAGCGGTAGCGCCAGAACCACATGACTCGCCCTCACAATCATCTCGTGGTACTGGAGATGCGGGATCACGGCGTCGAAGCCGGGCGGGACCGGGCGATCTGCGTGCCGCCTGACCCCGATGACCCTCATCCCGAAGGCTTTTGCGCGCCGAGCAATCGCCGAGCCAATCGCGCCCACCCCGACGATCCCGAGCGTCGCGCCGTCCAGCTCGAACTGAGCCTTGCGAATGGCTCGCTCCGCCCCCCAGTTTTTTGTCTGCTGCGCTTCAAAAGCCAGCGGTAGCCCGCGTGCGAACGCCAGCATCAGGGCAAGAACGTGGTTGGCGCAGCTATCGACATGGATTCCCGCGCCCGTGCAGACCGTCACGTCGCCCGAAAACAGCGCCGGGAACAGCTTTCCATCGACGCCCGCGCTCCAGAACTGCACCCAGCGCAGATTGTTGCATCTCTCTCGTAGCTCGGGCGAAAAATTGCCGCAGACAACCCCCTCGGCACGGGCCAGAAGCGCGTCGTCGGGCGCTTTCGGGTCGGTGAAACTAAGAGCGATTTTCTCGCTCAGCGGAGCGAGGGCGTCTTCGAGGTTCTGGCGCAGAGAGGGGTCGGTGGAGAGGACAAGCAGGTTCACAGCCGTATGGTACCCGCCCCAGGGCAAACGCATTTGGATTTTCCTGCCCGATCCCGTCGAATAAATTCGCGGCTATGATTACAAATTCGACCTTCAGGAAGCAAGCTTCCCTCGTCGAATCCAGAAATTCTCTTTGATTCGACAAGATTGGCTTGCCAATCGCAGGTCGAATTCGTAGTTGTAGCCGCGAATTTATTGCATTGAACGCGCTGAAACCACGGGCTTTAGACCGTGTGAGGAGCGTGACCCCATCCCTGGCCTTGCCAGGGATGGCTACAAGGACGCGGCTACGAAACGATTCGACCTGCACTCTCTCTACCC
>JANLTX010000109.1:0-125926 GCA_031363095.1 Armatimonadota bacterium | reverse complement strand
AGGCGCTGATCCATCGCAAGAATCCATGCGACCACGGTTTCCTTGCCCTGGTCGTAGAGTGCGCTCGCTTCCTGCTCGGTCATGATCTTGAGAGGAATCCTACCTCAAGAAGCCAAATTACGCGAGGCCTGAATAGTTACTCTCGGTCATCGTCGCTTCAGCGTCGCTCTCTGCACCGAGTGGTGCCGCAGCGATGTCACGCCCTGAGCTACTCCCCCAGATTTAAAGGTACGGATCTCGTAGCGCAGGGTCTTGCCCACCAGGGTGTAGCGCGTCACCAGCAGCGTTTTCTCCACCTCGAAGACGAAGTGCAGCGTTTCGCTGTCGAGAAAGCCCTCCATCGTGATTCCGTTGTGCTCGTCGAGGTTGAAGCGAGTCGGCTCGCCCACAACCGCCTCAAGCGTGTACGGACGCACGGCTCCGTCGTAGACCAGCGCGAACTCGCCTGCCGCGCTGACGCGTAGCTCCATGGCGATCTTTGCGGGATAGTTCTTGAGCGGCGGCACGATCTGAAGCGTCCCGCGCCAGGTTCCGTGCCAGGCAACCGGAAGCATGACTTAGTTCAGCACCCGCCCGAGAACCGCGAGGGTTTCTTTGCCCGCCGCGTAGACATCGGGAATCTCGAAGCGTGCGCCGGTTCGGTCGGTAATCAAAACCCGGCCCGGCTGCACTTCCTGGCTGGACTCGCGCATGTTCTGGACCACGTAGACACGCGGCCCTTTGTCGGTCTCGACATCGAACGTGACGCTCTCATACTCTTTCTTGGCCTTGTTGACTTTCAGAACGCGCGGCAGAAAGTAGCGCCGCTCCAGCTCCTCAAGCACGATTCTGTGGCTGGTTTCATCAAGACCATCAAGGGTCTGGAGCATCCCGATGTCCTTGTCTTTCCCATCGCGCAGCCCGATAAACTTCTCCGGCTCCGCGAGCGGGAACGCCCGCGCGATCTGGCAGAGCAGGTACGTCCTTTCCTCGCCCACCTGCGGATCGGAAATGGTTGCGCGAATGGCATCGCCGCCCGTCCGAAACAATCGGATTTTCGCCGGGTCCAGAAAGATCAAATCAAAGTTCGCATCGAGTGTCATTGTAGATTTACTCACTCTCGGTTTCTTCGGCGGTTTTTAATTTATTGACGGCGGTTTGCATGTCTACAAGTTTTTTGAACGTGCCGGTGTCGTTTGCCATGAGTTCGTCGTGGGTGCCCATCTCGGTGAGCTTGCCTTTTTCGATCACTAACAGTCTGTCGGCATTTCGTAGGGTGCTCAGTCGGTGGGCGATGGCGAACGTCGTGCGGTTTTTAATCAAGCGCTGGATGGCTTCTTGAATTTGCTTCTCGGTCTCGGTATCGACGCTCGCGGTGGCTTCGTCCAAGATGAGGATGCGCGGGTCGTGGAGAATGGCTCTTGCAATCGAGATTCGCTGGCGCTCGCCGCCGGACAGCCTCACGCCGCGCTCGCCGACCTGCGTGTCGTAGCCGTCGGGGAACCGCAGAATAAACTCGTGGGCGTTGGCGGCCTTGCCCGCTTTCATGATCTCGATCCGGCTGGCCTCGGGCTTGGCGTAGGCGATGTTCTCGCCGATGGTGCCGGGAAAGAGAAACGGCTCTTGAAGCACGATCCCGAACTGCCGTCGCAGGTCGTCTAATTTGATGTTCTTCATCGGGACGCCATCGATGAGAATCTCGCCCTCGATGGGATCGTAGAACCGCGACAACAAATTGATGATCGTCGTCTTGCCCGCGCCCGAGTGCCCGACCAGCCCGATCATCTCGCCCGGCTTGACATCAAAAGAGATATCGTCGAGGATTCGGCGGGCCTTGTCGTAGCTGAACCCGACATTTTTGAACGTCACGCCGCCCTGGATCACGGGCATCGCGACCGGCTCGATCACATCGGCGATATCCGGCTCGGTGTCCATCACCTCGAAGACCCGCTCGGCGCTCGTGAGGGCGCGGCCCAGCCAGTCTGCGATTCGGGTCATGCCCTGGAGCGGTCCGTAGAGCTGCCCGAGGTAAAAGAAGAACATCTGGAATGTCCCGAGCGTGATGCTCTTTGCGACTACCTGCCGCCCGCCGATGTACCAGACCACGAAGCCGCCCGCTCCCATCACAAAACCCAGAATCGGAAGCAGTGTCGCCCACCAGTTTTCGAGGTCCAGGTTGGCCCGAAACAGCGAGTGGACCCGCTTATGGAACCGGCTGACCTCGCGATCCTCCTGCGCAAAGGCTTTAACGACGCGGGCACCGTTGAGGGTCGCGTTCAGCCCGGCGGCCATCGCGCTGCGCAGGTGCCAGACCCGCTCCAGCCGCCCGAAGAGATACTTCCAGATGCGCGTCGTCGCAAAAATGGCAAGCGGCACCGGAATTAAAACTAAGAGGGTTAATTTCCAGTTCTGCACCAGCAAGATCGCCAGAACCCCGAGGAGTGTCAGGCCGTTCACGACTAAGATTTGCAGTCCGTCCACTAAAAAATTATTCAGCTCGTTGACATCTTGCGTCACGCGGGTCAGAAGAGTTCCGGTCTGGCGTTTGTCGTAAAAACTCAGCCCGAGCTTCTGCATTTTCTCGTAGAGCTGGGTGCGGATGCTTAAAGTAATATTGGCCGAGAGGTAGGCCGCCAGCCGCCCGCGCCAGATTCCCAGGCCCAGCCCGAGGACGCTGGCGAGAATTAGCCCGCTCACCCAGAGTCCGAGCGACGCGTACCGGCTCGCGTCGCTGAGCGGGCGCGTGGGCGCGAGGGCGTCGTCGGTGAGTAATTTAATGATGTAGCCCGGTGCCAGCCCCGCCGCCGTTCCCGCGAACATCAGCGCGGTGAGAACCACGGCGTAGAACTTGAACGGAGCGGCGTACGAGAGCAGCCGAAAGAACGTCGCGCGTTTGTCGAAGCAGAACCGACAGACCTCGGAGTCTTTGGGGAGCGCCCGCCCGCAGGTGGGACATTTCTTCTCGATATCGTCGAGGCCCGCTTCGGGAAGTTCTTTGCCTTTTGCGACCGCATCCAGCGCCCGCGCGACTCCGGCCATGTTCCCGGCCAGCGGCGTCGTGAAGCGTGTCAGCTCGATCCGATCCGAGCCTTTCTGCACGAACAGAGCGCCCCCGCCGACGAGCTGCTCGGTCTGCGCCCCGGAAAGCCCGGCCAGCGGGATCGTGAGCTGCGGCTCGCCCGCCGGTCCCAGAACCCGGATATCTTTCTCATCGGCGATCACCCAGCGCTCGCCGAGGGTGCCGTCGGGGGCGAGGTCGGCCTTGATCGCGACCGTGAGCGGCAGGTCGCCGGAGCCGTTGCGCTGCGTCTTGAGCGCACTCTCGACAAGAGGGGAAAGTTCTTCAACCAGGGGCATAGAAAACTATTGTACCAGCGAAAGCGGCAGGCGAGCAGCGGGTCCGTGGCAGCGGGCAGCTAAAGCAGCCCGCTGCAAGAGTTGAAGAAGGCTGAAGCCCCCTGCAAACCCAACATCTGTGTGTCGCGCCATCGACCGATTTCAGCACCCTTCAGGGTGCTTATTTCATGCAGCGGGTTCATTTATGGACCCGATGCTTGACGAAAATCAAAAGCCGCGCTGGTAGCCGGGGTAGTCTTCGAGCTTTACGTCGTCGCGGCCCAGGCGTTCGTTGAGAACCAGAGCACCGATAGTGAGAATCGCGTACTCGGCCAGGAGCAGCGGCATGAACGGGCCGTTGTCCGGGCAGACAGGCGTCATGGCGTCGTGCTTGCCTTTGGGTGAGTAGGGTTTCTCCCACAGAAAATCGTAGCGAATCCAGGAGCGCTGCCCGCTCTGCTGCATCCGGTACGGCACGACCAGCAGGAGCAAAAGCCCGGCAAGGGCGCTACAAAGAAGTAAGAGCCGCTGACTTTGCATCGATAACTCCGGATTACTGTTGATACCTGGTGAATGATATCAAAACCAGTTCCCCTTTTGCTTGGGGAAAGTACATTATGAACTGGCTTGCATTTCGTCCACTGGCAACAACATCTTTAATTCGTATAGACAGATTGCTGAACTCAGACACTGCGGGAATGGGGGGATTTAGAGAGTAAAAATGCAATGCTTCAAATAGTTTTGCATAAACAAGAAACACCAATAGCTGTTTTCTTTCTTCGGGTAAATCATTCAATAGAATAGTTTTTTCTTTTTTTTGTGGTGAGTTTAAATTATAAAAATAATTAGAGAGGTACTCAAAATAATTGCTATCCTCAGATTTTAAGCTGTGAATACTCAAAGATTGTGTTGTTCGTGATTGGAAATATGTTTGGATATTTGGTGGGGTGATTCGTTTCAAAAAATTAGACGGGTTCATTGTTTGTGGTGAATATGTTACAGGTTTTAAGTCAATCGAGAAAATAATTTTTTTGTTTGTATTTTTAATATTAAATTGAAAATTATTCAATTTGCAAATAATTTTAATAACTTCTTCTGGATTATTAGTGAAATCCCCAAGAATAATCACCGATTTATTCTCCACCCCGTTAGAAAAGAGAAACTCAATGTTGGGATTTGTATCTGATATTTTTGCTGCAACTTCAGAAATTAGAAATCGATAAGCAGATTTTTCCTGTGCTAAATTCAATTGAGAAGAGATATTTTTTTTATAAACTATATCAAAAATCGGTTTGGAAGTGTTATATAAAGGGTTGATTAGTGTAGTTGTTAGAAATTCTGATTGGTTTACAGAATGCATATCCCAATGAATCAAAGTTTTATCATTGTTACTATTTGAAAAATTATCAATTAGTTGAAAATAGTTATTGACATTTGGATTCATGAACGAAGTAGCCATATCCCAGCAAATAGCTTGCTGTTCCGGTTTCATAGCCGACACAGGAACACCTTTTATTATTTCTGTTTTTTGATTTTCAGACAAAGAATTCAAAATGTCAAGCAATAGCTGTTGTTTTGATTTATGGACGAAAATTTTGCTTTTGCGAAGCTGCTTAATATAGAAGTCACATTCTTCTTTGGTGATATTGGGTATTTCAGATAGATTTGAAAATTTTTTACTCAATAGTATAGTTTTATTATTACTACTAATGGAATAGTTGAATGTTTCTGCAAAATCTTGTACGATATCATCTTTGGATGGGCTGATTGTCGTTGACGTATTTGTTGGTGCGTTTTCAAAAATAACAACGCGCCCCTGAACTTTACAAAAAGCATTTAACTGCTCCAAGGAAACAGACAACTTAGTCTCGTCCCGACTAATGGTTTGGACGATGCATGGCACGATCATTTTTTTGATACAGCAGAAGAAGAAAAGAGTAATACGGAAAGCGTCGCGTTACCAGAAGGACGAAAAAGAAAACTTATATTCGTAGTTGCATGTGAGTCCCCCTGAGTAATTGACAGCGGTCCTGATTTAGCCGCTGTTTGATAACTGAATAGAGGGCTGTTTGCCGCGTTGATATAAGTATTATTTTTCATCGTCGCATCCAGATAAATGGGAGGTGTTGAGCCTTCGTATTGCCATTCTTCTTCCCATCTTCCTCCAATACTACTGAATGGAGAAGGGTAGTAAGCAAAAGAGCCAATCTCCCAGCCGAAGCCGTAATATGCTTCGTGTGAAACCACATGCAATGGCGAGGTGAGTGCTGTCACCACGAATGTTTCGCTGATCTTTATCACAGAGGGGGTTGTCACATCGATTTCATCGACCTCTGCATTGCTCATGACATACTGAGCGAAGCAACTTCCTGGCATTGCTGAAAGAAGCAACGCAGTGAGAAGGAGTTGTGAAGGGGAGAAAAGAAACTTCATTGTTGAGTACCTAATTTTCTGCCTCGGATTTGAATGTCGATTTCAGTATTCCACAAATCGCGAACGATGTCAAATGGCTTTTCATGCAGGCAGTGAGGCGCGATACAATAGGTGTTGCCATGAACGAGGAGACGAAGCCAAGAAAGTTCCATGTGATTACCTGGGGCTGCCAGATGAACGTGGACGACTCCGATCAGATCGAGAACTTACTGCTCGACGACGGACTGATCAAAGCCGACTCCCTCGAAGATGCCGACGTGGTTCTGCTCAACACCTGCTCGGTGCGCCAGAAACCCGAGGACAAGGTGTTCTCCAAGCTTGGGATTCTCGCCGAACTCAAAAAAGACAAACCGAACCTGACCATTGGGGTCACGGGCTGCATGGCACAGCGCGCTGGCTCGGAGATCGCCCGGCGAGCGCCGCACATTGATTTAATCGTCGGGACCGCGCAGCTCGAAAAAATTCCGTATTTAGTACGAAAACGTGAGAGCTTGCTCGAATCGGGTGAGTCGAAGCCCAACAAAGCGGGCGATGTTCTGATTCAACTGGAGCTGCCGCGCAAAAAAACCGAGAGCCAGCTTTATTTGCCCGAACGCAAGCGGGTGACTCTCGGAAAATTAAAGAGTTTTGTGAGCATTATGTACGGCTGCGACAAGTTCTGCCAGTTTTGCATCGTCCCGCATACCCGAGGGAAAGAGCGAAGCCGCCCTGCCGATGAGATTATCGCTGAAGTCGAGCACTTAGCAGCGCATGGCACCAAAGAAGTGACGCTTTTAGGCCAGACCGTCAACTCGTACGGCCTTAAAGGGCTGGAAGCGACGTGTAGCTTCTCCGAACTCATTCGGCGCGTCGATTCGGTGGACGGAGTCGAGCGGATTCGGTTTACGTCGCCGTATCCGAAAGACTTCACCGACGATGTGATCGAAGCGATGGAGAGCTTGTGCGGCGTCTGCGAGCAGGTCCATCTGCCCGTCCAGGTTGGCGACGACGAACTCTTAAAGCGCATGAACCGGGGCTACACGCTCGGCCAGTACAAAGAAATTGTCCAGAAACTCCGCGCTGCGATGCCTGAAATCTCCATTACCACCGACTTGATGCTTGGCTTTCCCGGCGAGACCGAAGAGCAATATCAAAACACCATGGATTTTGTTCGCGAAACCCGCTTCGATCAGGCATTCATGTTCATCTACTCGCCACGAGATCCCACCCCGGCGGCAAAACTTCCGGATCAAATCCCGCAGCCCGAGAAAGTGCGGCGCTTAGAAGCTTTAATCGAGCTTCAGAACGGAATTGCGATTGACATCAATAAAACCCAGGCCGCCGAAGGGAAAGTCTTCGAGGTTCTGGTCGAAGGACTCTCGCCCAAGGACGACGGTAAATGGCAGGGTCTCACGCGCGGCGGGAAAACCGTCCACTTCGCCGCCGGAAGAAACCTGACCGGCCAGACCGTCAAAGTAAAAGCCCTCGAAGGCCATCTCTGGGGCTTCATCGGGGAATTGGTGTAGTTCGCCGACGGAGTAGCAGGAGGCCCGCGCCGAGAGCGATCAGGGCGAGGGTGCCTGGCTCAGGAGTTGCGATGACGGGCGTAAGAAAGCCCCGAATCTCTCCGCCGGGGAACGCCGACGTGTGGAGATTGATGTAGGCTTTGTTCTGCTCCAGTGCGAAAATAGTCGCGTTGAGCGCCCCGGAGACGGTCCCGCCATTTGCGGCAAGGAACGCCGGGTCGTACGACGATGCCAGGGCCATGTCGAACGTGTTGTCGTAGGTTCCGCCGAACGCGCCCAGCGGAAAGCCCGCCAGCTCCGTCGAGACACCTGCGGTTCCCGAACCCGCGACACTGGTGGTTGCGTGGAGGTGCGCGGCGCTCGTCGCGGCGGTCAGCCCGGAGAACGAAACCTCGACGCGCATCGTCACCAGGTCCAGGTCCAGCGTGATGAAGGCGGTCCCGACGCCCGGCGAGCCGTTGGAAGGCGACTCATCGAGACCGGTCAGGTTGGCGAAGAAGAACTCCTCGTGGGCAAGCGCTGCTGGCGCGAGCGCGGTGAGCGCCAGCGCCAGCAGTGCGAGTCTTGCGACTCTCAAGAGTTGCGTGCCCGTCGCAGGCGCAGCGCCACTCCAAGTCCGCCGAGAGCGACGAGTGCGAGGGTGCCCGGCTCGGGTGCGGCGGCGGGTGCCAGGAAGCCCCGAACCTCCCCGCCGGGAAACGCCGACGAATGGACATTGAGATACGCCTGGCCGCCCGCAATCGCTGTCGAGAGATCGGTGAACGCCTGCGCGGTGGTTCCCCCGTGCGCCGTGATGTAGGCCGGGTTGAACGACGACGCCAGCGTCATGTCGAACGTGTTGTCGTACATCCCGAAGGTGTTGCCCAGCGGAAACCCGGAGAACGTCGGGGTCTGAGTCGCAACCCCTGCCGTCCCGACTCCCGGAAGAGCGGTCGCGGCGTGGATATGCGACGCCGTCACGTTGCCGGTGAGACCGGAGAACGTGGTCTGCAACCGCATGGTCTTGAGGGTGAGGTCGAGTGTGACGAACGCGAAGCCCGTGCCCGCCGAGGCATTGGGCGGCGATTCCGCCGGGCCGCTGAGCGTGGTGGAGTAGAGAATGACCTGGGCGCGGCTGAGCGAGGGCAGGCCGCAGACCAGACCGACGAGAAGAGCTGCATGTACGAAGTGTTTCATTTTTAGGAATCCCTGACGACTTTTTAATCGTTTGTTACCTGTAAAAAGTTGGGGGATTTTCCTCTTTTTTTGGGAGGGCTTCCGTGGAATAAATCGAACGGTCAAGTTCGATAAATCAGTCGTCAAGTGTTTCAACTCAATGGTCAAGTTCTTCAACTCATCGGTCAATAATTATATTTCAATGGTCAAGTTCGATAAATCAGTCGTCAAGTGTTTCAACTCAATGGTCAAGTTCTTTAACTCATCGGTCAAGTTCCAAAACTCAATGGTCAATTGTTTTTTTGAAGTGGTTATTTGATGTTTTTTAATACGTTTGGGCGATAAAAAATCGCCGGGAAGAGATTTCTTCCCGGCGATTGGTTTTTAAACCCGAAGATGTTACCCTTCGGTGGTTTCGGCGAGATCACCGCCCAGGAAGTTCTTGGCCTCGTCGATGGTCTGAGCCGTCATCGAAGTGCCCTGAAGCGGCGCTAAGATGTCGTCGAGGCCCTCTGGCATGTCCGGCACTTCCAGAACGCTGACGGCCTTGCCGTCGGAGGAGATGACCTCCAGCGCTCGGTACTGCGCCAGGCCCGTGCCCGCCGGAATGAGTCGCCCGATGATGACGTTCTCTTTCAGGCCGACCAGGTTGTCGCGCTTGCCACGCACGGCAGCCTCGGTCAGAACGCGGGTCGTCTTCTGGAAGCTCGCCGCTGACAGGAACGACTCGGTCGCCAGGCTCGACTCGGTGATTCCGAGCAGAACCGGGATACTCGTCGCAGGCCGACCCGGAGTGTCGTGCGCCTCGATCTTACGGTTGGCGTCTTCGAGGGCGAAGCGGTCCGCAAGCTGGCCGTGCAGGTAGGTCGTGTCCCCCGGCTCGACGATCTTGCGCTTCTTGAGCATCTGGCGGATGATCACCTCGATGTGCTTGTCGGAGATGTCCACGCCCTGCTGCTTGTAGACGCGCTGCACTTCTCGAATAAGATATTCTTGAAGCCCCCGGACGCCCTGAAGCTCCAGGACTTTCTGCGGATCGAGCGGGCCGTCGGTGAGTCGGTCGCCCGCCTCCACGATGTCGCCCGGCTTGACCTTCAGCTCGCCCCGGTAGGGAACCGTGATCTCTTTCTTGACCACGATATGGGTCAGCCCCGAGTCGCGTACTTTCCGGGCGCGGGCATCCGTCGCGATGGTCTCGCCGGGCGAGTACATCACGTCGCCCGTCTCCGGGTGCTTGATCTCTTCCGCGAGAATCAGATTCGTGATTCCCTTGGCGTCGGCGTTGATCTTCACCGGCGTGTGGATCACGACCCGGCGCATGTCTTTTTCCGTAATCGCGGCAACCAGTCCCGGAAACTCGGTGACAATGGCCTGGCCCTTGGGCTTGCGCGACTCGAACAGCTCGACGACGCGCAGAAGCCCGCCGACCTGCTCTTCGGCCACTTTCAGAAGCTGCTTGACCTGGGCGCTACGCTCGCGCTCGGTGCTTTCCTCGTTTCCGAGCGCGACCCGGCCTGACTCGTGGTCCACGAAGAGCTGGTGCAGGTTGCGGTTGCGCTCCCGCCGGACGTTGGCGACGCCCGTCAGCTGGTTGGCCGTGGCGACGCCTCCCGTGTGGAACGTCCGCATCGTGAGCTGGGTGCCCGGCTCGCCGATGGACTGCGCCGCGATGATTCCCACCGCGACCCCGATCTCGACCTTGCGGCCCAGCGCCATGTCACGTCCGTAGCAGGTCGCGCAGACGCCCTGGCGGGACTCACAGGTGAGCACCGAGCGCAGCCCGATCCGCTTGACTCCGGCTTTTTCCACCAGAACCGAGGCATTGTCGGTGATGATCTCGCTCTTGCCGACGATGATCTCGCCCGTCTCGGGGTGTACGACATCTTCGAGCGAGGTGCGACCCTTGATGCGCTCCCAGAGCTGCTCGGTCACGTCGTTGCCGTCGCGGATCTCCGAGACGAAGATTCCGGCCTCGGTCTCGCAGTCGATCTCGCGGATAATCACGTCCTGGGCGACATCCACCAGGCGGCGGGTGAGATACCCGGCGTCGGCGGTTCGTAGCGCGGTATCGGCGAGGCCCTTGCGCGCTCCGTGAGTCGTCACGAAGTACTCGAGAACCGAGAGTCCCTCGTGGAAGTTGGACTTCACCGGAAGGTCCTCGATGATGTTTCCGAACGGGTCGGCCATGAGTCCGCGCATGCCCGAGAGCTGCGATATCTGCTTGACCGAGCCGCGCGCCCCGCTCGACGTAATGATCGCAATCGGGTTGAAGCGGTCGATGTTCGCGACGATCTCGTCGCCGATCTGCCGGGTCGCGTCGGTCCAGAGGGTCAGAACCTTCTGCTTTCGCTCACCGGGCGACATCACGCCGCGCCGGAACTGGGCGTTGGCGCGGTTGACGGCGTCCTCGGTTTCTTTAAGAATCCGTGCGCGGCTATCGGGCGACTTCATGTCCGTCAGCGAGAACGTGATCCCCGCGCGGGTCGCCCACTTGAAGCCAAGCGCCTTTAGCTCGTCGAGAAGCTGGATGGTTCGCTGCGAACCGCAGTGCTCGTACACACTGGCGACCAGCGCCGTGATGGACTTTTTATCGATGGACTTGTTGACCCAGCGAACTTCGTCGGGGACGATATCGTTGAAGATAATTCGGCCCACGGTGATGGCCGTCAGCGGCTGCTCGGGTCCGAGGCGCACGGCGATGTACTCGTGGAGGTCCAGGTGTCCCGCTTCGTAGGCCTGCTCGGCATCCTCCGGGCTGGCGAAGATAAAACGGCTCCCCAGCCTCAGGGGTGCGTACGACTCGGGCGACTTGCCCAGCGCTTTGATCGCCTCCGGGTTCAAGAACCGCCCGGCGCGAACCAAGACATCTCCGGTCTCTTTGTGGGCGATATCGCTGAGCGTGACCTTGCCGAGATGCTCGGTAAGATCGGCGTCGGGCAGGGCGTCGTCCCACTTGTCCATCGTCAAGAAGAACGCACCCAGAACAATGTCCTGCTGCGGCGAGACGATGGGCGAGCCATCGGCGGGCGAGAACAGGTTGTGGGTGCTGAGCATCAGAATCCGGGCTTCCGCCTGGGCGCTCGACGACAGCGGGATATGAACGGCCATCTGGTCGCCGTCGAAGTCCGCGTTAAAAGCCTTGCACACCAGCGGGTGAAGCTGGATCGCTTTGCCATCGACGAGCTTCGGCTCGAACGCCTGAATGCCGAGTCGGTGCAGGGTGGGGGCGCGGTTCAGCAGAACCGGGTGCTCTTTGATCACCTCTTCGAGCGCGTCCCAGACCTCGGGGCGGGTCCGCTCGATCATGCGCTTGGCCGTCTTGATGTTGCTGGTGAAGCCACGCTCGACCAGGGTTTTCATGACGAACGGCTTGAACAGCTCCAGCGCCATCTCTTTGGGGAGACCGCACTCGTGCAGATGTAGCTCCGGCCCGACGACGATAACCGAGCGGCCCGAGTAGTCCACGCGCTTGCCGAGCAGGTTCTTGCGGAAGCGGCCTTCTTTGCCCTTGAGCATGTCGCTCAGAGACTTCAGGGCGCGTCCGTTGCTTCCCGTGACCGGGCGCGTGCGGCGTCCGTTGTCGATCAGGGCGTCCACGGCCTCTTGCAGCAGTCGTTTTTCGTGATTGACGATGCTCTCGGGGGCGCGAATCTCTTGAATTCTCTTGAGGCGGTTGTTGCGGTTGATAATACGCCGGTAGAGATCGTTGAGGTCGCTCGTGGCGAACCGACCGCCGTCAAGCTGGACCATCGGGCGCAGCTCGGGCGAGATCACCGGGACGGCATCCAGCACCATCCACTCGGGGCGGGCCTTGCTCTCGATGAACGCGTTGACGACTTCGATGCGCTTGATGGCACGCAGCCGCTTGGGTCCCTGAGTCTCTTCGATCTCTTTTCGGAGCTGGCGCTGAAGGCTTTCGAGATCGACTTCCTTGAGCAGCTTCTGGATCGCCGCTCCACCCAGACCTGCCTCGACGACATCGAACAGCGACTCATCGACGCGGCGAGAAAGAACGTCCACGAAGCGCTCGATTGCGCGCCAGTCGTCCTCGATAATGAGCTGGCGCTTCTCCAGCTTGGGCAGGGCGTCGAGGGTCGCACGCAGCTCGGCGGAGCGCTCCTCGATCTCTTTTTCTTCTTGCTTGACCCGATCTTCTAAAATTCGGATCTTGTCGGCGATCTCTTCTTCGGAGTACGGCTCGCGTAGCGGCTCGACTTCCTCGATCTCTTCGTCTTCATCCGTCTCGGGCGCTTCGGCGACAGGCTCGGTTGGCTCTTCGGTCTCGATGATCTCGATCTCGACGATCTTGCCGAGGGCGATCTCGCGGGCGCTCTCGTCGCGCCAGTCGGCAATGGCTTCGTCGCGCTCGCCTTCCAGCGCCACGACTTCCTGCTCGACGGCCTGACGGAACTGATCGGCACCCGCCGCGATCCGGCCTTTGTCCACCGCCGTGACGATGTAGCTGGCAAAGTAAAGCACTTTCTCCAGCGGGCGCGGCGTCATGTCTAAAATGAGAGCCAGCGGCGATGGAACCCCTTTGAGGTACCAGATGTGGCAGACCGGGCTTGCCAGCTCGATGTGGCCCATGCGCTCGCGGCGAACCTTCGAGCGAGTGACCTCGACGCCGCAGCGGTCGCAGATGACTCCCTTGAACTTGACTTTCTTGTACCGACCGCAGTGGCACTCCCAGTCTTTGGTCGGGCCGAAGATCTTCTCACAGAAAAGCCCGTCCCGCTCGGGCTTGAACGTCCGGTAGTTGATGGTCTCGGGCTTCTTAACCTCGCCGTAGCTCCACTCACGGACCTGATCGGGCGACGAGATTCCGATACGGATCTTGTCAAACGTAGATGCGTCTGCCATGGATTCCCCTTTCGGAGGACACGAAAAAATACACGAAATCGACGGACGCTGGCTCTATCGCAAGCCAGCGCCCGTCTCTTAAAGACGACTTGCTCAACCGAGCAGAAGGGGATCTTCGGACGCTTCCCGTCGAAGCTCGCGCCGCCTGCGCGACGCTTCTTCGTCGAGGAAGTCCTCGTCCTTGTCCTTGAGGTCGATCTCCGCCCCGGTGGCGTCCTCGACCGTCACTTTCAGCCCCAGGCTCTGAAGCTCGTTGACCAGGATCTTGAACGACTCGGGGACGCCAGGCTCCAGCATGGCATCGCCCTTGACGATGGACTCATAGGTCTTGACGCGCCCTAAGACATCGTCGGACTTGATCGTCAGAATCTCCTGGAGCGTGTAGGCCGCACCATACGCTTCGAGCGCCCAGACCTCCATCTCGCCGAAGCGCTGGCCGCCGAACTGGGCTTTACCCCCGAGCGGCTGCTGCGTGACGAGCGAGTAGGGGCCCGTCGAGCGGGCGTGGATCTTGTCATCGACCAGGTGGTGGAGCTTGAGCATGTAGATCTGCCCGATTGTCACCGGCATGTTGAAGGTCTGCCCGGTGCGCCCGTCGCGGACGTTGGTCTTGCAGCTATCCTCGTGGAAGCCGACTCGCCGCCAGACGCGCTCCTGGATCTCGGTGAGAAGCTTCTCGTACGGAAAGTCCGCCGGGACGCTCGCCCCGACTTGCGGGCCGCACAGGATCGCGCTGATCCGCTCCAGCTCCTGGGCCTCTAAATCCCGAAGCGATGCCTCGACCGGTCCCATGAGCGCCGAGACGTTCTCATCCGCCTCGCCTTCCGGGAACGTGACGGCAAGATGCAGGTCGGTTCGAAGGTACTTCGTCAGCATCGTGCGACGCCGGGTGCGTCCGTAGCGCGCCATCTCCCCGAGGATCTCTTCTTCCGTCGATCCCTCGAAGATCGGCTCGACGAACTGGCAGCCGAACTCGCGGGCAGCCAGACCGAGGTGGGTCTCCATGATCTGCCCGATGTTCATTCGGCTCGGAACCCCGAGCGGGTTCAGAACAATGTCCACGGGAGTTCCGTCGGGCAGGAACGGCATGTTTTCCTCGGGCATGATCTTACTGACCACGCCTTTGTTGCCGTGTCGCCCGGCCATCTTGTCGCCTTCCATGATCTTGCGCTTGTTGGCGATATAGACCCGGACCAGTTTATTGACACCGGCCTGAAGCTCGTCGGGCGTCAGTCGCTCCAGCGAGTCCATCGCGCCGCACCGGTCGCAGTTGTTGGTGTCGGGCCGCTTGGAGAAGTTGTACTTGTAGCCGCAGGTGTTGCACTCGTACTTGTGCCGGGAGAACACCTTGACATCGACGACTTTTCCCTTCTCGCCGTGGGGCACCCGAAGGCTTACGTCGCGAGTCTCTTCCGCTTTCTTGCCGAAGATCGCGATGATAAGCCGCTCTTCTGCGGTCAGCTCGCCCTGGCCCTTGGGAGCCACTTTCCCGATGAGAATGTCGTCGGCGCGTACCTCGGCACCGACCCGGATGATCCCTTCTTCGTCGAGGTCTTTGAGGGCGTCCTCGCCGACGTTCGGGATATCGCGCGTCATTTCCTCGGGGCCGAGCTTGGTGTCTCGGGCCTCGGCCTCGTGCTTCTCGATATGGATCGACGTGTAGACATCGTCTTTGACGAGCCGCTGCGACAGAAGAATGGCGTCCTCGTAGTTGTAGCCGTTCCAGGGCATGAACGCGACCAGCACGTTCTGGCCGAGGGCCAGCTCGCCGTTCTGGGTGCAGGGGCCGTCCGCGAGAACCTGTCCCTGCTTGACGCGCTGCCCGACATCGACGATAGGCCGCTGCGTGATACAGGTCGTCTGGTTGGAGCGCATCAGGTGTACCAGCGGGTAGCGGTCGATCCGCCCGTCGCTGGCCTCGACCATGACTTCTTCGCTCGTCACTTTTCGGACCCGTCCGCCGCGCTTGGCCAGAATAATGGCTCCCGAGTCCTGGGCGGCGCGTCGCTCGATACCGGTCTTCACCAGCGGAGCGTCGGGCCGCAGGCACGGGACTGCCTGGCGCTGCATGTTCGCACCCATCAGAGCGCGGTTGGCGTCGTCGTTTTCGAGGAACGGGATCATCGCGGTCGCCACCGAGACAAGCTGCTGCGGGCTGACGTCCATGTAGTCAACCTCGGTGCCGGGGAAGAACGGGTACTCGTTCATGTGCCGAACCTGAACCTGCTTGTTGGTGAAGTGGTTGTCCGAGTTGAGCGGGGCGTTCGCCGGGGCGATCTTGTAGTGGTGCTCGTTGTCGGCGGGCAGCCAGTCGATATCGTCGCTGACCTTTGCGTTCAGCACGCGCCGGTAGGGCGTCTCCAAAAAGCCGTACGGATCGACACGGGCGTGGACCGCCATCGAGCCGATCAGTCCGATGTTCGGTCCTTCCGGAGTCTCGATAGGGCAGATTCGTCCGTAGTGCGAGTGGTGGACATCGCGCACTTCCAGCTTGGCGCTCTGGCGCGAGAGTCCACCCGGTCCGAGGGCCGACAGACGGCGCTTATGGGTCAGCTCCGCGAGCGGGTTGGTCTGGTCCATGAACTGGGAGAGCTGGGAAGAACCAAAGAAGCTCTTGATGGCCGCGCTCACCGGCTTGACCGAGAGAACGACCTGCGGGATCATGTTCTCGGAGTCCTGGCTGGTCATTCGCTCTTTGGCGACTTTTTCCATGCGCAGGAAGCCCATCCGAAGCTGGGAGTACAGAAGCTCCCCGACCGAGCGCACCCGCTTGTTCTCCAGGTGGTCGATGTCGTCGGTGGTGTAGCGCATCCGGATCTCGTTGGTCGCATCGGGGGCGGACTGCGCATCGAGGCCGATGACGTACTCAATAATTGCCACGAGGTCGTTCTTGGTGAGATTGCGCACCGAGAGCGGGAGCGAGACTCCGAGTTTTTTATTGATCTTGTGACGCCCGACCTTGTTGAGATCGTAGCGGCGGCTGTCGAAGAACATCGAGTTGACCAGCGAGCGGCTCGAATCGGCGGTCGCGGGATCGCCGGGCCGGATCTTGTGGTAGATGTCCATCAGAGCCGTCTGCCGATCCACGACCTTCGGGTCTTCGATTTCGAGCGTCGCGGCGACGTAGCGATGGACCTCGAAGACTTCGAGCGTGGGAAGCTCCAGTGCGCCGAGCCTGACCGCCGACGCTTTGTCGATCTTGGCGTAGCCCGGCACTAAGAGCTTACCGTCGGTGTCGAAGATATCGCCCGTGGAGAACTTACCGGTCAGCGTGTCGGCGTCGGGGATTTCGAGGGTCACGCGGGTGCCGAAGCGCTCGATGATCTGGTGATCGCTCTCCAGCTCCTCGCTACGGACAATAACCCTTGCTTTCTTGCCTCGGATCGCGCTCTCGCCGCCCACGGCCCGTAGTGCGGCCCGGTAGTCGTCGTCGGAGAGCGTGTGTCCGGTCTCGAACAGAACCTCGCCCGTGGTCGGATCGACGATAGGCTCGGCCAGCTCTTTTCCGGGAAGCTCGCGGAAGTCTACCGTGAACTCACCCTGGGGGCTGGCGAGATCGAACGCGTGCAGCGCCCGTAGAAGCGTCGTGACGGCGAATTTTTTATTTTGCCCGATCCGAATGAGAATCGCCTCGGTCGAGTCGGTCTCGACATCGACCCAGGGGCCTTCGGTCGGGATCAGGGTGGCGAAGAACTCCCACTTGAGGGAGAGGGAGAGCTGGTCTCTAAAATAGATGCCAGCGGAGCGCGAGAGCTGGCTGACGACCACGCGCTCGGCACCGTTGATGACAAACGTGCCCTTCTCGGTCATCAGAGGCAGGTCGCCCAGATAGACCTCGGACTCCTTGACCTCGCCGCTGGGCATGGTCAGCCGGACGGTTGCCTTGATCGGCACCTCGAAGGTGACATCGCGCGAGCGGCACTGCTCCAGAGTGTACTTGGGCTCGCCTAAGGTAAAATCGATCAGTTCGATGGCCGTCTGGCCAGTGAAATCATAGATGGGAGAAAAGGATTGGAACAGCTCGTTGAGCCCTTCCTCGACAAACCAGCGGAACGAATCCAGCTGTAACTCGACAAGGTTGGGAATGGCTATTGCGTGTGGTGCACGCTTTGCCGTGTGCTGAATTTCCATATGAACTTGAGACCCCTCCTGCGCGAGGTTGACGGTGGTTCCGGCAACCCCTTTGCCCGAGACCAAAAGGGCATTGGTCTGGACACGTGGCACGAACTCTCACTATATCGTCAGGCTCGCTACCTGTCAATGCTGGTGGGCAGGTTTTTTCTGAAATCGCTTGCCGGACATAGAATCGCTTGGTATAATCGCTTCCCGCTCCCCGGACCTGGAGCGCTTTTTCACTTCCATGGCTGACGATATCATTCTAACTCCGAACGGCAAGCGCAAGATCGAAGAAGAGCTGGAGCACCTCCGGAGCACCGAGATGCCCGCTCTTTCCGAGCGCATTCGCCAGGCCCGCGCCCTGGGCGACCTCTCCGAGAACTTCGACTATCAGGACTCCAAGCGCCAGCAGGGGTTCATCGCCGGACGCATCGCCGACCTGAACGCGATGCTGGAGCGCGCCCGGATCGTCGAGGAGAGCATCGGCGGCGACTCGGTGGGGCTTGGCTCGACCGTCTCCCTGCGCGACCTCGACTACAACGATGAGATCACCTACACGCTCGTGGACCCGATCTTCGCTGATCCGTCCAACGACAAGATCTCGCTCTCGTCGCCTGTGGGAAAAGCCCTGATGGGAGCTGTCGTCGGTCAGATCATCGAGGTGACGACTCCCGGCGGCAACGCCCGCTACGAAGTGCTCGCTATCGGGTAGAATTCGTCCATGGGGCGAAGTGTTGCACTTTTACTGACGGTTTTTTGGGCGATTTCTGTCCGCGCCGAGACCGTTCGAGGCGTCGTTCTGACTCCGGCGGGGAAGCCCGCCGTTGGGGCGCAAATCTACGCTTCTGACCCACGCGTCGGTGCCCGAACCGACGCAAAAGGAGCGTTCACGCTCGACGTTGCGCCCGGAACCACGCTCTTTGCGACCGACGGCCTATCTCTCGGCCAGGCGAAAGCTACTCCTAAAAGCGTCACGATCCGGCTGGACCCAATCGAGCCGCTGACGCCCGATGCCCGGCGCGAGCTGGGCGTCTCTTTCTTGCTGGCCACGGCGGAGAAGGCTTCGATCTACCGCCCGAAAGCTCTCGGCTGGCTGGCCGAGTCCGACCCGAAGGCGGCCCTGCGCCTCGCGCGTGGCGAGGGGGAGCGTGGTGGCGTCCTGGTCGCGCTGGCTCGGCTTCACCCCGAGCAGGGCGAGGCGCTTGCTCAGCAGGCCGACGCTCTCCCCGACAACTTCGAGCGCTGCCGCGCCTGCGAGGGAGTCGCGCTGGCCTGTCTCAAGACAAACCCGCTCGCAGCCCGTCAGGCATTTGACACCGTCCGCGCGATCTGGAAGAGCGGGGCCGTCGGCGGGAACGATCTGCACTTTCCCTATGCCGCGCTCGCCACACGCTTTGCGCCCACCGAGGCAGAAGCGATTGTTCGCGACGCGGACGGCTGGGCCAGGCGCAGTCCCACGCCCGACGAAGAACAGACTCAGCTTGCTCTGATGCTCTCCCGCGTGGACAGCGGCCAGGCTCGCCAGCAGGCGCTCCGGCTGCCCGCGCCCGCCGTGCCGATTGCTCTCGCCCGGCTCGCGGAGGCGCTGGCAACGTCGGACCCGACCAGCGCCCGTGGCTTTCTCGATGAAGCTCGGTGGCTGAAGAATCCGGGGCCGGGCTTTGAGGCTGCCCGCGCTCGGGCAGTGGCCGCATTGCTTCGTACGCTCGGGACTCGCCAGCCCGCTGCCGCTCTTGCTCTGGCAAAGGGGGAGTCTTCCGAAGAAGCCATCGCCTGGCGCACCCGGCTCGAACCGCAGCTTACGCCCGAATCGCGGGGAATGGTCTACCGTTCGCGCCTGCTGAGCGTTCCGCTGGACCAGGCTCCGGGCATTGTCGATGTCGCCCAGGGCGATAGCCCGAAAGCCGGGCAGGCGTGCCTTGGAGTGCTGCGAACCCGGATTTTCCAGGCGCTCGACTCCGGCCCGGTTCCGCCGGATGTTGTGATCGCTTTTGCCCGGCGCATCGCCCCGCTCGACCCGGCAGCGGCGCGGGCGGCTCTGGAGCGCACCTTCAACGACCTGCATCGCAACGCCGTCAAGCAGGCGTCCGTCGCCGAGGCCATGGCTCTCATTGATCCCCTCCGTGCTCTGGCGCTGGCCGATTTGATGGAGAACCCGGACTGGCCGCACATGGCGCGAGGGCGGATCGGGGCTTATCTTGCCTACAAGCGCTGGCCCGACCCGGTAAGATAGGGCATGGCGACGCGGCGCATTCCGAGCAAGGCGAGCTTGAAAAAGTTCCGTCGAAGGCCGGGGCACGGCTGCCTCGCTCTGTTGCTCGTCGCGCTGATCCTGCCCCTGACCTACTGCGGGATTCGGCGGCCCTCTCCCGTTCCGGTGGCGTTCGATCCCGGCCCGCTCCCACCCGGCGCTCTGAAGGGCGTCACCGTGATTATCGATCCGGGCCACGGCGGGGCCGATCCGGGCGCGGTGCAGGGAAGTCTCTCCGAGGCGCAGCTCACCTACCGAACCGCCGCGACGCTTGCTCGGGTGCTGCGCGAGGCCGGGGCGCAGGCTCACTTCACGATCCGAAGCGTTGCGCTCACCGAGAAAGGTGCCCTGCACGCCCCCCGCGACGCCGCCCCCGAGGTCGCGCCGAATCGCCCGCTCAGAAGTGGCCGCGAGAACCCGGAAGACTTGTATGCGCGGGGCGATCTGGCCGCCCGCTACTGGGACCGGGGCAGTCGCCCTATTTGCTTTGTCTCGGTGCACTACGATGTCAGCGGGAGTCCGCTTCGGCCCGGCGGCCATGTTATCTGGGACCGACGCCGGGGAGCGGCTCCGCCGAAGCTTGCTCGGGTTCTGGCACGAAAGTTCGGTGAGACCAGGCTCTGCGGGGCGCTTCTGCCGCAGCCCGTGCCGCGTGGCCTCGGGATGCTCTCCCCGGAGCGCAACCCGGTTCCCGAGAGTGTCCTCGTGGAGTGTGCGACCCTCACCAACCCCGACGACTTCCGGGCCGTCCAGGATGGGCGCTGGCGACAGGCGCTCTGCCGGGTGATCGCCCACGGAATCTATGAGGCCATCCCGCCGCCACGCCGAGTGGTACGATAGCGGCGATGACTCAACGAGCGCTGATCGAGCGGGCAACGGACGGCTTTCGGGCGCGGTTTGGCTACGCGCCACACGCGCTCGGGTACGCGCCGGGGCGCGTGGAGCTTCTCGGGAACCACACCGACTACAACGAGGGCTTTGTCTTAACCGCGGCTATCGACCGGGCCGTGGTCGTCGCGGGTGCCCTGCGCGAGGTGCCCGAGGCGCGGCTGGTGAGCGAGAGCTTCGGCGAGATTCGCTTCGACCCGTCGCGGCCCGAGAGTCAGCCGGGTGCAAAATGGGCGGATTATTTCTTAGGCGTCGTGGACCAGTTAAACAAAGCCGGAGCGAGAATCGGCGGCTTCGATGCGTTTCTAACCTCCAGCGTTCCGGGCGGGGCAGGGGTCAGCTCCAGTGCGGCGGTGCTGGTCGGGGCGGCGCAGCTCCTGCTCTCGCTCTATCCGCACGCTATCGGGATGGACGCCATGGGCCTCGCGAGGCTGTGCCGTGCCGCCGAGAACGAGTTCGTCGGGGCACCGGTCGGGATTCTGGATCAGTTCAGCTCGCTTTTTGGGCGCGAGGGCCACGCGCTGTTCTTAGACTGCCGGACCTACGCCTGGAAAGCCGTCGCGCTGCCGAGCGAGCGCTGCCGGATTCTGATCGCCGACACGGGCGTCAAGCACGCGCTGGCCTCGGGCGGGGGCTACTCCGAGCGCCGGGCGCAGTGCGAAGAAGCCGCCGAAATTCTAACCAATGGTGCGTCCAACAAGCTCCGCGACGTAACCTGGGAGACTCTGGAAGCCCGCGCTTCCGAGCTGGACCCGGTTTTACTGAAGCGTGCCCGGCACATTATTGGCGAGAACAAACGGGTAGAGTGGGGCATCGCGGCGCTGGAATCAGGGAATTTCGGCGCTTTTGGGGAGATGGTGAGCAACACCCACGAGTCGTGCCGGGATTTATTTGAAAATTCCTGTCCCGAGGTCGATTGTTTGGTCGAAACTGCCCAGAAGCATTCCGGTGTCTGGGGTGCGAAGCTCACCGGCGGCGGCTGGGGCGGCTGTGCGGTCATTTTTCACACGCCCGAGGTCGAAGCGTCTCTGTGCGCCGCGCTCACCGAAAATTTCTCCCAGAAATTCGGCCATGCCCCGACCCTGATTCCGACCTACGCCGCGCCGGGTGCCGAGGCGGTTCAAGTACGATGAGCGTCGTCGCGTATGTGAGTGGGCACGGACTCGGGCACGCCGCCCGCGAGGTCCAGATTCTCCGGCGACTGCCCGAGGAGATTCCTCTGATTGTGAAGACGAGCAGTCCGGCCTGGTTCTGGGAGTCGGAACTCACTCGTCCGTTCACGCTAATTCCCGAGAGCTACGATGTCGGGTGTGTCCAGAAAGACTCGATCACTATCGACATCGACGCGACGCGCACGGCCAAGTGCGCGATGGACATCAAAAACCGCGCCCGGTTCGATGCCGAGCGGCGCTGGTTGGAGAGCGTCGGCGCAAAAGTCGTGGTGTGCGATGTGGCCTCGTTTCCGCTCACGGTGGCCCGCTCGCTGGGGATTCCGGCGCTACTGGTTGCAAATTTTACGTGGGTGGATATTTATGAGCCGTTTGCCGGGTTTGAAGCGATCCTGGCGCGGCTTCGGGCGGCCTACGGGCACGCCGATTTGCTGATCGAGACCGGGCTGTCTCTGCCAATGACCTATTTCCCCCGGCGCTACAAGGCCGGGCTGGTCGCACGCGTCGGGCAGGACAGACGGGAAAAAATCCCCCTGACGCCCCCGTGCCGGGTACCCTCTGGGTGTGGGGAAGGGGGGCCACGTCTCGCGCTGATCTATGCGGGGAACTGGGGGCTGCCGATAGCCTGGGAGCGGCTCAAAGAGTTCCCGGACTGGCACTTTCTGACTCTCACGCCGCCCGGAAGCGTCAGGCCGCCGAACCTCACGGCGCTCTCCCGAGACCTGATGCCCCACGAAGACCTGGTCGCATCCGTGGACCTGGTGATCTCCAAGCCGGGCTATGGAATCGTCGGGGAGTGCCTGGCAAACGGAACTCCCTTGCTCTACGGCCCGCGCACCGAGTTCGCCGAGTATCTTGCTCTGGATGCCGCTCTTTCGGATTTTCCCGGAGGATTGAAGGTTTCGGGGGAGGAGTTTGTCCAACTGAGGTGGAAAGAGACGCTCAGGCGCGTCCCCGCGCGGGGACGCGTGGAACGTACTTCTGCCCCCGGCGGTGAGCGCGTCCGAGAGTGCATCGAGCGTGTCTGGCACGGGGCGGATCCCCGCACGCTTGACGGGTACGGGGTGCCAGGGTTATAATCGCGGCAGAGTCTACTCTGCCGTGTCTAAGGATAAACGATGAAAAACTCGTCTCAGGTCGTTGGTCGAACCGTAGCGCTTGCCGCGCTCGGCCTCACTGCATTGGGGGCGGCGTCCGCTGCCGACTGGACCCAGCTTCGGGGGGATACGCTCCGAACCGGGGTCTCTCGGGAGAAACTGCTGCCGCCGCTGACGCTTTCCTGGCGCTTCACCGCCGGGTCGCAGAACCTCAACGGAGCCTCTCCGATCATCGCGGGCGAGCTGGCGTACTTCTCCGCGCGCAGCATCAGCGGCGGGAGTCTCTATGCGGTCGATGTGACCACGGGAGCCAAGCGCTGGGAGTTTCCTGGCGGCAACGGCCTGCCGAAGGGCGTGAACTTTCCGGTCTCGCCGGTGATCGTGGACGACCGGGTCTACGCGGTCTCCAGCGACGGGACGCTCTATATTCTCAACGCCAAGACGGGCAAGCGGGCGCAGCCGGAGTACGACCTGGGTGAGACCGTGGCCGCACCGCCGGTCGTCGTGGACGGAATCATCTATCTGAGTACGTCGTCGGGACGGCTTCATGCGATGCGCGCCGACACCTACGAACCTGTCTGGAAAGCCGACTACGTGATCGGCGATCCGATTGTGGGCGCTCCTATCGTCGTGGGTAACCTGATCTATCTCCAGACGCTCGGCAACGTCCTCCATGCGGTCGCGCAGGGAACCGGGCGGCGCATGTGGACCTACCGGGTGCCCCGTGGAATCCCGATCAACGGCATTACCTACCTCGAAGGCTCGCTGCTCATCCCGAACGGCAATCAGCTTCTGGCGCTCCAGCCACGCTCGGGCCAGCCACGCTGGGAGCGGCGCTTTGCGAGCGACATTATCGGCGCTCCCGTGGCCGAGGGCGGCGTGATCTATATCTGTGTCAAGGACGACCTGAGCGACGAAGCCAGGCTCTTTGCGCTGAAGAACAGCGATGGTAAAGAGTACTGGCCCGAGCCGGTCAACCTCCCGTTCGCGCTCTCGTCCGCGCCGCTGATCGCGTCGGACGTGATCTACTTGCCGCTGGTTCTCGGGCGGCTGGCGGCGATCTCCCGCGAGAGCGGAGCCATTATCTGGCAGTATCGGGTTCCGGCATCGTTCAATCGCCCGGTGACCCCGACCGCTGTGGCCGGTGGCGGCGGCGGTGGCGGTGGCCTCGCAGGTGGTGGCGCGGCGGGTGGCGGCTTCTCCGGCGGTGGGCCTCCCGGCGGCTTCGGTCCAGGCGGTCCGGGCGGCGGACGCGGCGGCTTCCCCGGTGCGGGCGGTAGCGGTGCCGGTGGGCGCGGCGGCGGCCAGGGCAGTCGTGGCGGCGGTTCCAGCGGTCCGCCCGCAGGCTTCGGCGATCCTGGCGGTCCTGGTGGACGTGGTGGTGGCGGAGCCGCAGGTGGTGTCACGACCGGACCAAACCCGCTTCTGCGTGACACCGCGATCTCGGCTCCGCTCTCGCTGGCCAACGGCGCACTCTACGTGGTGACCGACGACGGCAGCCTCTCGGCGTTCCGGCCCGATGCGCCGGACTCGACCCCGCCACAGGTGACGTACCAGTATCCCAGGCCCGGTGCGGGCGTCAACGGCAAGCCGCCGTTCACCGTGGCCGCGCGCCTCTCCGATGTCGGCTCCGGAATCGACCCGGCCAGTGTCAAGCTGTTCGTGGACGACGAAGAGAAGCCCGCGACCTACGACCTGCGCCGTAGCCAGATCGGGTTCGAGTCAAAAGCCAGCGGACGCGGGGTCGCTCTCGCGCTCCCCGACGGACGGCACTCCGCCCGGATCGTCGCCCGTGACTGGCGCGGCAACGAGCTGAACGAAGAGTGGTCGTTCGTGATCGACAATGGCATGCCCTCGACCCGGCGCAACGCGCCCGTGATCAACACGAATCCGGGCAAGCCCAAGACCGGCACCACGGGCGGAGCCAACCCGCCTGCTCGGGGCAAGCGCAAGTAGCTCGCCTCGGTTAACTCCTGGGCCGCCTTCGGGGCGGCCCTTTTCCTATCTCTGTCTTATGAGCCTGACCCTGTTTCCCGCTGACACCGATGCGTTCCTCGCCTGCCACCGGCTGGCGTCCGCGAGCCTGCCGTCGCACCGGCTTCGTGCCCTGCTCGTGGCTGCCGACGGCGACCCTGCGCTTGCCCTGACTCTTGGGCGCGACCCCCGGATCGGGCTGACGACCCGCCAGAGCGAGCGCCTCGACGAAGCCGCGCGGCTCGTCGTGCCACCGCTGACTCTGGCCGCCGCGCAGCGCCTGGGCGTCTCGGCCCTGCTCTCGGGCGACCCTAACTATCCCGCGCTGCTGCTCCCGCTCGACGACGCCCCGCCGCTGCTTTTCCTGCGCGGCACGCTGCCCTCACAGACGGGAGTCGGCGTCGTCGGCTCACGGCGCGCGAGCGTCTACGGGCGCGGTCAGGCGGCCCGGTTTGCAAAATCCCTCGCCGAGGCCGGGCTGACTCTGGTGAGCGGCGGCGCGGCGGGGATCGACACGGCGGTCCATCGCGGGGCGCTCGATGCGGGCGGCGCGACCGTCGCCGTGGTCGCGTGTGGGCTGGACATCAGCTATCCGTCGGAAAACCGTGGGCTTTTCGACGTGATCGTGGAGCAGGGCGGGGCGATAGTGAGCGAGTATCCGGTCGGAACCACGCCCGAGCCGTGGCGCTTCCCGGCGCGCAACCGGATCATCGCGGGAATGACGCCCCTGACGCTCGTCATCGAGGCTCCGGAGACCTCGGGGGCGCTGATTACGGCCCGCAACGCCGCCGAGTATGGCCGCGAGGTTTTTGTCGTGCCGGGACCGGTAGACTCCGGGCGCTCGCGCGGCGGCCATCGCTTAATTCAAGATGGCGCTGCCCTCGCCGACGGCCCGGAAGACATTCTCGCTGCCCTTGATGCCGTCCCGAAAGAAGCCCCGGTCTCTCTTCCTCCGCCCGAACTCCACGGCGACGAAGCCCTGCTCTACGCTCAATTAGGAAGTACCCCGCGCCACCTCGACGAGCTGGCCGAGGCATCCGGGCTTGCCAGTCCACAGGCCGCCGTCGCCATTACCCTGCTCGAAATGAAAAATTTAGTGCGCCGCGAGCCGGGCGGCTTTTTCCTGCGGGCCTGATGCTTGCGATATAGTGGAGCAGGCGATCTGTCGAGCGTAGCGAGACGGCGCGTAGCGCCCCATAGCCGGACGATTTCCGTCCTGGTTTGGGTGTGCCGGACGATTTTCGTCCTGGAACACAAGGAGCATTGAACCATGGCAGAGAAGAAACCGAAGAAGCTCACGCCCCAGGCGGCTAAGATCCTGGAGCAGTACCGACAGGCCGGGCAGAAGAGCGGCGCGTCCGGCTCGGGCGGCGTACCCACCGCCGACGGCGCAGGAGCCGCCGAAAAAACCACCGGACCGGCAGCGCCCGGCGCACAGATGCGCCGCAGCGGTAGTCGCGGCAAGTAAATCGCCCAGATAAACCGCCCGTATGGACACGGGCGTCTGGGCGAGCAAGCTCGACAAAGTCGCTCCGCGACATGCCAAATGGGATTCTGTCGCGAAGCGACTTCGTAGCCGAGGCACGAGGCTCCCAGACGCCCAGGTTAATCTGGGCGCGATCACCGAGCGAAAATCGGCGTACAATAGCGCATGGTCGAGCCGTGGCAGATCCAGCTTCTCGGGGGAGTCGCCCTGCGGCGCGGCGAGATCGTCATCGCGCGGCTGCGCTCTCTCAAGATGGCGGCCCTGCTCGGCTGTCTCTGCGCCGCACCCGGTCGGCAGTTCTCGCGCGACGAGCTGATCGCCCGGCTCTGGCCCGATCAACCCATCGAGGCCGGGCAGAACAACCTGCGCGTCGCGCTCTCACGGCTCAAGACCGAGCTGGGCGAGGGCGTCTTGGACATCTCCCGGCTTTATGTCCGGCTCGTTCCCGGCATGGCGCAGACCGATGTCGCGGCGTTCGAGCGTTCGGCGCGTGGCGGGAATTTTGCGGTCGCGCTGGAACTCTACGCCGGGCCGTTTCTTCCCGGTATCTACGACGATGCCACCGTGGCCGAGCGCGAGCGGCTGGAAGCACTGGCGGCGCAGGTCCGGGAGCGTGTCGAGCGGCTGGGAGCGTCTTCGGCGCTTCGGGTCGCACTTCCTCACTTTCTCACCACGTTCTTCGCCCGCGTCGCCGAGCGGGAGAGCCTCTCGGAATTGCTGGTCCACCGACGCCTGGTGACGCTGATCGGGCCGGGTGGGATCGGGAAGACGCGGCTGGCGACAGAGCTGGCCGGGGCGCTCGTCTCCGAGTTTTCTATCGTGGCTTTTGTCCCGCTCGACGAGTGCTTCGAGGCAGCGGAGGTGCTGGAGCGCGTGAAGCAGGCGCTGGCGCTCTCCGGGGAAGGCCCGACACAGGAACTTCTGGCGGCTTTTTTGCAAGACCGGGCGACCCTGCTGGTTCTGGACAACCTGGAGCAGCTGATCGAGAGCGGGGCAGCCGACGTGATCGTAGAGCTTCTGCGCCGCGTGCCGTCGCTTCGGTGCCTGGTGACCTCGCGCCGCCCGCTGGGAGTTCCGGGCGAGCAGCTCTTTCCCCTGTCTCCGCTGATTCTGGAGCAGAGCCTCGCGCTCTTTCTGGACCGCGCCCGAAGCGTCCACCCGGAGTTCGCCGTCACGGAGCAAAACCGGGGGACGCTGGAGATTCTGTGCCAGAGGCTCGACGGCATTCCGCTGGCGCTGGAGCTGGCGGCGAGCCGGGTGCGCAGCCGGAGCCTCCCGGAGATGCTGGAGGAGCTGGAGCACAGCCTGAACCTCCTCGCTCGTCCGATGAAGGTCGCCCGGCACGCATCGCTCCATGCCACGATCCACTGGAGCTGGCGGCTTCTGCCCTCGCACCAGCAGGCGTTTCTCGCGCAGCTCTCGGTGTTTCGGGGTGGCTGGACCGCTGAGGCCGCTTCGATAGTTTGCGACCAGCCCGATGCGAAAGACCGCCTCGAAGCGCTTCTCGATGCCTCGCTGGTCGTTCGAGAAGAGAGCGTCGGCGGCCAGGTGCGCTATCGCCTGCTGGAGCTGATCCGGACGTTCGTCGCTGAGCAGCTTCCCTACGACAGCCGCGAGGTCGCCCGCCAGCGTCACCGGACGTTTTTTAGCTCCCATGCGGACGCCGCGAACGTGGTGGCGGCGCTGGAGTCGGCGCGTGAGGACGGCGATTCTATCTCTGCCTACGCGCTGATTCAGGCCCACAGCCAGGGCTGCCTGTTGCTACTCGGAATTCCGGTCTGCCTGGAGATGACGCGCTCGGTTCTGGCGCTGCCTGCCCCGACACTTCAGGCTCGACTCATGGTTCTGAGCCAGGCGGTTCAGCTTGCGAGCACGCATGGGGAGCCAGAGCTTGCCGAGTCGCTCTGCCAGGAAGCGCTGGAGCTTGCCGGAGAGACGCCCGAGCTGCGTTGCGTGGCGCTCGCGGTCCAGGGCCAGCTTGCCGTGGCCCGCTACGCCGACCCATCGGTGGCAATTCCCCCGCTCCGTGAGGCGCTCTCGCTCGTCGCCGAGGACGACGCGATTCTCCGAGCCGATCTTCTGCGTCGCCTCGGGATTCTGCTGTATCGCAGCAAGACCTTCGAGGAAGCCACGGTGTGTTTCGAGCAGTCCGAGCGGCTCTTTGCCGACAGCGGGAGACCTTCCGGGGCACGCTACGCGCTTGCGCTCCGTGCAGACGTCCGGGGAGCGCAGGGCGACAAAGAGGGCGCACTCGAAATCTACCAGGCGTGCCTTGTACAAGCCCGAGAGAGTGGAGATAGGCTCCACGAGAGTAAGTTGCTGCTCAATATCAGTACGTTTCAGGCGAGTTTGAATCGCTGGAAAGATTGTCTGAGCACCGAGCGGGAGTGTCTTCGGCTCTGTCACGAGATCGGAAATATCCGTACGATGGCGTTTGTGCTCTGGAACGTCCCCGAGTCGTTTCTAAACCTGGGATATTTAGAGGCAGCAGCAACCCTGATGGTCTTCGCCGAGCGTTTCTGGCTCACTCACTTTACCGCGCTGACCGACGATGACATTCGTCATCGGGACTGGATTATCTCGGAGTGCGCCGCCTACCCGGAGGCTCTCGAAGCGGGCCAGGCACTGACTCTCCCCGAGGCTTTCACTCTGGCACTTCGGTAAATTTTTTTCTGGTAATGCTCCGGTAATGCTGGGGAAATGATCGGTCCTCTATTCTGATTTTCAGGAGTAAGACCGAACCATGAAAGCGATTTTCTTATTGGCACTGGCGCTCACCTGCGCCGTTTTTTCCGGCTGTGGCGGCGGCGGAAAAAGTACCTGGACAAGCGGCGAGGTGACTCGGGCCTTGCTCGACGGCGGCGGGACGACCTCGGGGGCGGGCGTGACGACAAAGACCTGGAAGCTCGTCGCGATTGCCGGGAACCACAACTACCCCGGTAGCGGAGCCGATCAGCCGTGCCCGGTGACGCTCACCGATCCTGCCGACTCCAGCGAGACATTGGAGTGTGGCGCGAGCGACCTGATCACGATCACGTCCGATGGCACCTTCAAGTACCTGGGCTTCGGCAAGACCTGGTCGCTCGACGGCACGAAAGTCATGCTGGACTACGGGGCGGCTATCGGCACGCAGGTCTCCGAGGTGATTCCGCAGACCGTGGGTGGCAAGCAGCGGCTTCGGATTCTACAGGCCAGCTTTACCCGAAAAGGCGTACTTAAACCACACGACGATGGCTCCGTACTCGTTTTAGAAGAAGCGGCGATGTGAGCCGTGTTTCACAAAAAGGAAACAAGACCATGAAAGCGATTTTTCTGTTAACACTGGCGCTGACATGCGCTCTGATCTTCGGCTGTAGCGGCGGAAGCTCGCCCGACCCCAACGCGACCCCAACGCCTACTATAGACCGGGCCTCGCTGCTGCACACCTGGACCGTTCGGAGCCTGAGCAAGGACGGCACGACCGTCAACTGCCCCGGCGAGCTTGTTTTCGTCGGCGGCAGCGACTCGTGCGAAGCCGGAACCGTCACGTACAACGCGGATGGTACCGCGACCGGTGGCGGTTTTAGTAGCACCTGGACGCTTACGGGAAACCAGCTCCGCCAGTCCACCGACACGCCGGGTGAGTTCATCACCGACACCGTCGTTGGTCTTACCAGCAGCGAGCTTCTGATCTTGAACAGCGCCGGAGTCACGGCCCGATTCACGCGCTGAGAAGCGCCCTGACAGCGCTGTCCTCCCCTCGGCGGACAGGGCGATTTTGAGGAGGTATCCCTATGCGAGTCTCTATTTTGCTTTCTTCGCTGCTGGCCGTTGCCTGCGTCGCGCTTTCCGGTTGTAGTGGCGGGGGCAGTCCTGCCTCCGGGCAGTATGCCGTGAAAGACCTTGGGAATCTGGGAGGGGAGATGTATGTGACGGCAATCTCTCCTTCGGGGCGCACGACCGGCTACGGGCTGGTCGGAGGCTCCGCACATGCTTTTCTCTATCAGGACAAGACACTCTACGACCTGGCGACTCTGGCGGGCGAATCGACGAGCCGGGGGAATACGCTGAGCGACAGCGGACTCGTCGCGGGCGGAAGCCTGGGAACTCCGTCCAAAGGAATTTCCGTTCTCAATCGCCAGATGCCGCAGGAAGCGGTCGGTCTCCCCGGCGGCGACACGACTGTTTTCGGGTGCGACGCGGCGGGCAATCTCGTCGGGCGCTCGAAGGCCGCCGACGGAAGCTTTCACGGCTTCTACCGCGCTGGAGGAACCCTGCTCGACCTCGGCGCGGGCGCGGCCTACGCCACCAACGGTTCGCTGGTCGTCGGCGTCGGCGCGACGGGTCGGGCAGCGGTGCTCGGGGGCAGCGCCGGAGCGCCGCGCGAGCTGGATGCCTCGGGAAGTCAGAGTAGCGTCGCCTACGCCGTCAACGCAAGCGGCGTGGCGGTCGGCACTCGAACCGTGGGAGGCGTGACGCATGCGGCGCGTTTCGCGGAGGGCGCGGTGGCCGATCTCGGAACCCTCTCCGGCGACGTGGCGAGCGAGGCGCTGGCCATAAGCGACGCCGGGAAAGCGGTGGGCTACTCCCAGGACGGCGTGGGGAAGAAGCGGGCCGTGGCGTTCACTGGCGGCTCCGTCGTGGACCTGAACGGTCAGTTGAACGGGTCGGATCAGGCCGCGTTTCACCTGACGGACGCCACGGGGATCAACACGCGCGGGCAGATCTGCTGCAACACGTCCGAGGGCAAGGCCGTCATTTTAGAGCCGGTAGACGGTACAATTGTCGTTCCGACGGGCCGGTACGAACTCGTCGATCTGGATGTCCTGCACGCGCCGGGCCTGACCGCCACCTGCTCCATGACGCCGATTCAGAACACTTCGACCGGCAAGCAAGACTTTACCGGCCATGTCTATCCCGGTATTGGAAGCCCTGGCACAGGCTCAGCCACGCCGAATCCAGGAGTGATGACGGTTTCCGGGAATATCCTGTTCGTGGGCGCGATCCTGGGGCCGAAGCCGGGCGCACCTGAGCAACTCACAGTCCCTTACTATTTGACCGACGTGTTCAACTATATTACTCCAGGAAAGACGGGCCTGAACCCATTTAGCAATCCGGTAGCGTATGTCCGAACATTTGTTTATACAAACGGCACGTTCAAGGATCTCGGGGTGCCAGGTGGAATCAATAAGTACGCAGGAACCTACCAGACGAATACCGAGCCAGGGCCGTACCTGAGTTTCCATGGCAGAATCGTCAGCCCGAACGGCCAGTATGTCTATGGCTCCAGTAACTACGACGCCATTCAGCACTTCCAGGAATTTCTGGACTACTATGCTCAGGTTCAAAGCGCCGTGGGAACCAGGGCTCTCGTCTACGGCAACGGTGGTTTCTCGGGTCAAACGGGCGACGAAACGGTGGTGGCAGTAAACGACTCGGGGAAGACCTGCGGGAGCGTCGGCGCACAGGCATCGATTGGCGGACAAGCTATCGGGCCGGGGGCGTGTTCGGCGATCAACAACCGGGGAGATGTCGCGGGAGCCAGCGGCATGGCGTTTCTGTACAGCGGCGCGAGGTTAATCGAGATCGACCTCGGAGGGCGGGCGGGGGCTTCCTACGCCATCAACGAGAACGCCGAGGTAGTCGGCGAGTCGAAAACGGCGGACGGTCAGACTCACGCCTTTCTCTACTCCAACGGCAAGACCAGCGATCTTGGGCTGCTTCCCGGCGGAACTTACAGCTCGGCGCGGTACATCAACGAGGCGGGCGAGATCGTCGGCTACGCGAACAACGCCGCCGGAAAGCAAGTTCCCGTGCTCTTCAAGGACGGCAAGGCCATCGATCTCAACGAGCTGCTCTCCGACACCGACCGGGCGAAGGGGCCGTTTACCACCGTCGGCGGACTCGACCAGGATGGGAATATGCTGCTGATCAAAAATCCAAACCTAACCGAAAGCTACGTCTTTCTGATGAAGCCGGTGCGTTGAGGGCGGGGCGGCGAAAGGAAACAGATATGACACGGCAGAATTTCTTACGGCTCGCGCTGAGCCTCTCGGTGGCGGGCGGCTCGCTTCTCACCGGCTGCGGCGGCGGCGCAAGCGGCTCCACGGTTCCGACGACGCGGACGCGGGGAACCCTCGCGCTTCCCTCCGGCGCACTTGCGGGCCACCGGGTGGCGAACGGCTACGGCGATTCGAGCATTGGGGCGAGCGGCGGCTTCGACCTGAAAACCCTGAGCGCCCAGCCGAGCATCGCGCTGGTTCTCGATGGCGCTGGGAAACTCGCGCTTCTCGGCTTCGTCGATCCGAGCGCCGAGACAAATATCCTCGACGCAAGCTCTGCCGCCGTCGCGCTCTTGTTTCTGGCTATCGGCGGCGCACAAGCCTCACCTGACGATAAAGCCGGACTTCTGCGCGAGCTTCGTGCCGAACCGGCGGTCGCCACGCTGGCGACAGTAATCTCCGCACGGCTGACGGCAGACCCGCTCGCCCTCCACAACGGCGACGCCCAGATTCAGAACGCACTCGTTTCCGCCCGCGACGCCGTTCGGGCAAATCACCCCGTCCGAAGCAGGGCCGTTCCCGGAATCCGGCCCGTGACTCGTGCGGCGGGCTTTCCGCCACGGATGCTGATCGAGCCGAGCGGGCGACAGAGCGGCGTCGAGGTCGTGCAAGACCCGGCCCGCGACGGTGCCATTATCCCGATCAATAATCACCGTCGCTGGGGCAAGCTCTTCGCCTATCGTGTGGGTTACGAAGACGCGAGCGGCGTCCGGCAGGATCTTCCGAAGGCCGAGGCGCTCAATAACGGCGATGCGTTCAGTGCCACCGCGCCTCTTGGCGGAGTCTTCACGACGCTGGCGGAGCTTTTCTCCGGCGGCGCGGCGTTTGCGCCCGTCACGGGGAAATCCGTTCCCCTGGCCATGAAAGACGGAGATGTCAAGACCTTCGTCGAGATCGTCGCTGTCGGTTCGGCGTTCACACAGAGCGAGCCAGAGTTCTTTTCCGCCCCGCGCTACGTCGCGCAGGTTCCGCTCTGGCGCGAGGCTCGCGGTCGGCTCAACCTCATCTCCTGGATGGCGGATATCTTCTTCGGCCTGTTTCTGGAGGTGCTGGGAGTCCGGGGCGCGGTTGCCGACTTCGCGGCCTACGAAGCCGCCGCGCTCGCCTGGGAGAATATCGACAGCATCGCTCTGAGAAATATCATTGCCCAGGCGAAGAGCGGTCAGCTTCCCCGTGCCATGGCGGAGCTGGTGAAATTGGGGCTGGAAGAAGGCGAGGGGCTGGTGGTTATGCGCGAGCTTGCGGCGAAGTCGGCCCGGCTCGTCGCGACCGTCGCCGGGGAGAAGGTTGCGATCTCCGAGGCGCTCTGGGCCACCGGGTTCAAGGCGCTGGGCGGGCTTCTTCTCTCCGCGCCGGGCATCGTGCTGGGCGCGGTGGATATTGGTGCGGTCGCCAGCGACCTCTCGAATGCCAACGCCGCCGACTTGTGGACGGCGACGCTGATCAAGCCTACGGTGGCGATCTCGCCCAGCGCGGTTCAGCTCGGCGGCGGCCAGGAGCTGAAGCTCTCGGCCACGGTTCCCGGCGCGGCGTCGGGTTCGAAGTTCTCCTACGCCTGGACGCTCTCCGGCTCCAATCTCGCCAGTTTATTTGGGGAGAACAAGTCGGGCGCGAGCGTCGAAACATCGACGCCGAGCGTGACACTGACCACGACGCCCTCGACGCAGGGGACGCTCACGGTCACGGTGAAAGCCTACCAGCTCGGCGACGGCGGCGCGAAGACCCTGGTCGGCGACGCGAAGTCTATCATCACGATGAGCGACGCCAGCGCGACCCGCACGGTCTTTATCGAAAAGTACGACGTAACCACCCAAAATAGCAGTGGAATACCTCTCACCTCTCATTATTTTAGCGCATTTCTTGTCTTTCCACTCGCAACTCAGCCTCTGAGCTACTATAAAATCACGATCACGCGCCAGAGTGGCGGCGTGCTGGACACGGATACTTTTCAGATTCGCCCTTCCTGGATCGGCACCTCCGGGCCGGAGAGCGTCCCCATTACCCAGCAGACAAAAATCTCCGTCTCGCATACCGACGGCGACGGGGTCGAGCCTTACCAGTTCTACCGGCGCGGCAATAATCTGTACGCGCACTTCGATTCCTTTAATTATCTTCTCAATGAAGCGGGGGAGGTGACTTTTATCGGCGGAACCGTGTTCTCCGGCCCGCGAACCCTCGAAGGGATGCGGGCGGAGCTTCAGAGGCGCGGGGAGATGTTCACCGTGCTGTACGAGCAGGTTCCCTAACTACCCTGGTGAAGGAGAGTCGCTGCGCTCGGGTCTGAACAGACATCATGTTCAAAACCAGCGCAGCGGTATTGGGAATTTTTGTACTTGGCTCCGTGATCCACGGATGTAGCGGCGGCGGGAGCGTCGGGGGCGGCTCGCGGCTGCTCGTGACGCGCGAGATCGACGGCAACCGCGATGTCTATGTGCTCGGAACCAGCGGGGCGCAGCTCTCGCGGCTCACGACCGACAGTCAGTCCGACGAGTCGCCGCGCTGGTCGCCCGACGGCACTAAAATAGCGTTCCTTCGGCGCAATACGCTGGCTGCCGGGCCGTTCGACGTCCAGGCGCTCTACCAGATGAACGCCGACGGTAGCGGGGCGCAGAACCTCTATCCCGGCTTGCTGACCATCGCCGATATTCCCTACGACCCTACCTGGCTGAGCAACGCGACTCTGATCTTTCGGCGCGGCATCGGGACGCCGACGAACCTGGTGAAATGGACGCCTGGCGAGGGCGGTCTGATCAACCTCACCACGCCCGAGAGCCTCATCGACTGTTGCCCCGCGACCTCGCCGGATGGCATGAAGCTCGCGTTTGTGCGTGGGAGCGCGGACAGTGGCGCGCTGTTTCTTTCGGACGCCGACGGCACCAACGCTCGCTCGGTGATCTCTGGCGTGGCAAAGAGCGCCCCGGCGTTCTCGCCCGACGGCACAAAACTGGCCTTTGTGCATCTCAAAGACGGCAACCAGGAGATCTACGTGGCAAACGCCGACGGCACCAACCCGGTTCGGCTGACCAACAACGCTGCGGCAGATTTCTCGCCCGTCTGGTCGCCGAATGGCGCTAAAATTCTCTTTGCCAGCGCCCGCGACGGCAACAATGAACTCTACACGATGAACGCCGACGGCACCAACCCCATTCGGCTCACCAACAACACCTACTCCGACATTCCCTACGGCTGGCGCTGAGAGCCGAGTTTAGGAATTAGCTCGACAGTCGGGACGGTGAACCGCTCGCCTGCGGGGACGGTGATCCTGAACGGCTCTGCCGCACGAAAATGGGGGTAGTTGCCGGTCAGGTTCAGGATCACCGGGCCGGGTAGGGCACGCCAGAACCAGCGCCCCTCGGCATCGGTCCGGGTCGTGAAAGTGGCTTCTGGTCGTCCGACGCCGCGCACCGTGATGCCGGGAACGCCCCGGCCCGTTCCTTCCTCGACGACGCGTCCCTCGACCAGAACGCCGGTCTGGAGCATCAGCCCCACCCCCACTGGCTGGACCGATTCGCGGACCACATGGATCACGCGGCTCTCTATCACGGCGTCGCCCTCCGGCACGAGGGCGGTCACGGTCCAGATGCCTCCGTCGAGGCCACCCAGCGTGAACGTCCCATCCTCGCGGGAGACGGCCTGCGACGTCTGGAACGGCCCCGCGTTACCAGAGGGTGTTCGCGCCGTTACTATCACGCCGCCGCGCCGTTTGCCGTCGATGTCCCAAACGATGCCCGTTAGCTGGGCCGCAGGCTGAGCGACAGGCTGAGCGATCAGCGTATTCATCGCTCCAATAACCGGCTCTGCGAGGTATCTCCGATCAATAATTACCCACTTATTGGGAGTATTAACGAGATCGGTGAGCGTCCAGGCTCCGCCCGCATCGGTTATCGCTTCAAAAGCCCCGCTACCATCCGGAAGCAACGGCAGCAGGACAGTGGACTGTTCTCCACCGGCTCCGATAATACGTTGACTGGTAGCTCTCACGCGGACGCCTGCGAGCGGCTTGCCTTCTCTATCGACGACTTTTCCCGACTGACTCATTCCGGCTCTCTTCAGCACGAGCTTCAGCGGTTTATCGATCTCGACGAAGCCCGGATACTGCGGGGCAAGCCCTGGCGCGGCGACGATGACGATGGCGATGTAGACCCGTGGTCTGTACTCCGCGCCATAGTACAGGGAAAACTTACCCTTCGCGTCGGTCAGGATCGGTTTACTGGGAATCTCCGTCGTCGGGTACTTCTCCGAGCACACAACCGCCCAGACTTTTGCGCCCGGAATCGGCTTGCCCGCTCCATCCACGATGGTCCCGGTGAAGTCGGCGGCGCGGACCTGCGCCGTCGCGAGTGCCAACGTCAGTGTGGCGGCGATACCGAAAGAGCGTATCAGCATAGCGAAGTCTCCTGAAAAAAGTTCACACGATGAGACCCCCGGAGCGAGGAAACCTTCAGTCTTGCCCCCCGGCCCCCAGTTCTGGGGGAGAATGTGGGCACGTCCGGAGGACATCGTGGCGAAGCCCTGAGCCACCCGTGTTCATACGGGTGGATGTTCATACGGGTGGATGTTTATACGGGCGGACGTTCATGTCGGCGCAACGACGCCGATGGTGAGCAATAAGTTCGCCCATTGGCGCTGCTCGCCGGTCGCGATCACCAGGCAGACATCGGGCGACTGGGCGGCTTCGTAGAAATCAAACAGCGCCAGCGGCTCCAGAGAAACTCCGGGCAGGAGTTTCTCGAACTCCGCCCAGATCGGGACGGAGCCGCCGTCGTCGCGGCGCATCACGGCGGCCTTTTCGAGGGGAATGGTGGGAATCAGAGCTTCTAAAACCTGGGTCACCGAGACCAGGCCGGGCGAGAGATTCAAGAAAACCGTCTCGGCGCGTGGGTTTGCTTTGGTGGAGTGCGGGTAGTTGCCGTCGGTAATTAAGATCTGGCCCCGGTGCCCCGAGCGGGCCAGTGCCGCGAGAATCTGCGGGTGAAGAAGCTGGCCTTTCAGCATCGTTCTTAGAGCTTCAGTCTTTCGTCGCGCTCGTATTTTTCGTAGGCGATCAGGCAGGCCGTCAGCCAGGGAGTCGCCGCCGCGTAGCCCGCCAGCACGTCCGACGGATAGTGAACCCCGAGATAGACCCGGCTTGCGCCGATGGCCGCGATGAACTGGAGCGCCCCGAGGCCGATTATAATTCGCTCGCTCAGGCTCTGGCGCGACTTGATCCACCAGTAGGCCAGGGTTCCGTAGAAGCAGAGCGCCCCGAAGCTGTGCCCCGACGGAAAGCTGAACGTCTCTTCTGTGGCGAGGGCTTCGATGAGGGTCGGGCGCTGGCGGGCGTAGCGGTACTTGGTCATCCCGATGATCGCGCCGCCGCCGCCGAGGGTGAAGGCCATCAGAATCGCCTCGCTTCTCCAGCGGGTCGAGCGCCAGGCCACCAGAATGCTCGCCATGCCGAGTGCGCTCATGATGTCCGGGCGAGCGAGGTCCGAGAGCGTCCGGGCGAGGGCGGTGCGCTCGCGCGTGCGGAGCGAGCGAGCGAGATTCAGGCCGTCGTGGTCGAAGCGCCAGACCCCGTCCTGGCCTCGGATATCGTCGGCGACGTGGAAGAAAAACACCACGGCCCCGGTCGAGAGCGCCGCCCCGAGCGCCACGGGTGTCACGACCACCTCGATCAGCGCCTGTGCACGCTTTCCCAGCGCCCGCGCGGCGGCCCAGGCCAGCTTTTGTCCCAGTCTCATTCTCAAGCTGGAAAGTTAGACACCGAGCACCCGATTCCCTGCCCCGCTTGACAGTCGATGGTCCGGCAGATAAAATGGACAGAATAGCCGACTGTTCGCATCGGAGATTCATAAGGTCCGAGATGTTCACGTTCACCAAGAAAGCTGACTACGCCCTTCTTTCTCTTTCCTACCTCGCGCAGGAAGGCGAGGGGCGGCTCGTCGGGCCACGAGAGATCGCGGCGCACTACGAGATTCCGGGCGAGCTTCTTGCGAAAGTGATGCAGCTTCTGGCGCGTCACAAGCTGGTCTCTGCGGTTCCGGGACCGTCGGGTGGGTATCGGCTCGCACAAACGGCTGCCGCTATCTCCGTCGCGGCCATCGTCGAGGCGGTGGACGGCCCGCTCGCCATCGCGCAGTGCTGGGAAGACTCCGGCCCGAGCGGCTGCGCCCAGTCTCAGTTCTGTCATCTACGCGGCCCGCTCAAGCGCATTCAAGAGCAGATGGCCGAGCTGCTCCGCCAGACGAGCCTGGCCGATGTGCTCGTCCCGACCACCCCGACCGGGCGGCGCTTTGCGGGTGCCCGCCCGCTCGCTGTTCTGCGCGGCTGAGCCGGGAACTAAAACCGCTTCGCCGTGGTCTTCTCGGCGGAATAAAACGTAAAAACTATGAGTGTCAAACTACCTATCTATCTCGACAACAACTCGACGACCCGCACGGACCCGCGCGTGGTCGAAGCGATGTTGCCTTTCTTCGCCGAGAACTACGGCAACGCGGCCTCCAAGAGCCATGCTTTCGGCTGGGTCGCCGAGGAAGCGATTGATATCGCCCGCGCCCAGCTTGCTGCGGTTATTGGGGCCGACCCGAAAGAGATCGTGTTCACGTCGGGCGCGACCGAGTCCAACAACCTCGCCATCAAGGGTGTCGCCGAGATGTATGCCGAGAAGGGCGACCATCTGATTACGCTGGCTACCGAACATAAAGCGGTTTTGGACACGATGAAGCACCTGGAGAGCCAGGGCAAGCGCGTGACGTTTCTCTCCGTGGACAAAGATGGTTTAGTTGACTTAAGCGAACTCAGAGATTCGATTACCGACAAGACGATCTTAGTCTCGGTGATGGTCGCCAACAACGAGATCGGGGTGATCCAGCCGTTTCGGGAGATCGGTGCGATCTGCCGCGAGAAGGGCGTTCTGTTCCACACCGACGCCACCCAGGGCTACGGCAAGATCCCGCTGGACATGAACGCCGACAACATCGATCTGGCGAGCTTTACCGGCCACAAAATCTACGGACCCAAGGGCGTCGGCGCGCTCTACGTCCGGCGCAAAGGCCCGCGCGTCCGGCTGTCGGCACAAATCGACGGCGGTGGGCACGAGCGCGGCTTCCGCTCCGGGACGCTCAATGTCCCTGGAATCGTGGGCTTTGGCAAGGCCGCCCAGCTTTGTTTAGAAGAGATGCCCGCCGAGATCGTCCGGCTGACCGCACTTAGAGACCGACTGGCTACGCGGATTATCGACGCCATCGACTCGGCCTACATCAACGGCCACCCCACAAAGCGCCTGCCGGGAAACATGAACATCTCGTTCGAGTTCGTCGAGGGGGAGAGCATGCTCATGGGCCTGAAAGACGTTGCCCTGAGTTCCGGCTCCGCGTGTACCTCGGCGAGCCTGGAGCCGAGCTACGTTTTAAAAGCCCTGGGCCTGGGCGACGAGCTGGCGCACAGCTCGCTACGCTTCGGTCTCGGGCGCTTCACGGTTCCTGAGGAGATCGACTGGGTGATCGACAAGGTCATCTCCGAAGTCAACCGACTGCGCGACATGAGTCCGCTCTGGGAGCTTCACCTGGAAGGCGTCGATCTGAAGACCGTCCAGTGGACCGCCCACTGAGCAGATGTGGGAAGCATGGTTGGAAATGGCTAAAGAATCACAGCAGGCAGCATTGGGAGTAGAGTCTATCAGCAAGCGGTCTGCACTGAGTCGCCACTACTATGCTTCCTACCAGGCAGTTACGGCGCTTCTTCACTACCTTGGTCAGATACCGCCAATAGATCGAGATGGTTGGAATCATCAAGACACACCAGCGATGATTCTTGATCATTTGAGAGATAACAATACTCGCCGTAACGTGTCAGGATTTCTAAGAAAGCTGTATCGGTACCGCATTTTTGCAGATTATACGCCCAATCAGGAATTTACAGACACAAATTTGAGCGAGGCGCGTAAAATGTCTGGCTATATTGTGAAAGTTGCTCAGGAAATGATAGGATGAAAACAATGGACGAAGTGAAGCCTGCCAGTATAGAAGATGCCTTAGAAGAGGCAAAAGAAATTATTGCCTGGCTGATAAAAGAAGCGGAGACTCAGCATATCCCTATCACTTTTGCATCGTCTCCTTCCTATGTTAGCCCGATGACGATTTCGATACCTGCCGTAACTGGCTCTATCGTTGGAGATGTTGGAACAAAGGTAGACATACTCCAAAATTTGGAAGAATCATGGAACGAGAAATCAGGAAAACGCAGGCGTCGTCTGCTGCTGGTTCCTCAGTCGTAGATGAAAACAACGAAAAGAGAAAGAGAAAAACAAAATGGCTTATTCTGAGAAAGTTATCGAGCACTACGAGAAACCGCGCAATGTGGGATCGTTCGACAAGGCCGATCCGTCGGTGGGGACAGGGATCGTCGGTGCGCCCGAGTGCGGCGACGTGATGAAGCTCCAGCTCAAGATCAGCGCCGAAGGGATCATCGAGGACGCCAAGTTCAAGACCTTCGGGTGTGGCTCCGCGATTGCCAGCTCCAGCCTGGCGACCGAGATGGTGAAGGGCAAGACGATCCAGGAAGCGATGCAGATCACCAACGCCGAGATCGTCGAGGAGCTGGCCCTCCCGCCGGTCAAAATTCACTGCTCGGTGCTCGCCGAGGACGCCATCAAGGCCGCCATCGCCGACTACCAGGCCAAGCGACTGGCGGAGACCAAGTAGCCATGACCGCGCTCGCGATGGCGGCACCCGCCAACATCACGCTCACCGAGAACGCCGTCCGCCAGGCCAAGCGCCAGGCGGAGCGGCTCGGCAAGACCGATCAGTGGCTGCGCCTCGGGGTTCGGGGCGGCGGCTGCTCGGGCCTTTCGTATGTGATTGAGTGGGAGAGCGAGCCGGACCCCGAGTTCGACATGGCGTTTGAGCAAGACGGCTTAAAAATTGTCGTGGACATCAAGAGCGCGAAGTTTCTGAAGGGAACCGTGCTCGAATACTCGATCAAGAACCTCATGGACGGCGGGTTTGTCTTCGAGAACCCGAACGCCGTCCGCTCGTGTGGCTGCGGCACCAGCTTCACCGCGAAGTGACCAAGTTTCCCGACCCGACCCGAAGTTTCTTCGAGGTGCTGGGCGTCCCGGTCTCGACCGACGACGCCCAGCTCTCGGCCCGGTTTCGGGCGCTCTCTCGAAAATTTCACCCCGACCGTTTTATTAACTCTGGCCCCGAGACCCAGCAAGAAGCTCTCGGTGCGTCGGCTCTGCTCACCAGCGCCCACCGAACTCTCTCCGACCCGTTCGAGCGGGCCGAGTACCTCCTGAAAATCACCCGTGGCTGGAAACCCGACGACGCCCGAAAAATCAAGCCGTCGCCCGAGCTGTTTTCCCGCGTTTTAGAGCTACAAGAACTCGTCTCCGACTTCTCCGACAGCAACGACGATGCGCTCAAATCCGAGCTTCTGGAGGCCCGCGCCGAGTTCTCCGCCCACTACGACGCCTACAAAGCCCGGCTATTCCAGCTTTTTGCCCGCTACGACGCGGGCGAGACCGAAGCCGCTCTCGACGAAATCACCATTATTGCCGCGCTCCGTGGCTACGCCCGCCGCGTCGTCACCAACATCGACTCTGCTCTCGGGTAGTAGGATAGCACGATAAACGTGCAGCGAAAGGGCAGCGGCTGCCAAGGCTCCTTCGGGGCCGAAGCCATCGTTGATGGCTGCGCCTGCGAAGCAGGCTTGGCGGCTTGCCCGCCCCTTTGCCGCACGATCTTCGTGCTGGCACTCTGAGGGTATAATTCTCGGCATGAGCGAAGAAGTCAAAAAAGACGAAGTCAAGCCAGCATCGCTGGTCGAAGAAGAGATTGTTATCACGGAGCACTCCGGCTACAAGGTCCACACCGGGCGGCTTCCGGTCAAAGACGACAAGGGCGAGATCGAGGCGCTGGTCTTTTTCATGGCCTATGTGAAAGAGAGCGAGAAAGACGCTGCCGAGCGGCCTCTGATGGTGGTCTTCAACGGTGGGCCGGGGAGCGCATCGCTGTGGCTGCACCTCGGGGCGGTTGGGCCGAAGCGGGTGGTTTTAAACCCCGATGGCTCGCTTCCGCCGCCGCCGTACACACTCGAAGACAACCCGGACTCGTGGCTTCAGCACGCCGATCTGGTGTTCTTAGACCCGGTCGGGACAGGCTACAGCCGGGGGAAAGACGAAGAGACCGAGAAGAAATTCTGGGGCGTCCAGGGCGATATCGAGTGCCTTGGGGAGGTCATTCGATTGTTTCTCACCCGGTTTGAGCGCTGGCGCTCGCCGCTATACCTGGCAGGCGAGAGCTACGGAACCACGCGCGCCGCAGGGCTCTCGGGCTGGCTGACCCAGAATGGCATGGCGCTCTCCGGGGTGATTCTAATCTCGTCGGTGCTCAACTTCCAGACGCTTCACTTCGACGAAGGCAACGACCTGCCGTACGTTCTGTACCTGCCGAGCTACGCGATCACGGCCCGCTACCATGGCAAGATAGCGCGGCGCTACCTCAACATGCCCCAGGAGAAGTTCCTGGCCGAGGTCGAGAAGTTTGCGTCGGGTCCGTACGCCGCTGCGCTGTTTGCGGGAGATCGCTTAACTCTCAAAGACCGAAAGGCGGTTATTTCACAAATTTCCGCGTATACGGGGCTTTCGGAGACGTACATCGACCGAGCAAATCTCAGAATCGAACATATTCGGTTCGGAAAAGAGCTTCTGCGCGACCAGGGAACCGTGATTGGCCGACTGGATGCCCGGTTAGTGCGTCGGAGCGAGGCTAAGAACGCCGAGCGCTGGGAGTTCGATCCGAGCTTTGCGGATATCGCTCAGCCCTACACGAGCCTTATCAACGACTATGTTCGGACGCAGCTTGGCTGGAAGACCGACGCACGCTACCGGGTTCTCGACGGGCTGTACAACAAGTGGAAGTGGGTGGACGATCAGGGCTACGCGGACACAGCCCAGAATCTCCGCACGGCGCTGGAGCAGAACCCGCACCTGAAGGTTCTGGTCACGAGCGGCTACTATGACCTCGCGACGCCCTACTTCGCGACCGAGTACACGCTCGCCCATCTCGGTGCGCCCCCGGCCCAGCGCAAGAACATCTCTGTCACCTACTACGAAGCCGGGCATATGATGTACATCGAGGAGAAGTCTCTCAAAAAACTCGCCGCCGATGTCGCCCGATTCATGAACCCACCCGGCCACTCGAACCCACCCGGCCACTCGTAAACCTCGTGGCCACCCTCCCTTTGCGGCAAAGGGAGGGCAAGGGTGGGTTCGGAGTCCGTCACGTTTGCTACTCAGGCCGCGTTAACAGAGCCATGGGAAACACCACGGAGCTGGAAGCGCGGCTCAAATACTGCCGCTATCTCATTGACGATGCCGAACAAAACCGGCGGCTGATTACGGATGGAGCCGCGCGTGCCCGCGCGTCGTCGGAGCTTGCCAGCGCCGTCGCGCTGGTGGCGCTCGCCGAGCGCCTTCAAGACACCAACGACTCGCTCAAGGCCATCGCCGAAGACACGCGTAGCATCAAGGGCTTCGCCAGCGGGATCGAGTCGCGGCTCAACAGCATCGAGAGTGCGGTCCAGTCCGTTGGGAAATCGGTGAAGGCGCTGAAAATCACCATCGTCAAGGTGAGCAAGGACCACGAGAAGTAGGTATAATTCCCCCGTGACTCGCGCTGTGACGGGAAGAGCCGTCTTCATCGGATTGATCTGTGCCGCGTTTTTGTGCGCCGTCACTCCCTACAACGACTTCAAGGTAGCCGCCACCTACATCGCCGGGACGCAGTTTCCCATCGGGGCGCTGTTCGTTCTGTTCGTTCTGGCGTTTGCGATCAACGGGCTGCTTCGGCGCGTCGCTCCAAAATCCGTTTTTCAGCGCGGCGAGCTTCTCACGATCTGGACCCTGATTTTAGTGGCGTCCGGGCTGCCCAGCTCCGGGATGATGCGCTACTTTCTCCCGGAGATCGTCGCGCACCGGGCTTTCGCAAACGATACCAATGGCTGGGATCAGAAGCTCATGCAGGGCGCGCCCAGCTGGGTCAAGTTCCAGGACAAAGCCGCCGCCGATGCGTACTTTGGGGGCTACCGCAAGGGCGAAGAGCATATTCCCTGGGCCGCCTGGACCGGGCCGCTCTTTTTCTGGGGGATTTTAGCCGTTTTATTTTTAGTCGCGACGTTCGCCGTGTGTGCTCTGCTTCGTCGGCAGTGGGTCGAAAACGAGAAGTTCAGCTTCCCGTTCGTGACGCTACCGGTGCTGCTCTCGGAAGAGCCGGAGCCGGGCCAGCGCTTCAATAAACTCTTTCGCTCGCCGCTGATGTGGGTGGGGTTTGCGCTCTGCACGGCGGTCCACACGACCAACGGGCTGCACCAGATGTACCCGCAGATCCCCGAGATTTCCCTGCGCTACCAGCTGAACCAGTATCTCTCGGTGCGGCCCTGGGACCAGATCGGCTGGATGCCCGCCTATGTCTACTTCATGGTGATCGGGATTGCGTACTTGCTTCCCGCCGAGGTCTGTTTCTCGCTCTGGTTCTTTTTTATTTTCTCGAAGCTCCAGGTGCTTCTGTGCGTCAATAATAACTGGCTGATGCCAGGACCGCAGGGCTATGGGAACAATCACTTCAGTAGCCTTCAGGCGTACGGCGGCGGTCTCGGGCTGGTGGGGTGGACGCTCTGGACCGGGCGCAAGCATTTTTCCGATATTTTAGAGAAAGCTCTCGGCGGCCCGCGCGCCCGCGAGATCGACGACTCGGGCGAGCTTCTGGGCTACCGAACCGCGCTGATCTGCCTCACCGTGGCCTACGGGGGGATCGCGCTCTGGCTGACGCTTGCCGGAGTGAGCGGGCTTCTGATCGGGATTTCCCTGGTGACGATGACGCTCGCGCTGGTGGTGATCTCGTGGGCGGTGTGTCAGGCCGGGCTGCTCTTCATGGCCCAGCCGTATCTCTCTTTAGATATTCCCTCGTTTCTGACCGGCACCGCGCCGTTCTCCCCGAGCCAGCTCTACACACTCACCCGCTTCGAGACCATGTTCTTCGCCGATCCGCGCGAGATGATGGCACCGTCGATCCTGATGGGCACCAAGGCCGCCGAGGGTAGCCGCGAGCGCCCCGGAAAGCTCCTCGGGGCCATGATCGCGTCGGTCGTGATCGGGCTGGGAGTCTCGCTGTACGCCAGCCTGTGGCTTCCCTATCACAACGGCGGCGGCAACTCGCTCCAGAACGCCTGGACCTACAAGTGGTCTCCCGAGCGCCCGCTCAACTTCCTGGGCGGGGCGGCGTCGGTGCCGTTCAAGGGCGACTGGAGCAACGGGCTGCACCTGCTGAGCGGGATCGTCGTGTTTCTCGGGCTGCTCATCGCTCGCGCTCAGTTCAATGTCGGGATTCACCCCATCGGGATTCTCTCGGCCCCGACCTATGCGGTCACCGTGCTCTGGATCTCGATCTTTGTGGGCTGGGCGCTCAAGTCCGTGATCTCGCGCTACGGCGGAATGAAGTCGTATCTGAGCTTTATGCCGTTCTTCCTTGGCCTGATTCTCGGAGACACCGTCAACGCCGTTGTCTGGGTGATTCTCGGCAACCTGACGGGCGTCGGCTACTCGATCATGCCGGACTAAAACGCATAGGAATTTGTCTCGTAATTGCTTCGGAAATTTTACAGAATCGTATGGTATAGTTTGAAGTAGTTAGCAACCTTGATGGTCTCACTTGATTTAGGGGAGGTCCACTGCTTTGGAATCCAAAGAATGTCCGCTTTCGTCGTGTTTACTGCGCCTTCTGCAATGTGCCGCAGAGATCGGGACGTGTACGAAAAAAATTGCAAAGGCGCTGTCTCTCACCAGAGACACGGTGAATACGTACTGGAAACGAATCAAACACTATCTCGGTGTCGAGGAGCGCTACCAGGCCGTTGAGCTTGCCCGCCAAAGCGGCTGGCTGGACCTGCCGCTGGAGACGGTTCCCAACGCGGGGGGGGGCTTAGGGGGCGGTGAGATGTCCCACTTTTGGGACATGACAGGCTTTCTCTAATCGTGTAGACTGGCCTTGTTCGGCAGGAGATTGATAGGCAGTGGCAAACCAGAGTCGGTTTCGGAAGTGGTGGCAAAACAATCGTGTCCTTCTTGGCTGCGCTTTGTTAGCCCTCGTTTTTGGAACTGCGGCAATAGCAAAGATTCAAGGTTTCAACGATTTTGAGTCCACGCTGGTCGCCTCGCTTCTGGTTCCACTGGGCTGGACTCGGTTCGGTGCTGTGTTGATCGTGACGCTGGAGATTGTTCTAACAATCGGGTTGTTCATCCCGGCGCTACGCAAATCATCGCTTCAGCTTCTGGCTGGGATGGTGAGCGTATTTATCAGCTACTCCCTCTGGCGAGGGCTTCAGCACATTCCAGTGCCTTGTCACTGCTTTGGAGCGTTGTTTACAATGAGTCCATTGCAGTCACTTTTGCTGAATATTGGACTTTTGTCTCTGATAACGTATCTTCTATACAGAATAGAAGAAACAAGTCAGATTATGCCACAAAAAGTCCTGGTAAACACTCGGTGAGTGTTGTTTAGTACAACGTGAGGCTGGGATGCCTCCAGTGATTTTCGAAATTACCGAAGTTCTCTTTCGGTATTAAAGGAAACCAAGATGACAGTACGAATGTTAGTTTCTACGGTTGCGTCTGTAGGCCTGCTCACATCTCTGACAGCGTTCTCTATGGAGCGTGCTCATGCTGCTCTTGATGGGAAGACAGCTTCTGCAAGCACAATGGTGTATGGGACTGGATATGCGTGTAAACTCACGATTTGTGGTCCAAATTCTAGTCCTCCGGATGTTGTCGGTTGCGATACTGATCTTGACGGTAAGTTCTGTACAATAAAAGACTTTAATCCCGGGAAAAAATGTGGACAGGATGTCAATTCTGATGCCATATGTGGTCAAAATCCAAATGCTGGTGCCTCAAAGTGGTGTACCAGGGTCAAAAAATACAATGGAACTTGTACCTCGAAAGGTACCGTAATTTCTGAAACTTGGGGACCTTATCTGAATTTCTGTTCAGGAGGAACGACAGCTCTTCCTCAGTAATATGCGTAAAGGTACTGGATAGCTTTTGAAAAAAGTTATCCAGTATCGGAAAACCTATAGAAAAATATGAAAAATCAAATAATTGTTTTTGGAGTTGTGTCTGGACTTTTTTTATTCAATGGCTTTGCCAATGCTCAAATTTTACCCGACGAGGATTTATCTCGTTTAAAAAATATTAAAAATGATTTTTCTTTTACTTCTATATATGATTTTTCATTTGATTCGATAGAAATGAGAAAACAAAAATCTGGAAATACAAGTAAAAAATGTAGTGAAGCTATGTGCAAGAACCTTTTAATACAATCAGAATTTGCTGGTCTCCCTCCTTCGCCTCAATATTTTATTAATGTCTTTGATGGGAAAGATACACATGCTCTGAGCGATGTTCAACTTGATCCAAAAACTCCCCGATTAGTTTATGGTAAGTCTCAGACAAGGACTTCTGTGAATCGGGGGTATAATATTGGTACTGCTTTAACCGATCTTTTTTTTAAATATAATGGAAAATGGTTTTGTGATTTGATTGATGATAATCAATTAAAATTCAAAAAATTTGATGAAATAAATGGTAAACAAATTTTAGTTTTTGAAATAAAAAATAGAGAGGTTTTTCCCAAGGCTGTAATAAATAGTGTTACTACATTTTATTTGTCAAAAAATGATAATTATTGCTGTATTCAGCGTTCGAATTACCGTGGTGAAAGTTTTGATAGTTTTTCTGTCGTAGATTTCCAGAAAGTAGGCGCTTGGGATTTGCCTGCTTCGGTAAAGTGGACGACCCATCAGCGAAAAGGTAATAATAATGAATGGGTCGCTGATAATATATTCTCGAATATAGAATTTTACAATATACAGAAAGTTGATGAAAGACTATTTTCGATAAAATTCAATTCGGGATCGCAGATGTTTGATGGTGAAAGCCGATCAGTTCTCGTCAAAGATAAATATGGAAAATGGTTGGAAGACATTTCGTTTTCTGACTCAAGGCAACAAAGGTCTGGGATCATAGGATGGTTATTTATTGGAAGCTTGTCAACTCTGTTATTCGTCAGTATTGGATGGTTTGTGCATCGAATAGTTTCAAAGCGAAAGCAATAATACTTATGTGTGTAGGAGTGTCTGCTTTTCTTGCCTTGAGTGTTTCGCCAAAGCCCAAGAATGGTTCGTGCGGAGCACGGAGTCTATATGCAGTCTTAAATCATCTTGGAAATCCGCTTTCTGAAAATGAAATATGTAAAATGTTTGGTGATAAATTGTTCAGATGCAATATAGATGATATTTCTGTAATTAATGATAAAATTGGATTTAAATCGTTGCCATTACGGATAAATGTAGATAAATTGCGTATTAATCAATATATTGGTGTTATTCATGTCGATAATTCGCATTTTGTAGCGCTTATTGGGCAAGATTCACAGGCGTTTCATATCATGGAAACAGGGTACGAGGGGCCGCCGCGAATGGAGCGCTGGACAGACGGTGATCTGATGGCACGTTGGGATGGGGTGATTCTGGTAATCTCAAAGCCCGAAAATGGTAAACTGGAAGGCGTGACCACGACTAAAACTACTCCGTCACACTCAGGAGACTCTCATGGAAAATAGAATCGATGCGGCTTTGTCTGATGCCAACCGGGACAAAGTTCTCGCCGGGCTAAGCGAGATCAAGGCGCTTCTCCCGTTTTTAAAAGACCTGACCCCGACAGAGCGACGTGAGCTTCCCAAGATGGGTGACAAGAGTCAGGCGTTCGTCACGGCGGCGGGGACGCTCGTCGGGCGAGATACGTCGTTTCTGCCGAAGAAGTTTGACACGGCAGAGTTCTTGCGCGATGTCGCGCTTCTCAAGGCGCTACTGCCGATCCGCGCCGAGCTGGTCCGGCTCACAGAACTGGTGGACGATACCACGATGGTGGTGGGGAGCGATGCTTATGTCGGTGCGCTCGTTGTCTATCAGAACGCGAAAGCCAATGGAGAGGGCGCGGGCCTCGATGATCTCCTCGACGAGCTGGGACGGCGCTTCGCTCGCCACGCTCCAAGCCCGACTCCCGAGGTTCCGAAACCGTAGCGTTTGCCTCAGAGCCTCACTGCCGAAGCTCTGAAGTGCTCGCTATCCAGGCTCCGAGACCAAGCTACCAGGCTCGGAGCCTGAACACTGAACCTCTGAGGGAAAGCAATGAAGCTACAGACCACGATGATGTACCTCAAAGCTCCCTTTCGTCGAACCTTCGAGGGAGAACTTCCAGGCTCGGAGCCTCAGCCGCGAGACTCAACGGCAAACGCTCTCCCCTCAGCAGACAAAATCTGCCGCGTCTTGCTCGGTCTGATGGTCCTTGGGTACTGCGTGGTCTTCACCCGGCTCACGTTCGGGCTATTCGAGCGTTGCGCCTACATGAACTTCGACCTTGGGATTTTCGACCAGGCAGTCTGGTTGATCTCACGCGGCGAGCGACCTTTTGTCACCCTGCGTGGCGTGCATATTCTTGGCGATCATTTCAGCGCAATTCTCTACCTCATCGCTCCGCTCTACTGGATAGCCCCGACGCCCAAAACCTTGCTTTTAGTCCAGACTGTCGCGCTGGCTCTGGGGGCAATTCCTGTTTATGCACTGGCACGGCTGGAAAAACTGGCTGCACCTGTGGCGCTACTCTTCAGCGGTGTCTATCTCTGCTATCCTGCGATGCAGTGGAGTAATACTTATGAATTTCACCCAGAAACATTTGCAACACCACTGTTATTATTTGCATTTTATTTTCTTAACAAAGATCAACTGAAACCTTATCTGACCTGTCTTGTATTTGCTTGTCTGACGAAAGAAACTATTGGGTTAACCGTAGTTTTTTTAGGGATTTATGCTTTCTGTGAGCAAAAGAAAAAATTTCTGTTGCCAAGTATTGTATTGGGCATGGCTGCGCTGCTAATTGCCGGACTGAGCATCCGCTATTTTAACGGTTCGCCTTCGCCCTACATTGCCTTCTACGAACCCTGGACAAAGCTTTCGCTTCGCGAAGCGATTCAAATGCTAGGGCATATTATTATTGGGCACTGGTTCTACTACTTCAAGTTGCTCGTTCCGGTTCTCTTTTTGTCACTTGTTCGGCCAAAAATATTGCTTCTTGTCTTGCCCTCACTGGCATCAAACCTGTTGGTACTCGTGAATAGACCAGGAATGAAGGACATTGAAGAGCATTACACCGTGCTTATTACTCCATTTTTACTATGTGCTATGGTGCTTGGTTTTAGCTTTTTGAACAAAAAAATAGGTTTTATCGGTCGTGCTATAATTATGTCCAATCTTGTGATCTGGTCGGTTGGAGGGATGTTTCTGTGGGGGCCATTTTCTGTAGAAACAGAGATTCTTTATACACATAGAAATAGACTAAATGCCAAAGAGACGCGGAATTTACTGAATAAAATACCAGAAATTGCTACGGTTTCGGCGCAAATGCCGACAGGTTCTCAGTTAAGTTGCCGGAAATATATCTATCAGTTTCCAAATCCATTTCAGAAAATGACTTTTGGAGGAAATCGCCAGGCATTGCAAGAAGTAGCTGCTCTGGATACACAAGAAATATCGCCGGAGTTTACGGTGAATGTCGCTAAAATACCTGTAGAGTATGTTGTCCTCAGTCCCAACTCGCAGCGCTTTCCGCTGTCTTTCAACGCAATGATGCAAGCCGCAAGCATTCTGCTTAAGAGTCCGTTTTATGGGGTAGAGTCGATAGGGAGAGGCGTTATTGTGCTGCATCGAGGAGCGGACCATGATGCTGGTCTGAAACGGCTGGCAGACTATGTTGGAGATCCATCCGATGACCCGGAGCGTTTGCTATGGGTGTGGCTGGAAAAATCAGAAGGATTAGATAGCTAAAAATGAAAAAACGTGGTTTTACACTGATCGAACTTCTGACCGTGATTGCTATTATCGCGCTTCTGGCAGCGATTATCTTTCCGGTCTTTGGCAAAGTTCGAGAGAATGGCCGCGCAACGGCCTGTTTGTCGAATCTCCGGCAGCTTGGGGCAGCAAGCTTGATGTATGCCCAGGACTTCGACGAGTCTTTTGCGATGAACCGTCTTCCCGACGCGACGCACGTTCCCAAACCCTGCTCCACAACGGCGTATGAGCTGTCTGGTCTGGAGGGAAGCAAGCATACCTGGAAGCGTGCTCTCATGCCGTATGTGAAAAACAAAAATATCTTTCGATGCCCAAGCAACAGCTACTCCGAAAAACCAGGCGACGAATCCAATCCGGGCTGGCCTGCATCGGAGAAACTACCAATCTCGTATGCCTACAATGGCTCTTATTTCCACGAAAAAGCGGTTTGCAAGGAAGGTGAAGTTCAGTTTCGTCCTCGAAGACTGGCTGAGATTAAAGAGCCATCGAAGCTGGTTCTTCACTTAGAATCACGCTTTGACTATTCTGATCTCGGAAACTGGGGGATTGGCTGGTCGCCAACAGGAAATGCCGATGCCGGAATCGGCGGGCTTCAGACGCACAACGGAGCTTGCAATTTTGTTTTTGCGGACGGTCATGCCGCGCGTCACAAGCTACCTGCCACCTGCACACAGAAAATGTGGCTCGACGGTCAGCCGGATTCGGAAGACTTTTGCGCTGGCAACCCGTCTTTCCCGGAAGAATACCGATAGGTGCCGGGAGATCGGGAAAAGCTGCTCGCGGTGGCCCGCGTGTGGGCCGAGCGACTGACCGAGCGCGAGGGCGTCGTGGGGGTTTTTCTTTATGGCTCGCTGGCGGGCGATCCGAGTCAGCTCACCGAGTTCTCCGATGTCGATCTGGCGCTGGTTTTAGAGGACGATTTTCTGCCCGCGCACTTTGCCGAGCACCGGGTCTTCGAGGGCGTCAAGACCGACACGACGCTTCTTTCTGCCTCGACTCTGCGAAGCTGGCAGTCCGCGCCGCCCGAGCGACTTTACGCGGGGCACTGGACGAACTCTCTGTTTCTCCGAGCACTGACTCAGGGTACGTCAGAAATCATTTTCTTCGACCCGAGCAGCCTTGTCTCTGTTGTGCAAAAGTGCCTGCCGTCGTATGACGCGCTGATTCGGCCCGACATTCGCCGCTGGCTGAAAGACTATCGCACCTCCCGGCTGGAGAAAGTATGGGCGCAGCCGGAAACTCTGCGCGAGCTACTGCATCCCGGCTGGCTACGTGCGGTCGTCACCGAGTGGGCGGGCGAGAAGAACCTGCCCCGCGCCGCCGAGAAAATCGGGCAACCCGAATTGACCGTGCTGTTTGCCCGCTGGGACGCACTGATGTTGCCCGCGCCGGAGCTGCTTGAGGCCGTTTGCCAGGCCCGCGAAGCCCTGGGCGAGTGCGCCAGCGCCGGGTTTTACGACCGGCTTCCCGTGTCCAAAGAGATTGAACTCTGTGGCGAGTGGCCGGTGTTCTGGCGGGGAAATCGCCTGCACACCGTCGAGCGACTTCAGGCCGAGCTTCCGCTGACCGTCCGCTGGAGCCGCGCTCTTCGGGAGCAGGGGGCGCTCTCGGAGGCGCAGGGCATGCTCTGGCCGTGCGATCCCGCCGACCTCCGAAAGCGTGCCCAGGCTCTCTGCGACGCTCTAAGGGAGCAGAGCTACGACATCGAAAAACTCACGGAAGAATTTCTCGTCGGCCCGGCGCTTGCCAAGTGCGAAGCGGCTGTCGAAGCCGCCGAAGCCGCGTGGTCCGGCGTGACGCTTGCCCCTGACGCTGCTCGCGAGGTTCTTGCGCTTGCCGAGAAAGCCCTCGTCTCGCTGGAGGAACTGGTGTAGAATGTTCCATGCGACGCTCGTCCTCGGCTTTTACGCTCATTGAGCTTCTTGTGGTGATTGCGATCATTGCTATCTTAGCGGCGATTTTATTTCCCGTGTTCGCCCAGGCCCGGCAGAAAGCACGCCAGACGCAGTGCCTGTCGAACATGCGCCAGATCGGGCTGGCCGTGCGGATGTATGGGCAGGACTACGACGAAACCTATCCGCTGGCCGACGCAGGCGGGGTTGGCTGGACGATTCCTCGGAGCGCCTGGGATCTAAGTTCGGACTACCTGCTGAAGCCCTACATCAAGACGGCAGGGATTCTGGCATGCCCTGCGGACCACCCCGCGACCAACAGCAACGGGCAGACCGGCGTCTATCCCCAGTATGCTCTCAATCGCCTCGCGCCGCAGCCAGGAATGGTTGTTCCCGACGGCCTTCCGGAGATCGGGCCGGTGGGTCGCCCGGATGCCGTCGTGGACGCGGGAACCCTGATGCTCTGGGAGCACAACAACCCGGCGGTCTACTGCACCACCTGGACCACCGCGCCCGGCCACTGGGAAACGCCACACCACCAGGGCTTCAACGGCCTGTTCTGCGACGGCCACGTCAAGCGCCTGACCCTCGGGCAGATCACCGCCCCGCTCGTGACTTACTGGGAAGACTGACCGGGTTTCTTCGCCCGGCAAGCGTCCGAGCAAAACTTGACGCCTTCCCAGTCGCGCTCCCACTTCTTGCGCCAGGTAAACTCCCGCCCGCAACAAGCGCAAACCTTCGTCGGCAGATTGTTCGGATTCCGAAAACCTGGCTTTTTGTCGGGCATGTAAAATTAATTTTCTAAAAAGTTAGTGCTCTGTAAAAAATCCAGAAGTCGTTTGCAATTAGGGGCACGTTCTCTAACAATATTTCTGCGAATCATCTTGAAAAGTGTTGGAAAGTGTCGTACTTTGTGATATTCACCCTTTTCGGTTCGTTTCGTTGCCTGGTTAAGCTTTGCCATCAAGCCCGTTTTAGGAATCTCTTCCACATTCTGTGTTTTGTGGAGATTTCCTAACTTAGCTCCATAAAATTCTTTGAGCTTTTCTTCATCGGCAACAAGCCAGGCTTCGACGCACTGCGCCATGAACTGCAATTGATCATCTGTTGCACCTTGGGGTTTATTCCAACCATCACCTTCCCGATTTTTCACATGGAGCCATGGCGTCTGATTTTCTTTGAAGGGCGTTTCCGAGTCTACCAACAATAAATGCTCTCGCTCCGGTTCGTCTATCAATGCTTCCTTGAATTTCTCATACGCATTTTGTCTACTTCCCCATAAGACGATTTCAACAGAGCGGCTAACCCCTAAAAAAGAACGAAAAGCATCACGCATTGTTGAGTAATCGCTTCGATTATTACAACCCTCAGTATGAATTTTTAATTTCTTCAATAAAGTGTTCCCCCAATTGCACCTCGAAGCCAGAGTTCACCCAGAGATTCCTGTGATTCGTCCAGCCATTTCTTAAGTTTATCTGGGTTGGGTCGAGTCATACTTGTTCCTTTTTCCGGTGTATGGTCACAAACGACAATGGCTTCTAAATCACGTTTTCCAATCGCGGAAACCAACAAATCAGAATGCGTCGTGATAATAATCTGCGTTCTTTTAGAAGCATCGACAAATAAATCAGCAACCAGTGGCAAGACATCTGGATGCAATCCAACTTCAGGTTCGTCGATACAAATCAACGGCGGCGGAGTTGGGTGCATCAGTATTATAAGTAAACATAAAAAGTAAAGTGTCCCATCTGAAAGCCTCGACGCCGGAATATTTATTAATCTATTTCCTACTTTCTCTTGAATGAAAATTTGGGGATGCCCTCCAGGAAGTCCCATATAAATTCTCTCTACTCTTGGGTAATATTTCTGAAAATTTTCCAATAATAAATTCTCAATACTCAATTTTGTATTTAATTCATGAAGTACAATTGCCAGATTATCAAATTGCTCTAAAAGAAAAGTAGAATCTATTTCCGAAGATTGAGGGGTTTTCAGAGTATTATTGTTTCCATGAGGGCGTTCCGAGTATATTTTAATACTTTCTATATATGGAATCATCAGTGATTCACTTGCATGAAAGATCGATTTCTGTGAGAAAATACTATTTCTTGAATCCATAACGGACCCTGATGAAGAAGGTGTGGAATAATTTGAATCTTCTCTGTCTACTACTTCGATAGTATTATTTCGGGTGATTAATTCTTTGGCAAATGTAATCGAACGGAAATTATTATTTAATACTCCAAAATAAGTTTGATCGTGATTTGTAGAGAAGGATAATTCAATTGCGCTTCCGGTATTTCCCCAGAACCAATCATCCGGTTTATTGGCAGTATTCCAAATATGCTGAAGGTTCCCAGGAAGATTCTGAATAATGCGAATTGTCGTAAGGAAATTAGATTTACCGCAACCGTTGGGGCCAATTAAAACATTGAGCGGGCGTAGCTCGACATCTACTCCCTCGGGGCCGAAGGAGAGCAGGTTCTTGATTCCCAGCGAGTTCAGCATGGCTTAATGTAACACGGCCTGCGGTGATTTGCCGCAGGCCGAGTCAATTTTACCCCATTATTGGGGCCAGGGGCTTCTTACGAGGCGGCCAGCTCGCGGGCTTTGACGATGACTTCTTCGATGCTGCCGACCATGTAGAAGGCTTGCTCGGGGAGGTCGTCGTGCTTTCCGGCGAGGACTTCCTCGAAGGAGCGCACGGTGTCCTGGATCGAGACGAACTTACCGGCGATTCCGGTGAACGCCTCGCCGACGAAGAACGGCTGGCTGAGGAACTTCTGGATCTTGCGGGCGCGACCGACGACGATCTTGTCTTCGTCGGAAAGCTCGTCGATTCCCAGAATGGCGATGATGTCCTGAAGCTCTTTGTAGCGCTGCAAGATCGACTGGACTCCACGGGCGACGCGGTAGTGCACCTCGCCCACGACCGCAGGCTGGAGAATCCGGCTCGTGGACGCCAGCGGATCGACGGCGGGGAAGATTCCCTGGGCCGCCAGGCCGCGCTCCAGAACCGTGGTGGCGTCGAGGTGGGAGAAGGTCGTGGCCGGAGCCGGGTCGGTCAGGTCGTCGGCGGGGACATAGATCGCCTGCACGGACGTAACCGAGCCTTTGCGGGTCGAGGTAATTCGCTCCTGAAGCTGGCCCATCTCGCCCGCCAGCGTCGGCTGGTACCCGACGGCGCTGGGCATGCGTCCGAGAAGCGCCGACACTTCCGAACCTGCCTGGGTGAACCGGAAGATGTTGTCGATGAAGAGAAGCACGTCCGCGCCCTGCTCGTCTCTAAAATACTCGGCCATCGTCAGGCCCGAGAGCGCGACCCGAAGCCGTGCGCCCGGCGGCTCGTTCATCTGCCCGAAGACCATGGCCGTTTTGTCGATGACGTGCGCCGTGTTGCCCTCGGCATCCTTGAACTCGGCCTCGCTCATTTCGAGCCAGAGGTCGTTGCCCTCGCGGGTGCGCTCGCCGACTCCGGCGAACACCGACACGCCCGAGTGCTGGACGGCGATATTTCGGATCAGCTCCTGCATCGTGACGGTCTTGCCGACGCCTGCGCCGCCGAACAGCCCGATCTTGCCGCCCTTGAGGTAGGGGCAGAGCAGGTCGATGACCTTGATGCCGGTCTCAAGAACCTCGGGCTTTGTCGCAAGGTTGTCGAAGCTCGGGGCCGAGCGGTGGATAGGCCAGCGCGGAGCCGCCGCGAGGGCGACCGCACGGGCATCCATGACTTCCTGGCTCGGGGCGTGCTTGCTGCCCGCTTCCATGAGGTCTACCGGGCGACCCAGCAGATTGAAAACACGACCCAGCGTCGCCGCACCGACGGGCACCGAGATGGCCTCGCCGGTGTCGGTGGCTTCCTGGCCGCGCACGAGGCCGTCGGTGGAGTCCATTGCGACAGCCCGGACAACGTCGTTGCCCAGGTGCTGAGAGACCTCAACGATCAGGTCGTCTTGCCCGTTGACGGGAATCCGAACTGCGTTGAGGATGTGGGGAAGCTGTCCGGGCGGGAATGCGACATCCACCACGGGACCTTGAATCTGGACGATCTTGCCTGTTGCCATAGGATATTTTGCTCTGATTTTTGCTCTGAAAGAGAGTTTGTGAAAACCGGCACAGTATAACCCGTACCGGAGGGAAAGTCAAACGCGCCTCGTCATTTGGCACCCGGCCCGGCGTTGAAAACACCGGGATTCGATAGTGCTACGCGTAGCGCTTGCTCTGCGCCCAGCCGCGCACGAAGCCGATGCACTGCCCGATCTCCGGGGCGTTCTGGCCGTAGTCGGTCTCGTACTCCACCGAGACCCCGCCCATAAACTTCTGGCGGCGCAGCTCCTCAAGAACGCCGAGTGCCAGCCCGTTGCCCTGGCCGCAGGGGGCATCGGCGGCGTCGGGGGCGAGCTTCGTCAGCTCTTTGAGGTGACAGCCATGGATTCGGCCCTTGAGCTGCCGCATGGCTTTTACGGGATCGACGCCCGAGCGGACCCAGTGGCCCACGTCCGCGCACGACCCGAGCCGGGGATCTCTCTTGCCGACCAGCTCGATCACATAGCTGGGGTCCCAGTAGCGGTAGCCGGGGTTGCTGGGTTGCCTCGGGTGGTTGTGAATGGCGATCCGGATGTCGAACTCTTTCACCAGGGCTTCGAGCGAGTCGAACGCGCTCGGGTCCGGCTCGCAGGAGATGGCGTGAAGCCCTAATTTCCTGGCGAACTCGAACGTCTTGCGGTTCTCCGAAGCATTGCTCGAAAACCCCGTGACGCCGAACGCGATGGGCGTGACGTTGTTTTTTTTGCAATGGGCGAGAATGGCCTGAAGCGTCGCGTCGGAGACGCCCGGCCCCATGCGCTCGTCGCCCTCGGACGAAACTTTCTGGCCGGGGAAGAACTCGATGAACCGCCCGCCTGCTTTTGCGGTCAGCGCGACCGATTCCATTGCGGTCTTGTTGTTGAAGCACCACGCCTGGCAGCCGACCTTCAGGCCGCCGAGGGTGTTGTCACTTGAGGGAGTAGGCATAGAAGAAACCTCCGAGAGTGCCGACGTAGAGTCGGTCTTTTGTGATGACGGGCGAGGCTGCGGCCTCGCCCAGCTTGAAGCCGGTGCGTACTTTCCCGGTTTTCAGATCCAGTGCGACCAGCGAGTTCTGGCTCGGGGGAGCGCCGGTGAGCGTCACCCAGAGCAGCCCGCGCGTCTCGTCGAGTGTGGGCCGGGAAAGGGCCTCGCCGGGCAGGCTCGTCGCCCAGAGCCGCTTGCCCGCCCCAGAGTCGAGCGCGTAGACCAGGCCGCGCACGGTGCCGACGTAGACGGTTTTTCCCACCAGAAGCGGCGCGCCGTACCAGTCGGTGGTCTTGCCCGAGGCCGGGAAGCGCCAGAGCCGGTTGCCGTCGTCCTCGGAGAGGGCGCTCACCCCGACCCCATCGCCGCCCAGGAACAGCTTTCCGTCGCCCCGCGCGAGCGTCGAGGCCGCGCGTCCGCCGAGCATGGACTTCCAGACCAGCGCCCCGCCTGCCGGATCGAGCCGGTAGAGCGTCGTCTCGCCCGCGACAAAAAGCGCGGCGTCCCCGGCGAGCGTGGGGGCCGAGTAGCCCAGCGAGCCATCGGGCCGGGCGAACTTCCAGAGCATCGTCCCCGACGCCGCTTCCACAGCGTGCACAGTGCCGTCCGTAGACTCGGCAAACAGCGCCGTGCTTCCCACTGCGACCGCGCTCTTGAACCCGCCCGAAGCACTCAAGCGCCAGACACTCTTACCGGTTTTGGCATCGAGAGCCAGCAAAAGCCCGGCGTCCGTGCCGATATAAATTCGTGCGCCCTCGAAAACCGGCGTCCCCTGCGACGGCCCGATCTGCGCCGACCAGAGCGTTCGTCCGCCCGGATCGAAGCACGACAGACGCCCATCGTGAACCAGAAACACCCTCTGCTCCGAGAGGGCAGGGGCGCTCTCGCAGCGTCGCACCAGGGTTTTCCACAGAAGCGTCGGCATCGGCAAATGGTAGCACACATGCCAGGTTGGAGCAAGGAATCCCAGACACAAGTGTCGAATTTTAGTTTCGTTGAAGAACGATGGCACTGGCACTGATTAAAAATTCCGATTTAGATACGTTGCCTTACCGTGTCTGGAGCGAAACCAACGAACCGGTAGCCGTTCGCTTTGCGCTTCCCACGGAATCAGACCGAGAAAAATTGAGTGTTTATCCCTGGAATCTGGCCGTTTATGGTCCTGCCTGGCCGGATTTTATCGGAGATTCAAAAACCCGAAAGCTCATCTCCACAGATGGCGACTCTCCAGAGATTTTAGGCATGCTCCGAATCGGGGAAGCCCTACCTGGACACTATTATCTGTTGAGAAACCTTCTGGAAGCAAATCCTGAGTACAAGTATCCAAAGAATTTGTCGTCGCGCCGGATTCGAGGGATAGGGCGGGTGCTTGTGGCGCGATTGGTGGCGGAGAGTTACAATAGAGGGATGGAAGGGCGGGTACAAGTTCGCTCCCATCCGGGCGCAGTTTCGTTTTACAAACATTTAGGATTTCAAGAAAATAGATTGCCTTTTGTGTATGATCTGATGAAAGAAGAAGCAGAGGCGCTATTTGATCTTTCGATAGAAGCAGAACGAGGTAAATAAATGAATACCGAAACTAAAAATAGGACAGATAAAGCATACGAAAAAGTAATGGCTATAACGGACGATGCCTGGCGTGAAGCTGGTGCGTCTGAAGAAGATATTGCGGACTCCTACTTGATATTTAATGAATTGTCTGAAGATGTGCAGATTTCTTTAAAAATTACAGAAAAAGAATTAGATTATCTGATGGATCTTTTGTTGTCCGCTGAGCCTTCTGAAGAATCCGGTCGTCTGCTTGCTACCGTCGCCGATGCCCAGAAGCAATCTGTCAAACTATAGTGGCAACGCGTGGTGCTCGGGCGCACTGACAACAGATTTGATATAATGGCTCCCGCAACCAGACAGCGAAGGGGGTGAAACAAACATGGCACAGGTAACTCTCAAGCCGGGCGAGCAGATCGACTCCGCCCTCAAGAAGTTCAAGAAGATGCTCCAGCAGGACGGGACGCTCAAGGCGGCTCGCGCCCATGAGTACTACGAAAAGCCCAGCGACAGGCGTCGCAAGGCCGAGGCGGCTCGCCGCCGCAAGATCAAGCAGAGCCAGGAGCTTTAGGCTTCGGTTTCCGCTTTGTGGGTCTCGCTTTCAGTGTTGAAAGCGGGACTTCTCTCTCCCAATGGCGATGCAAAAGAAAACGCTCTCCCGCTGGTCTCCTCAGGCGCTGCTTCAAAGGCGGCGCAGCACCGGGGTCAGAAAAGACACGCGTTCCGTCTCCGCCGCCCGGCTCGATCCGCGCCGCGCTGCGCTCGTCGGCGTGACGACCGTGATTCTTTGCGTCCTGCTCTGCATCCATCTGTGGCCCAACCGCGTCTCGCTGCGCCTGGGAGACATCTCTAAAAAAGAAATTCTGGCTCAGAGAACCGTGCGCTTCGAGGACACCGACGCCACGCGCCGCGCCCGAGAAGAGGCCGCGCGTCAGGCCCGGCGCTACAGCAATGTCTCCGATGCGGGCGGGTTGGCGCTCCAGTCTCTGCGCGATATGTTTCTCGCCGACCCGACGCTCTCTTCACTTCCCAACAGCGCCCGAACTCGCGCCCTCGCCCTCGCCGAAGGGCTGGTCGGGCAGGCGATGAAAAAAGTCATCCGCGACGAACCCAACGAGCTGCCCGAGGCTCGTCGCGCCGTTCTGAGCGCTCCCGAGCTTTCCACCCTCGAAGACGCCTCGGTGCGGGCGTCGGTCGCGCGGGTCGCCAGCGACGCGCTCCTGCCCAACCTGCGCTTCGATGCGGTCGAGACCGAGCAGGCCAGCCGCGACGCCCAGGCACAGGTCAAGCCGATTGTCCGGCGCTACGCGGCGGGCGAGGCGGTCCTGAAGCCCGGTGAGCGCGTCATTCAGCAGCATCTCGATGCGTTTGCAGCTCTCGGCCTCCAGAACGCCAGCATCGATGCGCTCACCGTGCTGACCATCTGCGTCCTGGTGGTTCTGTTAATTGCTTTTGTTGCGGCGTACCTCAAGCTCTTTCTGCCCGAGGTCTACACCGACACGCCCCGGCTGGTCTTGCTGGCGATTCTAACCGTCGTCGCGGTGCTGGGCCTCAAGGTCGGCTCGACACTTCTGGGCCTTCCGGTCTCGGGCGGGATGGTCGGCTACCTCGCCATGATGTGTGTCACGAGCGCCGGAATGGTCATTGCGTCGCTACTTCGCCCCTCGCTCGCTCTCTTAATCGTCTCGCTTCTTGCGGCTGTCAGCGGGCTGATCTTAAACAACGAGCTTCGGTTTGCACTGCTCACTCTTGGCTCCGCCTACGCGGGCATCGTGGCCTGCGCGACACTTCGCAATCGCACCGATTTACTTCGGGCACTTCTGATTCTCTGTGGCTCCAACGCGCTACTTAACGGCCTGATCGGGCAATTAGAAGGGGATTTACCTCAAGAACTGCTTTCTGGGATGCTCTGGGGCGTGATCTCCGGCGCATTTGCTTTATTTCTGTACTACTGCGGCACGGCGGCGTTCGAGAAACTCTTTGGAATGACCACGCAGCTCCGTTTATTGGAGCTTTCCGACCCGGCGACACCTATTTTGCAGGAACTTCGGCTGAAAGTTCCGGGAACCTACGCCCACTCGCTCATGGTGGGAACTCTCGCGCACGCCGCCGCCGAGGCCATCGGAGCCGATGCGCTTCTGGCTCGCGTCGCGGCGTATTACCATGATCTCGGAAAGATGAACCGCCCGGAGTTCTTTATCGAGAACCAGGCCAACGCCGAGAATATCCACGATAAGATCGCCCCCAGTCTGTCGGCGCTGGTGCTGGTCTCGCATGTGAAAGAAGGCGTCGAGATCGCCGAGCGGGTGGGGATTCCGCCCCTGGTGCGCGAGGTGATGGAGCAGCACCACGGCACCAGCCTGATGCGCTATTTCTACTACCAGGCGACCGGGGGTAGCCCCGACCCGGCCCTCGAAGCGCAGTTTCGGTACCCCGGCCCCAAGCCGCGCCGAAAAGAAGCTGCCATTCTGATGCTTGCCGACACCGTGGAAGCCGCGTCGCGCTCGCTGGAGAAGCCGACGCCCCAGCGCATCGCGGACTTTGTGGCCGAGCTGGTCGAGGACAAGCGCGCCGACGGCCAGTTAGACGATTCGGAGCTGACCCTGCGCGACCTGGCGACGGTTCAAGAAATCTTCACCCGGACGCTGACCGGGACGCTCCACGCCCGCATCGCGTATCCGCCTGCCGCCTCTTCAAGCCATGGAACTTCAGATTCTCGCTCGCCCTCACGTGACACCGCCCGCCCTCGACCGGGCCGAAGCCTGCGCCCGCCGTCTCTTGGAAGGCGTCGCAAGCCCTGATGCCGAGGTGAGCCTGCTCCTCACCGACGACAAAGAAATCCACGCCCTGAATCGTCAGTGGAGAGATAAAGACAAGCCCACCGATGTCCTCTCGTGGCCGTCCCTCCCCCGTGTCCCTCCCCCCGTCCTCCGTTCGTTCCTCACTCCAGCCGACCCCCTCCCCGGCTACGCGGGGGGCAGGGGGTTAGACGAATCTCTTGGCGACATCGCTATCTCGCTCGACACGGCGGCGCGTCAGGCGAGCGTGCGCGGCTGGGACCTGGAAGACGAAGTGGCGCTCTTGCTGGTCCACGGGATTCTGCACCTGCTCGGCCACGAGGACGACACCGAGGCAGGCTCCGAGGCCATGAAAGCTATCGAGCGGGAGATTATCGGCAAGCCCCTCGACCCGCTGTAAAAGAGCACCATAAAGTTGCACCAAAATGGTGCGGCAACGGGGCGGGCAAGCCTGCTTCGCAGGCGAGAATCTGATGAAAACTACGTGAGAGCTACTCCCACGATATGATTACTTAAGCCAACCACCCTTATTTTCGTCGTCACTTCCTGCAATTAAAGTCTTGCCGAGAAATGTTAATCCTTCTATTTTATGGCTATTGCGTTGTTCTTCGATCTCTATTGGTATGAGAAATCGCTTGTTGGAATTTGGTAATATCCAAAGTCCAGATATATCTTTTTTTAGTATGCCAATTTTGTATATAGTTGACAAAAATGGTCCATCATCGCCGGGATCGCTTGTTGCGCTAACAAAAACTTCACCTTGAGCAGAGATTGCAACGTCTGAAGAATCGCGACGATCACTTTCAGGCCAAGGAACGTTGAGTTTGTAAACATTTGCTGGTCCGAAATTATTGTTGGACAGAGAGAATGGTGCTACAAAAACTAATCCTTCACGCCCGAATCCTCCTCTGTGTGTCCAAACCGCGACGATCTCTCCCTGAATTTTCTGAAGGCGAAATCCCTCATAATTGTTCCAAAGAAACGGCTTTGCTCCCGGAATAGGGAATGTGCTTAGCAGAGTCACGGTGTCACCCGAGACTTTGATATGAAAACACTTTCCCGCACTGGCAACAGCAATAAATTCACCAAAACGATCAGGAACTTCGCTGATCGCTTCCAGGTCAATCGGGATTTCTGCATTAGCAGGCCATGGGAGTGTTTGAAATGTTACATTTTCTTTTTTTTGTGTTACACGACCAATTCGTGGTTCACCGGGTAGCTTATTATCATTTACGACGATTAATTGATTCTCTGCCTCAGTTGAAATACCAGAAATTGCCAGTACCCTTGTTTCTCCAACTTTTGTCCATGTAGATGCTTGACTTGCCGCAGAGTGAGATGCGATAAATATTAGTAGAATTACCGATATTAGGGCAATAAAAATGCCGATTTTAGTACGGATTTTCATTTAAAGTGATGGTTCGATTCTACCGTTTTCAATGTTATATTTTTCAATATACAATTTATACGGTACTTTTGTGTCTGTTTTTCTGTCGAGTTTTGTTGCTTGGAAAAATTCTACATACCATTTTGCAAATGATTCCAAATCAAATTTTTGATCGACAGAAAGTACCCACCAATATCCTGGTTTTCGACTATCCTCTCCCAGTCCGTAGTGCTCATACCGTCTTCCTCTGACTTCGTATTTGAGGAATAGTTGTGTTGAAAATGTATCTATTTTTTGAGGTGTGATATTTTGCCATTCATTACCCCTTTGCTCTTGTGTCGTTTGGTAGCTACCAAAAGTACCTTTTCGAATAATTAAACCATTGTCTGCAATAAAATCGGGTGATGGTGTCCAAAATCCAATCTGCATTTGAGGAATTAATTTGATTTTTGATGGCATCGATATAACAGAGGAAGACTGAGAAGTATTGATGGAAGCAGGGCTGGAGCCTGGTCTCAGGAAAGCAAGTATGCCAATGAAAACTCCTATCAAAACGACACCAAATGCAAAAAGCATCAAATTTTTTTGTTCCATTTGTTTAATCCTTTTTATTCATTCTCAGCAGATCTATCACCTTCAGAGCTTGTCCCGAAATAGATTCATTTTTTAAAATTGTGATGTTATATTTCCGAAAAAATATTGTTGATTACAATATACAGAAAAAAGATGAATATTTCATTAAAAATTGATATGTTTATGCGATGATTTCTTTGACGACGTTGCCATGAACATCGGTCAATCTAAAGTCGCGCCCGGCGTAGCGGTAGGTTAGTTTTGTGTGGTCGAAGCCCATCAGGTGCAGAAGCGTCGCGTGGAAGTCATGCACATGGACTTTCTTCTCGACGGCCTGGAACCCGAAGTCGTCGGTGGCTCCGTGGACATAGCCGCCTTTCACGCCGCCGCCCGCCAGCCAGTAGGTGAAGCCGTAGTGGTTGTGGTCGCGTCCGTTCATCTTGCCCGCGTTCGCGCCGGGCGTGGGAAGCTCCACGGCGGGCGTCCGTCCGAACTCGCCGCCCCAGATCACCAGCGTGTCTTCGAGCATTCCGCGCTCTTTGAGGTCGGTCAGAAGCGCCGAGATCGCTTTGTCGGCCTCGCCACAGAGAGTTCTCATGCCCTGGTCCAAATCGTCGTGGAGGTCCCAGGGCTGGCCTGCGCCCGTATAAACCTGGACGAAGCGCACTCCCTTTTCGCTCAGCCTTCGGGCCAGCAGGCACGCCCGCCCGAACTTGCCCTTCCCGTAGCGCTCGCGCGTGGCCTCGGTCTCTTGCTCGGCGTCGAAGACATCGCTCGCCTCGGTCTGCATCCGGTACGCCAGCTCGAAGTTCTGGATGCGGGCGTCGAGTTGGGCGTCTTTCTGCCGACTCGCGAGGTGCTTTTTGTTGAGCGCCTGGACTAAATCAAGCTGCTGACGCTGCTGCTCGCCCGTTGCCCAGTGACTCTTCACGTTCTCGACGATTTTTTCGACATCGGTCTGGTTTGGGTCGATGTAGGTTCCCGCCAGGACGCCCGGCAGGAAGCCCGCCTGCCAGTTCTGGGTCTCCTGAATCGGGTAGCCGCCGGGGCACATCGCGATGAAGCCGGGCAGGTTCTGGTTCTCGGTCCCGAGTCCGTAGAGCATCCACGACCCGAACGCCGGGCGCGGCAGTCGGGCATCGCCGCAGTTCATCAGAAGCAAAGACGGCTCGTGGTTGGGGACGTCCGCGTGCATCGACCTAATGACGCACAGATCGTCCGCGTGGTTCTTCGCGACGTTGTGAAACAGCTCGCTGACTTCGAGGCCGCTCTGTCCGTACTTCTGGAACGTGAACGGCGAGCGCAAGGCCGCCCCGGTCCGGCGCTCGGTCCTGAGGTCCAGCGGGATCGCTTTTCCGTGGTACTCGGTGAGCTTGGGCTTGGGATCGAACGTATCGACCTGCGACGGGCCGCCGTTCATGAACAGAAAAATCACCCGCTTGGCTTTAGCGGGAAACTGCGGCTTCTTCGGAGCCAGCGAGCTTCCGCCTTGCCCCCCAGCCCCTTTAACTTGCCCCCCGGCCCCCAGGTTTGGGGGAGCTGCCTGTGCGCCCTCGGCGAGCAGGCTCGCGAGGCTCAGGCCTGCGAATCCACCGCCGAGCTTGGAAAGCAGGGCGCGGCGAGAGAGAAACAGGTTCTCTAAATCCGGTTTATGGCTGTACTGTGACATTTTTTTGTTGTTCCACCGATGAACAGGCAGCTAAAGCAGCCACCCAGAGGGTACCCGGCACAAAATCAAGGAGGCACCCAGCCGCTGGGTACCCGGCCCCCTGCAATCGTACGTAACGTTTTTGTTGCAGCGCCGTTCACGGTGCTTTTTTCGTGCAGCGGGTTCGTTTACGGACCTGGAAATCAATCCACGTAGCAAAATTCGTTGGTCATGAGGAGCGCCTGGCAGTAGCGCTCCCAGCGGGTGAGCGGGGCGTCGGCGGGCGGGGGCGGGCCGCCGAAGTCGCGCTCGGCGCTCCAGGGCTTGCCCCCCGAAGTGCGCTTTGCGCTTTCGCCCCCGCCCGGCGGGGGAAGGGGGGATATCGTCGGTGCCCAGCTGAACGTGTCGAACGACTCGCTCATGCGACAGTCCAGAGCAAAGTCCAGTCGGTCGCCTTTTTTGACCGCGATCTCGCCGGTGTCGGTGCGGGTTTCCTGGTTCTGGGCGGTCCAGTCGCCGAGCAATCCGCCGCGCGAGCCGATCAGCCGGGCGCGGACGCCATCGCCCATGTTCTGCGCGTGCTTTAGCAGGCCCGCAATTTTTACCGTGGCGTCGCGCGGGGCGGTCCAGCGCCGGAGGATGGGATGCTCGCGGTTTCCGGGGTGGCCGCCGCCTGCGCTCAGCATCGCAAAGCCCAGAGTCGGGTCGGGGAACTTCTCGCTGCCGCGCCACATGCTGTCCTGAAACGTCTGGAATGCGTTGAACTCCGTCACGATGTTCAGGCTGTCGTCGATCTTGCCCCAGCCGTACTCCCACGGTCCACGGCCCTCCGAGAGGGGCGGGCCGTCGGGAGCCGCGAGGAATTTTGTGGCCAGCATCGCTTCGTCCGGGTCGGGCAGGCGCGAGAACAGCCGCAGGTACAGCCAGCGCGCTCGGGCCGCGTCACCTTCGAGCTTCTGGGCGCGAGCGAGCGTCGCCAGAGCGCGGGCTTGCTCGGCGACCAGTGGGGCGTTGAGCAAGAACAGAGCCTGCTGCGGAACCGTCGTCTTGAAGCGCTGCGGGCTGTGGGCGTCGGGCGTCGCGAAGTCCAGTGTCTTGAAGATCAGCGGGAGGTTCTGGCGCTCGATGAAGCCGTAGATCGCACGGCGCGGGCTACGATTTTTCTCCCAGAGTTCCACGCTCGGGCCGCCGGTTTTCGCCGTGTCGAGCTTTCCCGAGGCGACGTAGAGCGAGTCTCTTAGCTGCTCCAGCTCCAGCCGCCTGCGGTTCTGCCGCGAGAGCAGCCGGTTCTCGGGGTCTTTTGCCAGCGCCTGTGGGCTGGCATCGGCGCTCTGGCAATAAGCCTTCGAGAGCACGATTCTTTTGTGTAGCTTCTTGATCGACCAGCCGTCTTTCACAAAAACCGCCGCGAGCCAGTCTAAAAGCTCCGGGTGCGTGGGCTTCTCGCCCTGCCGCCCGAAGTCCGAGGGAGTTCGGACAAGCCCGTAGCCGAAGTGCCCCAGCCAGAGCCGGTTTGCCATCACCCGCGCCGTCAGCGGGTTTTTGGGGCTGGCGATGGCGCGGGCCAGCTCCAGCCGCCCGCTGCCCTCCGTGAAGTCCGTACGCTTCTCCCCCGCGACGCAGCTTAAAAACCGCCGTGGGGCCGGGTCGCCCTGGTTGCCGGGGTTGCCGCGCTTGAAGATATTGACGACCGTCGGGCTGCCATCGACCATCGAGTGCGCAAACTCGGGCTTCGGCGGGTACGAGCTTTGGAGTCGCTCCTGGTCGGCCATAAGCTGAGTCAGTCGGTTTTGTTTCTCCGCCGGAAACCCCGAGACAATGGTTTTCAAATTATCCCCCGACGGAAGTTCTTCCTCCCGGACGCTCTGAAGGGCTTTCTTGACGTTCTCCGGGAGCGTATTGCCGACGCCCACGACTTTGTTCTGCTCCCGAAGCGCTTTCGTCTCGGCCCGAATTGTCTGCTCCCACTCGGTTTTTGCCGTCTGGAACTGCTTGTCGTGCGCCTCCCACGGCTCGCGGACGGCCTTCGGGGAGATCACGGGTAGCTCTTCCCGGCTCGATGCGAACACGGAGTACAAGCTGTAGTAGTCCTGGGTCGGCACCGGGTCGAACTTGTGGTCGTGGCAGCGGGCGCAGGAAACCGTCAGGCCCTGGAAGCCGCGCATCGTGACATCGATTCTATCGTCGATGATATCCGGGACATTGTTAATAAAACGTCGCCCGAGGGTCAGAAATCCCAGCGCCGCCAGGTTTTTTCGGCCTTCGTCGGTGCCTGCGTCCGGGAGTCGGTCGGCGGCTATCTGCTGCGTAATAAACTGATCGTAGGGCAGGTCTTTGTTAAAAGCCTCGATCACCCAATCTCGATACGTGTAGGCGCTCGGGTAGTTTCGGTCCTCGTTGAAAACATAGCCCTTGGTATCGGCGTAGCGGGCGAGGTCCAGCCAGAATCGCGCCTGTCGCTCGCCGTAGCGCGGGCTTGCGAGCAGCCGGTCCACGACTCTCCCGTACGCCTCGGGCGACTTATCGGCCAGAAAGCTCTGCGCCTCGGCGGGCGTCGGGGGGAGACCGATGAGATCAAAGCTCAGGCGACGTAGAAGCGTCCGCCGGTCGGCAGGCGGCGCAAGAGTTAACCCCTGGGTTTTTAATTTCTGCTCGACCAGTACGTCGATGCCGGGCGTCGGGGGGACTTTCACCGGCTGGAGCGCCCAGAGTCCGCGCGTCGGGTCCACTGCGGCGGCGCTGGGCCAGAGTGCGCCGTCTTTCACCCAGAGGGCGAGTGCGTTGATTTTTTCGGGTGCGAGCGCCGCGCCGCCCTGGGGCATCCGTGGCTTTCCGCCCTCGCCGCGCACCCGCTTCAGAACCTCGGCGGCCATCGCAGGAGAGATCTGCACGTCGAGCCGGAGGTTTCCCAGCGCGTTGTCTTTGGAGTGGCACCCGATGCAGCTTGCATGGAACAGAGGCCGAACCTGGGTCTCGAAGAACTGACTCTGCTCGGGCGTCAGCTTCGCGGGCGGAGCGCTCTGCCCGCTGGCCGTAGGAACAGACACGGCAACGAGCACGCTCGCAAGCGCGAGCGTGCCCGTGAACCCGACGAAAAGCCTGCGTCGCTGCATGACCCGATTATACCGCCCGCAAGCGTTACTTGCGGCGACGCAGAAAGCCAAAGACCGGCAGTGCCAGAAGTGCGAGCGTACTCGGTTCGGGCGCGGTGACATCGCTTCCGCCCGGATTGCTGGTCGTCAGGCCGATATCGTCGAGCGCGAAGTCGTTGCCGCCCGCGTTGGTGTTCTGGTTAAGAATCGTGAACGTCGCCGAGGTGCCGACAGAAGTCCAGCGGGCGTAGTTGCCCACCCAGGTTCCCGTTGTCGCTGGCGCGTCGAAGGTCGTGCCGATCAGGTTGCCATCGACAAAGAACTGAAGTGTCGCGGGATTGTCCGGGTAGACGCTGGCAAGCCAGCTACTGAAGTAGTACTCCGTTCCGACGCTCAGCCCGCTGACTGTCTGCGACCAGACGGTCTGGTTGGGAATAGACGCGCCGTTGAGCACCATCATGTTGCCGATGCCCGATGTATGATCCCCGAAGGTGGTGAATGCACTGTGAAACGTGGTCGGATTGGTACCGACTCCGTAGATGCCTTCCGGCATGTCGGCCACGGTGAAGTAGCTGTAGGCGGTGGTGAAACCCGTGTTTCCCGACTCGAAGTTGCCGTTGGTGAAGAGGTTCTGTGCGTGGGCGTTGCTGGTGAGCGCGAGCAGCCCCACAGCCAGAACGAAAGATTTTGTCATGAGTGAACTCCTGACATTTCATTCTGGCCACGGAGCGAGGAAAGCTCAGGGCAACTTAAATATTACCGGTCCAGCTCGCCGGACGCGAGACCGAGCGGGAGCATGGCCGGGCGCTCGACTTTTGACTGCATGGCGTAGTGCGTGCCCGAGTCCGACGATTTCTCAAAGCCGGTCATGGCCTCAAGAACGTGGGCGGCCAGTGCGCCGCTGGTTCGGTGGGCGCGGCCTGTCTGGAACGCGACGGCGATGTCCGCCGCGCCGATTCCTCGTCCGTTGCCGGTGTAGCCATGGGTCAGCTCGACCTCTTCCCACTCGGAGTTTCCTCGCTTGAGCTTCACGGAGCCGCCGAAACCGTTCGGGTCGGGCACGGCGAGAGTTCCTTCGGTCCCAAAGATCACGATGGGGGAGAACGGGTTGGCGCCATAAACATCGAAGCTCTGGACGATCTGCCCGATGGCACCGCTCGCAAACTCCAGAACTCCCGCGTAGTGCGTCGGGACTTCGACATCGATCACGGTGCCATTGAGCGGCTGGCTCGTGATGGTTCTCTTGGGAAACGTGGTTCTGACGCAGCCGGTGAGCCGCTGGATCGGGCCAAGCAGGTTCACCAGAGCCGTGAGATAGTACGGACCCATGTCGAGCATCGGGCCGCCGCCGGGCTTGTAGTAGAACTCGGGAGCCGGGTGCCAGGTCTCGTGGCCGCGCGAGAGCATGGTTGCCTGCGCCCCGACGATCTTCCCGATAGCGCCGTCGTCGATGAGCTTGCGGCAGGTCTGGTGCGCTCCGCCCAGAAACGTGTCGGGGGCGCAGCCCAGCCGCAGGTTCTTCTCGGCGGCCATTTTTACTAAAGCCGCGCCTTCTTCGTAGGTTACGGCGAGCGGTTTTTCTAAATGCACGTGCTTCCCGGCATCCAGAGCTTCCTTGGTGACGGCAAAGTGCGCTTTCGGGATTGTCAAATTGATAACAATCTCGATCTCGGTGTCGGCCAGCATCGCATCGACGCTCAGTGCGCGGCAGCCGTTCTTCTCAGCGGCGGCTTTTGCGCGGTCCAGGTCGAGGTCGGCGCAGGCGGCGATGGAGAGCATCGGAAAGAGCTTGGTGGCGTCGAAGTACGCGCCAGAGATGGCACCGCATCCGATGACGCCGAACTTCACAGGTCGGAGGTCAGACATAGGCTTATGGTACCACTGTCACCAAACCGGGATGTCGCGCGTCTACTGGGGCATGGTACGAACACTACTGACAACAGGGATGATTGCGCTGACCGCTCTGGGCGCGCACGCCCAGAACACCGACAAGCTGGATAAAAAGCTGGAGAAGATGGGCGACAAGATCGAGAAGCGCGTGATGCGTGCGCTGGACCTCGACGACGAAGGGGGCGAGCGGCAGAAGCACTGGCGTCTTCAGCTCGGCGTCGCGCGGCCCAGCACGAGCACGGGACGCAGCTTTCTCGGAACCAGTCCGTCGGCGATGGGGCTGGGCTACGACCTGGGCCGCCTCGGTGAGAGGGGCGTCTGGGGAATTTACGCGGACGGCTTCGGGCGCTCCAAAGAAACGGCGGGTCTCACGACCAGCGAGAGCGTCGCTGGAGTCGGGCTTCAGGTGCGCTTCAACACTGGCTCCGGGCTGTACTACGGCGGCGGCATCGGGCAATACTCGCTGAGTGCCGGTTCGTCGCGGACCAGCGGCAGCACAACCACTTCCACGCTGACGAGTGAGGACCTGACCGGCGGAAAGATCTTCGTCGGCAAGCCGCTTGGCACTCGCTACTTCGCCGAGGCCGCCTACGCGCTGGTCGGCAGCAAGCGCGTCGGGGCACGCACCGCCGAGGGCAGCAACCTGAGCCTCACGGTCGGCGTTCGGCTATAGACTCTGCAATATCTCAACACCGATTGAGAGCAGAGATACCAGTTTTTCCGGGTCGTCCTCGATTCCAAGAGTGGCGATCCGGAGCTGGTTATTCCTCAGGTCCAGTGCGAGATGCGGCTCCCTGACGAGCTTCTGGCGCAGGCCGGGGCGCACAAAGAGCTTTCGTGCGGACGCCGGGTCGGACGTCGTGAGCTGCACCCCCGCGACGAACGCCGGGCCGCCGACTTCGAGCGGGGCTAAATTTATCCCGGCGATGTTTCGCATGAACTCGCCGCGCAGAAGCGTCATGCGAAGGGGAAGCGGGTCGGGGAAATACGCCTCGACCACGGTTAGCGCGATGGCGCTGGTCTCGGCGCGCAGGGTGAGCGTCCACGGCGGGCAGCGCAGCATCAGGCGCTCGGGAGACCAGAAATCCCCCGGTTCGTAGGTCGCTCCGCACTTGCCTGCGGCCTCGCGCCAGCGTAGCGAGCGGGCGGGCAAGAGGGCGGCATCGTTTCCTGCGCTCATTTTCGATACAATTCTCGGCATGATCGCATCCGCTATTCAGAGGTTTATTAAACACCGCGAGGGAGATTTCGAGGCGCTGGCCCTGTCGCTGTTTGGGTATCAGTACGAAAATAATCTCCCGTATCGGCGTCTGTGCGACGCTCGTGGACAGACTCCCGCGACAACAACGTCGTGGCGCAGGGTTCCCCCGGTTCCGGCGGCGGCGTTCAAGCGATTTTCTCTTTCGTGCGCCCCCGAGTCCGAGTGCGTAAAAATCTTTCACTCGTCGGGCACCACAGGAGCCGAGACCAGCCGTCATTTTATGGACCGGGGCGCACTCGAAACCTACAAAGCCTCGCTTCGGGCGGGTTGGAGCCAGGTTCTGCCCGAGCTACCGATTCTCGCGCTGATGCCTGCGCCTGGCGACGCCCCGAACTCGTCGCTGAGCTTCATGGCCGCAGAGCTTGGGTCTACATTTCTCTGGGGCGATTCACTGGTGCTTGCCGAACTCTCGCAGCCTGTTATTTTGTTTGGAACGGCGTTTGCGCTGGTGAATCTGTTCGACTCGGGCCGAAGTCTGTCTGCGTTGCCCGGAGGATCGTGCATCGTCGAGACGGGAGGCTTCAAGGGCAAGAGCCGCGAGGTTCCGCGCGAGCAGCTTTATGGCTGGTTCACCAGGGTTCTGGGCGTCCCCGAGGAAAACTGTTTCTCGGAGTACGGGATGAGCGAGCTTGCCAGTCAGTTCTACTCGCGCGGCTTGTCTGGTCCCAAGATAGGCCCGCCGTGGGTGCGCACCCGCGCCCTCGACCCGGTGACCGGAGTCGATGCCGCGCCGGGAGAGCCGGGACTTCTCGCCCACTGGGACCTGGCCAATGTCAACTCGTGCCTTGCGGTTCAGACCGAAGATTTGGGCGTGATGCTTCCGGATGGCTCAGGCTTTGCGCTCGTGGGCCGCGCACCCGGCGCGGTTCTGCGCGGCTGCTCGCTCACGGCAGAAGAGTTTCTCGCTCTTTAGCAAGTCCGTAGGCTCTGGCGATAAAAGCAGTGTCATGAAATCGATTCTCCGAAAGCATCATAGTTGCCATAGTGGTTGTTCGGGTTGCTTTGTGCGGCTTTCGGAGCATGCGGGGCGTCGTGTTTAGCTAACGCGCCTCGCTATCAAGCCGAAACAGCCGCCGGGAGATGCTCCCTGGGCGGCTGTTTCGGTTTTAGTGCCCCCTGACCCCCAGTAATGGGGGCATTAGAGAGCACACGCGGGGAAGAGGGACGTGGCAGGGGCTGCGGGCTGCCTCGAAAACAGCACGAGCGGCGTGAGCCGCCTGGGGTTCGAGTCCTCCCTCTTCCGTGAGTTTTGGAGAGTGAATCGCGTCGGGTGCGCGGACCTCGGTGCTAACGAGTGGGCGCGGGACGTTTTCCGCGTGAGGTTCGAGTCCTCCGCTCTCCGCTGGAAAGAAGTTGTGCTGGGATGGCCGAGTGGTTGAAGGCGGCGGCCTGCAAAGCCGTCGATGTGAAGTCCGCGCGGGTTCGAATCCCGCTCCCAGCTTGTGTTTGTGCGAGTGTGGCGCAATGGTCGCGCGTCTGCCTGCCGTGCAGAAGGTTGCGGGTTCGAGTCCCGTCGCTCGCTTGACATCTTTCCGTACCTGGCAGCGCGACCCTCTTCAGCCGGTGAAGAGGATGAAAAATTTATCGGCAAGCGCTGAGCTGATCGTTCTTCACCCTCTTCGGCGAGGAACGAGCACAACGAAGAGGGGCGGCGGTGACGCCGGGGAGATGTATGGAGGGCGTAGCTCAACGGTCCGAGCATCCGGCTGTGAACCGGAAGATACGAGTTCAACTCTCGTCGCTCTCCCTATCTGAAAATGGTGAAACCTATTCACCATTTTTATCATTTTCTCAGCTAACTGTAGCCACTGCTACAGCCACCCGAGGAAAACAGGGGTGGAAATCAGCTCATCGCATCGTCAAGCGCACTTGCTGCTGCCCGCTGGCTGAGCGGAAGAACGTGGGCGTAGGTGTCTGCCGTGAGGCTGACCTGGGCGTGCCCGAGAATGTCTGCGACCACCCGAAGCGGCGTTCCAGCGGCCACCAGGATCGTCGCGCAGAGGTGCCTCAGGTCATGGGGCCGGATGCGATCCATTCCATGGCGGGCGAGCAGTCGGTAGAACTGCTGCCGGATGCTCTCGGCGGAGTGAGCCGTCCCGTCAACCGTCCGGAAAAGCAGTCCATTGTCGGCAGCCCAGGCCGCGCGTTCGGTCAGCCGATCACGGCCCACAGCTTCTCGCCCGACCTCTCGCTCCAAGGCCCGCACAATCGCGTCCTGAGCGATCCTGGGCAGAGCTATCGTGCGCCTTCCTGCTGCACTTTTCGGAGGCTGGAGAGAAGGGGTTCGAGGGCCTCTCTTTCCCGGTGTCTCGCTGGGCAGATGCTGGAGCTGGACCAAGATACGAACTGCTACTGGCCTGCTTTCTGCATCCCGCACGATGTCCCGGTGGCGCAGGCCCAGCGCTTCGCCGAGCCTCAGGCCCAGCGCGAGCATCACCAGCATCACGTCGCCGTTCTGGTGCGTTCCAAAGGCCGCGAGCAACTCACGAGCCTGGTCGTCGCCAAACTCTACGGGCTGTTTTGGCGCAGGCGGCGGTGGCTCCGTCAGTCCGACAACGTTTCGAGAGACCCAGTCCCAGCGCATGGCCTGGGAAAGTGCGCGTCGAAGCGTTCCTCGAACGTTCCCGATGGACTTTGGGGAGAGACCTGGCCCGAGCGGTGGAGGTTTGGCGAGATGGGCGAGGAGGCGCTGGACTTGCCGGGCGTCCAGCTCGCGCACTCTAACCCTGCCGAGGTGGGGGACGATGTGGAGTCGGCAGTCGCCTTCGTAGGCGAGGTGGGTCTTGAAGCGGCACGACGGCTTGACCACGGTTTCCAGCCACTCGGCACAAAGCGTCGCTACAGTAGTATTCTTGCCGGTTTCAGCTTGCTCCACACCCTGCTCGATCTCGCTTTGCAGCGCCCGAAGCTTGGCGAGCGCTCCCGTTTTGGTAGTGTGCGTAACGGTTTTTCTCTTGCGGCTGCCATCTGGCCCCGTGCCCAGGGAGATCGATCCGCACCAGAGGCCATCGGCACGCTGGTAGATCGATCCTTCCCCCTGGCCCCGTTTTTTCGCCATAGGAACACGCCTTTCGCTTATTTGGTGGGCTTATCCTGCATTACGAAGGCGGTGGCATGATGGATCAGCTAAGCCTTTGGGCCGTTCCCGATGTCCGATCAGACAAAGATCGTGGAATGGCACTTTTGTTTGCAGGTATCTGCATCCTCGACTCGCTTGAGGGCTGTTTTGCGAAAAACGGCTGGATGAAGCGCTTCATCGGGCGGGGCGACGACTCGACCGTGCGGCGGCAGCTCCGGGGGCTGGCCGAGTGCGGCCTCATCAAGATAGAGATCCGGCGTGGGCGAGATCGAACCATCCGCCCCCTGGTGCCCATCGGGGACGTTCTCCGCTCGGGACTCTGGAAAGCGCTCGCGCTCGCCGTGCTCGATCTTCGCCGCGCTCCGGCGGAGCTGAAGCGCCTGGCGAAGATGTCGCTGAGAGGGCTTGGGCGGCGTTTTTGTGACCTGAAAAAATTAGCAGTTGAGCCGATTTCGAGGCCAAAAAAGCGCGAAAAATGCACGGCATCTGCACGGCAAAATGCACGGGTCAATCTCTATAAAGAGCGTAGCGAAGAAGCAACAGCAAAACCTGTCGTCGATGGCCTACCGGGAATCCATGAAGCTCAGCCTACCGAGTGCGACCCTGCTGCTGCCTCGCTCTTCGAGCGGATTGGCGGTCTGCTACGGCCCGAGGCGCGATCCCTGGCACGCTGGGCGCGGGAGGCTGGTGCGACTCTCCAGCAGGTCCAGATGAGCTGCACGGCTCTCGCCTCGCGCAAGCCTGGCTCGATCCACTCGCGCTCGGGCTACCTCAGACGGCTCGTCGAGGCCGCGATGCGGGGCGAGGAGGTCGGTTTAACCGTTGCGCCGCCCACGCACCCGTCCGACCTCGGCGTACGGCCCCAGCGGGTGGTACAGGCAGAGGTACGGCCTCGGCGGGCGATCCCGGCTGATTGGCTGCCGGGCATCGAGCACGAGGCAGCGCGGGAGCTGTGCAACGAGGCTGCGAGTGCGCTCCGGGCGATGGGTACACCGAGGCCCTCCGACAGCGAGATCAGGGACGCGGCACGGGCCTTATGGAAGCGTCAAAACCCTTCGTCGGATGCCTCACCACGGACAAGGAAAAATTAACGTGGGGCCGATTTGTAAAAGTGAAAGTAGGGGTAAGAGTCCTGCTGGGGCTGGGATAGGCAGCAAAAAGCGGACCCTCTTTGGAAGGTCCGCCCAGGCTCGCGCCGATGATAACTACCAGTCCTCTCCCCAGTCCGTGCCGAGCATCATTTTTTCGGCGACAACCTGGCTATTGAATTCTATGGCAGTTCGCAATTCTACAAAATGCGGCCTACCTTTTCGCCATGGCTGGAAGGTCTCCAGCGTTTCGAGGGCACACCCGGCGTCGGCGATCTCTACCGCCGATGCACTCGCCCAGGTTCCCCTCATAATCGTCTTCACGAGTTCGAACAGCCAGTCTTCTTCCGAAACTTTCGGGGCGTCGGCAACGTCTATCTGCATTGGATACCTCACAGTGTCCAGCCGCAGGGGGGAAGTTTACGAGACGGTTCCCTTGCGGCTTTTTTCGTTTTGATGTGCATGGTTGTACACCATGCACATCAATGATAACATGGACTATCGCAATGTGCAACGTGTGCGGTATACTGAATCCATGAGCACTGATACAAAAAAAGCCCCACCTCGCCTGGTTATAGAAACTGACGTGGAGCGACGTGAGAAACTACGCAAGGTAGCTGTGTTAACGGGAAAAACGATGAGAGAGCTAATTGAAGAATTTATTGATTCCCTGCCAAACCCTCCCGAACTGAAATGTTAATTGAAGGAAAATCCAATCATGCTTAAATCAGATTTGACAGACAGAGAAACGTTTGAATTAATTACATACCATTCTGCATTTGCGTGGTATTCTTCAGATATTAAACGAATATTCGGCGAAGCATACTATATTGAAAGTAAAATAGATTTTAATCGCCTTAATGATAATTTACAACAAATAACGAATGCGATTTTAGGCATATGGAACACGATAGATGAAAATTTAGAATCTGAAAAAGAATTGATATTTGAATTCAATGAAGAAATTGCTCGACTTGCGTCTTATAATTCGGCATTTTGCGGCTTGTGTTCAATTATAGAGATTGATTTATCTAAGTTTTTATATAATAACAATAATCTTGACATTAATAATTTTATTGGCTATATAGAAAAATTAATCTTAGTAATAGATGAAATTTGGAAATTCTTTGATATTAATTCTTCGTTTATTGAATATTCAATCTCGGATAGGCGTAAAAACAGACTGGAAGAACGAAACAAAGTGCGAGAGAATTTTACAAATCTGGACTATATTAAAGATGCTTTTCTTGAAATTGTTGTGCGGTGCAATAAAAATGCCGAGCATCGACTGAAACCCGATGCGCAAGCCGATCACGAACATCAAGGCCTGATAGAATTTTAAGCGAGAGGTAAAGTTTATGAGCACGATTACCCTGACATTGACGGTCACGCCCTCTGCGGCGCGACGACTGGAAACAGACGATGAAGCCCGGCGACGACTCGAAGCCGTGGCGGATGCTTTCTTCGGTGAACCTGAACCTTACCGCATGACGCCCGAAGAAGAAGTCATGATAGACGAAGCTCTGGCGGGCGTCGAAGCAGGGCAGACTCGGCCTTTCGATGCAGAAGCGTCACACGCTCGAATGCAGAGGCTCCTTGCCGAGCGAGAGACAGCACGGGCCAAAGCCGCGTGAGCGACGCTGAAACGCCGCGTTCCATGCGTTGGGAAGTATCGGAGCACGACCGGGTAGAAACCGATATTGACGGTCTTATCTTTGGCATCGAAGAGCGGCACGGAATCGAGCAAGCAACACGCTGGCACGATGGCCTCATGGCCGCGATTCAGAGCATCGGGGACTTCCCCGGCCCACGCTCGTTCCCTCCCTGTCTCGGGGAGTCGGAGCGCCGAAGGGCAGAGGTTCGCACCCGTAGCTATCGTGGCCCTGACGGAGCCAGTGCGCGGCGCACGTCGGGCGGAAAATCTTTGTCGGTGTGGCTGATCTTCTTCGCCGTCTATGGGGAGACTCAGCAAGCCCCCGCCCGAGTTCAGGTGCTACGAGTTGTCTCTGCGTCGGGCGACGAAGCCGCCACGATGCTTGCAGGATAGCCGTCAAAAAAAAACGCCGGGTCTCAACTGAGACCCGGCGTTTAGCCATTTTAGCTATTCTGGCTAATTTATTCAAAAATCACAACCGAGTCACAAAACCTTGCGGTACTCGCACGTCGGGCGCTCGCCCAGGGCTGACCAGCACTCCCAGCGCAAGAGATAGCCCTTGCCGAAGGTGTAGTACAGATTCGAGACCACCGCGTCGCCACAGCACGGGCACGTCCCGCGCACCCAGGCCGGATCAGGCTGGCCGGGGAGGGGTAGCTGGCTCTCGCCCTCGACGATGCGAACCTCGCTCACGGCGTCGCCCGGAGCTTCACCAGGGCCTCGGCGACGCGCCGGGCGAAGTCGATCCGGGCCGCCCGGTCGGTGATCCGGACCAGGTCGCCGGGCGTGTCGATAAAACCCAGCTCCAGCAGGCAAGCCGGGCCTCGAAACGAGAGCACGGCCAGGCGCTTGCGGGCTGTCGCGGACTCGTCCCTCACTCCTCGATCTCGCAGGCCGAGCGCACCGACGGCGCATCGATGGACGAGCTGCGCCCAGGCGAGGTCGCCCGGCCCTTCGCGGTAGATTGTGGTCGTGCCGGTCGCGCCCGGTGTCGAGTCGCAGTGCAGCGCGAGGTAGTGTGTGCAGCCCTCCTGCTCGGCCTCACGCGCCCGCTGGCCCACCGGGTTGGAATCTCTCTCCCCCGTGCGAATCAGGTGGCAGGCGATACCAGCTTCGACGCATGCCTGCTTGAGCGTGAGCGCCCACTCCAGCGCGATCTTCGCCTCGTCTAAGGGTCCGGGGATGTCCGCGCCGGGATCGTATCGGCCAGGGCCAGCGTTCTCCCAGCCGTGTCCCGCATCGATGGCGAGCTTAAAGCCCAGTGGTGCTTTCACAGCCGCGCCCCCACGACCTTTTTGCGGAGCTTCTGAAGCTCCTCTATGGCGACTTCCGCCGGTGCCGTCAGCAGCCCCTCCCAGTTGACCTGGGCGAAGGCGATCTGGATCAGAACGCTGGCCGCGCCGGGCAGGTGAGCGCGGCCTAGGACGCCGTTCTTGAGTGTAGCGACGACGCGCGGGACGCCGACACCGGGAATCGCCTGGATCGCCCAGTCGATCTTGCTCAGGATCTCCGCTTTGGTCGCCTCGAATCCGGGTGCGAAAATTTTCTTAAAGAAGCTCAGAAGGTTTTTCACAATTGGGTGGTCGGTGAGCCGCCGATGTGCAGCAGTTCGTGGGAAACGGGGAGGTGAACGTAGCGCCAGATCTCGCGCCAGGCCGCTCTCCAGCCCCGGCAGAGAACGGCTTTCCAGCCAGCCGCTGCGAGCAGCTTGAGCCAGGCTTTCTGCTCGGGCGTCGGCTGCCCCTCGCGGAAGCGCTTCAGCTCGATGGCAAGGCCAGTCCAGCCGCCGAGGGGAATGGGCAAGAGCAGGTCGGAGACGCCAGGCTTCACGCCCTGGCGCTGAAACGCGATGGCCTCTGCCGCATGTCGCCAGCCGCCGTTCGGGACGTGGAAGAGCGCGTGCAGGTGCGGCACCTGGCCCGCGTAGGCACGAGCGAGCGCGATGACCCGCTCCTGGTGAACCTTCTCCAGCGGATCGACTTCGAGCGGCGGCTTCAGGGTCAGCGCCGGTCGCCGAGTGCTACTGCTCTTCGTCGGTGGCATCGGGATTCGTGCCCTTTTCGCTGGCCGGGAACAAGGGTTTGCCGAAGCCGTTGCTGAGCTTGCCCGAGAGGAAGCCGACCATCGAGGTCGCGATGGCGAGGAAAAAAGCGGATTTATCGGGAGGCGCGAAAAAATAAGCGAATCCCGAAGCCACGATCAGAAAAACGGTGGAGACGATCATCACGAGGTGGAGCGGTGGCACGGGGCTGCCAGGGGAGCGGCGGGAGCGGGGCATGGAAAACCTCCGGGGAATTAGAAATTAGGGGTAGAGATCGAGCAGCGTGCACGTCGCCCAGGCGAGGGCGACGGCGAGCGCGAGGCCCAGCGCCCAGAGGCGATCTCGAAGCGCTGGGGGGAGCGGCGGCGGCATCCCGCCACAGAAAACGGACATGGGGGAACTCCTACTCAATGCGCAGAACCGATGGCAGGCGCTTTATCGTGGTCTCGGGGGCCGACGCGACCCGGACGTACCAGTAGTACGCACCGACGCTTAGCTCCACGTGGCCGGGGCCGATCAGGAGCCGGGCGCGACCGCTGTCGTCCCACTCGGCGGAGTGCCAGGTCGCGGTGCCCAGGGCGCTTGGCGAGGCGACGAACGCCATCTCCAGCGGGTGCTCGGTCGGATCGACGACGCGGGTGCCGCGCCTGGCCGAAACGGAGAGTTTGAGGAACTCGACGCTGAGGGCGGACACGTCGAGCGCACCGAGCGCCTCGAAGAGCCAGTCGATATCGCTGGCCCCGAGCGCCACGTCCACAGGCACGCCGTCGAGACCGACGGCGAGCGGCGTGCTCACCGTTTCTCCGCCCACGCTCGCGCTGAGCGTCGCCGCCTGAATCAGGGTGGCCGGGTTGGTCAGCGGCGGCACCAGCGTGAGCGTCGTGGCCGTGGTGCCCGCAGGAACCGGGTTGGGCAAGAAGGTGCCCACCACGCCCGCAGGAAGGCCCGAGATACCCATCGTGAGCGCCGGGTTGCCCGTGTAGCGCGGCAAGGAGACCGAGATCGAGACAGAAGGTCCGCCCGGAGCGAGCAGCGCCGACGGCGACGCCGGACTGACACCGAAACCTGGGGCCGCTGGGCCGCTGGCGAGCTGGGACTCGTAAGGGATCACGAACGCCCCGAGGTAGATCAGGTTCGGGTGGCACGCGTCGCCCGCGTAGTAGCCGGTCAGCTCCGCACCCGAGTAGCCCAGCACATCGCTCGCCCCAAGATCGACGTTCACGAGCGTCTTGTCCCAGATCGCCCTGTTTCGTAGCCGGGCCATCAGAGCCTGGCGGCGCGTCTCAAAGACAGCCGCCGAGACGCTCATCGCGTTGGAGCGCGGCGCGGGAGTGTACTGGTAAAACACTTCCGCACCTTGGGCGATCCAGTAGTCTTTGTAGGCGATGATGAAGTTGTAGGCGGCGAGATCGTCGGTGCCGTAGGCCAGGTCGTTGGTGACCGAGACGTTGACCACGTCGAACCTCTGCCCGGCTGGAACGGCGGCGATGTGGGGTGCCCAGTCGGTGGCCGCAACGCTCAGGAGCGTTCCGGGGTTCGGGCCAATGGTCCCGATGCCCCAGCCGTGGTGCCCGATATCGATGACTTCGCGGTCGGGCGAGCGGTCAGCGATGGCCTTGCCCATGTTGTAGCTCGCGACGAAGCTGTCCCCGGTGACAAAGCGGCGGTTCCGTGAAATCTTTTTGGCAGGCCTGATCTTCGCGACCGCGAGCGGGAGAGTGGCCGCGCTATGAACCGCTGAGAGAGTGAACGCACCGCTCGGGCCGAAGCAGGCGTTGGACGCGAGTATGAAAAATTTAACGATCACATTCCCGACACCGGGGACGTTCGTGGCCTCGGTGAACCAGCCGAGTATTTTCTGCTCGTAGCCCGGCTTCCAGGTGTGCTGGCCGTCGGTGCGGGCGGGCGTCTCAACCTCCAGGTACATCCCGATGAGCTGGTTGTAGCGCTCGGTCTCGGTCAGGAGCGTCGGGAACGCGGCGATGAGCTGCGCGTCAAGCTGGTTGGAGACGGAGCCAACCTGCGTCCCGATGAAGAGCCTGTAGTCGAGATCGGTGATGATGAACTCAGGCGTTGGCATTTTCGATTGCCTCGCTCTCTTTCGCTTCGATGGCGGCCAGCTCGACCGGGCCTTTGTTGCCCGCGATGGCGGCCAGCATCGCCTTTGCTTGTTTGCTGCCCGGCTTCACGCCAGGAACTTGTCCGGCCTGGATCGCGGCGATGAGTTGCTCGTTCCCGAGGTCGTGGAGGCGCTGCGCCTCTTCGATGTGCTCCTGCGGGATGTCGCGGACCTCGATGGGAGATTCGGCGGGCGGGGTAAGTTCTTCGTCCATAAAATTTTCTTTCAGATCGCTTTCCAGCTCAAGCCGTCGTCGTAGCTGACCAGGTCGCTCGTGTCGGTGTCGCCTTCGAGAACGCACACGAGCACGAGGGCCGCGCCGCCGACCGGCGCGGGCGAGAAGTCGAAGCCCTTTTTCTCGACACGCAGGTCTTGCAGGCTGGACCCGACCAGGCGCTGCAAAACCCACGGGTCGCTCGGGCTGGCTGCACCCGGTTCCTGGCGCGTGGCCTGGACCACGTATCCATCGCCCTCAGGCACGATGGCAGCCCGCAGAATCGTCCCCGAGAGATCGATCCGAGCGGCGGGCGAAGATGCGTTTGCGAAAGCCATAGTGGGCGTGCTCCAGGTCGCGCCGTCGTCGTCGGAGTAGGAGTCCAGGACGCCCTCGCCCGAGCGCGAGAACATCAGGCCGAGCCTGGCCGACGGGTAACGATAGAGCCGGGGCTGTGCGTCGCCTGGGCCGTCGGTGACCAGCTCGTCGAGCGCGTAACTGGACGGCACCGGGAACTCGCTGCGCCGAATTCGGATTCGGCCCGAGTCGCCGCCCGTGCTCTGGGTCGCAAGCAAGAGAAACCCGCTGAACCCGTGGAGCAGGGAAAGCCCGGAAAGCCCCTCGCCCCAGAACCTGATCCAGCGCCGCTCACGATGCCTCGGCCACACCTCCCAGCCATCGACCGGAAAATATTTTTTATCTTCTTCAGCCTTGACTTCGGAGACGATCCCGCTGTCCCAGAGTGGCCCGAACGGGGTGTTGGGGCGGTCTCCTCGAAGCGGCAGGGTGCCCCGAGCGTGCCCGTCGCCATCTGGAAGCGCCTTGAACGCTCCAACATCGCGCGGCGGATCGATGGCGACGATAGCGCTGCCGTCGTGCTCGCGGATCTCGCGTACCAGAACGTCGCCCAACTCGTCCGTAGCGCCCACGATCTGCCCGACGACTCCGCCCTCGCTGACGCAATAGAAGTCGATGGGAATGGTCGGCCCGAAAGCCCCCGGATCTGTGGCTTTCGCGCCGATATCGCCAGCTCCGGGGTAGACCCGGATCGACTGGCCGACGTGCTGGGCCTCGATGGCCGCGCCGTCGCCCGTGGTCGGCGTGTCGAGCGTGAAACGCAGCTCGGGCGAACTGGGAGTTGGGCTGAGCGGGCCTGGCGGACCACCGAGGCCCGTATCGACGATCAGGCCATCACCGCCCAGGGCGTAGATCGGGGCATCGGAGTCGTAGATATCGGTCCACGGCCAGGGCAGGTCCGCGCCGCCCGAGTCGTAGGTGCCAGGCCAGTATCCGATCCGCTGGTCGTAGGGCCGGTCGTAGCCCAAGGAAGGCCAGGTGCCGAAGAGCGTCCTTGGCTTGTTCGGCCTGGGCGGGGCCAGGTCGGTCGCGCTCCAGCCCGAGTACTTCATCAGCTCGATCTGGGCCGTGATCTCCCCACCGTAGTCTATCTGTGGGTATGGATGGGTCTGGCGTAGCGGATGCGTCAGGTTGCTCGGGAGGTTGCGGTTGATCTCGTAGATCGCCTCGCGAATCGTCGTGGCCGCTCCCCGGATTTTCTGTGCGGGCTGGAAAGCGGCGAGCGGCGGCGGGACGTACCGGGCCAGGTGCAGCGAGGGCCAGCCGCCCTGGGCCGCGTGGAGTGCTCCCGTGGTCCAGAGCGGCGGCCAGCCGTGCGGCCCACTCGATCCGGGCGTCGGGAGGCCGGGCGCGGGGTTGAGCGAAGTGGCAAAGCCCTTGTCGGTCAGCAGCTCGATCTTCTCAAGCTCGATCCGCCAGGTCGGGCTGGGCTGGTCGCTCGGCGTCTGCACCTGAAGAGAATCCCAGATGATCCCGTCCCAGCGGCTCGTGTCCGTCTGGCTCGCGGATGGCGGAAAAGCCGTGATATCGATAGTGCGCTCGACCCAGGTGCCGCTCGCGCCCGTGGTGGCTGTGTAGGTGCGGGAAACGCCCGGTGAGACGATGATGCCGCGCCCCGGCCCGCTGCCCAGGAAAGTGAGTTTCAGCGGCACGTTGGCACGATTCACCGAACGAAACCGGACTTTGAACCGCTTATGACAAAGAAAAAATCCGTAAGCACTCGGAATGAGCGTGAAGTTCTGCGCCCGGTTCAAGATCGTGGGTGATGCGGGCTGGAATAGGATTTTATCTGCCTGGCTGAGCCGAAGCGCGTTCCAGGGCCGAAACAATCTGGCCTTGAGCATCCCGCTCACGTCCCGGTACTGCTCCCACGGGAATCGAGCCTGGACGTACAACATTTTCTGGGCGGGCCTGGGTCCGGCGCTATCAACGACGCCCGTGAACGTGATGCCCGTGTAGGTGTTCGTCGTGGTGTAGGTGATCTGGATGCCGCCGCACGAGATCGTGGCCGACGGGTCGGTCCCGGAAATCGTTTGGGACGCGACCGAGTAGATCGTTGGTGGAGCTGCCAGACTCGCTTCGATTGCCCCCGAGTCCTGGTCGAAGCCATTGTTTCCCGGAGCGCAGTACGCCTCGACGATTACCCCGGAGACAGGTTTCGGATCGCCCGTCTGAATCTGCCTGGCTTTGACCTTCGCCTCGACGCTATGGAGCGGCACCCGCGCGACGCTCGCCGAGAACGTGCGGCCCATCGGAAGTGGGACACTGCTTGAGCTGGCCCAGGCCGCTTGAGAGAGAACTGGAATCTGCAAGTCGGGCAGGGCCGGGTCGGGCTGGCCGCCGGGCAGGACGTGGTACCAGTGGCTCGTGATGGTCTGGGACGCTGGCCCGACGACGTTCCCCGGCGTGAGGTTCGGCGAGGCCAGGTTCGGCGTGTACGTTGCCGAAAACGCGCTCTGGAGAAAGTAGGGCACAACGACACCATAGACGGGCGTCCACTGCGCACGAACCATTTGGGACACATCGTTGCCAGCCGTTCCCGACCAGGAGTAGGGTAGCTCAAATAAGTCGGCGCTCCGGGCGTGCGGAATCGTGTTGTTCCGATCCAGCCGATGGGGGTCGAAGACCTCGCGGCAGCCGATGCTGTAAGACACCGTGGACGCGAAGTTGTCGGTCGCCGTCCACGAGTACACAATCGAGTTGACCGCATCGACCCAGGCTTGGGGCGGCACCCCTGGGATGATTTCGTAGTATTGTTCAACTGGGATCGTAGCCGTGACTGAGGTTGTATAAAAATCGCCGTCGAACACCGGAGTTCCCCCGCGATAGTGATAGCCGACCTCCCACGTCTGGGTGTACGCGACGATTTGGGTATAGGGTGGATTCGGCGGGTTATCCACTTCCTCCGTCACGTAGGTGAACTCCGAAAGTCTTGCTATACTGTTGAAACTCTCGCCGACCATCCCCGGAAGCTGCCAGTTGCTGCTGTAAAACCCGCCGTCGCGCGAAATCAGTCCGGTGGCCTCTGCGCCCCAGCCGAACCCGTCGAGTTGATAAAGCTCGACGATTTTATTCGACTTGAAAACGTGGTTCTCAGCGCTCAGATCACCCTTGATTCGGATGGTGCGCTCGCGGCCCGTGAAAATCCCACGCCGGGCAAACGGCTGACTGGGCATGTTACAGAGCCGCCGTCCGGACGTGGCGAACGGCCAGGCAGTCGCAAATCAGGTTGACGCTGGTCAGCCCGACGCTTTTGAGAATGAAGAATCCAGCGCCCGTCTCCCGGCCCGTCGCCGTCGGGATGTTTGTCGTGATCGGGACACTGAGGGCGACGCCGTCGATTGATCCCGAGACGCTCGTGCCCGATGCGTTGACGACGATCTCCAGTTTCTGAAAGCCCGTGGTGACCGGCGCGACCGTGCTGTTGCTGACGCTCTCGACGTTGTTTGCGCGGCAGACAAGCTGCCAGAAGCCCGAGTTTGTCCCGTGGGTGTAGCGCCAGAAGATCCCATCGACGCTCTCGGCACTCGCCGAGTCGATGAAGCCCGCACGCACGGTGTAGGTTTCTGTGGCATTCGATAGCGCCGAAACCCGCACCCGGCTCATGCACGTCCAGGTGCCCCCGCCGAACAGCGTGAGCGCGACGTTGCCGATGACGCCCGCGCGTCCCGTTGCTGTCGTGCCGGTCGCGGACTGGAGAATCCCGATAGAGGTCGCGGTCGAGGCGAGGGCTGTGTTCGCCGCGCCTGTGCCCGAGACACTTGTTGCGAGGCCACCGAGCATCCCCGTGGTAGCGTTGGTGAACTCTTCGTGGAATTGAAACTCCGTGGTTGAACTGCCGCTTGATGCTCCGGCAGGCCCGGTGGCTCCTGGTGCACCTGCTGCTCCCGTCGCGCCGGTTGGACCCGCTGGACCGACCAGAGAAGTGGCCCCGCCCCAACCGCCAGCCGATTTTGGCCCGTAGAGTGCGCTCGCGGTCGTGTCGATATAGAAATCGCCTACGACGCCCAGGCCCGCGCCCGGAGCGCCAGAGCCGCTCAGTACGGTCTTGCCATCGGTGCCATTGACTCCGTTGGTGCCACCTGTTCCCGCTGGTCCAGCAGGCCCGATGAGCGAAACGCTGCTGCCCCAGCCAGCGCCCGTTTTTGGACCGTAGAGTCGGGATGCAGCCGTGTCGAAATAGAAGTCCCCGAGGTTTCCGGTTCCTCCCGAGGGTGCGCCCGAGCCGCTGAGCACCGTTTTGCCGTCGGTGCCCGCAGGTCCGGTGGCACCAGGTGCCCCGGCAGCGCCTTGAGCGCCAGCGGGTCCAACTGGCCCCTGAGGGCCGACCGCTCCGCCTGGCCCGGTCGCGCCGTCGGCACCATCGTTACCGGCTGGTCCCGTGGGGCCAGTTGGCCCTGTGGTCCCGGTGCTTCCCGCTGGTCCGGCTGGCCCAACAAGGGGAACGCCAGCGCCCCAGCCGCCCACGACCTTCGGCCCGTAGAGTGTGTGGGAGGCGGTGTCGATGTAGACATCGTCCAGATCGCCCAGGCCCGCGCCGGGTGCGCCAGAACCAGAGAGCAGGCTCCCGGCGGCTTGGAGCGCTTCGACGGCTTCTTTGAGAGTCGTCAGCGAGCCGTTGATCTTCGTCGCACCCACGCGGAGCGAGTCGCCTGTGCCGTCGCCTGGGACTGTTCCGATCCCAACTAAAGTAATTTCCATTTAATTTTTTAGCTCTGTTAGCCTTTAGCCTTGGTCGAAAGTTCCGCCGCTCTCACTGTCGAAACCAGGGCCGCTCTCGCTGGCGAAGTTGGGGCCTCCTGAGAGCGCGACGAAGCGTCCGAAGCTGTCGATACCGAAGCTCCCCACTGTGAGGGTTCCATCGTCCGCTGGGGCGAAAAGGAAGGCTCCGTTGCTTGCCTGAAGAGCCGCCCTGTAGCGCGTGAAGCTTGGCTTCTCGGCAATCGCACGCTCCTCAGCCGGGGTGTAGCTCAGAATCGCGAGGCTCGACGTCGCACTTCCACCCTGGCGACGGACGGCGTCCGTCTGAGCCGCTCGAAGTTGTTCCTGTTTTGTCATGTTCAGGCTGCCAGATATGGCACCAGGCGCTGGAGCTCGTACTGGGCCATCTGAATGCGGTCGCTGGTGAACTCGGGGCGACACTCGGTCATGAACCAGCCCGCCTCACCCCGGTAGGTCACCGGGTCGTAGAAGCGTAGCGAGCGCTTTTTCGTCGTCACCGGGTCAATCACGAACGCGAGGGGCGCTCGAAACGTGACGACGCGTCGGGCCATGCAGGTAGTCACGAACAGTCGCAGTAGAATAAAATTAATTAACTTTTGCGTGTCCTGCCAGCCGCCACCCTGGGCCGCGCCTGCCCAGAGCGTCGGGTCGGCGACGATTATCAGCCTCTCGCCCCCGAGGAAGTGCGGGCTGTCGGGATCGGGTGAGATCGAAGCACCAGGGACCGCATAGCTCAGGAAGTTGTAGAGGTGGTTGTCCACACGCAGGCCATCTGCGAACGTCATTCCCCAGATATGGTTGTTCTCGGGCGGGATCACGTGGCTCTCCGGCTCCCCGATCACCGGGCACTGAGTAGCAGTGTAGGACCTAAGATTTAGCGGCAGGGTGATCGAGCCTGGAGTGCTGGTCGGCCCGCCGACGAAGTTCATCAGAGGTGTCACCGCTCCAGGTGGGGGTGCTCCGGTGAGCGTCCACTTGCCCGTCGCTCCCGCCGTCGGATCGAAAACAAGAAATCGCCCGAGGTACGAGCGGCAGAGCTTCACGATCAGCTCCGCGAGGCTTGCTCCCGGCTCCATGATCTGCGTAGCCGCCGCCGCCATCCCAGGACGAAGTCTCACAGGAAGATCCGGCAGGCTGATCATGGAGGGCGGAAAGCCAGCCATCGCCAGCAAGTACCCGACAGCAGCAGTCACTTTCCAGCCAGGCGGAACGCTGGACCCGCTCTCAGGCAGGGCAGCCGGGTCGTAGGCGAAATACTCGAACGCGAGTGCTGTACGCGTCGTCACCTGGGTCAGCCGGTGCCACATTCCAGCTGCCGTGATCTGGTAGGAACTCCACTCCGGAGACGGACTGGTCACCAGCGCGCCCTGGCCACCCATTCCAGCTCGGCGGCCCGGCTTGCCCTTCTTGGTGCGATGAGGCTGGATCGCATAGCCTGCAAACAGCGGAACGTCGTAGGGCGCACCAGACTCTGGGGTGACCGTCGTGACGATCCGAAAAGGCAGCTCACCCCGGTTTCTCAGGCGCGGGTAGGAGTCGTCGATGTCGTCCACCTGGAAGCTGGCTGAGTCGCCGCGCGGGTCCGGGCCGCCCGACATCAGGCTAAAACGTTTTCCCTTCGTTGCGAAACTGCCGTAGCTGAGCGTGGAATAGACACCGTTTCGGAAAAGCCGGTAGCCCCAAAGAATCGGAGTGTCATTGCCAGCAGAGGTGAAAACGAATGTCACGCGAGCCGCGTCACCCACCGTGGAGAGCGTTCCTGCCAGCGAGTACGCACCCGCTGGCACGAACTGGAAGACATTCGATGAGATCGCCCTCGGATCGTTCGGAGCGCCCGCCCACTCGTCCCCTTCGAGGGTTCCGAGAGGTGGAAAAATCAGTTTCGAGACCTGCCAGAAGTTTCTGAGATCCACCCGCTCGAAAAGATAGAAATTCCCGCTCACTGTGACATTGGCGGCTCCCACCGCCTGAGCTGAGCTGGATGTGGACTCGTCCCACCGGAAGAGGAACTCGGTCGCCTGGACCCCGCTCCCGTCGCCCTGGCCGCGCGTGAAGCTCGCAGCGCCACTGGACGACTGCTGCGCATTGTCCATCTCTGAGCCGTAGAAACTGATATATTTCTCGCCGTGTGGCCCGAGGTGAGGGAATGCGATGAGCAGGTGGGAGACGTCGCAAATGCGCTGGGGCCTGGTCCAGCGAAACGTAGTCAGAAACGCCCATCGCGCCGCGCTCGTCGGTGTCGTCCGGGGCGGAGCATACTCCCAAATCTCCGCCATGCCATCGCCCCGGAGCGCGACGCCGTACTGCCCCAAAATGAACCCGCCCACGTAATCGTAGGCAGTATGTGGCGTGCCTGGGATCGAGAAGCGGATGCAGATGCCCTGGTTTGCCCTCAGAGCGCTGGGCGTCGAAGCGATGCACTTCAGAGGCACCGTGAACGTCGTGCCCGCTGCGGTCATCGCGCCCGTCAGGGAAGCCACGAGCGGCGCTGAGATAGCTGTCCCCGGCTCGTCCCAATTCTTGTCAGCGGCTTTTTTCTTGCGCCAGGCCGGATCGCTTCCGTCTGGGTTCAGGCCGCCTCCGGTAGCAAGTCCGCCCCCAGACGGCGCGCGGAAAAGCGGAGTCGTGGTTTGTGGAACGCTCAGCAATCCAGTTCCCGGCGAGAGAACGAACCCGGCGACCGGCGGCACTTTCTCCTGGGTGAGTGCAAGGCTCATCTGCCAGGGGCGGATCGTCCATGCGCCCGACGCCCAGCAGTGGACCCGGACGCTGGTTGCCGTATCTGCACCTTTGCTCCGCGCCACGGTCGGCGCGACGGCGGCGAACATGCGCTGGCCGCCCCAGAGCCGGTTGGTGAGGGCGGCCAGGTCGTAGTCCCACTCGATCCGTGTTCGGCGGCCAGGAGTTACCGCAGAGTCAGGGCGTGGCTCAATCATCGGCATGTCGGCCTACCCCAGCGCCCCGAAAGCGAGCGAGCGCGTCATCACTGCCTCGTGCAGCCCGGCCCCGCCCGCATCGCGAACGTTTCCGAGGAATCCGCCTCCGCGCTGGCCCGCGCCCTGGACCGTGCCGTTGAGCCGATCTATGCTATCGGTCAGGCGGATGTTGCTCCGCGTGTTTTGCGTCAGCGCACCGCCCGATCCCGATTTCGTTCCGAGTCCGAGCGCATCAGCGGTTTCCTCCATGTGGCCGAACATCATGCCGAGTGGATTTAGCGGGTTGTTTTTGAGAAAGAACTTGAGAAAGCCGCTGGTTTGCTTGATGCTGAGAGCGATCGCATTCTCGACGAAGGCCATCATGTTCAGAAACGCCGTGAAATCTTTCTCGAAGAGCTGCCCGATAGCACCCGTCAGGTTCTCGCGGGCCTTGCTCTCGTTGGCAACGGCGGCGGCGAACTCGGCAGCGGCTTTCTGCTGCTCCGGGTCGTTCACTTTCGAGCTGACAAAAGCCGTCGCCCTCATCGCACCTTTGGTATTTTCCGAGAGCAGAGAGTAGCGCGTGACCTCTTCCTGGATACCGAGCTGGGTCGCGATTCGCCGCCGAAGCGACTCGTCCTCGATCTTGCTCGTCTCCTCGATGGCCTTCATGTACTGGGCCGCGAGATTCTGGTCGCCAAACGCCCCCTTGAGGTTGTGGATGCCGAAGCGTCCCGCCGCGCTCATCGCCATCGGGTCGGAGGTAATCCTGTCTTTGAACGCCTGGGCACCCTGAGCGCTCGCCCCGAGAAATCCCATGCCCGAGAGCCGGGCCGCGTCCAGCATCGAGCCACCGGCCTGGGCCTGGATCGAGGTGAGTGCGTTCGTCGCGGCGGCGCTGGCCTGAGAGAGCTTGAACAGCTCCTCCCCCGTCGTTTTCACGACATCGAGGGCGGCGAGCGCGATCCCGATGGGGCCAGCTAACTTGGCTGCGACGCCAAAGGCCGCCTTCGATGCCGCAGGGCCGATCACGGCGTCCAGGGTGCGCCCGGCCAGCGGAGAGAGCGGTCCTGCGCCGAACCGGGTAGAGCGCAGTGCGGTTTCCATGGCGCTTGGGCCACCGCCGCGCATTCGCTCGACCGCTTTCTGCGCCTGGCCCCGGCGATGAAACAGATCCTCAACGATATCGGGAGAGGTGACCCCTGGCCGAATCTTCGCAATCTCCGCCTGGATCGCAGCGAGGCGTGCGTTCGGTCCCGAGCTTGCCGAGGCTGGCCCACTCCGGGCAGGCACTCCGTCCAGCGCGGCCAGAGCCTGCTGGATAGTTGGGAGCGACCCCGCGCCTTGCTGCTGGGCTTCCTGCCGTGCTTTGGTGGCGCGTGCCACGCGCCCTTCGGCCTGGGCGACAGACTTCATCGCATCGGCGTAGCGCAGAGCATCGTCGATGCCCTGAAATTCTACGCCAAGTACGGCTTGCAGCTCGTCTGTTTCGTCGGCCATGAGAGGGCTTTGGGGATTATCGAATGTTTCTGAGCGCTTCGTCCTCCGCTTCGAGCTGCGCCTGGTGCAGTGCCTGAAGATCGAGGAGGTAGGAGGGGGACAGGTCGGTGAACCGAGGGAGATTTACTGCTGCCTGAGGATCGAAGTGGCTCAGGAGAGCGATCAGGGCACGGTACGACGCAAGCGCGACAGCACTTTCACGCGCTACGAGGTCGGGGTGAGTTCCGGGGAAGCTGAGGGCAGCGGCCAGAAGGTTGCCCCGCCGCCCCTTCAGTCGTTTTTTAGGGGGTCACCCTCGTCGCCCTCGATGGCGCTTTCCAGCTCACTGTAAAACGCCAGAACCTCGGCCCAGGTCTTTTTGTCGCGTTGGGCGAGGGTCGCCCACCACGCGAACGAGCGCTTCTCCCAGCCCACGCTCGCTGCCGCTGGAGGCACTTCTGCGATCACGAGGCGTGCGACGAAGTAGGCGAGAGTTTTCGACACTTTCACCGGCTCGCTGCCGGGCGTGTAGATCGGATTGTCGCTGCCCTCACCGTAGAGCTGGATCTTGTCCTGGACTTCTTCGGCGATGAGGAGATCGACCTCGCCGCCGCCCGAGATTTTCAGGGCGAGCATGAAGCTCTGCCCGTTTTTGGCGGTGAACTTGCGCTCACCGCTGGCGAACGGCACGGGGGGCAAGAAAGAAGGGTCGAACTCGGCTTCTTTTTTTGTATCGGGGTGTGCTTGATCTGGCATGGCTTTAAGTTTCCTAAATCGGTGGGGTGGCGCTGGCAGCACCGACCCATATCCCGTAGCCGCAGGGCTTGATGGTAACAGCGGCGACATTCTCACCCTGGCTTACCTGCCATGGGCTGGTAGAGCGGACTCCGACAACAACGATCCGAGTGCCAGCGGCAAGCGCTGCCCCGCGATCTTTGTAGACAAGGTCATAGCGAATGTAGTCGTAGCTACTCACAATGCCAAGGATTGCACCAGTGCCATTTGCCGGTACGATCTCGCGCAAGGTCGCATCGAAATCATCGTAGGCAAGCTGATAATTTGCCACCGTCGAGTCCGAGGGCATCAACATCTCACTGCTCGGGTTACTGCTGAACTCCAAAGCTTTGAAACTCATGAGCGTTCCAGCAGAGAGAGCGAGGTCAACAGCGGTACCCCACGTCACTGAACTGTTTGCGAGCGCACCACCCTGGATCTTGGCAGAGACGACATTCCGTGCCATCAAATACTGAGGTACAGCAAGCATGTTTAGTTCTCCTCGCCCTGCACGGGAGCAATCTCAACAACATCGCTCCACTCCTCAGTGGTCGCCGTGGTAGTCGGAACCTCTTCACCACGCAGAGGAAGAACGTCGTTGGGGAGTTCGACAATCTTGAACTGGAGCGGGCCAGGGCGGGTGCCACCGCCAGGATTCGGAGCGTTTCGATAAACTTTGTAACGTTTCATAGGTTGGTTTCCTTGATGACCTTGCGAAGAGCTGCTCGCAGGCGGGCAGTGCGCTCAGGCCGGATTTTTCGGAAGATGGCTGCGACCAGCGGGCGGGCGACACTTTTTGACTTGCCTGATCCGGCCCTCTTGACGAGCTTGGCGTGGACGCTGGCGTTCGTGACGCCGGTGCGGGTTCCCGTGCGGCTGGCCTTTATCGGGAGGATTCGCCAGCCCGCGCGGAGCTGGCCGCTCTGCTTGTTCACGACCGCCGGGTTCAGAGGCGTCTGTGGGTCGCGCCGGGCGAACGGATGGCGCATCCGCCGGAGCTGCTTCGTCGTGATCGTCCCGCTGGTCTGCTTCGTCGCAAGATTTTTTAGGTCCGTCGCACTCTGCGTCTCGGCAGCGGCGACAGCGGCCTTCAGGCGCATGGAAAAAGTCGAAAAAAATCTGGCTGCTGCCCGCGATCCCATTTTTTTACGCATTGCTGTGAAATGGTTTTGCAATAAGGCACCGGACAGACAGTCGCCCGGCCCGACAGAACGTATTTTTACTCTCGATGAAAAAAGCGTTTGGTGGGAGCGATGAGCTTGCCGAGAGCGCTGGCGTGCCAGTTACGGAGATAGGGGAGAGATCAACGGCACATAGCAACGAGACGAGCCGATTGCGTACGACATTCATTGACCCTCGCGTTTCAAAAACCCCGTAAATGTCCAGGGGAACCTCGTAGAGATCAACGCCCGCACCCCAATCTTGCGGCTCGAATTCGTTGAGAACCAGGACGGCATATGGCGGCTCAAGATCTTTCCAGGGAATTGTCTCGACGTGCTCTTGCTCATAGACGCCCCCCATTTTCACGTCAGGCCAGGCGCTGGTGACGGCGGCACCGACAACTTCGACAAACTCGTCTGTGAAATTCATGTAGTTGTGGGGAGCAGCTCAAGAAGCCATTTCGGTGGGCGCTCTTCTTCGGTGATTAGGGCGATCTGGGTCGCGAAGCGGATCAGTCGTTGCGGAGCACCCACGACGCGGTGGACGTTTCCATAAACTGCGCTCGGGTCGCCATTCGGGGACAGCGTTCGGTTGACTACCCAGAAATCGTTACTCGCGACGATGCTGATCGGTAGGTGGAGCTTGTCGGTCGTGTCGAGGATGTCGCGCTTGATACGCCCGACGTCGGTCACGTCGTCGATATTAGGCGTGTACTCATAGAGACAAGGGATATCCACGGCGACGCGCCGAGGTGAATCTTCGGTCACCCTGCCCGTGTCCCGATCCGTCCAGCGCTCAGCCGCCCAGAGATCGCATCGGTAGGTGTAGAGACTCAGCTGCCTGCGGTTCAGGGTGAACTGGACATCACTGCCAAGCTGGGGCGGCCTCTCGGCGTAGGCGCTCACCAGGGCCTCGCATTCAAAGCGCTACGCTTCACCAGGGCCACCCGGCGGGGTGCGTGGAGCCAGGCCCGACCCCAACTTTCGCGCCGAGATCGCCGACTGCATATCCGCCCGCGAGTTGGAGCTGGGATTCGAGCTGTGGCAGGTCGCCACTGCCCTTCCCGTCGTCGATGCCATCGCGCATCGCCTGGAGGTTTTTGCTGATCTGGCTCAGCGACTCTTTGACGACCTCGTCCACGTCTACATCGCGGAAGTGAAGCGCCAGCCAGAAATCGATGGCCTGGCGCTTCGCGTAGAGATACTGAAGCCGGGGCGAGAGTGCGCCCTTATCCGAGTACATCTCCCAGATGTCGTCGAGCGACTCGGTGAGGGCTTCATCGAGCAGCTTTTCGGCAGGGCCTCTCCCCGCCGCGCGAATCTCGGCGGCGAGGAGCTTTTTGGACATTTAGCTAATGGCCTCGGTGGAGTCTTCGGTTTTGGGCTTCTGAGCTTCCACAATGGCCTCAGCAATGGCCTGGCGCTCCGCGCCTTCGGCGACGGTAACTCCAAGGCTCTCCGCGATCTTCTTGAGCTGCGGGCCGTTTCGCTTCATCAGGTCTTCGAGCGTGTAGACGGGTTTCGGCTCGGGATCGACCTGGCCGGATGGCAGTTCGATGGCGGGCTTCGTGGCTTTCGTTGGTGGCTCCGACGTGCCAGACGCGGCGATGGCGAAGTCGATATCGTCGTTGGTGATGCACGAGCGACCACCCAGCGTGCAGCCGTTCCTCTTGGCGATGGCGGCTCGCGCTTCGGCGATCTCATTTTTAGTAATGGACATAGAATTCTCCGCTCTCACAATTTTCTGAATTCCAGAAGTTTTTCAGAAAATTGTGAGAGCCTGGGGATTAGTTGCTCGTGGTGAGCTTCACGAGAGTTTTCGGCCTGGTGCAGAGCGCAATGGGGTTGGTCTGAGCCTCAAGTTCCGCGTAGCGGTTGAACATGGGATCGGTTGCCAGCTTCGAGTAGCGGGGAAGCCCTTCCGTGTTGACGGTCTCCAAATAGTCTGCCGGAGCATAGCGCTCTATGAAGACATCGGGCACATCCATTGGGAATGCATGCGCCTCGTTGTCGGCCACGAAAGCGACGCCGCCAACATTGCCTCGGTACACCCAGAACGTGACATCCCCAAATTCGAAGCCTTTGTAGCGTAAGTCCTTCTGCAGTGGGTTCGCGGCCTTCTGAATGCTCTGGTAATACTTGTACGCTTCCGCGATCTTTGGGTGAGCGATAAAGCGCTTGAACCAGGTCTTGCCGCACAGAACACCGACCTGGAGGCCGTCATCGCCGTTCCAGCCAAGCGCCTCCTGGATCGTCTCTCGAAGCGTCATGGCGTTCGTGAGCTGGTCCGCTCCTGCTGTGCCCAGGGTAAAGTCCTGGGTCGTCTGAGCAATGCCAAACTCGTTGAACAGGTTGTAGATGACACTGGTGCCGTCGGCGTCGTAGATGACCCCCTTGATCGCTCCGAGACGCATGTACTCGACGGTGGCATCGAGGCTGGTGAGCATTCGGCGCTGGCGGCGCTGCACGACCTGGCCAACTGCTTCGACGTCGGAATCCGAGCCGAGCGCCCGCACGTTCTGAATCTCGTCGGCTTTGATGTCGTCGGAGACCTTCTTGTGCGGAATCCGGAAGTCACGCAGAGAGCGCGTGTCGCGCTTCATCTTCGTGCCGCCCTTGCCTCGTTCGGAGTTGGGTACCAGGATAAACGTGCCTTGCTCGTTCTCGACGCCGATGGTCGTCGTGTTGACGCCCTCGGACTCACCGAAGAGGCCGAGTTTACCGACCGTACCGGGGACGTAGGGCATCTCACTGACCCACTTGGTCAGGTTGGTCATTGAAAACTTATCGTTTTTGAAAATATCAAATGAGGCCATGGGATCTCCTTAAGCGCCCGTCAGGACGACGATCATGAGGGCATCGAGGGCGGCATCGATAACCGCTTTCTGGGGGGCGGTCGCGCCAGCAGGGTAGATCAGCTCCGCCCCGTTGAGGGTAGCAAGGCGGGTGATGGCTGTAGCAGCGGCGTCGGCTGCGGTCGCATCCGTAGTGTTGACGTTCACGGCGGCTGCGTTCTGGCTGCCGTCGCCAGCTGCGAGGTTCAGCGGAACGTACTTGCCACCCACGGCGATCTTGCCGAGGATCGTCATGGGTTTGACGATGCCAGCACCAGAGGCGAGAGTGACGCTCTTGCGGCTGATCTCACGATCCAGCTCACGGACGATGCCTTCGCCGTTGTAGTACGGAGGGGCGTCGAAAAAGGTTGACATAGGACTATCTCCAGGAGGAAGTTAGGTAAGGGCCTCTCTTAGCATGGCAGAGAGAGACGAGAGAAGCTGGGAGGCTACGCGTCGCGCTCGCTCTTGAGCTTGGCGGCATGGATCTTTCGCGGATCGAGGGGGACTTGCCGCTCGCGTTTTTGAGCTGCCGTGAAAACTGTCGCATCGTCGGGTAGCAACTCATCCGTCAAAGAGTGCGGAGAGCGGGCATCGACCGTAGCTTTGAGCGCATCGACGCGGGTGCCCTTGACGGGTTGGGCTTTCTCGCCCTCGCCGACGGTGAACTCGATAGTCGTTGCAGATGCAGCGTCGTCGGTCGCGGCGGTGGTGAAGAGCGCGATGAGGCCCGCTCGCTCGGAGGGGAGCGCTTTTTTCTCACGGATTTTGGCGTCGGCGAATGCCTCAGCCTCGCTCTTAATCGCGCTCGCCCGGAGCGCTCCAACCTGCTCTTCGAGGGGCTTGAGCTGGGCAGAGAAGTCGGCAGGCTGATCGTCTTTTGCGTCTTCGAGCACTGCGGCAAAGGCTGCGACAGCGCCATCATCAGTTTTGAGCCAGGGGAGCAAGGCTAAAAGTTTTTTAAGCATGGTAGGAGGGGTTCCTTTTGAGGGAGTGAGGGGTATTGCAGCGCTGTGGGTGAATGCGGCGAGGAGCTGCGTGTCGGAGATTCGAGGGTGCTTCTCGTAAGCACAACCGATGAAGCGTTTACTGGAGTCCCACTCTGCTGAGAGCGGAATACGATCTACTCCGGCCTGGCGAGCCAGATTCAGCATCCAGCGCGGGACCGCGATCTCGCCAAACAGCTCCTGGCCCTCGCGCCAAAGCTTGCGGACATCGCCCAGGCCGCCGGGCAGCGAGGAGAAGATCGGGACGCCCCGCCGGACGTGGGCCAGGTTCATCGGAGCGGGCGAGCCTGGGGTGATCTGCGCGGCGGCCAGGTCGAAGTCGGCCTCGGTGAGGGTCACGCCTTTGTCGGGGTAGTTTCCCGTGCGTGAAATTCGGGCGCGGACCAGCTCGAACGGCTGGGCCGCGTCGCCTGAAAACGATATAATAAGCTCACCGGAGCCTGCTGAATCCGCGTCGGAAGGCGCGGTACCACCCGGACGCAGCTGCAAGAGCCATGCTTTTGCGTCACTGGCCGGACCTGGGGTGTGGGAACCTCCAGCAGGCTCCGTTGTAAAATCTGCTTTCCACCCCTCAGGCGCATCTGCGATTCTTGCCTGGAGTTGCCCTTTGTTGAGGGTGTACGCGCTCCGAATGTGGTATCGTCCCCCAAACTGCTTGGCGGAGTCGAATTTATCCGGTCGTGAACCACGTCGTTCAATATCCAGAACAGCGCTTTTGTCATTTCCGTTTTGCCGCACCAATATTATATGGCCTGGGTCGCCTGGCAGAATGTGCGTGGGTGCCTCAAGAACATGTTCGACGTGGTTTTTTACGTCTTCAGGTCCGAGGAACTCGTCCTGGTGTTTCCGATCCAGATTGATGTAGTCGGCTACCAGTTGAGCGCTCGGAATACCGAGCCGAGTGAAGAGGTTGGAGTGAACTGGAACCTCGACCTGTCGGAACTCCTTGTCTTGCGGGTGAGAGCCGGGAGCTTGCGCTACGCCGTCGGGACCGATGAAGATGTGCTTGCCGCTTGCCGTGACCCAGTGACCGCCCGTGCGGGCCGCATTCGGGGCAGGAACCGGCTTCTTCGAGCTGGCAAATTCCAAGATTTTATTCACCAGGTTTTTGCTCATCGTCTTTCGTGTCCTGCCGATCCGGGGCGTCCTCGGGCTGAGGAAGAGAAAGTTTTCTCGTGGTCCAGTACGCCCACTGATTCGGGGCAAGGTGGTCCGCGATGGCCGCGCCTGCGGTCGCAAGCTGGCTCCAATCGGCTTCCTCAGCGCCTGAGAAGGTGATAACCGGGCAGAGCCGCCTGGCGACGACTTCGCCCCGGTTGATCGTGAGGAAGGTCCGCAGCAGCTCGCGCCGAAGCATCGTAGAGAGAGCGTCCTCGCCGTGCTCGATGAGCAGGTCCATCACGTCCTTGGCGTTGCCCGAGCTGGCCCGGTTATCTCGCTTTCCCTCGTTTGTCGCGAGCGTCTGCCCCAGAATCGCCTTGGACATTTGCTTGTCGTAGAAGTCCAGCGCGCTGAAGAACGGTTCTGCCGCGCCGGTTGAGACCAGGTTCTTGATGTTTGAGCCGTGCGGAACGGCCAGGGCCGCACCGTTACGAAACTGGATCAGCGCTTCGAGGAGCTGCTGGGTGGGATCGACGAGAACTTTCTCTCCCGCCGCGTTCAGCCGCTCGACAGCCCGAGCGCCCTCAGCGGTCTCACCTACCAGGGCTGCACCTGCAAACTGTGCGATGAACTTGGCAAGCTCTCCGAGGGTGTTTTGCTTGAGCCACCAGGGATCGTAGGCTGGCTCGTACTGGCTCTGGCCGCGTGGATCACTATTTTTTTGCCACCATGAGAGCGTCAGGAACTTGCTTTTTGGGAGCAGGTTCGGCGTGTGAGCCGGATCGACCAGGACTTCGGGCCTGGTGACATACTGAGAGCGACCTGCAAGCGCTCCGAGGTAGCCGATGTGGTTTTTTCTGTTATCGACCACGAAGGCGACCACATCGCGATGCTTCGGCTTGAGCTTATCGAGCATCAGCCTGGCCGGGTGCGAGAGCGTGGGCAGGCCGGGCAGCGAGAGCACTCGTGCTGGTTCGTCCCGGTAGATGATCTCCGCGACCCGGTTGCCCTGACCGAATGCATCAAGCATGTCGAGCACAACCGGGATTAGCGGTGTTTCGAGGTCGTCGAGCGCGGCCCGGCAAAGGTCCGCTATTTCCCGTGCCAGCTCGTAGCCGTCGTCGCCTTCGCTGACGATCTTGCCATCGAGGGCTGGGATGACCTGGACGCCACCAGCAAGTACGGCGAGCTTGTAGACCCTGGATTCACCTGCGATGTGCGGATCGGTCGCCATTTTCTCGTAGAGGTCTGGCCCGAGCGCTCTTGTCCGATCATCGATATAGCTGGGGAGCGCCCGAGCGTAGGCAAAGAGCGGATCAGCCAGGCCGCCCGCGACGTACTCCTCTGTGGATAGCACCGAGACGCTCGCGCGCTGGGCTTCGATGCCCGGTCCGAGAAGCTGCTCCCGCCCGATGACAGCCGGTGCCCCGCCCGTGGAAATCTCCTCGGTGAGCAGTTTTTTTGCTTTGTCGGTCAGCGGTTTATCGGCCATAGGGTTGGTGGGCTGGCTTCCAGCGGGTGATATCGGGCTGACTCGCGGCTCCGCTCACCAGGGGAGGCAGAACCAGCTTTCCGGCGGCCATGACGCCGTAGCGCCCGCCGTCGTAGGCGTCGTCGCCCCCGATTCCGTCGTCGTCAGTGTCGACTTTGCGGACCTTTTCCGGGACGTGTGGGTCGTGCTCCAGGCTTGGGATCGACTCAATGAAGCGGGCACAGCGCTCGGAGACGTAGAGGGTCGGCTCAATTCCTGCGTCGATGTCCCCAAGGCGGTGGAGAATCTCCCCTGCACCGCTGATCCGGTCGTCGTCAGCCGGGCTGAAGTACATGCCCATCGCTTCGTACTGATCCGCGATGGTCCGGCCCGACTCCGAGCCCTTGACGGCGAAAACGTCGCGACCGGCGACGAAGGTGTCGAGCTGAGGCAGAGAAACCTGGTGACGCCCAAGCATGTTCTGGATGCCCGGCCCGTGACGCTGTGGGAGCCACTGGCGCTCGGCGTGCTCATCGACAAAGTAGACGATTCCGTCGCTCTCGCAGAGCAGATACGCCGCAGTGTAGTGCGTAAACCCGTAGTCCAGGCTCGCCCAGCTCCGAGTGAAGCCGGGCACGAACGGGATGTCGCTCGGCTTCAGAACGTGGACGGGCGCTCTCCAGTTTGTGAAGAACTGTCCAGCCGCCACGTCCCAGTCGCCATCGAGCCAGGCTTTCTTCATCCAGCCCGACAGCCCTTCGAGCGTCGCGGTGTACTCCCGATTGACGAATCCGTTGTCGTAGACCGTTGCGGGGACGAACCTCGTGGGGCCTTTCTGATGGCCCAGCCCGAGCATCTTTCCCGCCTGGCGATGCGGCTGCACCAGGGCCGCCTTGTACCAGGCATGACCGACGCCACCGGGGTTGGTCGTCGTGTACATTCGTGGCCGCCAACCAGCCTTCGAGGACCGGTTGCAGGTACGGATCATTTTGTACTTGCTGGCCGATAGCGTCGTCGCCTCTTCGACCAGAATGACGTCGTATTCCAGCCCGAGGTACGCGTCCACGTCCGATTCGTTCTGGAAGTGTCCCAGGATGATCTTGGATCCGTTCCCGAAGAGTAGAACGCCCTCCTGGAGAAACCTGGTCGAGACGCCGCGCAGAACTTTGAGCCGAAGCTCGTTGAAGTTTTGCTTGTTGGCCTTGCCAACTTTCCGGAGGCAGAGGCAGGTCAGGCCGGGGTAGCGCAGGCAGTCGAGAGCGAGCTGAGCCAGGCCCCAGTGACTTTTCCCTCCGCCGCGCGCTCCGCCGTAGCCGACCTCGGTCGGGCCACCCTCGTAGTCGCACGAGAAGGCTGCTGCCGTCGCCACCAGCTGGCGCTCCTGGAGCACGATCCCCGCCCCGAGTAGCTGCGCCATGTGGTCTCGGCTGAGACCTGCACGAAGCGCGGCAGAGAAATAGCGACCGAGGCTGTCACTACCCATTGGCTGGGCCTGGGTCGGGGTAGGCTTTTTTCAGAGCGTCGCCGAAAAAGCTTAGCAGGACGTCTGCCCCGGTGCCGCCGGTTTCCTGCTTCGGCCTCTCGAACATCCCGCCCATCTCCATCGCCGCCTGGCGCAAGATGTTCATCTGAAGAGTCGGTGCCATCCCGACGATCTTGTGGTCCAGCAGCTCAGAGAGCTTTCTGAGCCTGAACGCCCTGTGTGCGATGGGCACCGACTCTTCATCCGTGGTGTAACGCTTGCGAACGTCCTCGAAGTACTGCTTCAGCTCGTCCCCGAGATCGTCGCTTCCCTGCGCGGTCGTAGGGTCGTACTTGCTCGCCTGATCCTCACTCAGCGCCAAGCCGAACTCTGCCTGAAACTCCTTCCGAATCTGGGTCAGCGCGACGAAGCACGCGATCCGGCGAACGATGAATCTCTTCTGCGGATCGGTCAGGCGGGCCATAAAAGTTACGGTAGGTTACGGTAGAAAAATTAGCGAGAGCAGAGGCCGCAGGCCAGGTCGATTTCCTCATCATCGAAGAGTGGGGCACGGCTTGCGGCACGGACGAGCGCGGCGGTTTGTCCAGCAGCCGCTCCGGGACCGTAGCGGGACACCATGTCCACAAACTCTCCGACATCGTGTCCTTGCAGGCGGAGCCGTGGCTTCCCCGTTGCTCGGTCGAACATCGGCTCGCCGGAGCGGTTGGTCTTGATCGCGAGGTGGCACAGCTCGTGGTCGAGCCGGGCGCAGCGGGTGGCGTTGCTTGCGCTCGCCCAAAGAACCGAGTCGAGGGTGATCAGGCCGTCGGGAACTTCGCCGAACCAGTCCATCAGCCGGTGCATCCACCTGGCCGACGACCAGTCTTTCTTGGGCATCGGGATCTCGGCGGTTCCGGCGATGACGCAGCCGTGCTTCTCGAAGCCCGCGTTCGTCCAGAGAACCCCGAGTTTGGCCGTGCTCAGGTGCCAGTGGCTCTCGTTGTAGAGTGCGCCGCCCGACTCGATGATCGTCTCCAGCGCCCAGGTCGCCAGCTCGTGGCTCGGTGTGAACTGCACCGGATAGCGGAGTGGGTCGAGCAGGTGCTCGGGCGGCATCGGGATGCCGTCGAGAAGAGCGAGCGTGGCGGGCTTTTCCGCGTTCTCGTCGCCGCCCTGCTGCCAGAACCGAAGGACGTGCTCCGGGATGCCACAGAACTTTGAAGCACGGGCTGCGTCGCCCCGGTAGGCTTCGAGAGCGGATAGCCCGAGGGTCTTCTCCTGCTCGGTGTAGCTTTTCTTTGGCCTGGGCATCGCGCGTGGTTACATCTGGGCCTTCCAGCGTCCTGTCCGGGGCAAGACCCGGTGTGGTCTACTCGGTGAGCACTCCGGCCTCGATGAGCCTCTGGCGGGCGACGTCGTAATAGTGCTGCGTGCTCTCGACTCCGACAAAGCTCAGCGCACGGTTGTGCGCGGCCAGCAACGTGGTTCCGGAACCGGCGAACGGATCGAGCACGGTTCCGCCCACCTCGACCACGCCCAAAATTTCGTGCATAAGACTTAGCGGCTTGCCAGTCATATGTAATTTTTTACCAGGCACTTCGACCCGGTGCCGGAACACACCGGGGAGCGTGGTGGTCTCCGCGCAAATCTGTCGGTCGCGTCGAAGGCCGCCGTTGCCACCCCAGAGCACAAACTCGGCCTGGCTCGAAAATCGCCCGATGTAGGGCCGACACGCGCCGGTCTTGTCCCACGGTGCGATGCCCATCCAGCGCCAGCCCGACTGCTGAATCGCATCCGACATGGCCGGGATCTGCCGCCAGTCGGAGAACACGCACAGAACCGCGCCGTCTTTCGCAACGCGCCGGGCCTCGCGGAGCCACTCGCGGCACCAGCTCATCCACGAGCGCTGGTCCATCGTGTCGCCGTCGAAGTCCGCCCAGGGCGTGATCTGGGAGGTCTGGACGTATTTTTGCGAGGGTGGACGGCTGCGCTCGGAGGCGCTCTGGCCGCCCGAGCAGTACGGCGGATCGGTGACGATGGCGTCGAACGTGCCTGATGGTAGCGAGCGAAGAACGGAGAGCGCTTCTCCGTGGATAAGTTGTGACTGCAAGTGTGATCCTTACGCCCTCTTTTGAATTTGGAGGTGGGGCGTTTTACTGGTTACTGATTGATTTAGAAACGTCGGGCAGGATTTGCACCTGCATTTCTCGGATTTATGCCGTAAGCAACCGATGTTCTGAACTTGAACTACCGACGTATAGCTTCCAGCGCGGCGGAAACGCTGGAAGAAGGCCGCAGGCAGAGCGCAAATAAATAGCACTGCCTGCGACGTTGGCTGCCCGGTAAGGGCAGGGTGCTTTGGCGCACCGAAGCCGCCTGGGGATCGAGATTAGGGGCGTTCGAGTTCGGCGAGCAGGGTTGCGGCTTTTCCCCGCGCACCCTTGTAGAGCTGCCGGACGCGCTCGGGCGATATCCCAAACATCTCTGCGATCTCACGGTTGTTGTATCCCTCCGCCCGGAGCGAAAGAATCTGCCGCTCGCTCTCGGGGAGCGCTGCGAGCGCCTGGGCAAGCTGATCGCGGACGGCGAAGTCCGGGTCTGGGGGTGCGGCCAGGCCATCGGTTATCGCTGGATCGCTCAGGGAGGCGAGCGTCGGGCCGCGAGCGACGTGACTGGCTTTCTCGTGCATCGCCCAGCGGACCTTGTTGTACGCGTAGGACCAGAGCTTGCCCTTTTCCGGGTTCCAGCCCTCCAGCCCGCGAAGCGCTGCGAGCCGAGCTTCCTGGAGCAGATCATCCCGCTCCAGGCCAGGACGCTCGAAACGCGCCACCAGGCCGGACATCGCAGGGATGAGCGCACTCAGGAATGCCTCAGCAACCCGTTGCTTGAGGTCTGGGCCAGCGGAGCGGTATTGATGGCCCAGCGACTCGATGTCGCTGGGCCGCGTGGAAGAGTTCCTCTTCATTATCTTGTTTTTGGGCCAGAAATCCAAATCCTGCTCTACCGCGAGAGATCGACGCCGAGGAAAGTGACTGGAGGTGAGGCGGCAAGATTTACTTCCATGCGATACTGAGCTTTTTCAAACGGGCCTTTCCCAAGCTCACTATTGATTTTTCCGGTCAATTGCGAGATATTCCAGAGTACAAGAAGTTGCGAAAGCCTCTCCTCTTTGTCGTAATTGACGTATTTCGGGAAATAGCGCGTCAGCGACTGCCAGCCCGATTTTTTATCAATCGTTTCGAGTGCATTTCGGACGGTATGCTCCTGTTTGGCAAGGTATAGTGTCTCCGTAAACTTTCGGTGGTGTGAGCACTTTCCGTTATCACCGATTTCGATTTCGGCTCTGAGCGACGGCTTGACGCCGTCGAACACGATTGCAGTAGGGCTGGCAGAGACCGTGACCGGGCAGATACAGACGAGGGCCTCGATCTCAAGGTAAGGTCCGCCTTCCATGCCGCGCGATTTATCGATGGCTCCGTTCGCGCGGAGCTGGACGTGGACTTTATCGAATTCCTGGGTGAGAGAGTGAGTGAGTTTCATGAGGGGCGTACTCCAAGCTGGGTGAGGTCGAAGCGCCGAATGGCTTCTGCTCTGACTACCCGGCGAATCTGGCACATGCGACGCAGGCCAGAGATAGCGCGAATGCTCCTGATCTGGCGGCGAGAGAGTTTGATGGTCTCGGCGCGATGGCCGGAGCGGGTGGGCACGAGGAAGCGCACCGTGATCCGGGTGAGCGGCTTCTGGTGGCAGGGAACGGGGACGAAGTCGCGATTGGCGTCGCGGGCGGTTTGGCGGCGATCTCGGCGCGGGGTGAGTTTCATATTATTTATTTTTTAAGCTGCCTGGCCGCCCAGACGAACACCACAACAACGGCGAAGACGGGCCAGAACGGGAGAGGATGCCCGAAGCCAGTCGCGGCGAAAGTAATTAGGCGCGTGACCACGAGGTTGATGATGAAGGTGGCAAGCGTAACCGCCAAAAAATCGACCGTGGGGGTGCGGTAGTGAGGTTTCATGGACTGGGAACCAGGCCAAAGCCGGTGTAGACCACAGCGAGCAAGCCGATCAGGGCAAGCAGCCACTGAGCGACACGCATGAGCGGGTTGATACAAGGCATACCTGGGCCTTTCGTGGGGGTGGAAAAAAGAAGAGAGCTGAGGGGCGAACGGCATGGTGCGCGGCGCACCAGCCTGCGGATAGGTTTCCGCGCTCGGGGAGTCGCTCTCCATCTCTCCCCGGCGCGGCTTAGACTGACATAGTGAGCTTATCGGGTGGCGAGCGGTGCGTCAAGCGGCGCAAGACTCTTGTGGACCACTGTGGTAGCGTTTTGCTTCGTCAGTTGGCGCAAAAGAGCACTACGAAGCGATTTAGAGATGCGTCCGACCGTTGTTCTGGCGACTTTTGCCCTTTGAGACACAGGCCTGCTCGATCCCTGCTCAAGCATAGCAATCAGAACGGCGGCTTCTCGGTCGTTGAGGTCGAGTGATACGGTGTAAGACATTGAGGCGAACTCCTTCGGCATCGCTGGAGAACGCAAACACAAGTATACCGCACGCACGCTGTTTTTTCTACAGGCCCACCCCCTCTTCACCGGCTGAAGAGGGTGGCGCTACGATCCGCCGTCCGGCTCACCCAGAGCGCTCCGAAGAACCTTCTCCGCTCCGGTTTCCCGCTGCACCTGGTGCGTGATTTCGAGCGCGCGGTCCAGCGCTTCCGGCGGCGCGGGCGCGGCCTGGTCGCCGGGCCGGGCCAGGAGCTCGTCGTAGGCGTCAAGGCCGAGACCGAGCAATTTATCGAGCAGATCGACCAGCTCGTCGTGGGCCTGGCGTTCCTCGCAGCGGGCGACGAGGTCGAGGCGCTGCGCCACGCCTGGGGAGAGCAGCGGGAGCAGAAAGTCGAGGGTGAGGTTGGGCTGGCCGGTCACGGGGTCCACCGGGTAGGGCGGGAGGTCCATGGCGGTGCGAAGCGGGTTGAGCGGGCACCCAAACGCCCTGGCGAAGCTGAGCAGGGCATCATCGCCCACGCGCTGGCCGTCCGTGAGCGCCCAGGCGAGTGCTTGAGAAAGCGGTGCCTTGGCCGCGATCTCGCGCGTCGTGAGTCCTGCTGCGACCGCTCGTACCAGTCGGCCCAGTTCGGGGTACGGCCCGCTCGGTTCCTGCGCCTTGATTCCAGATCTCGCCACGCTCGCATTGTCACGGCGCGGGCGAGCGCTTCGCCAGATTGAAAGGGGGTTCTGGTCAACGTCATCCAGGGATTGTACACTGCGCCAGGCTCCACGGAGCTGGTCGGCCCGGTGGGTGATCCTTCCGGGGAGCGACTCTTACCCTGGCCTGCCGAGAAGCAGGCCGGGGTTTTTTGCATACGATAAGTATTAACCGCATGATGCAATTCCTCAGAACGAAATAATTTAATATAAACAAGATTAAAACAAACAAATGTTCAATAAAACTATAGTTTGTTCAAAATAATATTTAATAAAGACAGGATTGATACGAAATTGTGGCGAATTCCCCGACATGAAGACAAACCTGCTTTACTACGGAGATAATCTTCAGGTGCTCAGGACTCGCATCGAGAACGAATCTGTAGACCTGGTCTATATCGACCCGCCTTTCAACTCGGCGCGTAACTACTTCGTGATCTTCAAAGACCGCACGGGCGAGGCAAGCCAGGCTCAAGCGGCAGCTTTTACCGATACCTGGACTTGGGGGCCGGAAAGCGACTTGGCGTATCGAGAACTGGTGACCCGCCAGCCGAACAACGATCTTCGGGTCTGCGTCGTGGCCTTGCAGACGATGCTCCACAAATCGCCAATGATGGCGTACCTCGTCGCGATGGCGCTTCGTTTTGTCGAGGTGCATCGAGTGCTCAAACCGACCGGAAGTTTTTATCTTCACTGTGATCCGACTGCCAGCCATTACCTTAAGATACTATGCGATACGATTTTCGAGCCAGTAAACTTTAGAAACGAGATTTCTTGGCGCAGGTCAGATGCACATAATGACGCAAAATATCAATATGGTTGTATTTCTGATCGAATTTTATTTTATGCAAAATCAAAAATAACTTTATTTGTTCCTTCATACACAGCGTTCCCAGATAAAACTCTTCGGATGTGGTACCAGCATTTAGAACTTTCAGACGGTACTTATCGGGTTATGACTAAAGAGGAAAACGAAACACAGACAATTCCCCAGGGATCACGTCGTTTCAACCGGGATAATATGAGTAGCCCCCACCCGAGACCGAATCTTACATACGAATATAAAGGGTGGAAGCCACCCCAAAATGGCTGGAGACACACTATCGAGGTTATGCGAGACCTGGACGAAAAAGGATTGATTTTTTATCCTGCAAACCCAGAGGGTCGGCTGATGCGAAAACGTTTTCTGGACGAACAACCCGGCGTCATTGTTGGAGATATGTGGGGCGATATATCCCAAATCCGAAGTGGAGACGAAGAACAGCTTGGCTATCCAACACAAAAACCGCTGGCACTTCTCCGCCGAATCATCGAAGTCAGTTCTCGCCCTGGCGACGTTGTACTCGATGCGTTCTGTGGCTGTGGCACGACGGTCCACGCTGCGCACGAGCTGGGCCGCCAGTGGATCGGGATCGACATCACACCTATCGCGGTGAGCGTCATCAAGACGCGCATGGAACAGACGTTCGACGGTCTGAAGGTGCCTGTTGAGGGCTTCCCCGTGGACCTGGAGGGCGCACGCACACTCTTCGAGGCCGACCCGTACAACTTCCAGGCATGGGCCTGCGCCCTGATCGGCTCTTACCCCCGGCTCAAGAAAGGTGCCGACAGCGGCATCGATGGCGATCTTCCGTTCTTCGACTACCGGGAGAAAGCCCAGCGCGGAATCGTCCAGGTGAAGGGCGGGAAGGTGGGAGTGGGCCAGATACGCGACCTGGCGGGCACGCTGACGCGCGAGAAGGCTGCGATAGGTTTCTTCGTCTGCTTGGAGTCCCCGACGAAGCCAATGACCCAGGAGGCAGCAACAGCGGGCCACTGGGACGCGGGGTTCGAGAGGTTCTATCCCCGGATTCAGATACTGACGGTCGAAGACTTGCTGGCTGAGCGTTCCTACCCCCGGATTCCGCCGCAGGAGAAGCGTAGCTTGCTTGGCTTCAAGGCCAGCAAGTCGGAGCGGCCAGGCCAGCAGAAAGCGGCGCGTATCAGCAAGGTCAACGGCCAGCCCGAACTACACCTGGAGTAGAAACACTTACGGTAGGTTACGGTAAATTCTTTGGCGGGAATTACATCACTGGCTACGGATAGAGACCGGACTGCACCCAACGGAAGCGAGCTTCGATCTGGAACTCGTCGTTCATGCGTAGTCGCACCACCGTTGCTCGTCCCTGTGGCGTGAGTCCGCGTAGCTCCAGGCTCTCCGCATCGAAAGAAAAATGCTCAGCCCAGACATTCTGGCGGGGATGGAACAGAGGGACACTCTCGCCAGACTCAGGATCGATGGCTTGCGTGAAGGCTCTTTTGTACGAGTTACACGCACCACAAGATAGCGCAAGGTTCGGCAGCTCGTCGGGGCCACGGTCTGCTCTGGGAATTATGTGCTCGACCTCGAAGCGAAAGTTGAACATCGTCTCGGGCGCACGGCAGTATTCGCAGCGCCTGCCTGCTCTCTGCGCGACCGCTGGGTAACTGGGGTTCACGCGGCTTGCTGTTGGAGCAGAGAGTCGGCGCGCTGGGCCGTCGCCCGGAATTCCTTGGCGATCAGTGCGTCCATTTCCTCTTCTTCGGCGGCGGTGAGCGACTCGCCCTCTCCCCTGGCACGCCGGGCCAGCGCTCGGCGACGATCATAGTCCTGCTGGGTAAAGAAGCGGTCGGGGCGTCCTTCTCTCACCAGGAGCACTGGCTCGTCCAGTTCCCCGATCTGATCGAGCAAGCCGTCCAACGCCGCTCCTATGGTCGGTCCCTCTGCGTGCAGATCGTCCTGGTGCGCCTCGAAGGGGGCGTCTGTGGCTTCACGGCGGATAACGATAATATTGCCCATGTTTCAATCCTCACCGGTCTGCGTGGCCCGGTGTTAGCGACATTATACTTCTTTCAAAAAAGAAAAGCCCCCGCCCCCCGTGGTGCGGGTGGCGGAGGGCTTGCGCTTAGAGCGAGTTCGCCTCGCCTAATTCCCCACACCCCTGGTCGCCAGAATCCCGACGCTCTTGCTCGTGCCGCCCGCGCTCGGCGTTGCAGTGAGCGTGTAGCTCCCCGCAGGTGCGCCCGAGCTGGTCGGGACCGCCACCGACTGGTTCGGGCTCGTCACCGTCGTCGTGTAGTTCGCCAGCCCCGGCGGGTTGCTCGTGAAAGTGACGCTCATCGGAGCCTGGTTCACCGTCACGCTCGTGGCTACGTTCTGCCCCGTTACCACAGAGCTTGCCGCCGTGAAGTGAATGATCACCTGGTCCGCCGCCCATGCAGCGCCAGCAATACCGACAAACCCCATCGCAAGGCTCGCTAAAAGCCTGCGACGATTTATTCGGTTCCTCATATCCAAAATCCTCCTGCTGGGATTTTCGGATTTAATCTATTATTTCGATATAGTTAAAACTTGCTGGATAAGAACCTCGATTTCGTGCTCTAAGTCCTCTAAATCCGTCTCTATATCAGGTTTGCTGAGCCGCTCAGATAAACCAGCACTGAGACTCAGTCGCACTCCTCCGTCCTGGTGCCAGGCATAGGCGACCGCAACGAATCGCCCTACGAGCGGATTCTCAGGGTCACAGAGCGACCATAGGAGCAAGCCCCGAGCGCGCTGGCTGCCGTGCTGGGCGGCATCGGACATCCCAAGCGACTCCTGCACAGCAACGCGGGCTTGCTTCAGGTTTCCAAGCAGGACGTGCGATTCCGCAACCCCGAGGAGGTGAGCGACGCACCAGTGAGGGTCTTGATACCTTGTGATCCGAACTGCCTCCTGAAACGATGCGAGTGCCACCTTGCCGTTTTCCTGTTCGAGAGCGACCGCGCCGATGTTTGCCAGAACCGACCCAACGGCCACCACTTCACCAAGCGCTCGGAAGCCCGCGAGCGCTTCCGCAAAGGCCGTTTGCGCCTGGTCGTAGCGCCCAAGCTGGGTGAAACAGATTCCTATGTTGCTGGCGGCCCTGGCGACGTTTCGGGGCGGCCCGCAGCGCTTCCACGTGGGCAGAGCGATCTCCAGCTCACGCAGGGCTTCAGCGGGCTTTCCTGCGGCCAGCAGGACGCGCCCGAGGCCGTCGGTGACCCCCGCTGCGAGCTGCTCGCTCAGGGGTGCACGACCGACTTCCCGCAGAATGTTCTCCATCAGGACCAGGCGGCCAGCTCCACACGCCGCTGGGACGCAGGAAACGGCGAGACGCACTGCCCGCGCGAACCGCTCGCGTTGGACCAGGAGCTGCGCGGCTTGGCGCACGTCGGGGAGGTGGCGCACCAGCTCGTCGCCGCCGAGCGCTCCCAGCGCTTCGATGCGCTCGATGTAGTTCTCCCGAAGCCGGTAGGCGTCGGGGCGGGCGGCCAGCAGCGCCCCGGCCTTGTCGCGGACGGGCACGGGCAGGCGGAAAAGGCCGGTGCCTGAGCTGAGAGCGAGTCCGGCATCGGCAAGGCGCTCCAGGAGCCGCTCCTGGCCCTCCTGGGCGGCGACGGGGGCAAGGAACGGCGAGAGCCTGGCGAGCAGATCGCGCTCGTCGGCTCCCAGCGCTTCGATGGCCTCGTCGATAGTTTGAACGTCACCAGCGCCCGAAAACTGGGCGGCCAGATCGATCTGCGAGGGGAGACCCGACGTCCGGTCGATGGCGCGGACGGCGTCCAGGGCGCTCGGAACCATCCGCCCCTTCCGGGCCTGGAGGCGCTCGACGTAGAGAGCGACCGAGGGGAACTCTTGAGCGAGGGCTTTAAGGGTTTTTCCGTCCGCGTCCTGGTGGTCCGGGAGAGCGAGCGGCGCGACGAGGAAGAACCGCTCGCCGGGAATGTCCAGCTGGCGGCGGGAGGTCGCAAGAATCCTGGTTCGCGCGGCCAGTGCGCTGACGAGGCCGAGGGCATCTGCATCCAGGCCCTCGATGTTGTCCAGGAAGACCAGGCCCTTTCTGAAGCCGCCCAGGGCGAGGGCGAGGGTATCGGTGCCGGGCGCAAGGAACGACATCGGCGTCCCGATTCCAGCGAGCTGGAGAAGGCGGTCCAGGAGCTGGTCGTGCCCGCTCACGTGGCGAAAGTCCGCCCAGAAGAGTTTCAGGCCGGTGAGCGGGGCTGGGAGCCGGTCGAGGAGCGCCTGGCCGAGCGCAGTCTTCCCGACGCCACCCGGCCCGACAAGGGTGAGCAATTGGGCATCGGGGAGCTGCGCGGCAAGCTGGGCAAGGGCTTCATCGCGCCCAACCAGAGTCTGGGAAGGGCGATCCGAGGCGCTGAGGCCGAGGAAGTTCTGACGGCCTGCGCTGATGAGCTGGTCGAGCAACTCAGGCGCTTCGTCGATATCGACGCCCCAGGCCGCAAAGAGTCCTTCCCGACAGATTTCTCGTGCACGGGCGCGAGCGTCCTCGATCCAAAACTCCCCGGTTCCGGCAGGCAAAACCCGCTCGGCGGCGTCGTAGAGAACCACAAAAAGGTTACGCCTTTCAGTGATGCTCTCGGCGGGGTCTTTCACGCGCTGCGCCAGGTCTTCCAGGTGGGTGAGCGGGGTCTGAATTTGTAGGATCGGGCTTCGTAGCGTGAGGCGCAGCGGCCAGGCGGAGAGCTGCTCGGCGAGAGCGGGAACGGCGGCGCGGAGGGCGTCCAGAGCCTCAGTGGGATCGGGCAAACTCAGGGCGTCAGCCGTCTCGGACTTCGACCAGGCGGTGGGGCTGGAGAGGGCGAGGAGCGCGGCCAGGCGGAAGGCCAGGAGCGGGACGGCAACGCGCGAGCCGTCCATGTAGATCAGTTTAGTGTAAAAATCCAGGTCTATAATCATGGGACAGGTAGCTATGCCAAAGATTATAATTCCTTATTCGGGATTTGTAAAGAGACAATCAAGATATTTATAGTGATACAAATCTGATTCTTTGTTGATCCGCGTTATTAGTATAGATCTTAAGAATATGCAACGCGATAACAGGCAAGAACGCCCGGATACAGAAGCTCCGGCACGGTGAAAGTACGGGTATTCGGTTTTTAAGAAATTCAGTTACCGGGCGGTTTCAATCTCCTGCCAGATAGGGCGATCCAGCCAGTTTGAAGGGAAGCCCATGCGATTTACTGGCGGCTCATGAAGTGATATGAGCTTTTTCAAATCGCCTCGAAAAGTGTGTCCTGGTGTGATGGTATCCATAAAGTGCAGGAGAATCAAAATTGTATTGTAAAGCTTGCGCGATCCTGTCATAAATTCGGAAGGAAGGCTGGCAGGCTTACTCCGAGGACGCACCGGAGTAATTGTGAACTCGCTGTTCCAAAACCGCGCGTGATGGGCGCAGAGATTCCGCACCAACGACAGGTGGTGCAGCCAGGACTGAAGCAGCATTTCATCTACGTCGTAGATGCGAGAGATGGCGCTGCGGGTTGTCATGGGCTGGAGGATGCTGTACCAGCGCGAGAGCAGCCCGAGAGACATAACTTCGCAAGCAGCCCAAACCGGAGGTAGATCTTCCGAGTAGGTTTGGGAGAAGTGCTTGATAAAGATTTCGTCGGAGCGAGATACTTCCTCCATCAGCTTCGCGCGAACGTCGGGCCAGTACCTGGGGTCATGAATCCCGCTGTCGAGATGGGCGTGAGGGCCGTGAAGGTGCGATAAGTGATACGCCCATTGACTTCGAATCGAAACCTCAACGCGTTCTATCGCTCCAAGTACGAACAGGCGAAGTTGGCGGTCGAAGTTGTAGAGACTCAGAATGCGCGAGAACGTCACGCCCTCTTGAAACGTATGGGTTGAATGATCGACTTCGAAGCCGAGCCAGTACCCGGCCAGGCGATAGTAATTCAGGTGACTGAGGTAGAACTCTGCCTGGGCTGGATCATCGATCTTCATTCCCCGGCTTTTCAGAAGCGCGACCTGCTGAGCATGGGTGGTAGGTGGCTTGGAAAAGGGAGACATCACAGTACTCCCCCAGAAATAAAGTGACCCGCCAGTTTGAGGATAAGCTTTCGCTCATAGCCTTGGCGGGTACTATTGATTTCAATTATAGGCCAATATTCAAAAATCGCCAGTCTTTTTTCAACACTTGCCCGTACCGAGGGGCGAGGGCAATCCAAAGCGGCATGATTTCCAGGGTGATGATTCACGCCGCTTCCTTGTCTTTTTTAATATCTGCGCCCGGTGTTTCCGTCCCATGTTGGGATTGTTTCTCCCTGGCTCCCCCGGCCTTCTTGCCCCTCGCCGGGTCCATCAGCTCAGCCAGGTACTCAGGAGCTGGCCGCCGAGTCATGTGCGCAGTGCTCCGCTCCCCTGGCGGGAAGTAGGGGCGCGATGCGGGGTCGGTGATGACGTTCTCGGGCAGGTTGTTGCCGCTCGCGGCCTCGCAGAGAATCTCAGCGATGACCCGAAACTGGGTGTTGTAGGCTTGCCGGGCGGCCAGGTCTGCTTCGTCGCGCACCTTGTCGGCGGCGGCCTGGGCGATGGCGTGGCTCTGCTTGAGAATGTGATCGGGCAGGTGCCGTAGCCCCGGCGGGATGTGCTCTTTCCACAAGTCAGGGGCTGGGGCTGGAACAGGTTCCGGGGGAGGCGCGGTCGCTGAATCACTCTGACCGAATACAAGGGCCGGAAATGGGTCAAAACCAGCAGCATTTAGTAGAGGGTTTGGGTTGATTTTATATCCCAACGCAAATCTAAGAATCATAGATTCACTGACACGTTCGCCTGCCCACATCCGAGCAATCGTGTCGTGGCTGACGCCGCCGTGAATGGCAGCACTTCCACGAGTAACGTTCCCGGTTATATCCCGTACCAACTGGGCGAATATTGGATAAGCTCCAGTGATTTCAGGCTTTTGTAGGGGCTTGCCCAACTTGATTTTTCTCCACAACGAAGCCGTTGCTGGGGCAAGGTTACGGCATCTCAAACCGACAAACCAGAAAACTTGCATGATATATGCCGCAGGGTCTTGCAAGATTTTCTTTCTTCTGATATAACACATGCAAGAAATCTTGCAGATAGGCAAACAAACAGAAATGACCCCCGAAAAACTTACTGAAGTCCAGGCCTTTTTTGATATGGGCCTCAGTCCTGAGAAGGTGGCGAAGAAGCTCGGAATGCACCACACCTCGCTCGTCAGGAAGCTGGCAGAAGCAGGCTATCGAACCGAAGCTCGATGGCGACTGATTCCGATCACTCCCGTGCCTATCGCCGAAAGAGAGCTGGTCGCCGCCTGACGCGGCCTCACGACATGAGACCTTCCCGGTCCTGGCCCGCGATCATCCGCGAGTTGGGCCACAGCCCCTCGACGGGAAGCGACGCGCTGGAGTGGTGATTCTCTCCAGAGCCGCGTAGAGGGAACCCGGTGGTGGCCCGTGCCCTTTTCCACCACCGGTTTTTTTCGGAAAGGGAATGCGCGATGGTGGCGGCGGGTGGTTTTCCCAATCACCGGCAGTTTCAGTCCCCTGGGGGGATTTGACGGACAGAACGAGGTACGCGCGGAGCCGAGAGCTTCGCAAAAACCGGGAGGGCACCCCGAGAAGAGGCTCCTAAAAAACCGAAGACCCGGTCGCGATGCATCCGCCAAGATTGCACGACCGGGTCTGAAAGGCTACAGAGGCAATGGTACAGGAACTGGCCCGGCCCGCGCAAGCGAACACCCGGCAAACAATAGCGGCGAGAGCGGCGAAGCCCAGCGCCCAGGTTCAGCGCAGTGAGGCGTTCGCGCAGCTCCACCGCATCGCGAAGATCGAGAGCATCGAGGAGCGGCGAGCGGCCCTTGAAAGCATTGCGGAGGAAGTGCAGATGAAGAGCAACGAGAAAGCCAGGAAGACCTGGCGCGGATACACGCTGTGGAGAGCGGCGCTCGACCCCAGGATGCTGGTCCTGGGCCTCTACACGCCCGAGAGCAAGCGCTACCGAGTCAGCCGGTCCAGCGTCACACCCGGCGCACTGCTTTGGGCGGGCAGCCCGTTCCAGAGCTACCTCAACACGCTCAACCTCGCGCTTCGGTGCGCGGGCAGTCCCGTCGTCGTGCAGAGCAAGCACCGGCTCATCTGCTGGTTTCTGCGCCGTGCGGAGCAACGCACCGAGGCCGGGGTGGGAGCTGTCGGAACCTGCCCGACGTGCGGTGGCGACCTCTACAGGTACGTGAGCTACGTCGGCGGGTGGGGCCATGTCGCCAGCATCAGTTGCTGGCACGACGAGACCGGCGTCTGCAACGACTGGCTGAGAAGGGGACTGGCATGAGCGCGGAGAAAATAAAAATGCTGAAATTGGACCCGTCGAAACTGAGGCCCGTGCCGTCCTTCGCCCTCGTCGCCGAGGGCTACGAAGATCTCGTGGGCGACGGCAACGTGGAGCCGATGGCAGGCCAGGCCTTCATGACCTCGATACTCTTTGGCGAGGGGGGCGTGCGCTTCATCTGCACGATGTCGCTCGCGTTCAACGAGGGCACCGTCGAAGTCGAGCCGTGGCAGATTCGCGGCGCTATGGGGAGCATCCGAAAAGCGATTCTCAGCATCGGCTCGACCGATCCTGAGACGATGCAGATGAAAATTCGGCTCGTCACCGCCCTGCAAACCCGAGTCTTCGAGACGCTGTCCGCCTCGGGTAATACCGACGCCGAGATTCTGGCCGCTCTCGACCATGACAGTTGTGACTGCCCCGTATGCACTGCCAGGCGCGAGCAACGGACCAGCGGCGTGGACGACGAAGGCGAGCTGCGCGACCTGGCCCGGCAGACGGCGGCGGCGGGGAAGCACGGGGGCGGCCAGCCCGACCCCTGGGAGCGGCGTGAGCAGGCAAGGCGACCCGACCCCGGTCGCTCTCCAGGAACCCCGCCCGCCGCTCTCACGCTTGGCTCTCACCCGCTCGGCGAGGGCTGGAGTTTGCTCATCAGGAGATACACGCCCACCCTGTTCGGCGCGGCTCTCTTCGATGCCAACGAGCAGCGGGCGAGCGCGGCAGACCGATCTATCCCCCGCGCGATCCAGCGCATGTGGGGCGAGGTGCTCAGCGGAGAGGTCGGAATGCCGGTCGAGGTCGCCATCGAACTGGGCAAATTCCTGCTCCACGCCGACGTCGATCTGCTCGCGGAGCTATCCGGGCCGAAGCCGGACGGAGAGCGACCATGATCGGCAAGTGGCGGCAGCGGAGCCGCGAGGCCATCGCCAGGGCCGTGCGCGACCTCCCGAGCGACGCGACGCTACCCGCTCTGCGCACGTCGCTGCGAGCCGCTTACCCGTTCGGAGAGCGCAGGCACTTCCCGTACAAGGTCTGGCTCTCGGAGGTCGGCAACTACCTCGGCCAGCGCTTCCCCGAGGTCCGAGAGCAACGTGCCCAGCGCAAGCAAGCCCGGCGTGAGCGCAGGAGCGGGCTAAGCCCGCTCCCTGAGCAGACCATGCTCAAGCTCTTCGGCAAACAGGAGGCCACCCGATGATGGGCCAGGATGAAGGCGAGCTTGCCCAGATCGCGTTCATCGCCGGGAGCTTCCTTCTGGTCGTCGCGCTCGTGTATCTCCTGTTTGCGGGGGATGCACGATGACCGCCGCCGAGCATCTCGCCTGGTGCAAAGAGCAGGCGCTGGAATTCCTCGACCGTGGGGAGTGCGGCCAGGCCGTGCTCTTGTTCGTTGCTGAGATGGACAAGCACCCGGAAACCAGGCTGCACAAATTTTTATCTCCGTTTTTCAATTCCTGGCTCGACGGCTTCCTCCCGAGAGCCAGCCAGATCCGCGACCACATTGAAGGGTTCAACTGATGCGCCAACGAAAATTTGCTGCCAACTGGCTCCCGCTCTCAGAGTGGGAGCGCAAGGAGATGAAGAACGCCGCCGTCGGCTTCCTCATCTGGATCGTCGCGCCGGTCGCTGGACTGGCGCTGGTGGCCCTCGGGCTGTTTCTCGTGCTCACGCCCCTGATCAGGGCGCTCGGAGGCCCAAGGTGACCTGGACGACCGAGGCAAAAAACTCCACCTCCCTGGACCGCCTATCTGTCCTTGATGCCCGGTGGCGCTGGTGCATGGACCTGGCCGCCGTGCTCTGCCTGCTGCCCCTCGCGAGCGGCCTGATCGGGCTGGTGGCGCGATGATGCGCTTTCCTGCGACCCGCCCGGTGTACCCCTGCCGGGTGAGAGGCTGCGACAACATGATTCGCCCGACTACCCTGTTGTGCAGGCGCTGCTGGGAACTCCTTGGCGGCCAAGAAAGAGCCGCACTCAGGACCACGACCGGACCTGAGTACCGAGCGCTGGCTCGCGAAGCCCTCGTCTTCGCCGCCGCAAAGCTCCACGAGAAGCGGGGCGGCGAGAGCGCCCTGTTCACCGTTCCCGGCACAGGTGCGCCACGCACCATGCCCGAGGGCGAGCGATGACCCCCGAGCGCCAGGCCGAGCTGGAGAGCGAGTACCAGCGCCTCGAAGGTGGCGGGGCACCACTCGCCAGCCTGCTTTATTTTCGACGCGTTCACGGCCTGCCCGAGCTACCCGAGCTGGTGGCACGGGCCAGCGCGGTTCCGCCGCCACCCGCCAGGCCGCGCGGAGTGACGAAGCTCAAGCAGCCGGGGAAGCAGTTCCAGGTACGCAAGCGCCCGGCGCGGCCAGGTGCGGCCCAGCGATTCGACCCGACCGAGCGCCACGACCTGAGGCTGGACCTTCGAGGAGATCGAGCCACGTGATCCCGATACCCGTTGGGTGGCCGTGCCTCGTGCTGGTTGCGCCGAACTACTACGGTTCTCGCCCCGCCCTCGATGTCGCGCTCGTCGAGGCTGCGCCCAAGAAGGCGAGCGGGCTGTACACGCTCGTCTCTCGTCTCACCGGACATCGCTTTCAGGCACCGCGCGAGATTCTGGACCCGTACCCCGCCGATCTCGTGGGAGAGTCCGCATGAGCACCGCCGAGCGTTTCCCGAGGCTTTCCCAAACTCTCCCTGGCCCGCGCATGCCCGGCTACTGCCAGGGCTGCGGTCGGCACCAGGTCGAACTGGAGCTGGCCGACATCCAACTCATCACCTGGATCGAGTGCGACGACAACGACTCGCCCCTCGCAGGCAAGCCCCAGACCTACGTGCTGCTCTGCACGGCCTGCGACGGCGCGGACGAAGACGGAGCGCCGCTCCCCGAGGGCAAGCGCCAGCCAGGGCGCAAGTCCAAGCGGAGCCTCATCGACCGACACCCGAGGCTCTACGAGCGGCCTATCTACAACGGCCCGGTGTTCGGCGCGATGGATATGTGCCGCCCGTGCGTCCATCGCGACGGCCTGAGCTGCAAGTGCCCGTCAGCTCTCTTCAACGGCGGGCCAGGCATGCTCATTACGATTGGGACACGTGCGTTCTTCGACGGCACACGCGGCGGTCGTAGAGCGGGCTGGACGGGCTTCAGCGCCCCGCCCAGCGCCTGCGCGGGCTTCGAGCCAGAACCTACCGGGGAGAATTCCTGATGCCCATCTATGTTGGCCAGATTTTGCCGACCTCGGCCCGCTACGAGGCGTGGAAACGAGCACTCGGAACCGACGAGTTGCCACTGGTCTCGCGCGATCCTCACTTCGGGAACGCGCCCGGCGTCGATGGCGGACTGTTCTACCTCGTAGATATGGCGCGTCTCACGCCCCAGCAGCTCGATGACTGCGTCGCGCACATCGTGAGCATGTTCGGCGCTTCAGAAAGCGAAGTTCGCGCCGAGATCGCCCAGTCCGACTTCCCAGGGATTCCAGTTCTCGCCGACAGCGTGGTCGTCATTCCAGTTTGCGCGAAGGAGAAAAAATGATCGAGTGTTGGGCAATTCGAAGCAATGAAGATGGTGAGATCATGAGCCACACGTCCTGGCAAAGCGAAAAGCAGGCGTGGAACCATTTTCTCATGCTGAGCCTTGGAGCAACCTTTTCTATCAACGAGAAGCAGATGGCTGAGATCAGAGGCGTTTTTGAGGCAGTTCGAGTCGTGGTCACAGTCGCGACCGACGGATCGGTCGAAGGGGAGGCTCCATGCCAGATTTGATGCAGGTGTGCGGTCTCTGGAAGAACGTGAGCGCGAACGGTGACAGCTACCTCCAGGGGAAGCTCGGACCCAACGTTCGCATCCTGATCTTCAAGAACAAGTTCAAGACGGCGAGCAACCAGCCCGACTTCCAGATTTACTTCGCGCCCGTCGAGCGCCAGGCCGGAGCGGGCCAGGGCAACGCAGACAAACCCGGCGACGGCGACCCGGACTTCCTCGCGCCTCCACCGCCGCCGGGGGACGCCGCAGCTCCCCCGACCAAGAACACCAGCTACCCCCGCCAGACGCCCGAGCCACCCGCCGAAGACTTCGGCGACATGGAAGACCCGTTCGCCGAGTAAAAACGATGACCGAGATCGAGCCAGAAATACTGACTGTGACTGAAGCAGGGAAGCTGCTCAATCTGGGGGAGACGAAAGCCCACCAGCTGGCAAGCAAGGGTGTCATCCCCTGGTTCAGGACGCCGTATCACCGGGGCCGGGTCGTGCGTCGGGCTGATGTCGTGGCGATTATGGAGGAGTGGGCCAAAGAATCTGGGCTAACTGTAGCCACTACTTCAGCCACACCGCGTGAAGCCCGGCGAAGCCTGGCGAGCAAAAAGATAAAAAAATGAAGTTTCAACGAGGTAAAATGAAGCATCACGAAGCCATACGGGGCCAACATAGCCCGGCTGTGAATCGGAAGATGCGGGTTCGATTCCCGTCGCTCTCCCTAACTGAATTCGAGGTAAATATGTGTCCCAGGCGAGCGATTTTACCACTAAATATAGCCAGTGGTGTAGCTACCGGAATCCAAAAAGCCTGATTTTTACTCTTTTCACAACCTGGCCAACCAGGAGAGTTCCTTCATGGCTCTGAACGGGAGCACAATGACTTCCAGACTCTTATTTATGATTCGGAAATGCGCATTTTCTACAAATTGTGAGCGTATTCGAACGGAAAAATTCAACGTTCGTGCGGTTGGGTAGGTACGCCAAAACTAAAAATGGGGATTCAGAAATTTGTCCTCTGAATCCCCAGCTTTAGCGGATTCTTAAAGTGAATTCAGGGAAGAGTGATCTGCCAATATATCCGTTGCCCCTGTGAGTCTGTTCCGAGACCGACGATGACGGTGCCGTCGTCCGAGATCGATAGCCCTTCCAGAAGCTCGTAGCGTGCCACAGCTCTCACGCCTTTTGCCAGGAGAAGGTCTTTGAGGAAGAAGGTCTTTCCCGACGGGCTGTCGTACAGAATCGCGGCGGAACCAGCACCCCCATTGCTGACGTACCCGACGCTTCGGGTGCCGTTTTCGGAGACATCCTTCAGTACGCTGCTTGTGTATCCCGGCATGACTCCGATGCCTTTCATGCCACTTGACTTGTCCCAGATGAATCCCTCGCTACTGTTCGCTCCAGAAACTACTCCGACGATGAAATCCCCAAATCGAGAAATTCCATGACCGCCACTGGCGCTATAGCCCGGAAGCGTGCCGAGATTTCGAAGCCGACCCGACTCCCAACGAAAGGCCGTTCTCGGAACGCCGGTACTCCATGACCACCCGGTGGCGTACTTGCCGTTTCCGGAGATGGCAGTTCCCAGACTATTGGTATGTCCCGGCAGAAACCCCATCCCTTTCATTCCTGTGGAGGGCGACCAGAAAAACCCCTCCCAGGCGGGTTGGCTCAAGCTGTACCCGATAACCGCGTCGCCCTTTTCCGAAACATCGCTTGCGAGACTGTATTGATGGCTGGGAAGCACCCCCAGGGCAATCATCCCCGTGGAGGGAGTCCAGTAGAACGCCTCCGACTCCGATCCTCCCACGACGGCATCTCCATATGCTGCGACTCCGGTCGCTCGGCCATATGAATAACCGGGCAGGGTTCCCAGGGACAGTACACTCCCCCCTTTTTCTAAAGCGGCTTGCCCCTGGTGCTCCCCTGCCGCGAAGGCTCCATCGGGAGAGAGTCCAACCATCTTCGGGGCCGCGCCCGCAACCGAGTTGATAGGCTTCATCGCCAGTGGCCTGAAGCTGTAGGTGATCTGAGCCATGGCCGAGGGGCCAGTGACCAGAGTGCACCCGATAAGTGCCAGAAGGCAGGTAAAACGGCTTCGATTCATCCAGGGTTCCTCCAGAGTTTTCGCCTGGGGCAACGGCCTCCAGGCTCTTATTCGGGATGCTACCGGGCGCACCGTCTACAAATCGTGAACAGGAAAAATCAGGGAGAAGGGCGCAGTGACAGGGCGATGGCATCGTCGAGCGTTCTTTCGTAGCCCTGGGCGACGTACTGTTCGTAAGGGATGTCTCCAAGAGAGCGACGGAGTTCCGTAATGGTATCTTCCAGGCGCAGCCAGCGGTCAAACTCCCGCAGCTCATGCTGCTCCGTGAGCGACTGGCAAGCGCCGACCCACTGCGCGGCATCCGCGAATTTCCCGCATCGGCAGCAAATCTGCGCCAGCATCGAGAATCCGTCGCGAAGGTCGATGTAGCGTTTGTCCGGCAGCGCGGCGCTCAACGTCTTTTGGGCAAAGGCGGCGGCGTCCGCGAACTCTTCCAGACACAGCGCGATAATCGCCCGAACTTTGTAGTCGTCGATGAGTACGACGGCTTGCTCCAGCGTCTCGCCCAGCGCGATGGCTTCATCGCAGGTCGCTTTCGCGGCGGCATAGTCTCCGATGTCCAGATAGGTTGTGGCCAGATTGTTCAGGAGTGTGTTGACCAGGTTGGTGCGATGGAGCGTACGGGCGGATCGCAGGGCATCCTGGGAGTAGCGAATCGACTCGACGAGCTGGCCTTGATGGTAGTGATGCTTGCCGAGCGCCGCCTGGCACTCTGCCGTCAGAACCTGGTTCTTCTCCCGCTCGCCGATCTGTAGCGCCTCCTCCAGCAGGGGCTTTGCTCTATCGGATTGATCGGTCTCCCCGTACATATAACTCAAGATACACAGCGCTTGAGCCAATTCTTTAGGATCTGCGAACTCACGCAGGAGTCGGACACCCTCCAGGCCACAGCGAATGGCATCGTCGAACCGGCGCAGGTAGTGATAGAGAACGACACCTCGGCTCAATAGAGTGCCAAGCTCATGGGAACCAGAAGCTGTATCGACCCGTACACAGACCTGTTCGATCCAGGCGGCACCTTCGCGCAGCAGACCAGCAACCATAAAGAAGTTCACCAGCTCGGCGAGAAGCCTCACGCCCAACTGTGGCGGCAGCTCTGTCAGGGCGGATCGGAAGTTCTCCAGTTCCGCCTCATATTGCTGGTGAATCGCCACCTCGCTGCCCAGGAGCGCCCGCTGGTTCGTTCGTGCAAAGTCCGTGAAGTACTCGCCGTGGCCGAGAACCAGAGTCTCCCGCTCCAAATCTGTCAGCAGGCTCTCCCCGAACTCCCGCAGGCTCTCGCCCATCCGCCAGCGCACCCTGCCTCGCCGCTCCTCCGCCAGCGCCAGCGACCGGTCGCGAAGCTGCGAGAGGTACTCCAGCGCGGCGGGTTCGCTACAGACCGCCTCCGCCGCCTCACTCGTCCAGCCGCCTCGAAAGACGGAGAGCATCGCGAAGAGTCGGCGCTGGTCTCTGGTGAGCAGCCGGACGCTCCAGTCCATCACGGCGTGGAGCGAGCGGTGCCGGGCGGTTTTGTCGGTCTCCTGGGTCGTGAGAAACGTCAGCCGCTCTCCGATCTTCTCGATCATCTCCTCCACGGCGAGCGCACCCACCCGATTCGCCGCCAGCTCCAGCGCCAGCGGGATGCCTTCGAGAAGAGCGCAGAGCCGCTCCACCGAGTTGTCCGGACGAATCCCGGCGCGGTCGCAGAACAGCGCCACGCTCTCGTCTACGTCAAGCGCATCGACGGGGAGTAGGCGCTCTCCTTCCATCCCCAGCCGCCGCCGCGAGGTCGCCAGGCAGGTGAGATTCGGCACGCGGGCCAGTAGCGCCTTGAGGGGAGCGGCGACGGTGCCGGCAAGCTGTTCGAGGTTGTCCAGTACCAGAAGGTACGGTTCGTCGCCGACGTAGCGGGCGAGCTGATCCAGCGGTTCGTCGTCGGGCTGCCCGGCAGGTGCCTCCAGCCCGGTCAGAATCGCCATCATCAGCAGGCGACTGTCGGTGAGCGCGGCCAGAGGCACGAAGCTTATCCGCTCGCCAAACGGCTCCCGCAGACTATCCGAAGCGGTCAGGGCCAGGCGCGTCTTGCCCACGCCGCCCGTGCCCAGCAGCGTGACCAGGCGATTTCCCTGGCCGGGGAGAAGCCAGTCCGTTAGCTGCGCCATCTCCTGCTGTCGCCCGAAGAACCGGCTCAGGGGAAGCGGCAGGCGCGCCGGGTCAGGGGCCGTTTCGAGGCTTTGATAGATCGCTTCGAGCCGGTCTCTCTCGTCCAGCAGCCAGTCGTCCCACAGGCCGGGCAGGAGCGTGCCGCCGTAGCGCTGCCGGGCGAGGCTCGCCTGCCTGTTGTCCACTTCGTGCAGGAACGCGGCCACATCGGTTCGGACGTAGCGCGTATCGATGCCGACGGCGTTCTTTCCTGGCGTGTCGAGGAGGGTGTCGGGGTCGAGTCCGACGGCCTTGACGGACGCTCGTATCTGGGAAAGGGCCTGGCGCAGGTTCGCTCTCGCAGAATCGATGTCCGCGTCGGGCCAGAAGAGATCCGCCAGGGTGTCGCGCGCGTGCTGGCGCGGGTAGAAACAGAGGTAGGCAAGAAGGGAGGCGGCGCGCTGGGTGCGAAACCGTGTGATGGTCTGACCCTCAGCGTGCAGACGCAATCCTCCCAGTAGCTCTACGGTCCATTCCATCGTGCGAGAAACCGAATTCGCCCTCAGTATACACCTCTTTTCGCCCTCAGTGTGATTTTGTAGAGGTGAAACACTGTCGCTCATCCTATTCTCTATAGGTTCGACTCCCGTCGCTCTCCCTCAAAACTTGGCGATATACTAATTTCAGTGTCATGCCAACTGCGCTCAACTCTCCTGTCTCTGCCCGGCTGCTGTTCCCTCTCGCCGAGGGGCTGGAGCTTCGCCTGCGTCCGGGGCTGGACATGACAACGCGGGATGGGTTCGATGCGCTGTGCGAAGACAACCCCGACCTGCGTATCGAGCGTAAAAAGAGCGGAGAGCTGACAATAGACATGCCAACCAAAGGTTTTACGGGGATGTACAATGCCCTGCTTGCCATTCTTCTGGGAAACTGGGCACTTCAGAACGGAGAAGGCTATTCTTGTGACTCCAGCACAGGTTTTACACTCCCCGACGGTTCGGTGCTTTCCCCGGATGCATCCTGGGTACGAAAAAATAACATCGATGCACTCACCAAAAAGCAAAAAGAAGACTATATGCCAGTTGTTCCTGAGTTTATTGTTGAGATTCGCTCCAAATCAGATAGGGTTTCTGCCATTCAAGAAAAAATGGAGTCTTATCGTGAAAATGGAGTTCTACTGGGAGTTCTTATCGATCCCATCACAAAAAATGTCGAAATTTATCGCCAGGACGCAAATAGCGTTGTTTTAAGCAACCCCGACAATATCGATTGTTCTCCGGAGCTTCCAGGGTTCGTTTTAAATACTCGGGCAATCTTCGACCTGGGGGCTTGACAAAGGATGAGGTAATTCTTCTGGGGTATGCGCTTGACCGTATTGTTGGCCAATGACAACTTCTATTTCTTTTAACCATAAATAGCCATCGGGAATAAAGAAGGGTTTGTTTAGTGTGTTTGGTGACCACCCATTTTCGAGGGCAGTAGTAATGATTTTAGCGACAATACTTGGAAGATGGAGGTTGATAACATAGGAATCTGGGGAATCTGGTGGACGACCTGCAATCGCAAGACCGTTCTGCTCGATATAAGCGGGACCACCAAACTCGGAGTTCCAGGGGAACACCAATTTAAAAAGAGAGGTAACTATTCAGGCATACTGAAATGCCGGTAAAATCGTCTCTCCTGCAAAGACGGAGCGTAGACAGTTCAGGAGACTCAAGCCCTGTTTGGCACACGTCTGAAGGTAGCTTCGAGTTCGACAAAACCAGAGAGCACCTTC
>JANLTX010000103.1:0-53473 GCA_031363095.1 Armatimonadota bacterium | reverse complement strand
AGGCGCTGATCCATCGCAAGAATCCATGCGACCACGGTTTCCTTGCCCTGGTCGTAGAGTGCGCTCGCTTCCTGCTCGGTCATGATCTTGAGAGGAATCCTACCTCAAGAAGCCAAATTACGCGAGGCCTGAATAGTTACTTGTATTTTTCTCAACCGCAGCCTCGGTCGCCCCTCCCTCCAGTTTGCTGATTTGCTGGGCTGGAGATGAGGAGAGGGGCGTTGCGCCCCTAATTCACAACAAGCGTTTTATTCGATGGCGAAAGGGCAGTAAATATCAACAGCGCTAATCAACGTCATTTCTAATTTCGTATGCGGTTGCCCTGCGGAAGTATGCGGTTGCCCTGCGGAAGAGGGTCGCGCTGCAAGGCGCGGGGAGATGTTCAGGTATAGTGATTTTATGATCGCTTTTCTTGCACGACGGCTCGGCGTGGCGAGCGCATTGCTGCTTCTCACCGCTGGAGCGAACGCTCAGGGAGTCGCCTGGCCGCAGTTTCGGGGGCCGGACATGAACCCGGTCGGGGTTAGTACGCGCCTGGCGGATCGCTGGTCCAAAACGGAGAACATCGAGTGGGCGCAGACGATTCCGGGGCGCGGCTACTCCTCGGCGATTGTGGTGGGCGACCAGGTCTTTCTGACGACGGCCACCACCGAGGGCAAGTCCAAGGCTCCACAGGTCGGAACCGAGTACAGCAACGAGTACGCCGCCGAGCTGGAGAAGCAGGGTCTCACCGGCGAGCAGATCATGAAGAAGATCAACGAGCGGGACTTCGAGATGCCGGGTGAGGTGAACCTGCACTACTTCCTCTATTGCCTGAATCTCAAGAGTGGCAAGGTGCAGTGGAAAAAAGAGTTCCACAACGGGCACCCACCGGGCGGTCGTCATCGCAAGAACAGCTTCACGTCCGAGACCCCTGTCACCGACGGCAAGCGGGTCTATGTCTACGTCGCCAACCTCGGCATCTGGGCCTACGACCTGGCGGGCAAGCTCCTCTGGAAGACGCCCGTGGAAGCCAATCCGATCTACCTGGAGTTCGGCACGGGAAGCTCGCCGACTCTGGCGGGAAACCAACTGGTGATTCTCAGCGACAACCAGAAGCAGCAGTACCTGGCCGCGTTCGACACAAAAACCGGCAAGCCGCTCTGGCGCACGAACCGCGAGGTCGGCCCGCCGCAGTTTCGCTCGGGCTGGGCGACTCCGTTTGTCTGGAAGCATGCGCAACGCACAGAGATTGTGACGGTTGGCCCGATGGTGGCGGTGAGCTACGATCTGGCGGGTAAAGAGCTGTGGCGTCTGTCGGGGATGTCTCCTGCGCCCATCCCGACTCCGTTTGCCTACGAGGGCCTGCTCTACATCGACGCCGGACGCGGTCGCCCGCTGTACGCCGTCAAGCCCGGCGCTTCGGGCGATATCTCGCTCTCTCGAAGCGCGGACTCCAGCGAGTTCGTCGCCTGGTCCCAGGCACGCGGCGGAACCTACCTGCCCTCGCCCGTGGCGTATCAGGGCGGCCTCTATGTCTTGACCGAAACCGGAATCCTGAGCCGCTTCGACGCGAAAACCGGGAAGCAGACTTACAAAGAGCGGCTCGGCGCGGGGAACTTCACGACCTCGCCCTGGGCCTACAACGGCAAGATCTTCTGCCTCAGCGAAGAAGGCGTAACCTCGGTGGTTGCCGCTGGAGAGAGCTTCAAAGTGCTCCACACCAACCCGCTCGATGAGATGGCGCAGGCAACCCCGGCGCTGGTCGGCGAGCGCCTGCTGATCCGCACCGAGACAAAGCTCTACTCCATCCGTAAAAAAAGTAAAGCGTAAGCCCTCGCCGTGGACTGAAGTCCCGGCTGAGTAGGAATGTCCGCCTCCGTGGACAGAATCCGGTTTCTGTCCACGGAGGTGGACATTCTTAAAAAGCCGCGAATTTATTCGACGGGAAACTCAGGCCAGCGTCGTAAACAGACTCAGTTCTTCGCGAGCAGGCGGGGCGGGTGGGTGTGCTTCCATCCGGGCTTCGTCGAGCGGGGCAAAGAACAAGGTGAGTCTCTCGGGCGGGGCGTTTTCAACGTCCAGCCAGGAATCCTCGGCGTCTGGTCCGCTTAAAATCACGGGCATCCGGTCGTGGATTTTTCCGACCAGGGCGTTCGGGGCCGTTGTGAGAATCGCAAACGAGCGCAGCGGGCTGCCGCCTTCGCAGATCCATTCGTCGAACAATCCGGCAAACGCAAATAAATTTCCCCCGGATTGCTGAAAGTACGTCGGGAGCTTGGTTTTCTTGTCCCACTCGTAGAACCCGTCGGCGGGAATCAAGCACCTGCGGCGCTTCAGCGAGTTTTTGAAGCTCGGTTTCTCGTGGGCCGTTTCGCTGCGGGCGTTGATGAGTTTCTTGCCAAGCTCGGTGTCTCTGGCCCAGAACGGCACCAGCCCCCACTGCATCGGCTCCAGCAGGCGCTCACGGCGCGGGCCGTGCGCCGTAACCACAGCCACAGGACTTCCCGGCGTGATCTGAAGCCGGGGCACCAGCTCGGGAAAGAGCACGCCCTGAATTTCAAAGCGCCCGAGAACGTCGCCGGGAGGATGGTTGAGAGAAAATCGCCCGCACATGGCCTCAGTTTACCTGGTATCTCTCCCCCCTTCCCTGGCCCCGACGAAGTCGGAAAAAGGCGAGGGTAAGGGGTCGGGGGATGGGTCTAAAAAAACTTTTAAAAATAATTCCCAATTTCTTTAGCAAAATCAGGAAGATGGCCTATACTGTGTCTCGGAGGTCGCGCACATCCTCGCGCTTCCTCACACGACACAACGGAAGGAAACTAAAATGCTTTCAAACTGGCCCACTCAGAATACGAATCAGATGCCGTCGGCAGCGACGTGCGGTTTCCTCGGTTGTGTCGCTCCCCATCAGCCACTCTCCGAGTTACGGTGCCCCTCCCACAGGGAACAACCGTATGCAGGCATAGGGATTAATCTGGTACCCACCGGAGATTTCCGTAAAGCCCGCAGAATCGCGCCACAGGCAAGTTAAGCTTCCCAAAAGCTTGCTCCCAACCTGATTTGGCAGCGGCGGCGCGACCCGTGTGGTCGCTCACCCGTCTCGACTCTCTTTTTGACTGCGAAAAACCGGCACTTTGTGTGCCTCTGTCCCTCGGGATAGAACGTCAGCTTTGTCTTGCGTCGGTAGGTATGCGGTCTTGACCTCTTAACCGGAGAGATTTTAAGTGAACACTTTACTGATTCGCGCTCGTGGCGGTGATCTGCGAGCACAGGAGAAGCTGCGCGACGCACTTACTCCTCGTTTGGAGTCCCTTGCGGGCTACTACGCGTCCCGGACGGGCATGGACAGCAACGACTTGCTCCAGGAAGCCTGGGTTGCGGTCTTCGAGGCGCTGGTCGAGGTCGATGTCACCATCGGAACCCCGGTCCAGTTCCTCTTGAAGCACGCTCGCTGGGCGATCTTAGACCACATTCGCTGGAACAAGAAGCGCAGCCACGACGCCCTCGACGAGATTCCCGTCGAGACGCAGGAGACCACCGAGAGCGCGTTCTCTGCCGACCACGGCTTCGAGGACACGTCGGATGTGGACGTAAAGCTCCTGGTAGAAGACCTGGAGACGAGGCTCAACGCCCGCCAGAAGACCATTCTGCGCGGCCTGATCGCCGGTCACACCTGGCGTCAGATCGGCGACGACATGGGCTGCACGTCGGCCAACGTCGCCTACCACGTGCGCGGCATCCGTGCCGCCTACGCGGAGCTGATGGATTGAGCGCCGATAAACAACAAAAGAGACAGGAGACACACCGACCCCGGAGAATCAAACCCTCCGGGGTTGTTTTTATTTTTTGGTGTCCCCGCCGCGAAATGTCCCGCCGTGGAACGACGGGTCTACGAAAACCAAGCCCTCCGGGCTGAACACAATTTCCACTTATTCTTTTCATATTCTATCAATTTACGCAATAGAATCTTTGGATCTAAATTAAAATCTGTCGTTCCCCAGTTATAATTTCTCATTATTACCACGCCATATCCATAATTTTTTTCAAATCCAAAATAAGCTGAGTATCCCCGGACAGCACCACTATGTTCTACAATTGCAATTGCATTATCCTGGTATAGTCCAAATCCTAAACCATAACTATGAAATGTTTTTTCAGGTGTTTGATTTGTATGCATGATCTCAAGATACTTCTTTTCAAGAATATTTGTGTTCCCCATATTACTCATTAAAAATTTCCCTAAATCGGTCGGTGTCGAATAGATACCCCCGTTCGGCACTTTATACCCACGACCTTGATGCTCATTTTTCGGTGTTTCCATATCAAGTTCTCCGTCACCAAATGGACCACCACTTATACCCTGCGATAGATTTTTCAATTTATGCTCTGGGACAACAAAAAAACTATTATTCATATTTAAAGGCTTAAATATCTTTTCTTCAATCATTTTAGTAAATGGTTCGTTCGCCGCGCGGGAAAGAGCTAATCCCAAAATCCCATATCCAATATTTGAGTAACTAAACTTATCTCCAGGCTTATTTTCAAAAGACGTTTTTGGAATTGATTGTATAACTTTATTTTCCCACCCTTCAATAGGACCAGAATCTGCTTTTTCCAATTCAGGTTCTCTTATCAGGCCAGACGTGTGACTGGCAAGTTGATGAAATGTAATTCTTGTTGCATCTGAATATCCTTCAAGTTCTCGAATTTCCGGAAAATACACCTCAACGGGATTTCCTAATTCCATTACCCCATCTTGTACCAATTTCATCATCAAGAATGCTGTAAAGGGCTTTGTTATTGAACCTGTTCTATATATTGTATTTGAGTCAGATAAAATATTTTCATTTATATCTGAATAACCAAAAGCATTAGACCAAACAATTTTATTTTTCTTAATTACTGATGCCGATACGCTCCCATTGACGTTATCATCACCGACATCTTTCTTGAGCTGATTTTCAAATTCATCTATAATCAACATTATAAAGGCACTCTTTCCTAAATTATTTTCCAGTGCGTTATATCACCTAATCGATGTCTCTACCGCTCCAGAAACCAGGCGGCGTCTTAGGGGCGCAGGGGCGGCTCGGGTGGATCGGCTATACTGTGGGAAGGAGGTAGCGACCATGCCAGCCGCAGCACCCGCGCCGGAGATTATCGAGGGAACCTGGGAAGAAGTTTCACGCCAGAGCGCAAGGCTCAGCGGCCATCGCGTGCGCGTGGTGATCTTGACGGAGACAGAGACCGACGCTCCAGAGGCGACAGGCCGGTATGCCGCCCGAATGCGCCCGCAGCTGGAAGAGTCGTCCCGAACTCCGGCTACTCCCGACGAGCGCAAGGCCGCAGAGCGCGAGGTCCAGAAGCTTAAAGACGCGCTCAATGAGAGCCGACGACGAGACGGAGCGGAGCCGATTTTCTAAGTCCCATGGTTATTTTTCTGGATTCGTCGCCTCTTGGCTTGCTGTCCGCTCCTTCCACCGCAAATGCCTCGACAGAGGTTTTCGCAATAAAACAATGGGCGACAGATTGTGACGCAGCAGGACATACAATCATCGTCCCTGAGCCAACTGATTATGAAATACGGCGCGAACTTCTGCGGCTAAATAAAACTTTCAGTATCAGTGAATTAGATTTACTGAAATCTTACTTCACTTACTTGCCTATCACAACGAAATCCATGCTAAAAGCGGCTGAACTCTGGGCACAGACAAGGCAGGCAGGAAAACCAACATCTCACGATGAGAATATCGACATTGATATCCTTCTTGCCGCGCAGGTTCTTACCTCAGAGTATCTTCTTTCCGATACGATAGTGGCAACCTCCAACCTCAGACACCTATCCCTTTTTGTCCCCGCCGATCTCTGGATGAACATCACCCCATAAAATCTTTGGCCCATTTTGCGTCTTCGGGGCGCAGGGGCGGCTCGGGCGGCTGGGAGTAGTTGATGCTTTCGGTGGGGCCTTCGTCGTAGGCGCGGGTGAAAACCGCCTGAAGATCGACGACGACATCGGGAAAGCCATCGGCAAGCGGAACCAGAACCTCGGGGAGTCGGTCGCGGACAGTGAGCGGCCAGACCTCGAAATCATGGTAGCCCGGCTCAGCCTGCGCTCGGTGTAGAGAGATTAGATAATCCCATACGCCATATTTTTGCTTCAGTGCTTCTTCTTGCGGCGCGACGCTGTGCGCTCCAGAGCGTAGGAAATCGATCTCCAGCAGGTTCACGGCGCTTGCAAGCAGGTCTTTTTGCTTTCTCAGGTACGCTTCGCGGCCCCGTCCATTTTCTTTATTGGCGAGGCTCAGAAGTTCGATCACCGTCACGACCCCGCCCGGCTCCCGCACCCGACGAATCTCCAGAAAAACCTCACGAGCTGTTTCTTTCCAGGCTCCTTCCACGACGTACAGACGCTCATCGAGGCGGGCGGCGAACTCGGGCGGCAGGAGCGGCTTGAGCGCGGCACGAAGCGCCACGAGAAAGGTCGTGTGGAAATCCTCCCAGAGCATGCGGCTTTCGAGGTGCGGGTCCATACCGGGAAACGGGCTGGGCATGCTCGTATTGTACCGTCGGGCGCGGTAGAATGGAGTCGCTATTTCCCAGCTAAATCACAAGGAGCCACCAAGCCCGCCGTGCCCATGAACTCGCCTCTGCCCGACGCCGACCCCGAACTCTACGCCGCTATCTGCAAAGAAGACAGCCGCCAGGACGACAAGCTGGAGCTCATCGCCAGTGAGAACGTCGTCTCGCGCGCCGTCCGCGAGGCGCAGGGTTCCAGCCTGACCAACAAGTACGCCGAGGGCTACCCTGGAAAGCGCTACTACGGCGGCTGTGAATATGTGGATATTGTGGAAACTCTGGCGATTGACCGGGCGAAAGCTTTGTTTGGTGCCGAGCACGTCAATGTTCAGCCGCACTCTGGCGCGAACGCGAACATGGCCGTGTTCTTTGCCGCGATGCAGCCGGGCGATACGTTCCTCGCCATGGACCTCGCGCAGGGCGGGCACCTGACGCACGGCTCGCCGGTGAATTTTTCGGGCTTTCTGTATAAACCCGTCCCGTACGGGTTGAATGCCGACGAACAGTTGGACTACGACAAAATTGCTGAGCTGGCGCTGGAGCACAGGCCGAAGATGATCGTCGGCGGCGCGACGGTTTATTCCCGGATCATCGACTGGGACCGACTGCGCACCATCGCGGACTCGGTCGGGGCGAAATTATGGGTGGACATGGCCCATATCGCCGGGTTGGTCGCCGCCGGAGAGCACCCCTCGCCCGTCCCGGTGGCCGATTTTGTGACCACAACGACCCACAAAACCCTGCGCGGACCGCGCGGTGGGCTGATTCTGTGCAAAGAAGAGTACGCCAGAGACATCGACAAGGCTGTTTTTCCCGGAATGCAGGGCGGCCCGCTCATGCACGTCATCGCCGCGAAAGCCGTCGCGCTGAAAGAAGCCCAGGCTCCCGAGTTTAAAATCTACCAGGGCCAGATCCGAAAGAACGCCCGCGCCCTCGCCGACGCCATGGTCGAAAAAGGCTTTCGATTGGTCTCGGGCGGCACCGACAACCATCTCATGCTGGTCGATCTGCGAAGCAAAAAGCTCAACGGCAAGCGCGCCCAGGAAGTTTTGGACCTCGCGGGAATCACGGCCAATAAAAACGCAATTCCGAACGACCCGAACCCGCCGTACAAGACCAGCGGCCTGCGCCTCGGGACTCCTGCCGTGACCACTCGGGGAATGACCGAGACCGAGATGCCGCTGATTGCCGACCTGATCGACCGCGCTCTCGAAGCCCGCCACGACGACGCGGCTGTCGAGAGCATCAAAGAGGAAGTCAAAGCCCTGTGCCACCGCTTCCCGCTCTGGTAAAAAACAAAATAGAATGAGGAGAGACGATGCAGAGCGCAGAAACGCTGCGGAAGAATACCTGAACGCATCCAGAGAGCATTTCGAAGAGCTACAGAGACTCACAGAAGCAGAAATTCGTCACTATCCTCTGGTCTATTATCTCAGTGGTGTTTGCATAGAGTGCCTCTTCCGCGCTTATGCAGCTCTTGTAGATGCAAGTTTCGATGACAAACATGATCTGCGACAGCTTGCAGTCAGTGGAAAGTTCTTAGAATTTATGTCATCGCGTGAGATGCAGCAGATGCGTTACCAGGCGGCAATCACTGACATATACTTACGCTGGAGCAATGGATTTCGGTACAATTCTAAGTTAGGACTAAAAGCTGTTTGAACGACTGCATCCCAAAGGGGATAGGCGTTCACGTAGAGATATACTCGAAGAAAACTGGGAAATTCTGTTTTCTTCTGTAGACATCTTAATGACAGCGGGGCTGGAACGATGGAAGAACTCAAAAGAAAAGTGGAATTGATAATTCAGCAACACTTTCACGGAGCGGATGTCTCTCTTGAAGAGATACCGCACACGAAAAGGCTGAGTGGGCATGTGCTCTGGGAAGGATTCGACGGCATGACGGCTCTGGAACGACAACGGGAGTTGCGTAGAACGTTGCGCCATGATCTGGAGAAGGAAGAAGAGCTTCAACTAAGCGTCCTTCTTACTCTGACTCCAGCAGAACTGGATAGCATTATGGAAGAAGCCGCCTGAGTCGATGAATCAGCGTCCGTCGTGGGATGAGTATTTTCTAAGCATCGCCCGAGAAGTGGCGTCGCGGAGCACTTGCACGCGGCGGCATGTGGGGGCGGTACTTGTCCGAGAGAAGCGGATACTCACCACAGGTTACAACGGCTCGCCGCCGGGCCAGCAGCACTGTACGGAAGTGGGATGTTTGCTCGAAGACGGAAAGTGCATTCGGACGCTGCACGCGGAGCAGAACGCGATTGCGCAAGCCGCGCTCCACGGGGTCTCGACCCAGGGCGCGACGCTCTACTGCACGTGCCGTCCGTGCCATGTCTGCGCCCGGATGATCGTCGGGGCGGGTATTATCCGGGTGGTTTTCTTCGGGCAGGAAACGGAAGGCTGGGCCAGAGACGTACTGGAAGCAGGAGGCGTCGAGATCGCCCGCCTGCCGGAACCGACCCGGCGCACGGATGCGGGCTGGGACGCACTGATCTTGCAATGAAGAACCGTCGAATGAATTTGTCGAATCGATATTTCTGGGATTCGACAAACCTCGCTTGCGAGGTGCAGGTCGAATTTGTTTTGATAGCCACGAATTTATTCGATGGCTCAAGCGCGGGTGCGACATCATGAAATCGCTACTTTTGCAACAGATGGGGCTTGCGGCGCTGCTGGCCGGAGTGACGACGATGCTCGTCACGCCGCTGGTGAAGAAGCTCGCGCGCCAGGCCGGGGTCGTGCGCTACCCGCGCGAGCGCGATGCCCACACCGAACCGACGCCGCTCTGGGGCGGAGTCGCGATGGTCGTCGGGTTTTTCGTCGCGTTTTTGGTGATCCGGCTCGTGCTCGGCGGAGCGCTGCCGCAGGTCCACGGAGCCGGGCACGGCCCGCGCCCGTTTATGGGCCTGGCTCCACACCCGATTTTAGGAACGCTGGTCGGAGCGGCGCTCGTCGCGTTCATCGGGCTTCTGGACGACCGCATCGATCTCTCGCCGAAGCTCCAGATTCTCGGCTTGCTCCTGGGCGGGTTTGTTGCAGCGGCGCTCGGTGCCCGGATCGACGGAGTGACCAATCCGCTGACGGGGGGGTATTTGCAGCTCCCGATGTGGTTCTCGGTCTGTGGAACCATGGCCTGGGCGTTTCTTGCCACAAAAACGTTTGACTTTTTAGACGGACTCGACGGACTCGCTGCCGGGACATGCGCCATTGCCGCGATGACGATGGGCCTCATGGCGGCGCTCCAGCGCGAGGTGACGGTCGCGCTTCTCGCCGCCGCGCTGGTCGGGGCATGTTTAGGTTTTCTGCGGCACAACTACAACCCGGCCTCGATTTTCATGGGAACCGTGGGAAGTTATTTTTTAGGCTTTCTGCTCGCCATGCTGGCCGTCACGGGCGCGTTCAAGATCCCGGCGGCGATCTCCGTGGTGGTCCCGATCTTCGTCATGGGAGTCCCGATCTTCGATGCGCTCTACGTCGTCGGGCGACGCGTGGTCGAGAAACGTGCGCCCACGGCAGCCGACAAGACGCACATTCACCACCGACTCACCCAGAGTGGGCTTTCCGTCCGAAAAGCCGTCTGGGCGATCTACGGACTGACGGCGGGGACGTGCGTCCTGGCACTGATCATCGCCTGGACGTGGGGCCGCTGAGATGCCGCTCTCGCTGAAGCTGACCTGGCCGCTCTTCGGGCCGGCGCGGGTGCGCCCGAAAGAGAGCGCGCCCGCCGATCTATGCCTGTTCGGAGCCAGAATCTCGCTCAGGCCGCTTCAGCTCACCGACGCCGACGAATTGTTTCTGTGCGCATCCGACCCGGTTGTGACCGAGTTTCTCCCGTGGCACCCCGCGACAGGTGTCGAGTCGGTGAAGAACTTCCTGCACGATCAGATCGCGCGGCGCAAGCGGGGCGAGTCGCTGGGCCTTGCGGTGTTGCTCGATGGTGCGCTCATCGGCTCCGTCGATCTCATGGGGCTTCACGCGGCCCGGAAATCGGGAGTCGCCGAGATCGGGTATCTAATGAACCGAGCGCACTGGGGCCACGGCTTGATGACCGAGGCCGCAACCGTGGCACGCGACCATGGATTTGTGCAGTTTGACTTGAAGAAACTGATCGGATTTGCCGATGAAAACAACGCAGGCAGCCGCCGCGTCTTAGAGAAACTCAGCATGCAGCAAGCAGGAGAAGAATACCGAACCGTGAAGAGTGAAAACCGGCGCTACGTGCGCTACGAGCTGAGCCGCGAAGACTGGGAGAGCCACCGATGAGCCAGATCACGGTTGCCTGCGTCTTTGGAACCCGCCCGGATGCGGTGAAAATGGCTCCGCTGGTCAAAGAACTGGAGAAGTTCCCCACCCAGATTCGACAGGTGGTTATCTCGACGGGCCAGCACCGAGAGATGCTCGATCAGGTGCTCTCAGTCTTTCAAATAAAGCCCGACTACGATTTAGGGCTGATGCTTCCCGGCCAGTCTCTCTCCGACCTGACGGCGCGGGCATTGCAAGCCCTGACGCCCGTTTTAGAGTCCGAAAAACCCGATTTAGTCATCGCGCAGGGCGACACGACCACCACTTTTGTGGCGTCGCTGGCGGCGTTCTACGCCAAAGCGCGCTTCGGGCATGTCGAGGCCGGGCTGAGAACCGACGAGAAGTTCGATCCGTTCCCTGAAGAGATGAACCGCCGGATGACGACCCGCCTGGCAGACTTTCACTACGCCCCGACGCAGCTCTCAAAAAATAACTTGCTGACCGAGGGAGTTTTAGAAAAAGACATCCGGGTGACGGGCAACACCGTGGTCGATGCCCTGCGCGAAGTGTCCGCCCGCGACTACCAGTTTGAGGACGTTTCTCTGGGCGAGTTCGTCAAGCAACCCGGACGGCTTCTTCTGGTCACCATGCACCGCCGCGAGAACTGGGGGCCGCCGATGCAAGCCGCCAGCCGAGCCATCCGACGGCTCGTAGAAACCTTCCCGGACGTTCGCGTCGTCTTCCCGATGCACAAGAACCCGACCGTCCGAGAAGCCGTGCTTCCCCTCCTGGGAAACCACGAGAGAATTCTCTTAGTGGAGCCGCTGGACTATTTTCCGTTTGTCCATGTGATGAAAGCAAGCCACTTTCTGCTCACCGACTCGGGTGGGGCGCAGGAGGAAGCGCCGGGCCTGGGCAAGCCGGTTTTGATTCTCCGAAAGACCACCGAGCGCCCCGAGGGAGTCCACTCGGGCAACGCAAAGCTGGTCGGCACCGACGAAGAAACCGTGTTTGCGGAAGCCGAAAAGCTTCTCTCCCGGCCCGAGGCGTATGTCGCGATGTCGCAGGCCGCCAGTCCCTACGGCGATGGCAACGCGGCCCGGCTGATCCGCGAGTGGATCTTTGAGGCGTATACTCTCTAACATGACACTCGACGAGCGGGAGCGGCTGAGACACAGCGCACGGATTCAGTTTGAGGAGTTCTGGCGCTCGGTGAGCCGCTGGCTCCTGCGTCTGGGCGCTCTGGTAGGGCTTCTCTACCTCATCACCCGGAGCCACAGCATCGTCACAACACTGATCGGAGCGGGAATTCTGGCCAGCGCCGCCGGTGCCCTCGCCCTGCCGCTCTCAAAAACACCACTCTTGAAGAAGCTCGGTGCCCACGCACGGCGCTCGATCTCGGCGGGGGTCGCGATCCTGCTTCTGATCGGAATGCTGGTCGGAATTATCTTTGCGTTTCTGAAGCCGTTCCAGGACCAGGCAAACGATCTCACCACGAACTGGCCGACCTACCAGCCGATGATCGTCAAGAAGTTCGACGAGTTCAAGGACTGGTATCAAAAGCAGCCGGACTGGGTACATAATCTTGCGCCGGAGCAGGTCAGAAACCTGCTCGACGACAAACCCGAAGCCTCGCAAGCGCCTGTGGAGACACCTGTCGCGCACTCCGGCGGAATGCCAACGGAAGTCACGGATGCGCTCACCGGGGCTTTTAAGAACATCGGAAAGGGAATCAACTCGGTAGTCGAACTAATTCTGCTTCCCATTCTGGCGTTCTACTTTCTGGTAGATGGGAAGTCACTGAGAAACGAGTTTGTCCGGTTCTTTGCAACGCGCCAGCAACAGCGTGCCATTCTCGCCATTCTCAAGGAGTCCGGCGAGATCATGCGGGCTTATCTACTGGCCCAGTTGATTCTCGCCATGATCGCCGCCGTGGTGATCGGGACGCTTCTGGGTGTCTTTCAGATCAAGTACGCGCTGATTCTCGCGCTGGTGGCTGGAGTCACGCGGGTGATTCCGGTGATCGGGCCGCTACTCGGGTTCATTCCGCTGGCGACGCTGGTTTTTGTGCAGTGTGCTCAGACCAACAACTACGGGGTTCTTGCGGTCGTTCTGATTGTTTTTACCGTCATGCACCTGGTGGAGAGCAAGCTCATCACCCCGATGATCCTCGGGCATCGGCTGCATTTGCACCCGGTGGTGATCATCGTCGCGCTGCTGCTGGGCGGTGAGTTCTTCGGGCTTCTCGGGATGTTCCTCGCGGCACCTGTCACGGCGCTGATTCGCACCGTGTTGCTGCACCTGTACATCTACCCGCACCGACACCCTTCGCACGGAACTCCACGGCTTCGTCGCGCCCTCTCGGGCCCAAAACCCAGGAAAGACTGATTTTTTGCACCTTCTTCAAGCCATCGTCCTGGGCATCGTCCAGGGAATCACCGAGTTTCTCCCGATCTCGTCCACCGCGCACCTCGAAGTAATCCCGGCACTGCTGGGCTGGAAAGACCCCGGTGCGGCCTTCACCGCCGTGATCCAGCTCGGAACCGTCGTCGCAGTTCTGATCTTCTTCCGAAAAGACATCTTTCAGACGCTCAAGGCCATGCTCTCCAAAGACGGCGACCCGAACCTCAAGCGACTCGGGATGGCCGTCTTGCTGGGAACCGTTCCCATTGCGGTTCTCGGCTTATTGCTCAAAAAGCAGATCGAAGGCCCGCTGCGAAGCCTCTGGGTGATCGCCGTCACGCAGATCGTCATGGCGATTGCGCTCTGGGCCGCCGACACGTTCACGAAGAATGTCCGCCCGCTCAGCTCGGTGACGACCCGCGACGGCCTGCTGGTGGGCGCAGCGCAGTGCCTCGCGCTGGTTCCGGGCGCGTCGCGGTCCGGCTCGACGCTCATCGGGGCGTATCTCACGGGGCTTTCTCCTGAGGCCGCCGTGCGCTTCTCGTTCCTGCTCTCGCTACCGGCGGTGTGTCTTGCGGGCTTAGTCGAGCTCAAAGACCTGATCCGGCCTGAAGGCCCGCCCAAACCCAACGCGATGGTCTGGAGTACCCTGGACATCGCGATAGGAACCCTCGTCGCGGGCGTCGTGGGATACGGCTGTATCTCGTGGCTTCTGAAGTACCTCGCGAAGAACTCGGCGCTGGTCTTCGTGATCTACCGGATCGCGCTCGGAGCCACCCTGCTCGGGCTGCTGGCCGCAGGCAAGCTCGCCGCGCATCCGTCGTGAGCCTGCCCGAACTCTCGCTTCTGGGCTGGCTCTGCGTTCTGGGCGCGGCGCTCGCGGCGGGGGTCGCAAAGACCGGCGTTCCAGGGCTGGGAATTCTCTCGGTGCCGCTCATGGCGCAGGCTATCGAGCCGAAAGCCGCGACGGGAGTTCTGCTTCCCGTGCTCATGTGCGCCGACGTTCTCGCGGTGATCACCTACCGCAAGGGCGCGGACTGGAAGCAGATCGGACGCTTGCTCACCTGGGCGCTGCCGGGAATCGTGCTGGGAACCCTGTTTCTCAAGTCCATCGACCCAAAAGTCATGACCCGAATGCTGGGCTGGCTGCTTCTCGCGCTGATCTTCCTTGCCATTCTGCGCCGCACCGGAAAGTTAGGCGACGCCGAGAAAGGGCTTCCCGGCTGGGTCGCGCCGCCCGCCGGACTTCTGGGCGGCTTCACCACCATGGTCGCGAACGCCGCCGGGCCGGTGATGAACCTGTACCTGCTCGCCATGCGCCTGCCCAAAGAAGTCTTTCTCCCCACCGCCGCCTGGTTCTTTTTTCTGATCAACTGGATCAAGGTGCCGTTTGGCATCTACGCCGGAGTGCTAAACTTCCACTCTCTCACCTTCTCCGCCATGCTCTTCCCGGCAGCCCTGATAGGCGGAGTTTTGGGCAGAAACATTGCTAAGAAAATCGATCAGAAGCTCTTTGAAACCCTCGCCTGGGCACTGACGATTGCGGCTTCTATTAAATTTCTGCTCACTCTTTGAGACTGTGTATAAACCATCTCCCCGCACCCAGCCGCTGGGTACCCGCCTCGCGACCCTCTTCCCGCCGCGAAAGAGGGTTCAGAACTCCCCATAACCCCTCTTCCAGCCGAGGAACGAGGCGACACGGGAAGAGGGGCGAGGCGAGGTACGAGCACTCGGGGAGATGGAAAATCGGTTTCTGCTCACTCTTTAAGCCCCGAGGCGGCTATATATTTTGTGCTGTACAATGCTATCTATCATGGATGCAAAGAAGTTTATTGCAGAGATACAGACTCGTTTCTATCTTGCGAATTGCTGGCGGCTTGGTCTTGTCGTAAACGAGAGCGATACTGGCAATATCCCTCATAAAGCCATTGAAGATTTCCTCAGAGATCATCTTGGGTTTCAAAGTTTCACCGAAGATGAAATCTCAAGCACAGAAAACAATCTACACTGTAAATTCCCCGAACTATTTCGAGAATATCTATTAAAAATGGGAAAATTCAATTTTATTTTTGATCAACAAGATATAATTGACATTTCAGAATACCCCGAAATGATTATTTTTTTGAAAGAATGCATCGAAGAATCTAATGAAGAATGCCGCGACGAAGAAAACTTCAAACCAATGGAGCTTATTATTCCAGAAAACGCTATCATATTTATGCAACATCAAGGCTATCAATATTTCTATATTCTTCCTGAAGATTCTCCAGACCCCACAATCTACGCTCTTGATGAAGATGAGATACGCAACCTCGGCTTATTTTCGGAATCCTTACTCCATTTTTCAGAAACAGAAAAACCTATAAGCGCCTCTACTGCTCCCCAAGCAATTCAGGAATACGATTCATGGACAATTCCAACCAAATCCAAACAGATAAAACCCTGGTGGAAGTTCTGGTAGCTGTTCCTAGTTATTCTTTTAAACCAGACGCTGCCATTCCTGCTAAGATATGGCGCTGAAAGAAGAGAAACGCCAGAATGGTCGGGGCGGTGCAAAGCACGCTGGCGGCGAGCGTCAGGCCGTACTCGCTGGCGTAGCTGGACTGAAACAGGGCGATTCCGACGGGCAGTGTGTAGTGGTCCACCGAGTCTAAGAACACCAGCGGCCCTAAAAAGTCGTTCCAGGAACCGACGAACGTAAAAATAGCCAGCGCCGCGAGCGGTGCCCGGCTCAGCGGGACGATCACATGCCAGAAAATCCCGAGGCGAGAGCAGCCATCCAGCTCGGCGGCCTCTTCCAGCTCGCGCGGAAGCCCGACGAAGAAGCTGTGGAGCAGAAAGAACCCGAACGCGCCGCCCGCCGCCGGGACGATCAGGGCAAAAGGCGTGTCGAGCCAGCCGATCTTGTTGAGCAATAAGTACACGGGAACCAGGAGAATCTGGCCCGGAACCATGAGCGTTCCCAGAACAAGCGGGAAGACCCATTTTTTTCCGGGCAATTCCAGCCGCGCAAACGCAAACGCCGAGAGCGACGCCACGGTTAAAACAAGCGCCGAGGTCGCGGCGGCAATTCCGACCGAGTTGAAGAACCAGCGCAGCAGCGGGATTTCTTCAGGCGTCCCTAAGACTTCCTGGAAGTTTCCCAGGGTCGGGTTTTTAGGCAGGAGGCTTGCGAACTTCACGATCTCGCCGTCGGGCTTGAGCGCGGTGATGAAGATCAGCAGGACCGGCAGCGCAAAAACCAGCGCCGCCAGCCCAACAAACAGCTCCGAGAGCGAGAATCGGCGGCGTTTCATAAAATCCGGGCCTCCCAGTCGCACTTGAGAAGGCCGTAGAGTGCGCTGTCGGAGATCTCATCGCCAACGCGCCAGCGCTCGCGCAGGAGGCCTTCTTTTTGAAAACCCAGGCGCTCCAGAAGTTTTTCGGAGCCGACGTTGCGCGGGTCGATGTCCGCCTCCAGCCGCCTCAGGCCGAGCGGCCCGAACGCATGATCGATGGCGAGCGTGGCAGCTTCGCGGGCGAGTCCCTGGCCCCAGTAACTTCGACCCAGCAGGTACCCGATCTCGGCGCGGTCCTGCTCCTGGTTCAGATCGTGCAGCGTGACGGTTCCGATCAGCGTCGTGCCCAGCGCGATGCCCCAGGGGAGCCACTCGCCTTTCTCGGCCCCCGCCCTATCTCGCTCTAGCCGCTTCTCGGCCTGAGAAATATCCGTGTAGGGCGGATAGCTCCAATACCGCATCGCTTCGGGGTCGGAGAACAGCGCAAAGATCGACTCTTTATCGCAAGGAGAAAGAGGTCTGAGAGAGACGCGTTTGCCCGGAATCGTCTCCATCTATTTTCTTTCTTTCATAAGTCTAAACTGAAACGCAGAAAAAATTGCTATTACTAAAAACAAAAGCCAGGAAATAGCCGACGCATAGCCCATTCGGTAGTTATTAAACGCGGTATCATAGATATATTGAACCAGAGTGCGAGTTGAAAGCTCCGGGCCGCCACGGGTAATCATATAAACCTGCCCGAAGACCTGAAACGCCCCAACAATGTTCATCACCATCGAGAACAACAAAACAGGACGCAGTAGGGGCAGGGTGATTCGAAAAAACGTCTGCGGGGCGCTCGCGCCATCGAGCGACGCCGCTTCGTGGTAGGCCGCCGGGACGTTCTGGAGCGCGGCGAGAAAGATCAGCATCGGGCCACCAAGGGTCCACCAGAGGGTCATCAGAACAATCGCGGGCATCGCGTAGGCCACGTCCGAGAGCCACGGAATCTTCAGGCCAAAGGGGGCGAGATACGCATTGAAAAGCCCGAACTCTGTGTTATAAAACCAGCGCCAGAGTAGCCCGACCACGCTCACCGTGAGCAGGTGCGGCAGATAGATCAGCGAGCGCCAGAACCCGCGCCGCTTCTCGATCACGCCATTCAGCCCGACCGCGAGTAGCAGCGCCAGCAAGAGCGTCGTGGGAACCGCCAGAACCACGAACTTGACGGTCGCACCGAGTGCTTTATAAACGTACTCGTCGCCGAGGGCCTCGCGGTAGTTCTCGGTGCCCACAAATCCCGCCGGATGCGTCGAGAGCAAGTCCCAGCGGAAAAAACTCAGCCCCAGGCCAAATAGCAGCGGCCCAACCACAAACACTAAAAACAAAATCAGGTGCGGCGCAGCAAAGAGCCAGCCGGACCAGTGATTGCGTCTCATTTGGTCTCCCCATTATTGGGGGCGGAGGGGGAAACGCTTTCTCTCAGAATAATCTCGTTAATACGCTTTTCAGCCGCTCCCAGAGCATCCGAAGCACTCGCACGCCCCCGAAGTATTTTTTCTACAGCCAGATTGTATTCGGTGAGATACTCAAAGATAAACGGAAGCTGCGGCTGGTATTTCACAAACGGAATCTGGGTCGCAAATGCGCTCGGGACCGTCAGTTTTTTGAATTCAGGAGTCGCACGAAGGCTCGGGCGGGTTGGAATCTGGCCGCCTGCGGCCCACTCGACACTGTTATCCGAAAGAAAACGCATGAAGCGCCACGCGGCTTCCTGAACTCGTGGCTCCAGCCCGGACTTCAGGCAGAGGTTGTGCGAGTCCGCCCAGACCGCTTTCTCCGCGCTGACCTGCGGGACGGGTGCGCCGCCGAACTCCAAATCTTTTTGCTTTTCAAGATCGGCGAGCATGTAGATGCCCTCAAAAACCATCCCGACCCGACCCTGCCGAAACCCGATCCACGAGTCGAAGTTCTCCGGCGACGGAATCAAGTTATCCGAAATTAATTTCCGGCAGAACTCCAGCGCCTCGATATTGCGCTTATTGGTCAGCGTACACTTCGAAAAATCCGTGTTGAACGGAGCGCCGCCGAACTGATTGAGAAACGTGTAGGTGCAGGTCTCAGCGTTGGTGAAAACGTAGCCCCACTGGTCTGGCTCGCCATTCTTTCCGGGTTTTTTGAGCTTTTGAATGGCGTTTAAGAACTCATCGCGGTTAGTCGGCGGTTTTTCTGGGTCGAGACCCGCCTCACGGAAGAGTTTTTTGTTGTAGTACATGCCCATCGCATGCACATCGAGCGGGAGACCGTAGTGCTTTCCGTCGATCTTTGTGGCCGCCCAGACGTTTTCGTCGATGTCATCGGTCGGAAAATCGCCCAGAACCGATTCGAGGGGCGCAGCGAAGCCCGCTCGGGCGAAGCGAAGAAGTGTCCGGGTGTGGAGCACAAAGACCTCGGGCGCACGTCCACCGAGGCCCGCGACGAAGAGTTTGTTCCAGTAGGTTCCCCAGTCCATGCGCTGCATGAGCACGGAAACATCGGGGTTGGCCTCATTGAAGCGCCGGACAAGCCGAAGCATCGTCCGTCCGTCCGGGCCGGTGAAGCCGTTCCAGAAGCGGATCGTAATGGGACCCTGGGAGCGCAGAGAGCACCCCGCGCCCAGCGAGGCCGCTCCCAGCGCCCCGAGAAAGTGACGCCGTTTCAGCACAGGACTACTGGCCGCCCGAGCTACCCATCTGCCTGGCTCGTATCTCCCTCATCTGCTTCTGGGGATTGCCCCCCTCAGCACCACCGGCCTTGACCGGCCTGCCCTGGCCGTAGGTACTGCCGCCGCCGCCGCCACCGCCCATTTTCTCCATCATGCGCTTGCGGTAGCCTTCTGGAGTGCCTCCGTAGTAGACGCCCTGCGTGTCGTCGTCCTTGATCATCTTCGCGATCATCGCTCCCAGAAGCGAAAAAGCGAGAAGTATCACAAGAAGAAACAGCCAGATGGGAGCCTGGGTCAGGTTTTTCCAGAGCTTTTTCTTAGGTTCGGATGTAGTATTCATCGAATTCTCGTGAAATAATAAATTCTAACCGGGATATACTCGTTTCAAGCACATCCCGGTATTGCAGAGCTACTGGCCGCCGTTGCCGCCCATCTGCTTGGCTCGCTGCTCCATCATCTGGCGCTGAGGATTGCTCCCCCCGCCACCGGGAGGGCCTCCGGCGGCTCCACCCGGTCCGCCCGTCGTGCGGTAGCCACCGCCGCCAGGAGCGCCGCCGCCGCCGCCCATCTTCTCGGCCATGCGCTTGCGGTAGTCTGCCTGATTGCCGTAGCTGCCTCCCTGCGTGTCGTCGGACTTGACCGTTTTCACGATGAAGAAAACGAGCAGACCGAGGGCCAAGACGACAGCGGCGATGATCGCCGCGACAGGTATTTGTTTCATTGCGTTATTGTTTCCCTTCCTGGATTTCTATGAGCGTGTCTCCTTTGAGTGCCGTAAGCTTCTGCGTTATGCCACCTGGCCACTCTACTTCTACTGAGTCTACATCCATATTTGCGCCAAGGCCAAACGTGAGCTGGCGCTGGCTCTCACTCAGAAAGCTCCCGCCGCTCCGGACGTACTGCCGCTGCGTGACTCCTCCGCAGCGCACCCGAACCAGCGCCCCGATCCCGTCCCGGTTGGACGTCGAGCCGACCAGTCGAACCCGAAGCCAGTGATTTTGATTTCCACCGTCGTTTCGGAGCAGAAGAAACTTCCCGTTGTTGTTCACGACGCCTAAATCCAAATCACCATCGTCGTCGATATCGCCAAACGCCGCGCCGCGCCCGACGATTTTCTGATTTATTCCAGCAAGCTCGGTCGCATTGGAGAATTTCTTCCCGGATTCGTTGCGAAACAACAAAGGAACCTGCTTGAATGTCAGCTTGGAGTTGTACAAATTCACAATATCATCGACATGACCATTGGTGGCAAAGATATCTTGCCAACCATCCAGATCATAGTCAAAGAAAAACGTCGCAAACGTCACGTTTAACAAGCTCGGCGCAGAGATTCCTGCTGCCTGGGAATTGTCCTCGAACATCTCGGGCGTGCCCGCTATCGGCTCAAAAAGCGTGAGACCTTCCTCGGCGAAGTTGCCGACCACCAGGCCCCACTGCCCGTTATTGCGGAAATCGGCGACATCCATGCCCATCCCGGCGCGCGCTTTTCCCGTGGTCGAAAACGCGATTCCGCTCTCGACGCCTTTCTCGGAAAAGTGCTTGCCGCCCTCGCTGATAAACAAGAAATTCGCCCAGGTGTCGTTGGCGATGGCGATATCGGGCCAGCCGTCGGCGTTGTAGTCGGCGATCCCGATCCCGAACGACTTCCCGACCGCGCCGTCTAAAATCCCGGTCTCTTTGCTGACATCTTTGAACTTTCCGGTGCCTTCGTTGTGAAAGAGCGTGCAGCGTGCGCCCTCGAAGTTTCCGGGCGGACAGTACCCGCGCACTCCGTTCTTGCCACAGAACGGATCGAGCGCGGGCGACCACTTGACGTACTGGCAGACAAATAAATCCAGCTTGCCGTCCTTGTCGTAGTCGAGCCAGGCGCTGGAGCTGCTCCACTTGTGCTCCATCTTCGTGCCGGGCAGCGGAACGCCGATCACGCCCGCGTCGTTGGTGACTTCGACAAACTTGCCCTGCTCGTTGTGAAAGAGATGGTTCGGCCCGACCGCCGTTAAATAAAGATCTTCCCAGCCGTCGTTGTCGTAGTCGGCCACGGCGACGCCCATTCCGTAGAACGAGAGCGCCAGCCCGGCCTCTTTCGTGACGTCCTGGAACTTCGCGCCGCCCCGATTTTTGTAGAGCTTTGGCAGGCTCTGAACCGGCTTCGGATCGCCGGGCCAGGAGCAGCTATTCATAACCAGCAGATCGAGCTTGCCGTCGTTGTTGTAGTCGAAAAACGCGACGCCAGACCCGACGGTCTCGGGCATGCGCTTGCTGCCCCGCCCGCCGTTGACGTGCGTAAAATCGACCCCTGCCTGGGCCGCGATATCGGTAAAGCGCACCACGGTGGCGCGGGTTTCTATAACCGGCGCGGGCGCTGGCTTTTTATTCAGCCAGCCACAGCCGCCCAGCAGTGCCAGGGCGACGAGAGCTGTCCCCCGAAGCGCGACACTCGCAAGCTCGTTTCGCTTTCGCCCCCGTGCGGCACGGGGGAGGGAGGACGGGGGAGGAAAAACGCTCACGGCGCTGCTTTCTCCTGGAGCATCGCGAGGCGTCCGGGCAGGTTGAAGCGCTGGTAGAACTGGGTCAGCGTCGTGCGTACGGAGGCGTTCTTCGGCTCTTTTCGGAGCGCTCGCTCGTAGGCGCGAATCGCTTCGTCGGAGCGGTCCAGGTTGAGCTGCAAATCGCCGTAGGCCGTCAGGTCGGCGACACTGGCGTCTTCGCGGCGGGCGCGTAGCTCGATAGCCGCCTTTTCCTGGTCGAACGCGACGTATTTCTGGTAGAGCTTGACCATCTCCTGGCTGGCCGCCTTGTTGCCGGATCGGGCATAGACGCGGCTCAGCTCCTGGTACGTCGGGCCGCGACCCGCTTCGAGATCGATGGCGTGCTCCAGGCACTGCGCCGCCGCACCAAGCTGCCCGGCGCTCGCGTAGCACTGACCGAGCGTCCGCCATGCCTCTTCTTCGGTCGGCACAAGCCCGACAGCTTTGAGCGAGAGCTGCGTCGCCTGCGCCAGATGGTCGCCGACGCTGCTCGTCTTGAGGTACTGTGCGGCCAGCTCCAGCAGATGCGACGGGTTGTCTGGCTCTTTCTCGACGACGCGCTGTAGCTCTTTCTCAGCCTCGTCGCGCTGGCCGGTCCGGGCGAGGGTCGCGGCCAGCTCGCCCCGTAGAGCGGACTCGCGAGCAGGATCTTTGGCGATCTGCTCCCGAAGGCAGGCGATGTAGCCCTTGTAGTCGTTCGTTGACTCGTAGATCTTCGCCAGATAGGTCAGGTCTTCGGGGGTCCGCGCCTTCGTCATCTCAAGGGCAGCCTGGAGCGTCTCGGGCTTCTTGCCCATGCCCCGGTACGCCTCGACGATGGCGCTCTGTCCCCGGCGGCGCGTGGTCGGGTTTTTCGACGTGGCAAGCTGCTTGCCCAGCGTGAGCGCTTTGGGATAGTTGCCCTGAAGCCCGGCCTGGACCGCTTCCCAGTAGGTCGCCTGGTCGGGCTGCCGGGCGTTTCGGTAGGCGGTGATGGTCCGAAAGACCGCGCCTGGCTCGTTGGTGGTGAGCGCCACCCGCTCCATCGCGAAGGCAGCTCTCGAAAAATCTTTGCGGCGGGCATACTCCTCGCCGATGCGCTCGTAGGCGTCCGTCAGGCTCGGATCGTCGGCGTTGGCCTTCTGCCAGGCTTTCAGCGCCAGATCGTTCTCCCCGGCGCGGCGCAGGACCAGCCCGTAGAAATACTGCGCACCAGCGGCTTTATCGGTTCCCTGGAGCGCCTGCTCGACAAAGCGCCGGGCTGCCGGGATATCGCCCTGGGCAAACGCACAGCGGGAAGCGATCATCGCGGCGGTCTTGCTCGACGGCTCGCGGACGAGAACGGCTTCTGCGGCGATTCGGGCCTGTTTCAGGTCGCCCGCCTCAAGCGATCCCAGCGCCAGGCGTTCCTGTTCGAGGGAGGCAAGTGCGCTCCCGCGTCGTTTCCAGAAGTCGGCCAGAAGCGGACGGGCCTGCTGGGAGTGCCGGGTGTTGACAAAAAATCCGGCCAAATTCAGGGCGGATTCGAGGGAATCGGGGGCAAGCTGGGCGGCTTTTTTCAGCTCGATCTCGGCCAGGTCGAGTAGCGCGAGCTGGTTTAGCGCACGCCCGAGCGGGCCGGAGACCTGTGCATCCGGGACACCCAAAGCCCGTGCGGACTCCAGCGCACGCCGGGCCGCGATGTAGAACCCGGCTTTCTCTTCCAGAATGCCAAGCTGCAAGTAAGCGTCTTTGTCCGCGACATCGCGCTGGATACGCTCCTTCCAGAACCGTCGCCTGACCTCGATGTCCGCCGAGGCAGGCGGCGGGCCGGGCTTGCTGAAAAACAGCTTTCGAGAGACCGGGAGCGCGACACCGAGCAGCAGACAGACAGCAAGCAGCGCCGGGAGAGCTTTCCCCCGGCGCTGCTTGTCTTGTCCCATAGGCTCGGGCAGGTTAGTTGTTGTCGCCGCCACGGACGCCCGACTGACCGAAGGCGTCGGACGGACCACCCCAGTCCGCCGTGGTGTCGAAGGCACCGGCGGGACGCTTGGCAATCGTGGTCTTGCCCGGACGAATCCAGAACTGGCTGACCTTGATGGCTTTGGCGTGACCGTCGAAGTACACGACGTTGCACTGGCCGTTGTGGCGCGGTACGGGAACCTTGGTCGGGTCGCCCGTCCCTTCCCAGCTCAGGCGGAAGGGGTTGTGGAACAGCCCCGCGCCACCGGTGCGCTCGTAGCCACCCGGCTGCTTGAAGCTCTCCGGATCGTTAAGGAACGCGACGCGAGCCGCCGCCGAGTTGTCCCAGAGGTCCCAGCCCGTGCGCGGTCCCTTGGCGATGGAACCGGCATCGGCGAACTGAACCAGACTGGCAGGCTTGTCGAGCTGAGAGTAGCTGACCGGGTTGCCCGAGGCTGTCTGGCCAACGACATAGTCGCCGCCCCAGGTGTTCATCGTGTCGTTGATCGCCATGCCCATGACCTTGCCGCCACGCTCGTTCTCGGCATCGTCGGCCCAGTCCGGACCCTGCGTCGCGTTGTTGCTGGCGCACAGAAGAGCCTGCTGGCTCTTCATGTAGGGCTGGACCAGATACTGCCAGTACTGACGCCAGTCTTTAGCGGGGGTGAAGGTTCGGCGGTTGTCGATGCGAATCGGGAGAACGACTTCGTCGTAGTCCTGCATGTACATCTGAGCCGCTGTGCCAAGGTTCTTGACATTGCTCAAACAGGCGATGGCACGAGCCTTCTCACGAGCCTGTGCGAACACAGGAAAGAGAATGGCGGCCAGAATGGCGATGATGGCGATGACCACCAGAAGCTCAATGAGCGTGAAGGCCTTTTGAGAATTGCTTCTTTGCTTCATGTTAGAAAATCTTCCTTCCAAGGAAAACTCAGGAAAAAATGCGGTATCGTTGCGTAAGAGTGCGACGACACCTTAGACGACGCTTGCCCATTATACCGTTTTTTTCAAATTATTCAATAGCTGAAATACATCTCAACCTTTGCAAGATGTACACCCGAGGGCAGGGTGTTTAGTGAGTTTCTCCACAGGGCGTATACTGAGGCCTATGAAAGCGATGATCCTCGCGGCGGGTGAGGGAACGCGGCTGCGCCCTCTGACACTGGCCTACCCCAAGCCCATGGTGCCCGTCGCGGGTGTCCCGCTCCTGACACGAACCGCTCAGCTTCTTCAGGGCATCGGCATTTCCCAGATCGCGGTGAACCTGTTTCACAAGCCCGAGAGCATCCTGGCCCAATTTGGCGACTCGCTTCACTACTCCCACGAGGAAGAGCTTCTCGGTGCCGCAGGTGGTGTCAAGAAATTAGAAAATTTTTTCGACACGACCTTCCTGGTGCTCTACGGTGACAACTACTATAAATTCGACCCCGCGTCCCTGCTTGCGCTTCACAAAGAAACCAATGCCCTCGCGACGCTCGCGACATTCACGACTCAGAACCCGACCGCCTGCGGGCTGATCGAGACCGATGCACGCGGCAAGGTGACGCGGTTCGTCGAGAAGCCGCCCGCCGACGAGGTCTTCACCGACCAGGCCAGCGCCGGTGTCTACGTTTTAGAACCCCAGGTTCTCGCGCTGATCTCCGAAACCGGCCCGAGCGACTTCGGGCGCGACGTTTTCCCGGCACTTTTGCGAGAGTTTCCCACGCGCGTGTTCGCACGCCCGCTCGATGGCTACTTGAAGGATACAGGAACCCCCGAAAACTACCGACAAGCCAACTGGGACGCCTTGCAGCTCCACGGCGAGCGGGCCATCGCGCCGGACGCCTGGATCGCGTCGGGGGCACGGCTTGCGGGCCGGAACGTGATCGGGGCGGGCTGCCGGATCGAGTATGGAGCCTCGCTGACCGAGTCGATCCTCTGGGACGATGTCACGGTCGGCGCGGGCGCACGGCTCGAAAATGTCGTGCTGGGCCACGGCGTCAGAATCGGGCCGGGCGTCCAGCTGCCACCGGGAACCCTGGTCGCCTCAGGAGAGAAAATAGAGAGATGATCATCACGCAAACGCCGCTGCGCATCAGCTTCGCAGGCGGCGGAACAGACTTCCACGGCTACTACCGGGAGAGCGGCGGGGCCGTTCTTTCGACGGCTATCGACAAGTATATCTATGTCATTGTCAAAGAGCGCTTCGACAGCAAGATCCGCATCGGCTACTCACGTACCGAGATGATCGACTCCGTGGACCAGATCGAGCACGAGCTGGCCCGCGAAGCCATGCGAAAAGTGGGAATCGCAGGCGGCGTCGAGATCGCGACCATGGCGGATATTCCGTCGGAGGGCAGCGGCCTCGGAAGCTCGTCGGCGGTGACGGTCGGGATGCTCCACGCGCTATACGCCTACCAGGGCGAGCTGGTAACTCCCGAGCGCCTTGCAAAAGAAGCCTGCGAGATCGAGATCGAGATTCTGGGCAAGCCCATCGGCAAGCAGGACCAGTACATCGCGGCCTACGGCGGCCTGCGGCGCTTCGACTTCCGCGCCGACGAATCGGTAGATGTCACGAATATCCCGCTGTTCAACGGCAAGCGTCTGCGCTTCGGCGAGTCTCTCTTGCTGTTCTTCACCGGGGTTACGCGCAAAGCCGACGGAATTCTCGCCCGGCAGAAAGACAACATCGACGACAAACGGCTGACCCTGAATACCATGAAAGCGCAGGTCGAGGAGATCAACGACGCGCTCTGCGAGGGAAATCTCAACCGGATCGGGCGAATCTTAGACGAAGGCTGGCGGCACAAGCGGCAGCTCGCAGGCGGAATCTCCAACCCCGAGATCGACCGGCTCTACGAAGCCGCGCTCGATGCGGGAGCAGTCGGCGGCAAGGTCGCAGGCGCGGGCGGCGGCGGCTTTCTGCTGCTTTTCTGTCCCCCGGATCGCCAGGCCGCTGTCCGCGAGTCCCTCGCCGAGCTTCAAGAGCTTCCCTTCGCCCTGGAGCGCGACGGCACCAAGGTCATCTTCAACGCCCGACGAAGTTAACCCCCCCTGACCTCAATCACCCAGTAATGGGGGAACTATGGGGGCGTACTTCGCTCTGTCGATGCCGTATCCCACCCTGTCGATACCGTATCTCGCTTCGTCGATGCCGTATCGGGGCCTTTCGATTGCGTAAGACATTTCGTCGATAGCGTAGCCGCGCCTGTCGGCAAATAATCCCCCCATTACTGGGGGTTAGGGGGTAGAACTGGGTGCCAGGGGAATTTTACTGGAGCCGGGGGACGACATAGATCGGGTTGGTGAATATCCACGGACGGGCATTGAGATGTAGCGCCCCCAGCGAAACGCCAACCCGATACACCTCGACCCGGTACGCGCCCGGCTGATCGGCGACAAATCGAACCTCGCCCCGGCCCGCCGCGACGACTTTTCCGTTGTGATAGATCCGTACCAGCGCCCTCGGGTCGGGCGCACGAGCGATCAGCTCGCTTCCCAGAGGTGCCTCGCCACCCATCGGGGTCTCGCCCGCAGAGAACTCCATCCCGCGCACATCGCCGAGGCAGTCGTAAGCAAAATAACAGCGCCCCGCCCGAATCGCGTCGTGAACTTGTGCCCCGGCCCCCTGTTCCTGCCCCCCAGCCCCCAGTAATGGGGGAGTTATCTGGATATGTGTACTTACCGCACGAAAAGAGTTCTCATAGCCGGGAATCGGGTGCTTTTTGCCGAGAATCTTCATCAGGGCATGAGCATCGAGTGCGCCCAGCCCGATTTGCTTCTTTCCTGAGACTAATAAATTGTCCCAGCGACGAAGCGAGGCATCGGGGCGGGTGCAAATGGCCCGAATCGCGGCAAGCTCTCCGAAAATCTTCCAGATCGGGAGTAGCCAGAGCAAAGAAAGCACGTTGATATGCTCCCGTGCCACCGTGGAAAGATTCAGAGCTTCTAAACCTTCGCAGCCCGTGGACTCCCAGGCGTCCCAGGGGTGTTTCATGTCGAACGGAAGCGAGACCAGGGGCAATCCGCCCGCTTCCAGCACGGCATCGATGGCTTTCTGCGGGCTTTGATGCACGGGGAACTCAAAGTCGCCCGGCAGGTCCAGCGCCAGCAAGAAAGCCCCGTTCTCGACCGTGATTTCGTCGCCGACGATGAGAAACGGGGTCTGCCCGGCGTATTTTTCTTCCCAGCCTTCGGCTTTGGGGCGCATGGTGTTGTGGTCGGTGAGCAACACGAAGTCGATCCCGGCAGATTTTGCCGCCGCCATGACTTCGTCCACAGTCCCCGCGCCGTCGGAGTAGGTACAGGTGTGGACGTGGATCGCACCCCGGAGCCACTGGCCCCCCAAGTCCCCCGAAGCGCTCGCAAGCTCGCTTTCGCCCCCGCCCGGCGGGGGGAGGGGGGAAAACACAAAACGCCCGGCCAGAGCATCGAAAAAGCCCCGACATCCCAGGACCGTTCCTGCGATACGGAGCTTTGTTGAAAGCGAAGAAGCCATAAAATTCTTCCCCTCCCCCAATTGGAGAACCAGACAATATCTGGTCCCCCATTATTGGGGTTAGGGGATTGGGTGCTAAAACGTAACCGTCTGGCCCGACGCGCTCGACGAATAGATCGCTTCCAGAACCTCGGAGACGACCAGTGCCTGCTCGGGGAGAACCGTAAGCTTGCCCGTGCCGCGCACCGCCTCGATGAAGACGCGGGCCTCGATGTGCTCGGGCTTGCTCGATGCGCCCTCGTAAAAAGCCACGCCGCCCGACTCCAGAGAGATCTTGGTGTCGTAGAGCCTTGAGTTCTTCTCGCCGTTGATGTTCAAGCCGCCGCGCATGTCCGCGCCCGCCTCGGAGCCGTACAGCGTGCAGGTCGCCTCGCGGGTGTCGCGCTCATTCAGCGCCCACGACGACTCTAAAAAGATCGTCGCGCCGGACTTCATCTTGATAAAACCGAACGCGCTGTCCTCGACGGTGTACTCTTTCGGGTCCCACGAACCCCAGGCGTTGGCGGCGTTCTCGCGGTCGGCTAATTTTCGGAACACGGAACCCGTGACCGACTGGACCTCGTAGTTGCCCATCAGCCAGAGCGTTAAATCCAAAGCGTGGGTGCCGATGTCGATCAGCGGACCGCCACCCTGCTTTTCGGCGTCGAGGAACACGCCCCAGGTCGGGACGGCGCGGCGGCGGATGGCGTGGGCTTTGGCCATGTAGACCTCGCCCAGCTCGCCCGCATCGATCAGACCCTTGAGATACTGGCTGTCGGAGCGATACCGGCTCTGGTAGCCGATGGTGAGCAGCTTGCCCGATTTCTTAGCCGCTGCGGCCATGGCGCGCGCACCGTCGGCGGTCTTGGCCATGGGTTTCTCGCACATGACGTGAAAGCCCGACTCCAGCGCCGCGATAGAAATTTCGGAGTGGCTGTCGTTGGGCGTGCAGACATGGACGGCATCGAAGCCGCCATCGCTGAGCAGGGCTTTGTAGTCGGTGTAGACCTTCGCGCCGGGCGTCCCGTAGTCGGCTTTCGCTTTTTCGGCGCGCTCCCCTAAAATATCGCAGAACGCGACCTGCTCGACACCGGGGACGGTCGCAAGGCTCGGCATGTGCTTGCCATTGGCGATCCCGCCGCAGCCGACGATGGCAACTTTAGTCGTGGACAACTCTCATCACTCCTTCGGGGTAGTTCCCCCAGGCGTGTATGTTACCCCGCCCGCTCTCCTGTCGCAAAACTTCAACGATGGCTCAAAGAGGAACCTTCCGATAAAATGCGCTATGCCTGGCCCTTTTCCCGGAATGGACCCCTGGCTGGAGAACCGCGTTCTCTGGCAGAGCTTTCACAATAAGTACATTGCCTACTGTGAGACCGCTCTGAATCGCATCTTGCCGCCGCAGCTTGTCGCAACCACGGAGATGCGCATTCAGCTTACCCCCGATAATGAAGCAAGACCCGATGTCGGGATCGTGAATCGTTTTGCGATAAGTCCCAATCTTCCGGTGCGTGGCGGCGGTGTTGCCGTTGCGGAGCGCACAACCGTGGAGCCGCTGGTGATTCCGACTTTCCCCGAAGAAGAGCGCCATGCGTATCTGACGATTCGGGATGTCCTGCACCAGGAAAGCGTTGTCACCGTGATCGAGCTTCTGAGTCCCTCGAATAAGCGGGGGCGCGGCTACGAGCAGTACCGCGCCAAGCAGGCCGAGCTGCTTGAGAGCGAGACGAACCTGGTGGAGATTGACCTCTTGCGCACGGGAATGCACACGGTGGCAGTGCCCGAGGAACGGCTGCTTGCCCGTCAGGCTGTCTGGGATTATCTTGTCTGCGTCCACGACGTGACAGACCGCTGGAACTGCAAAGTCTGGCCGTTCACCATAGCGCACCGCCTGCTCGAGATCCCGATTCCGCTGGGGCCTGCCTTCGCTCCCGTGCCGCTCGATCTTCAAGCCCTCTTCGACGAGTGCTACGACACCGGGCGCTACGGCTCGCTCTTGCGCTACACCAACCCGCCCGAAACGCCCTTCACCGAGAGCGAAGCGCAGTGGACCAGCGAAGTGCTGCAAGAAAGACAATAGCTCATGTTTGTGAGTATCTTCAACGACGTTCTCGGGCCGGTGATGCGCGGGCCGTCCAGCTCGCACTGCGCGGCGGCACTGCGGATCGGGCGGCTGGCGCGTGACTTAATGGACGGCGAAATCTCCAAAGTCCTGGTGGAGTTCGACCGGAGCGGCTCGCTTCCGACGACACACGCGAGTCAGGGTTCGGACATGGGGCTTTTTGGCGGACTTTTGGGCTGGGACGCCGACGATGAGCGCCTGCCGCACTCGGCAAAAGCCCTGCGCGACGCGGGAATAGAGCTGTGCATCGAGACCATTGATGTGGGCGATCCGCACCCGAACACCTACCGCCTGACGCTCACCAGCGACGCCGAGACCCACACGCTCCGCGCCCTCTCGACCGGCGGCGGAATGATCGAGGTCGTCGCCATCGACGAAAAACCGGTCTCACTCTTCGGCGACCGTGAGGTAAGCCTCGATTTTCTGGGAATGCCGGAAAGATACCTGAAGCCCGTGCTTCCCGTCCTCACCCGCCCCGACTCGTGCGTGCCGTTCACGACCTGCGCCGAGATGCTGGCTTTCGACGCCAGGCAAAATACGCCGCTCTGGAAGCTCGCGGCGCGGTACGAAGCCCAGCGCGGCGGCCTCACGGAAGAAGAAGTCCTGGAGAAAAGCGTCGCGCTGATCCGGATTCTGCGCCGCTCCATTGCTCAGGGCGTCGCCGGGACGCACTACGAAGACCGGATTTTAGGCCACCAGAGCGGCAGGTTCGCCGAACTGATGGACGCCGGAAAGCTCCTGGGCGGCGGGGCGCTCAACCGCATGGTGCTCTACGTCACGGCGCTCATGGAAGTGAAAAGCTCCATGGGCGTGATCGTCGCCGCCCCGACCGCCGGTGCCTGCGCCGCGCTCCCCGGAGCCGTGATCGCGATGGGCGAGGAGCTTGGCCTCGATGAGATAGAAATGGGCAAAGCGTTTCTGGCGAGCGGCCTGATCGGGGTCTTCATCGCAACGGCATGGAGCTTTGCGGCGGAGGTTGGCGGGTGCCAGGCCGAGGGCGGAAGCGCGGCGTGCATGGCGGCGGCGGCGCTCGTCCAGCTCGGCGGCGGCTCGCTTACCCAGAGCCTCGCGGCGTCCTCGATGGCGCTCCAGAACATGCTCGGCCTGATCTGTGATCCGATTGCCAACCGGGTCGAAGCGCCCTGCCTCGGAAAGAACATCATGGCGGCGAGCAACGCGCTCTCGTGCGCCAACATCGCGCTGGCAGGCTACGACCCGCTGATCCCCCTCGACGAAGTGATCGAAACCGCAAAGCGCGTCTCCGCGCAGATGCCGCGTGAGCTTCGCTGCACCAACCTCGGCGGCCTCTCTATCAGCCCCACCTCGCGAGCCATCGAGAGCCGCCTGCTCCAACTGGAACTCCGAAGGAAAAAATGATCTCAACTTACCTGTGTGTCGCTCTTGCCTGTTTCCCGCTTCTCGGGCCACCGAAAGCGGGGGAGGTCAGCGCCGTTCCGGAGAGCCTCAAGACGCCCGCGTTCTACAAAAAGTACATCAGCGCCAGCGGCTACCCGATTGTGGCCTCGGAAAACGTCAGTGACTACGCGCTAAAAGAAGCCGCCTACCTGGTCAACCTGCTTCTGGCCCGAAGGCCCGATGTTCGCCGCGCGATGATCGCCAGCGGCTCCCGGATGTCTATCCTCGCCTACAACGAGTTCACAACCGACCAGCCCGACTTTGCGTGGCTCGCAAAAAACCAGGCGGATAAAGACTTCTGGGATCGGCGGGCACGGGGCCTCGGCGGGAGCGAGACCGACCCACTCTGCTCGTGTGCCGAAGAAAACCTCCTGGGCTATCCCGGCGACCCCTACTCCACCGAGAATATCCTGATCCACGAGTTCGCCCATAATATCCACCTGCGGGGCATGGTTCAGGTAGACAAGACGTTCGATGGGCGGGTCAAGGCCACCTACGACCGAGCGATGGCCGCCGGGCTGTGGAAGGGGAAATACGCCGCCACCAACCACCACGAGTACTTCGCCGAGGGCGTCCAGTCCTGGTTCGACAACAACCGGGAGCCGGATCACGACCACAACCATGTGAACACACGCACCGAGCTGATCGCCTACGATCCGGGGCTTGCAGACCTCTGCCGTGAGGTTTTTGGCAAGACGAAGCTGAAGTACACCCGGCCAGAAACCCGCCTGAATAAGCACCTTGCTGGCTACGACCCGAGCAAGGCACCGCGCTTCGTCTGGCCCGAGCGCCTGCAACAGAAAAAAGAAAACAAGAGCCCGTGAAGCCCCCCAATATTGTCTTTATTCTTGCCGATGACCTTGGTATCACCGACCTGAGCTGCCAGGGAAGCACGTTCTACGAGACGCCCAACCTGGACCGGCTGGCACGCGAAGGCATGCGCTTCACCAACGCCTACGCGTCGTGCCCGGTCTGCTCGCCCACGCGGGCGGCAGCGCTCACGGGGAAGTGGCCGCAGCGCACGGGCGTGACGGACTACATCAACGAGTCCGTCGGCAAGCTCGGCGGGATGAAGCCAGGCTTTCCCCTGCTGTCTCCTCCGGCGGCGGATCGGCTGAGCCTGTCCGAAACCACGATTGCCAAAAAGCTCCAGGCCGCAGGTTACGCGACGGGCTTCGTGGGCAAGTGGCACCTCGGCGACGAAGGATCGCTCCCCGAAAACCACGGCTTCACGTTCAATGTCGGCGGCGACGGGCGCGGCGGCAACGCGCATGTCGGGCCGACGAAGCTCCATAACCTCGATGTCGGGCCGGGCGAGTGGGTGATGGATCGGCTGACCGATAAGGCCATCGAGTTCGTGGCGCAGAGCAAAGACAAACCGTTCCTGCTGTGGTTTGCGCCATACGACCCGCACACGCCGCTTGTCGGCAAGCCGGAGCTGGTGAAAAAGTACGAGGCGAAAGCCGCAAGGCTGAGGGCGGAGTTTCGCGACGAGCTTCCGCGAAAAGACCGACGAACGCAAACCCATGCCGTGTATGCCACGATGATAGAGGAGCTGGACCGCAACATGGGGCGACTCTTTGAAAAACTCCCCAAAAACACAATTGTTATTTTTACATCGGACAACGGCGGACTCTCGACCTCGGAAGGCTCACCGACCAGCAACGCGCCGTATCGCGCCGGGAAAGGCTGGCTCTACGAGGGTGGGATTCGGGAGCCGCTGATCGTAAAGTGGCCCGGCGTCGTCAGGCCAAGTACCGTCAACGACGCACTGACGACCACCCTGGATTTCTATCCGACGTTTCTCGAAGCCGCCGGGGTGCGCCCCGACAGGCGCGACGGAGTCAGTCTCGTTCCCACGCTTCGCGGAAAACGGCTTCGGCCACGCCCGCTTTTCTGGCACTACCCGCACTACGGGAACCAGGGCGGCGGGATGGCCGCCGCCCTCCGCGACGGCGACTGGAAGCTGATCGAGTGGTTTGTGATCGACCGGATCGAGCTGTACAACCTCAAGGCCGACCCCGGCGAGCAACGGAACTTAGCGGAACACGAGCCGGGGCGCGTGAAGGTGCTCCAGGCAAAGCTCCGCGCCTGGCAGAAATCTGTCGGCGCGACGTTCCCGATCAAAAACCCAAACCCGAAGAGCGACGCGAGATGATTCTCGCAGGCGAACTCTGGCCGAAGATCGACCGGGAGCATCGTCCGTGGGCGTACTGGTGGTGGATGGGAAGCGCGGTCGATGAAGCGAACCTCACCGCCGAGCTGACGCGCTACGCTGAGGCGGGGATGGGCGGGCTGCATATCATCCCGATCTACGGCGCGAAAGGTTTCGAGAATCGGTACGTCCCCTATCTCTCGGAACGCTGGCGGGAGCTTCTGGCGTTCACGGTGAAAGAAGCCGACCGGCTGGGACTCGGAATCGACATGACGCTCGGGACCGGCTGGTGCTTCGGCGGACCGGGCGTCTCCGAGCGCGACGCGAACTCGATCCCGACGTTCTCGAAAACCGGCGTGACGCTGAGGCCGAGCGGACAGAAAGTCAAGCGGGCCGCGCCCGGCGGCGAGGGGCATATGCTCGACCCGTTCTCGCCCGGCGCAAACCGGCGCTTCACCGCGTGGATCGAGGCGGGCCTGCGCGGCTACAGAGGGACGCTGCCCCGCTGCGCCTACCAGGACTCCTACGAGTACAACGCCCACTGGACCCCGAGTCTCCCGCGTGAGTTCGCCCGACGCCGTGGCTACGATGTTGCTACTTACTACGAGCAATTGGCGGCAAACGGGACGGACGAGCTAACTCTGCGGGTTCGCGCCGATATTCGCGAGACGCTCTCCGAGCTTCAGGTGGAAGCCCAGCGCATCTGGATCGACTGGGCGCACCAGAAAGGGATGTCCACGCGCTACGAAGCCCACGGCTCGCCGGGGAACCTGCTCGATCTCTACGGCCTCGCCGAGATTCCCGAGACCGAGATGTTCCGCGACGACCGAAGCGTCTTCGTTAGCAAGTTCGCGTCGTCTGCGGCGCATGTCTGCGGACGAAAAACCGCGTCGGCGGAGACCGGAACCTGGCTCACCGAGCACTTCACCGAGACACTCGGCGCACTGAAAAAGCTCTGCGACGAGCTGTTTCTTGCGGGAATCGGGCATGTTTTCTGGCACGGGACGTGTTACTCGCCCGAGGACGCTACGTGGCCGGGCTGGGCGTTCTATGCTTCCACGCAGGCCAACCCGCGCAATCCGATCTGGCGCGATATCCCGGCGCTTCACGCCTATATTTCGCGCACTCAGTCGCTGCTCCAGACGACAAAGCCCGACGCCGACGTGCTGCTGCATGCGCCGCTCTACGACTTCTGGGCCGAGCCGAGCCGCGAGCTTGCCCGGAAATTGACTGTCCATGGCCGCGAGTGGCTGGAGAATCACGCCACAGGCCGCGCGGCGACGGCGCTCTGGGACGCGGGCCATGCGTTCGATTTCATCAGCGAGGCACAGCTCGGGCGGGTGAAAGTCAGCGGTGGGCGATTGATTACCGAGGGCGGAGCGCACTACAAAGCGCTGGTCGTCCCTGCCGAGACCCGGCTCCCTCCCGAATTTGTGGAGGTTCTGCTCGCCCTGAGGCGCAAGGGCGCGACCGTGATTTTTGCGGGCCTCCCGACCGATGTACCCGGCGCAAAAGACATCGAAACGCGACGATCCAGGCTACGCGAGCTTCTGAAAAAAAATCGGGTGCGAGCCGTCGAGCCGGTGGCAGGGTTGCGAGCCGCCCGAGTTCGGCCCGAGCGATTGCGAAAGAGCGGCCTGGAGTTCGTCCGGCGGCGCAGCGAGGACGGCAGCGTACTTTATTTGCTCGTCAACCGAACAAAGAACACGGTCTCGGGCTTTATTCCGCTGCGTGAGCGGCTCGAAAACGCCGTCCTTCTCGACGCCTGGACGGGCCAGGCTTTTCGCGCCGACGTTCGAGGAAACGCCGTCCGGGTGAATCTGCCGCCCGGCCACAGCGTGCTCGTCAAAACCCGTGGCGACGCAACTCTTCCGCCCATGCCGCGCCCTGAGCCGAGCGGCTCGCCCGTTGCGCTGGCCGGAGACTGGCAGGTGCGCTTTATCGCCGGTGGCCCGACGCTTCCGCCCGCCTATGAAACCGACGCGCCCGGCCCGTGGACCGGGCGCGGCCCCGAGTACGATAATTTCTCCGGCACCGCTCGCTACTCGCTCACGTTCGACGCCCCGCAAAGTCTCTCTGGCCCCGCCCTGCTCGACCTCGGCGACGTAAAAGAGAGCGTCCGGGTTCGACTCAACGGCGAGGAGCTGGGCGTTTTAATTCTGCCGCCGTTCGCCCTGACGCTTCCCGCGCTGAAGCCGACCGGCAATCTTTTAGAGCTGGAAGTGACGAACCTGGGTGCAAACCGCATCCGCGATCTGGACCTCCGGGGCGTGAAATGGCACGAGTTTCATGACATCGGGTTTGTCAATATCGACTACAAGCCCTTCGATGCCACTGGCTGGCCCGTGCGACCCGCCGGGCTTCTGGGGCCGGTGACGATGCAGCAACTACGATAACTACTGACGTTCTTTTTGTTTGGCTTCTTGCCAGAGGGCTTCTTGCTCCGACAAAGAAAATAGTTCGACGGCTCTATTTTGCTCTTTTGCGGCGGCTTCGATGTAGTGCCAGCGCCGATGGAATTTCTTAAGCTGACCTCGAAGCGACTCTTCCGGGTCGATGCCGACTTTGCGGGCGACATTGACCAGCGTGAAGAGCAAGTCGCCCAGCTCGTCGGCGATGCGCTCGGGACTTCCTTCATTGAGTTCGACGCGAAGCTCGGCGAGTTCTTCGTCCACTTTGGCTAAAACCTGGGAAAGCTCCGGCCACTCGAAGCCGACAGAGACAACGCGCTTGCTGGTCTGAAGCGCCTGTGTCAGCGCGGGCAGGCTGGCCGAGATTCCGTCCAAAAGCGAGGCTTTCTCGGGCTTTTCCTGGGCTTTAATCGCGTTCCAGTTGCGTAGAACCTCGTCGGCGTCGCCCGCAACCGTATCGCCAAAGATATGCGGGTGGCGGCGAACCAGTTTTTCGCACAGAACCCGGCAGATGTCGTCGCTGTCGAACTCGCCCGACTCACTCGCGATCTGGGCGTTCAAAACCACCTGGAGCAGTAAGTCTCCCAGCTCGTCGCAGAGGGCGTCGGGGTCTTCCGAGTCTATCGCTTCGCAGACCTCGTAGGCTTCTTCGATGGCGTATTTTTTTAAGCTTACGTGGGTTTGTTTTAGATCCCACGGGCAGCCCGTCTCCGGGTCGCGCAGCCGGGCGACAATTCTTCGGAGCGCATCGAAGTCGGAGGGGCGGCTCGCTTCGGGGAGCGGCGGAACCCAGACGCTGGTGAGATGGTCGTGGTCGCGGCGGTCCAGCTCAAACAGCGGCAGGGTAATTTTTTTGGCCTCGGGCAGCCCGGACGCGCGAAGCACCGTCACAAGGTGGTCGTCGGGGAAGCCCGCCCGCATCAGGGCGAGCTTGGCGTGGCTCGCGGCGGCCCGGTCGTGGATCTGATAGAGCAAGATCGGGCCGGAAACTCTTAGCTGGGGATCGGAGTGCGCACCGTCCGGGTTCAAGCCATGGGCATCGACGACGCTCAAGTCTCCGACTATCGCCTCGCCCAGAGACTCCAGGCACGCATCGACGAAGCTGGGTGCCCCGATGATTTTCGTCGGGATTCCCTCGGCGCGGGTTCTCTCCAGGAGCCGCGCGACGGTCGTCTCGCCGACGAGCGGGTGACCAGGGACCGCGTAGACCAGATCGCCCAGAGTGGAATGGGTGCGCAGGACCCGCGCCACAATTGCCTCGTAGACATCGGAGAAGCTCTCGCCCGACTCATACTCGTCGTCGAGCGACGGCAGTGGCGGGAGCGTCTGGACCACCGGATGCCGCGCGGTTCGGAGCAACACGGGAAGCCCCCCCGTCAAAAGTGCGAAGGCCGGGGCCGGGAGCGCATCGGGCGCACCCGGTCCCAGGCCGACGAGATACAACACGCGAGCTTACTTGGGCTTGGGCGCTGGGGCGGGCGCGGTGCCTCCCTGCGGGGCCGGAGCCGAGGCGGGTGCCGCTTTGGGTGCGTTCCCGACACCCATGTCCTTGGCGACTTTCTTGATGTCTTCCCAGACCGCAAGGCGGCTCGGGTCATCGGACTGAACCGTCGCGTCCATCTTGATCTTGAGGATCTCGTCGCGCTTGGCGGTGTTAGCCGGGTCCATGATCTTCTGGCGCACGAGGTCGCGGCGCAGGATCGGGGAGGCATCGGCGTAGTCCAGCGCAAGGGCGTTGAGCTTCTTGATAACCTTGATCCAGGCGGTCAGGTTGGTCGGCGGCGCGGCCTGACCGGGCGCGGCCTGCTGACCGGGCACGGGCCAGACGAGCGGTCCGAGCGTCTCGCCGTCTTTGGCTTTGTCGATCTGGGCCAGAACCGGCGGCGGGATCTGCTGGTTGAAGAACACGCGCTCGCCTCCGGTCTGGAGGAGCTGCGGGTCGTTCTTGGTCTTTGCGACCTCCTCGAACGACTTGCCTGCCTTGAGCATCGAGCCTGCCTGGGCCGCATCGGGGCTATTGGGCGGAAGAATTATCAGCCGCATGTTGGTACGCGCCGGAAGCCCAATGTTGGCCTTGTTCTTCTCGTACTCGGCCTTGACTTCGTTCTCACCCAGGTTCAGCTTGCGGGCATAGAGATTGGTCTCGGCCATCTGCACCTTGAGATCGGCTCTGAGTTCGTCGGGGCCCATGCCCTGCTTGGCTAGCTCCTGCTCGTAGCTCTTGCCCGGCTGCTGGGCTTCCATGAGCTTTTTCTGGGTGTTGTAAAAGTTCGTGACGTCCTGATCCGACGGCAGCAAGCCCACTTTTCCCGCTTCCGCGAGAATAATCTGGTTGCTGACAAGCTGATCCAAGACCAGGCGCTCGGCCTTGGCCTGCTGGCCACCGGGGACGGTGACCGTCGTGCGCTCCAGGAGCTTGAGGTACTCGTCTTTGTTGATGGCCTGACCATTGACGGTCAGAACGGGCTTTTCACCGTTGCAACCGGTCAGGGCGAGAGCGGCGAGGGCCGCTGCTGCGGCGAGGGGTATGTGGCGATTCAAGAATAGTTTCTCCTGCATTTCTCCATGAAATACATGCAGAGGGGAACAGGAAGTTCCCCAGCGTCGGGTAATCCTACCATAACTGCGAATGCCTGCACAAATTATCGCGCCTCGGGGGGCAGGGATCGCGATGCTTTTTGGCGAAGATTGAGTGCCATGGAGACACTGAATCGGTTGTTTGCGCTCTCAGGAAAAGTGGCGCTGGTCACGGGCGCAACCGGCGGCATCGGCGGGGCGCTCGCGCGGGGGCTGGCAGGAGCCGGAGCGCACATCGCGCTGCACGGAACGAGTGAGGAAAAACTCTCGGCGCTCAAAGAAGAGCTGGGGGACAGCGCCAGTATTCACGTCGCCGATCTGAGCGGTGGCCGAGCCGCGTGCGAGGGTTTGGTGCAGAGCGTGGTTTCTCAGTGCGGGCGGCTGGACATTCTGATCAACAACGCCGGGATCAACCGAAGAATGCCCGCCGAAGAGTTCAGCGACGACGACTACGCAGCCATTCTCGCGGTGAACCAGGAAGCGGTCTTCAAGCTCTGCCAGGCCGTCCACGCCCCGATGAAAGCGGTCGGCGGCGGCAAGATCGTCAACATCGGCTCCATGACCAGCTTCGTCGGCATCGGAACCGTCGGAATCTACGGGATGACCAAGGCCGCCATCACCCAGCTCACCAAAACTCTCGCGGTCGAGTGGGCCAGGGACAATATTCAGGTCAACTGCCTCGCGCCGGGTTTTATCCAGACGCCGCTCACGGCCCAGGGCCAGTGGGCGATCCCCGAGCGGCGCGCCTGGCTGCTCTCGCGCATCCCGGCCCACCGCCCCGGCACCCCGGATGACCTGGTCGGAGCGACGCTTCTACTCGTCGCGCCCAGCTCCGGCTATCTCACCGGCCAGGTTCTCGCCATCGACGGCGGGTTTCTCGCAGGGGCAAGCTGGAACAACCCGTAGTATAATTTTTTTAGAAACATGCAACGCCGCCGAATCTCTCTTGCTCTCTGGGCCAGCCCCCTTCTCGCGCTGGTCGCGCTGGTCGCCATCCCCCCTTCGCTTGCCGGAGGGGGTCGGCTGACCTACAACAAAGATATCCGCCCGATCCTGGCGGAGAACTGCTTCGCCTGCCATGGCCCGGACTCGGCGGCGCGCAAGGCCGGGCTGCGCCTGGACAAATTTAGCGACGCGACCCGGATGGACGCGTTCGTTCCGGGCGACCCGGTGGCGAGCGAGGCCGTTCGACGGATTTTCAGACCCGACTCCGACCCGCTTAGAATGCCGCCAAGCCAGGGGCACAAGTCGCTCACGGACAATCAGAAATCGCTCCTGGTGCGCTGGATCGACCAGGGCGCAGCCTACGAGCAACACTGGAGCTATCTTGCGCCCAAGCCGCAATCCCCCCCATCACTGGGGGCCGGGGGGCAAACACGGGGAGTGGGGAGTGGGGAGTGGGCGAAGGGTCCGATAGATCGGTTTCTCTTTGCGAAGATGGCCGAGCAGGGACTCTCGCCGACGCCCGAGGCCGACAAAAGAACCCTCGCCCGGAGGCTTGCACTGGACTTGACCGGACTACCCCCGGCGGCTTTTGAAGTGGACGCGTTTGTGAAAGATACGTCGCCGAATGCCTATGAAAAACTGGTGGACCGGTTCCTGGGCAGCCCGGCCTGGGGCGAGCAGCGCGGACGGCACTGGCTCGACGCGGCACGCTATGCCGACACCCATGGGATTCACTTTGATAACTACCGCGAGATGTGGGCGTACCGCGACTGGGTGATCAATGCGTTCAATAAAAATCAGCGCTTCGACTCGTTTGTGACCGAGCAGCTTGCCGGGGATTTACTGCCCAACCCGACACTCGATCAGCGAATCGCGACGGGCTTCACGCGCTGCAACATCACCACGAACGAGGGCGGGGCCATCGACGAAGAGTACCGGGTGCTCTATGCCCGCGACCGTACCGATACGTTCGCTCAGGTCTTTCTCGGGACCACGGCGGGCTGCGCGGTCTGCCACGACCACAAGTTCGACCCGATCACCCAGAAAGATTTCTACGCGCTCTCGGCGTTTTTCAACAACACGACCCAAAGCGCGATGGACGGCAACATCAAAGATACGCCACCGATTATCCCGGTCCCGCTGGCCGGAGATCGCCTGCGGTTTACGCAGATCGGGCCGGAGCTTAAAGTGGCGCGGGCGGCAGTCGAGAGCCGAAAAACCACGGCACGGACAGAGTTCGAGAGCTGGCTGGGCGCAGGACGGCAAGATATAACGGCGACGCTGCCCGGTGATTCGTTCTTTATCGCTCCTCTGACCGAGGGCGACGCCGATGGACAGACCGCACCAAAAGCGTTTGTCCGAAAAAACAATGTCACGCTGAGCTTTCCCGAGGCGGGCGACTTCGAGGGCGACAAGCCGTTCTCGGTCGCGGCCTGGGTGAAGCCGGTCCCGAACGCCGCCGGAGCGATTGTGGCGCGGATGGACGAGGGCAACAACCATCGGGGCTGGGATATGTGGATGGAGGGCGGGCGCGTCGGCTCCCACCTGATCCACAGCTGGCCGGACGACGCCCTGAAAGTGGTCACGCGCGAGCCGCTCAAGGCCAACGCCTGGAACCATGTCTGCCTGGTTTACGACGGCGGCAAGAAACCGGATAGCTATAAATTTTATGTCGATGGAAAGCTCAGCCCGCACGACACGGCCACCGACGCGCTGAAAACCACGACCCGAACCACGACGCCTTTCAAGATCGGGCAGCGCTCGGACGGGGCGAGCATTTCCGACGGCACGGCCATTCAGGATGTTCGGCTCTACGGGCGGACGCTCAGCCAGGCCGAGGCCGGGCAGCTCGTCAGCGGAACCCGCGCCGAGTACCTTCTTACCAAAACGCCCCTTGTTCCCACCGAAAAAGACGAGCTGTTTGCCTGGTGGCTGCCACAGAAAGACCCGACCTTCGCCCAGCTCAACGCAAAAGTCACGTCACTCCAAAAAGAAGACACGGACATTCGGACGCGCGGCACCATCGCGCACGTCGCGAGTGAAAAGCCCGCGACGCCCGAGGCTTATATCTTGAACCGGGGCGAGTACGATCAGCGCCGGGGCAAGGTCGGCGCATGCACCCCCGAGTCGCTCCCGGCGCTCTCGCCCGAGCTTCCGAAGAACCGACTGGGGCTGGCGAAGTGGCTGCTTCGCCCGGAGAACCCGCTGACGGCGCGCGTGACGGTGAACCGCTTCTGGCAGGAAATTTTTGGAAACGGACTGGTGCGCTCGGCAGGCGACTTCGGGATCATGGGCGAGCTACCCAGCCACCCGGAGCTTTTAGACTGGCTGGCGCTGGACTTTGAAAAAGACTGGGACATCAAGCGGTTCTTCAAGCAACTCGTGATGAGCGCGGCGTACCGTCAGTCGGCGACTCTCACGCCGGAGAAAAAAGCCAAAGACCCGACCAACCGGTACCTTTCGCGCGGCCCGCGCTACCGGATGGATGCCGAGATGCTCCGCGACTACGCGCTCGCCACAAGCGGCCTGCTGGTGCGGACCATCGGCGGGCCTTCCGTGAAACCCTACCAGCCCGATGGCGTCTGGGAAGCCGTCGCGATGCCCGGCTCCAACACCCGCGACTACCGGCGCGACACGGGTGCGGGCCTCTACCGGCGCAGCCTCTACACGTTCTGGAAGCGTGCCGCACCGCCCGCCTCGATGGAGATATTCAACGCCCCGAACCGCGAGACGTGCGTCGTGAAAAGAGAGCGCACCAACACGCCTCTGCAAGCCCTGGTAACCCTCAACGATGTCCAGTTCGTCGAGGCGGCGCGGCATTTAGCGACAAAAGCCCTCAAAGAGTCCGACCCGCTCGATTTTCTCGCCGGACGCTTGCTCGCTCGCCCGCTCACCAGCTTCGAGCGACTGATCCTGGAGATGAACGCGAGTGATCTGGAGCAATACTACGCAAAAAGCCCCAAAGAAGCCCGCAGCTTAATCACCTACGGCGAATCAACGCCCGATAAATCTCTCAACCCCGGACAACTCGCCGCCTGGACCATGCTCACCAACCAGATGCTCAATCTGGACGAAGTTTTAAGTAAGTAGAAAGAACTAACGAAATGGAACTGAGTGAACTGGGCAAAAAAGCGGAAAAGCTCTATGAACATTTTCGCTCACAGCTCGAAATCGACGAGAACATCGGAAAAATTGTCGTTTTTGATGTAGTCTCAGGAGACTATGAGATGGATGCAACAGGAATCGAGTCTTCTCAGCGGCTACGGGAGCGCCATCCTGCGGCTCATCTGTATGCTCTACGAATTGGCTACAAAGCAGTGTTCTCGTTTGCAGGCTATCTGGAACGAACTTCGTGATCGGTAAAGTGCTTGAGCGCCGACCATTGCTTACAATAACATTCCAGTTAGAGCAAATGCCTGGTGTCGGAATCGAGTTTGTGGTGGATACTGGTTTCACCGACTTTCTCACACTTCCTGAAGAAAGCATACGGGCTATGGGCTTATCGTTCTCTCACCGCGCCTACGGTACACTCGCCGATGGAAAACCAATTGAGTTCGATGTCTATGCAGCCACGATTCTCTGGAATGAGAAAGAATGCGTGATACCCGTTGTCGCAACGGGAAAACGCCCTCTACTCGGAACAAGCTTGCTGGAGCAACACGAACTTCGGATAGAATTTATTGAACAAGGCAACGTATCTGTCAGAAAGATAGAAGCAAAAACACCATGAATGAAATCGCATTTCCCCATCAAATACCAAATCTGGATGAGGTTTTAAGCAAATGACCCTGACCACTGTCGATTCCAGTATGATTTACGCGGTTGGCTACGACGACGAAACAAAGGAACTCGAAGTTGTTTTCAATAGCGGGAAAATCTACCGCTATAAAGACGTACCCCTAAAGATTTACAAAGAACTCCTTGCGTCAAGCTCCAAAGGATCATTTCTGCGCAATAATGTATTCGACTGCTACGAAGATTATCAAGTACGTTCACGGCGCGGAAGAGGCTAATAGAAGTATTCTTATCAATTCAATGCTGAACCTTGATGAAGTTTTAAACAAATGATTGAGAACTAAAATGCCAACAAAGTACGGATTTGAAACCCCAGAGGAAAAAGAAAAACGTTGCCAAAAAGAGACGCAGGAAATCCTTGCCTCTCACGCAAAAGATCGAGATACAAAATATCAAAAACAGAAATCATTACATGAAGAATGCATAGAAATAATCAATCATTCTGATTTCAATTATTCGTTATTGAATGACATTATTATTGATTATTGTGCTTCTTTAGATTTTGAAATTACAGAACAAGAAAAATCTGATTATAATAAAGGGAATTACACAGAAGATATTGCAGATCGTCGATTATATCAATGTCGTTATATTACTGCAAACTGGAAATGGATTTCAAAATCATCAACACAATCAAGGGAAAAGCATACATGGATTAAAGCGAAATTTCTGGCTTCATTTTCTGATGATCGCAATATCATCGAAAGAATCACAGGACAATCATTTGACACTGAGCCTTTCGAATTCAATGAAAGAATGATAAAAGTACCGCATATATATCGTCTCGAATTTCTTGATGGTTATAATTATGATTTAGGTCAACAAATTGAAAATATATTGAAAATCCCAACAATATACACCATATCGAGGGGACCATCTTACCCAGATTGAATAAATCATAATGGCATACAGTAAGTTCACCATAGATATTCTTCTGGATCGATTCGGGATTCAACTGCAAAGCCATGTTGGTTTGTTTGCCGATATGCCTTCTGTTGGAATTCGTCCCTGGCTTAAAGAAACGTTAGAGCAGAACTTACCACTTGCTTCAGCGATTCGAACCGAGAAAGCCCGCTCCGAGCTGATTGTAATGCCTGTTTTGCTGGAAGTTTGGAATTATTTTGACCGAAAGATCAGCTTATTTTCAGGACTGGATTTCCCGGTGGATCGTAAGTTGGGCCTGGAAGGGTTTTGCGACTATTTAATCGGCCTATCTTCGGAGCAAGTGATTGTCCGTGCCCCGGTGATCGCTCTGGTAGAAACCAAAAAAGACGATCCCAATGAAGGACTGGCCCAATGCATCGCAGAAATGGTGGGAGCGCAGAAATTCAATGAAAAACAGGGAGAGATTCTTTCGACGATCTACGGCGTCACCACTTCGGGCACGGCCTGGCGCTTTCTCAAGCTGACAGGGTCAAGGGTCGAGATGGATATGAGCGATTATTACATCTCCGACGCCGAAAAAATCGTCGGGATTTTGTGCCACATGGTTCAATCGGGTTTAACGGAGCAAAACACAAAGTAGATTTACATGAATTTAGAAAACACGGTTCTCAAAAAATTAAATAGACGACTAATCCCGTTTATTGCCGTGCTCTACGTTTTCAATATATTGGATCGCACCAATATTGGAATCGCTTCACTGACGATGAAGCCAGATTTGAATTTTTCGGATTCGGTCTATGGACTGGGTGCGGGAATGTTCTTCATCGGGTACTTTTTCTTTGAAGTTCCGAGCAATTTAGTCTTAGAAAAATTCGGGGCACGGCTCTGGATCGCCCGAATTATGATTACCTGGGGAATTATTTCTTCCTGTATGATGTTTGTGAAGTCGGCTCCGATGTTTTATGGGCTTCGGTTTCTCTTAGGGGTTGCCGAGGCCGGGTTTTATCCCGGAATGATTCTCTATCTCACGTACTGGTTCCCAACCGTGCAGCGGGCGCAGGCGGTCGCGCGGTTCGTCGCGGTCTCGGCGATTGTAGGCGTGCTGGGCGGGCCGCTCTCGGGGCAGCTTCTCAAGATCAACGGAGTGCTGGGGCTGAAGGGCTGGCAGTGGCTGTTTCTTCTGGAGGGAATTCCGTCGTGTATTCTGGGAGTGGTGGTTCTGTTCTACATGACCGACCGGCCCGAAAAAGCAACCTGGCTACGCCCCGAGGAGCGCTCGTGGCTGATTGCAAAGCTCCAGTCGGAGATAAAAACCCGCCAGGAAAAGCATCACTTGAGCTTCCGGGAAGCTCTCACCAACCGCGACCTTTTGCACTACTGCGCCCTGTTTCTGTGCTTCGTCTCGGCGGGCTACGGACTCGGGTTCTTTGTTCCGCAGATATTCAAGGCCCAGACTGACTGGTCGGATCAGAAGATCTCGTTTCTCACCGCGCTACCGGGAATCGCCGGAGCCGCCTCGATGCTGCTCGGGGCGCGGCACTCCGATAAAACCTGCGAGCGCAAGTATCACGTCGCGGCGGGGACGACGCTCGGCGCGGTCGGAATGGTTCTGCTCCTGCTCTCGCCCAGCCCGAGTATCAGCCTGGTCGCCCTTACGATCCTGGCAATTGGAACCGGGAGCATCCAGGGTCCGTTCTGGGCGATGCCGACCTCCATGCTCACCGGCGCGGCGGCTGCGGGCGGAATTGCGCTGATCAACTCGGTCGGAAACCTGGGCGGCTTCGTCGGCCCGGTTCTCATGGGCAAGCTCAAGGACGCCACCGGGGGCTATCAGAGCGGACTGATCTGCCTGGCCGGGCTGCTTCTCGGCGCGAGCGTCCTGTCCGCCCTCGCCCGCCACGACCCGGCGCAGGAAAGAGCCATGCGCGAGGAGAACACCGAGTAGATGGCCTTCAGCGACTATAAAAACCTCTCTCAGACGCAAAAAGAGTTCGGGGTTTCTTATACCGAAAAGAGTTTTCTGACTTCGGTACCCGTCGCGCCGCCTGCTGGTTTCCTTAAAGATTTAGAGTTCAACCGGGCAAACATGGACGTTTTTTCCTCCGAAGCCTCGCGTACCGAGCTGGTAATCTCACCACTTCTTCGTGAAGCTTACAAACGATTTGCCCATCATCTCTCTTTTTGGATTCAAAAACCCTTGAACTACAACGAAAAACTTTCGGGAACCCCTGATTATTTAATTGCAACGAAATCAGCGCTGGGAAAGACGGTTTTAGAGACGCCGTTGGTAGTTGTCGTCGAAGCGAAGAAAAACGACTTCGAGCAAGGCTGGGGCCAATGCCTCGCCGAGCTTGTCGCCGCGCAGAAAATCAACGACGATTCGAGTCGGCCCGTCTATGGCATCGTCACCGATGGCGAACTCTGGAAGTTCGGAAAGTTAGTGGAGAGCGAGTTTGTCCTGGAGCCGACGGGCTACACCCTGAGCGACCTGCCCGAGCTGTTCGGGGCGCTGATCCACATTTTTGAGAAAGCACTATGAACCGAGAAAAAGAGCCGATTCATCCATTGATGCAGGAGTGGGTCCGCGCCGAGACACGTCGTCAGTTTCTGCGCCGAGGGACCAATGCGCTGGGAATGGCCGCACTCGCCACCCTGGGCGGCGAGGCGTTCGCACTTCCAATAGACTCCCCCAGAACTGGGGGCGGGGGGGCAAAACTAATGATTCCCGGTGCGCTGCCCAAATTACACTTTGCGCCCAAGGCCAAGCACGTTATCTACTTGCACATGGTCGGCGGCCCGCCGCAGATGGATTTGTACGACTACAAACCAAAAATGCAGGAGTTCTACGACAAAGATCTCCCCGAGTCGATCCGCAAGGGCCAGCGCCTGACGACCATGACCAGCGGGCAGGCGCGGTTCCCCATCGCGCCGAGCAAGTTCCAGTTCAAGCAGCACGGTAAGTCCGGGATGTGGGTGACGGAGCTTCTGCCCCAGACGGCAAAAATGGTCGATGATATGTGCTTCATTCGCTCGATGCACACGGATGCCATCAACCACGAACCTGCGATCACGTACATGCAGACCGGCAACCAGATCACCGGGCGGCCCTGCCTCGGGGCGTGGGCGAGCTACGGCCTCGGGAGCATGAACGCCGATCTCCCGACCTTTGTCGTGCTGGTCGCGCAGCCGTCGAACACGGATCAGGTGCAGGCGATCTCCGCGCGGCTCTGGCAGAGCGGCTACCTGCCCGGCGAGCACGCGGGCTGCTCGTTTCGGGCGGCGGGCGACCCGATTCTCTACATCAACAACCCACCGGGCGTCGATCCGACCGTGCGCCGCATGACGCTCAGCGGCCTGAAAGCCCTCAACGAGCAGACGTTCCAGTCGGTCGGCGACGACGAGATCCACACCCGAATCTCGCAGTACGAGCTTGCCTTTCGGATGCAGGCGTCCGTGCCGGAGCTGACGGCGCTGAAAAGCGAACCCGAGAGCACGCTTGCGCTCTACGGCGAGGACGCCAAAAAGCCGGGGACGTTTGCCAACACGGCGCTCATGGCCCGAAGAATGGTCGAGCGGGGGGTCCGGTTCATTCAGGTTTACTTGAACAACTGGGACACTCACTCCAACGTCGCGGGGCGCTTGCCGAGCCAGTGCAAGGACATCGACCAGGCGTGTGCGGGCCTGATTCAAGACCTGAAAAACCGGGGCTTGTTCGACGAAACGTTAATTATCAGGGGCGGCGAGTTCGGGCGTACCATCTACTCGCAGGGCGGACTCTCCCACGAGAACTACGGACGCGATCACCATCCGCGCTGCTTCACGATGTGGATGGAGGGCGGCGGCTCCAAAGGCGGCACGATCTACGGCGAGACCGACGATTTCTCCTACAACATCGTCAAAGACCCGTGTGACGTGCACGACTTTCATGCCACCATGCTTCGACTTATGGGAATTGACCACGAGCGCTTCACTTATAAATACCAGGGCCTCGATCAAAAACTAACCGGCGTCGAACCCGCGAAAGTAATTAAAGAGCTAATTTTGTGAGTAAAGCAATCAAAGGCTCGCAATTTCACCTGCAAAACCTCGTCAACCGTTTTCCAGGAGTGCTTGATGCAGCTATCGGGTTAGGCAAAATTGCTTGGATATCTCCGCTGAAAAGTGCAGATTACGCCGAATACCACGATGGCGAATTTCTCAATCAGTTGGGCCTCACACTCAGCAAACGAACTCTGAAAGCATTTTGGCCCTATAGCGGCCCACGCTGGGATGCATTGGGCGAGGCAGAGGATGGGAAAATCATCTTAGTGGAAGCTAAGTCGCATACCTCGGAAATATTTACAGATTGTGCAGCAACAAATAAACAAAACATCACACTGATTGAGAAATCACTGAATGAAACAAAGACGGCAATAAAAGCCAGTCCCACTACAGACTGGACGAAAAAATACTACCAATATGCGAATCGACTTGCTCATGCTTATCTTTTGAATGACCTCAATAAAATACGAACGTGTCTTATTTTTATTTATTTTGTCGATGACACAACTATGCCCAAACCCGTGAAATATTCAGACTGGAAAACAGAGATTGGCAACATTCATGCAACTCTGGAAATAACAAGTCACCATCCACTTTGCGTGAAAGAGATATATGTAGATGCCAGTCAGGGACGCAAGGGTATTTACACACCGATTCTATAGCAAGAAAGCCAGCGATACAATAACACTATGAACGAGAACATCGAGCAAAAAATCGAGGGGGCGATTGGGAGCGTTGAGAAGCCGGATTTTGTCGCGGCGGTGTCGTTTCGGCTGGCGGAAGACTGGAGCGGGGACCCGGCGGTGATGATCCTGGTCTTGCTCAAAGACGGCGAAAAATCGGACAACGCCTATCTGGATCGGGTGAACGCTTACAAATACATACTTCTCGATGCGGTTGGACAAGCCGGTCCGAACTACCTCCCCTACGCGACGTTTCGCCGGGAGTCGGAACAGGCCGAGCTGGACCAGGAAGAAGCATTGGAGAGATCTCGGCGGGAGCGAAAGGGCCAACGAAAGACGGCGCTTGCTGCGTGAGCCTGGCGCGTGATCTGTTGGAGCAAGCGCAGCATCTGGCAAAACGAGAACGCAGTCGCCCCCGGCAGGCCAGCTTAAGACGCGCCGTTTCTGCGGCGTACTATTCTCTCTTCCATCTCTTTCTCGAAGAAGCGGCCCTACAAGCCGTTCCAGGAAGCCTCTCTTCCTGGCGGCCTGTGAGTGCCCGCGCCATCAACCACGGAGACTTGAAAAAAGTCGCTGTCTGGTTTGCGAGCGCGACGCTTCCTGCACCGCTGACTCTGACAATGCCTCTATCCACAGATATTCGTCAGGTAGCCCGGTTCGTCGGACAGCTTCAGCAGATGCGTCATCAGGCCGACTACGACACGACGGCACGATTCACGCGGCAGGATATTCTCCTATTGGTACGCGATACAGAACAGTCTTTTGCTGCCTGGGAGCGCGTCCGTACGACCGAAGAGGCACGGGCGTTTCTCTTGCTTTTGCTCGTCACCGACCGCTGGAAACGCTAACTGTGGCGCTGGTGCTCACGGCGGAGTTGGTTCCGGCGTCGTCCTGGTACAACAATCTTCGTAATGCTATGGGCCGCGAGGACTGGAACGCACTACGCAACCGGGTCTATGCAGAGTACAGAAACCGCTGTGGAATCTGTGAGTCGGCGGGGTCGCTGCACTGCCACGAACTCTGGCGCTACGACGACTCTCATCGGGTTCAAACGCTGGAGGGCTTCATCGCGCTGTGTCCCTGGTGCCACCACATCAAGCATCTGGGCTATGCGGGCATTCTCGCCGAGCAGAAAAAGCTCAACTACGAGCGGCTGATCCGGCACTTTCTCTGGGTGAATAGCTGCGAGCGAGAACTATTTTTTCGGCATCGAACAGACGCTTTTGCGCAGTGGGAAGAGCGCTCGAAATATACCTGGACCATCGATCTGGGCGAGCACGCGAGTTTTATTCGGCGAAGGTAATTCATTCCTATCACGGACATTTCCCTTTATTGGATGGACGTGAAGAAGCCTCGCGTGCATCCGAGGCTTCTTTGCATGCATCCGAAGAACGTTTGTACTCGTGCGATGTTTTCTCGCATCGATGCGAAGAGTCTTTTGGTGGACACGAGAAAGCCTCGCGTGGGCGCAAGGCTTCTTTGTGTGCGCTTTTCAGACCATCGAGGAGTCCTGGGGATTGCACTGAACCTCGAAGGGCGGAAGTGCCGTGTGCCCGAGATAGCGCAGCCACTTCTCGGCACGCTCTATCGCCTCGAACTGAAGGTCCGCCTCGACCTGGATCATGAGAAGAAGCGGGCCTCGCACCTGGCAGTGGATGCCGTGCGGCGGCTGCGCGTGCCGAAGAATCCGCTCCCACTCGCCAAGACGCTCCCGAGGGAGGCTGATCACCATGGCAAACTCTTGAATCTCGCTCATGCGGATAAGTGTACCAAACCTTGAGCAGGAAGACAGGGGCCGGGCGGCGAACCCTGCGGCATGAGACGCTCTTCTAACTTGCTTTTCGGTGGGCTGGCGCTGTGTGGCGCGGTCGCCCTGACTCTCTCGCTTCGGGCGCAGGCGGAGCCGCCCGCGCCGTTTGTTTTTGCGCTGCCGACGAAAGCGCCACAGGGAGCGCAGGTCTTGCTCTCCAAAGACCCGAAGAGCCTGGGTGAGAGCTGGCTGAAGCGCTACACGAAAGATCCGGCCAACGGCGCTTTAGACAAAACCGGAGTCTGGACACCCAGTCACTCGGACATCACCAGCCGCCAGGAGTTCGGAGACTGCTTTCTACACGTCGAGTTTCGCTGCCCGGAAAAGGGCGAGGGCAACGCGGGCATCGGTTTGCAGGGCCGCTACGAGATTCAGATCTTTAATACGTTCGGAAAACCTCTTGAAACACACAACGGCGGTGCGTTCTACGACCAGAAACCCGCGAGCGTGAATGCCAGTAAGAAACCCGGCGAGTGGCAGACCTACGACATTCTGTTTCGCGCTCCCAGGTTCGATGCTTCGGGCAAAGTGAGTGAAAAGCCCCGCGCGACGCTCTACTGGAACGGCGCTCTGGTACACAACAACAACGAATTCTTGGGAATGACCGGCATTCAGTATGGAGAATTTAAAGAAGTGAGCAAGACCGGCCCGATCATTCTTCAAGGCGACCATGAAATCGTCCAGTACAGAAATGTCTGGGTCGTTCCGCTTTAGGTTTTCCCTCGGGAGTGCCCTGGCATCATGGCAGAGTTGAAGACAAAAGTTAGCGACGCGAGCGTCGCGGAGTTTATCGACGGCATCGACGACGAAGTAAAGCGCGAGGACTGCAAAACAGTCATCGCGCTGATGCAAGAAGTCACCGGCGCGGAGCCGAAACTGTGGGGCGCGAGCATCGTGGGCTTTGGCACCTACACGTATCGGTACGCCTCGGGGCGGGAGGGCGAGTGGTGCGTGATGGGTTTTGCGCCCCGCAAGGCGAACCTGACGCTCTACCTCACGGGTGGCACGGCTCAGACGGACCTGCTGGAGAACCTCGGCAAGCATAAAATGAGTGGAAGTTGCCTGCACCTCAAGAAGCTCACCGACATCGATCTTGAGGTTCTGAAGCAGCTCATCGCTCGCTGCGCCCAAAAATAGCACGAAGATCGTGCGACAAAAGGGCGAAGCGCCAAGGCTCCTTCGGAGCCGATCCGCCTGCGAAGCAGGCTTGGCCGAAGAATGAGGCCCTTTCGCCGCAACTTTATGGTGCCGATTGGGATCAGACCGAGCGGAGTTCTATTTTTCCGTCGCCGAGGAACGCAAGCTGACGGGTGGCGACGCGCTCTAAGAAAAAGCGGTCGTGGCTGGCAAGAAGCACCGCGCCGGGAAAGTGTAGCAGCGCCTGCTCCATGACCTGAATCGACGGGACATCCAGGTGATTCGTGGGTTCGTCTAAGATAATCACGGGCTGGCCCGAGAGCAAGCACTGAGCGAGGGCGACGCGTGCTTTCTGCCCGCCCGAGAGCTGCCCGAGGCGCTGGGACATATCGGCCTCGGAGAACCGGAGCATCTCCAAAAACCGATGAACTTGCTTTCGGGGCGCGTGGAACGCCATTCCGAACGTATTCACGGCATGGGTGAGCGTGTCTTTGGGCGGCAGAGACTCTAAAACCTGGTTGAAGTAGGCCGCCCGCGAGCCGCCTTCCCAGATCACGCGCCCGGTGGTCGGGGCTTCCTCGCCCGTGAGCACGCGAAGTAGCGTGGACTTCCCCGAACCGTTGCGCCCGACAATCGCCAGCCGCTCGCCCGCATGAAGCTCCAGCTCCAGGCCTGTAAATAGTATGTTGTCGCCGTAGGTTTTCCCCAGATTTTCGGTTCTCAATAAGTTGTCGCGGGTACGAAGCCCCTGGTACATCTCGGTGACGATCATCTGGGCCGGTTTTGGTGTCGTGCGTTTCTTGAGGTCGGCTAATTTTCGGTCACGGCGAGCTTCGATGGCCTCGGATTCTAAAATAAGCAGCTCTTCTTCGTACAGAAACCGCTTTTCCGTCGTTTTCAGGCGAAAGGGCTTCTCACGGGCGTACTCGGAGTAGCCGCCGACGTACTCACTCAGCCGGAACGCTTCCACTTCGACCAATCGCGTGACGGTGGCGTCTAAGAACTGTCGGTCGTGGCTCACTAATAAAATCGCGCCGGGGAACTTTCGCAGCCACTCTTCAAGCCACGCGACACCTTCCAGGTCTAAATAATTCGTCGGTTCATCTAAAAGCAGAACGTCGGGAGCTTCTAAAAGAATCTTGGCGAGCGCGGCCCGGTTTCTCCAGCCACCCGAGAGCTTTTCGATGGGCAATGCACGGCGCACGTCATCGAAACCCAATTTATTCAGCGCGGTCTCGACCTGAACTTGCCAGCTCCAGCCATCACGAAGCTCCATGACGTAACTACTCAGGCCTCCATTTGGAGTGCAGGTAACATCGGCTGTCCCCTGAAAACGGAGATCAAGCCCTCCAGTCGATTCAAGCCCTGCTTGCCACAAGTCTGTAGATAACTACGAAGGCGACAGAAACGCATCGCTCC
>JANLTX010000099.1:0-70114 GCA_031363095.1 Armatimonadota bacterium | reverse complement strand
GCGCATCTATGCCTGTCCGTGCTGTGGTCTGTCTTGTCATCGCGATCATAATGCCTCTCTAAACATACTCAGACTGGGATTACAGTCTGTGGGTATCCAATCCCGAGAAGCCGCAGGATTTATCCGTGCGGAGTAGTCACTTCTTTACGAACTTCATTGCGCCGGAGTTCATGCAGTAGCGCAGGCCCGTCGGGGTTTTCGGAATGCCGTACGCCCCGGTCGCATCGTCGAACACATGGCCTAAGTGTCCGTCGCAGCGGGCGCAGCGCACCTCGACGCGCGAGCCGTCCGGGTCGCGGATCTCGGCCAGCGACAATTTTTTATCCGACGGCTTGAAAAAGCTCGGCCAGCCCGTCCCCGAGTCGAACTTGGCGGCGGAACTGAACAAAATATTGTTGCAGCCCGCGCAGACATAGGTTCCGCGCTCGTGGTTGTCGTGGTAGGCGTTGCGAAACGGCGGCTCGGTGGCGGCCTGGCGCAGAATTCGGAACTGCGTGGCCGTCAGGCGCTTCTGCCACTCGCTCGCCGGAACTTTCTTCCAGTCTCTGGGCGAGGCGGTCTGCGCCAGCGCCAGCGCCGCAAGGCTCAGCGCGACCAGAAGTAGAGAGAGCTTTGTTTTCATGTGTTTATAGTCCTGCGTACCAGTCGTAGCCCCGGTCGGCCCAGTAGTCCTCGGGCCGCTCCGCACTCAGAGCGATCTGCGTGATGAGCTTGATGTTCTTGATGCCGTACTTGTGTGGGATCACCAGCCGAAGTGGCGCACCGTGCTCGGGCGTCAGAGCTTTGCCGTTCATGCTCCAGGCCAGCAGCGCCTGCGGACGTAGCAAACTTTCCAGGTCGATCCCGACATAGTACCAGTCGTCCTCGAAGCCCTCCGGCTCCGAGCGAAGCGATACATACTCATACGCTTTTTTTGGGGGGAAAGTTCGCAAAAAGTCGGAGAATCGCGCCCCGCTCCAGGTCACCACCGCGCTCCAGCCCTCGACACACTTCAGCTCGGTGGTCTGAGTGATCTCCGGCAGGGTTTTCAGGTCGGCCAGCGAGAGCTTCTGGCCCTCCCAGTCCAGCCGCCAGGTCTCTAAATCGATCTCGGGCGTCCCGCCGTGGTAGTTGTTGCGCGGCTCGACCGCGCTTGAGCCTGGAAACTCTCGATCTTTTCCTCGGGAAAGCACGGTGCGAGCCAGTGCTTCGTTTGCCGCGTGAGTCTTTCGAAAAAGCTTCGGCACCCCGGATTCGTCGCGCGGAAGCGTCTGGTGCAGCGCGATCAGCCCGCCGAGTCCGCCCCCGCCCAGCGCGAGAGAAAACAACAGTGCCCGACGATTGAGCTTTGTCTCTTCAGCGTCCAACGATCATCCCCCGAAAGTTTCTCCAGCCCGCCCGAACCACCTGCGCGACATGGACAAAGAAAAACGCCACGAGCAGCCCGGTGATCAGAAAGTGTTCTAATCGCGCTGCCTGGTAGCCGCCCAGAAGCTGCACCAGAAGCTGAAGTTGGGCAGGCTTTGAGATCGCGCAGCCTGTGACAACCATCCCGAGGCCCAAAAAAATCACTCCCGAGTACGCCAGTCGCTGGGCATGATTGTATTTTTCGCCTTCGTGGGCTAATTCAGGCTTTTTCCAGAAGAGTAAGTCTTTGAGAGCTACTTTCAGGGCTTCTTTGAGCGAGTCCTTGCGCGGAACTAAATGTTTCCACTGTCCGCTGAGCGCCAGAAAGACCGTGTAGACGGCTCCGTTCAGAACAAAGGCCCAGGCCAGCGCAAAGTGCCAGGCCATGCCCTCCGCCAGCCGATATCCGAGGCTTGCGACGTACTTCGTGGCGGGAAGCCCTGCCGGGTCGTCTGCGCCGCCATAGACCGGCGCGATTCCGAAGAAGTAAAAATGTACCCGGTCTGGCACCCGGAGCCGAAAGCTCTGGGTGGGGTAGAAATCATATGCCCAGAGAATTAAAACCCCGCTCCAGAGCATCAGAAGTAGCACCGGAAAGTTGATCCAGTGCAGCCAGCGGATCGCCAGCGGATGTTTTGGAGCGGATTTCATGGTTTTTTATGTCTCTTTGCGGAGCACTTCGATAGCTTGTTCGACTTTTTTATAGGTTCCAGAGTCTTGCCAGTCCAGCTCGCCCTCAAAAGCAGCCCGGACACGGCCTTTTTTATCGACCAGGCCCGTGCTCGGCCAGAACCGGCAGCGCCAGGCGCTCCAGTTTTTCTGGTCGTTGTCGATGAGAATGGGGAAGATTAGCCCTTTTTTCTTGGCGTAGGCTTCGACGGCCTTCGGGTCGCGCTCGGAGTCCAGCTCCGGAGTGTGGATGGAAACAAGGACGACGTCCTTGCCTGCGTACTTCTTCGCCCAGCTATTCCAGAAGCGAAGAGTGCGCTCGCAGTTGATTCACTGGAAGGTCCAGACGGCGACCACGACGACCTTGCCCTTGAGCTTTGCCAGGTCTTGCGGCGGGCCGTTCACCCAGTCGGAGGGCTTGCCGATGAAGCGGGGCGCGGCACTTTTGTCCTGGGCGCAGGCGGTGGTTCCGCCGAGGGCCAGGGCGCAGGCGCTACAGAGAACGTTTTTTCGGTTCATGTTTTCTTTACTACTGAGAGCCAGGAAAAGTTCACTCCGGGCGCTGTTTTTCGAGGGCATCGAGCCTGTGCTCCAGCCTCTCGCGGCGGTCGCCTTCGAGGCGGTCGGTGCCGCCGTGGAGCCGGGCGAGCTGCTCGCGCAGGCTGAGGAGCGCCGCATGGGCACTGCGGCAACGTGTGCAGCCGCCCAGATGCTGACGTGCAAACCAGAGCGCCAGCCCCGAAAGCGTCCCGTCGGCGAGGCGGGAGAGTAGTCCGCGCATGTGCCGACAGGGCGCGATTGGCTCCAGCTCGCTCATCGGACCCAGCCTTTCTCCCGCGCGACGGAAACCAGCCTCGCGTGCAGGGCGAAGCGTGCCCGTGAGAGCCGCGAGCGCACGGTTCCGACCGGGACACCCAGTACCTCGGCGGCCTCGGCATAGGAATATTCTTCGACATCCACCAGCAGAACCGAGAGCCGCAGCCCCTCGGGTAGGGCGGCCAGCGCCCGCTCCAGAGCTTCGTCGTAGGTGCGTTCGGAAAGCTGCTCCTCAACGCCTGGCGCACGGGTACTCGTAGGCCCAAGCTCGCCGCCCATCGTCAGGGTCTCGACCGTGACTCCGGCGTCCCATTTTTTAGTGCGTCGCCAGTCGTTGATAAAATAGTTGGTGAGAATTCGGATTAGCCAGGCGCAGGGCCGGAAGCCCTCTTTGAACTTTTCCGAAAGAAGCGCTTCGTAAGCCCGCACAAGAGCCTCTTGCACCAGGTCCTGCGCCCGGTCGTCGTCGCCGCGTGTCAGCCGCCGGGCATGGCCGAGCAGAAGCCCCTCACACTGGGCGAGCATCTCGGAGAACCGCTGGCGCGTTGCACTTTGACTCATCGTCATACTCTGATAAACAATTCGGGTGCGCCGAAAAGTTCCGCTTAGCCGCCGACGATTGGCTTGGCAGGCCTGGGCGTCGCATCGGGCACGATGCTCGCGGCTGGCGGGTTACTCGGGTCGTAGGCGTTCAAAAGCTTTCCCGTGCGCCTGGCGTAGGTCGGGTCCAGCTTTGGTTTTTCTTCGAGCGGGAACGACAGGCAGCCGGGGTCGCCATCAGAGACATAGGGCGCGTACGGGCTGACCCGCTCCAGCCGGGTGACCCAGTTGGCCAGCCCGTTCACAATGTTCTCCGGGGTTATTCGGGTCAGTCGAAGCGCGACGAACTTCCTGTCTGCGGGCGACGGACTTGGCTCCCAGGCCGCGAGCAGCGCGGCTTTGTACGAGTAGCCCGTGCCCTTGATCAGGTTCGGCCAGAGCTTCTTATCTTTTGGATACACCCCGAACGGCAGCGCAATCGACGAAATTTTCACGCCTGGCGCGGCCTGGGTCAGTAGCCTCTGAGCCGCTCCGACCTCGGTGTCGATTTTCTTGGCATCAAATTTGGCAAAACTGGCATGCTGAACCGAGTGATTTCCGATCTCGTAGCCATTGTCTATGAGATATTTGAGTTTTTGTGGCCCGAGTCCTGGCTGATCGAAGACATCTGTTTTAAATCCTGATTTTGGCAGCGCATAGAAAACGGCGCGTGGCTTCCACTCGGGGTGAATTTTACAGAACGCGTCGATTAAGCCAACCGCGCAGTTGGGATCGATCTTGAAGTTGTCTTTCTGGTCAATTAACTTGAACTGAGATTCTCTGGCATCGTCAAATGTAATCACCACGGGTTTTTTGCCAGCAGGAACCGAGATTTTGTCGTCCATAACTTCAATTAAATTAACCGGGACATAATTAAATTTATGTAAAAGTGCCAGGTCTTTATTAAACGACGCGACTGTGCGATTGAGCTTGGTATCCTTGCCTTCTTTGCCGCCGACCGAGTGGTACATGACTATCGGAATCCGGCCCAGCTCGTTGGGCTTCAGGGCCGCGTAGTCGATCTTTGGCGGCGCGGCAGGCGTCGGCGACGGCTGGGGCGTCGGGGCGGGGCGGGGCCTGAAGAACTTGCAGCCCGCTCCCAGCAAGACCACCGGGGCAAGAAGGACGACGGGAAGAAAGTAGCGCGAGAACATCACCCGGTATTATATCCTGTGCCGCGCAAGTTCACGCTCTCCCCGACCAGGCTCCGGACCTTCTACACCTGTCCGGCGAAGTACCGCCTGGAGTACGTCGATAAATTAGGGAAGTTCTACCGACGGCCCCGTGCGGGTTTCTCGTTCGGGGCGTCGCTGCACAACGTCCTGGAGCAGCTTCAGGCGCAGGGCGGAGCCGCCAATGTCCCGCTCGATGTCCTCACCGAGTCTCTGGAGGAAAAGTGGCAGTCCCAGGGCTACCAGAGCTCCGAGCAAGAAGCCGCGTATCGCCTTGAAGCCGTGCGGATTTTAGAAACCTGGCACGCAGCGGCGGTAGAAGCCGTGATAGCCGCCCCGCCCGATGCGCCGCCACCGCCAAAAACGCTCTTCACGGAGAAAACCCTGCGCCAGGACCTGTCGCCCGATGTGGCTCTTTCGGGGCGCGTGGACCGCATCGACGAGCACCACGACGGACTTTTAGAGATCGTGGACTACAAGTCGGGCCGGGAGAGCGTCGATCCCGACGACGTGAAAAACGCACTCGCTATGGGAATCTATCAGGCGCTTCTCAAAAATCTATTTCCCGAGCGCCGGGTTCAGGCGACGCTGATTGCCTTGCGGACGGGCGCATCGGCGACTCACGAGCAGACCGACACCGAGCGGGAGATTCTTCTCTCCGAGTGCCTGGAGACGGGCGAGAGACTGCTCCAGAAAAACTGGGAGATGGTTCTGCCCGTGCTCAACGACCACTGCGACGACTGTGACTTTCGGCCTCACTGCGACCGGCACTGGAAGCGCTTCGGCGGCCAGAACGGAGACTTCGACTTCTAAAATCCGGGCGGACTACGCCGTGCGGACGAAGGCTTCGAGGGCGGCGACGTACTCCTCGAACGCGCGGCGACCGGCGGGGGTGGGCGAGTAGGTCGTGCGGGGCTTCTTCCCGATAAACTCTTTGACGACGCCCACATAGCCGCTTTCTTCCAGAACGGTCAGATGTGTCGAGAGATTGCCGTCGGAGACGCCCAGTTCGGACTTGAGGCAGTTGAAATCCGCCTGTCCGAGACCAATTAAAAACGACATGACCCCGAGACGCACCTTCTGGTGAATCACATCATCGATAGACTCTAATTTTCGAACTGCTGCCATCTTTTCAATCTCTTTTACGTTTTACCAACCGTATTTGAAACCCATCCATAGTCCGTAGGCGATATGAAATCCCCCGAACGTCGCCGCCATCAGCGCACGTGGCCCGACCGGAAAGCCTGCCGGAAGCGCGAGCGCGATCAGGCCTGCTGTAAGAAACGCCCAGCCCATCACCGAGACCTCCCGGCGGCTCAGCATCCCGACAGCCAGTAGCGCGACCGCGTAGCACAGAATCCACATCCCGTAGACATAGGTTCCGAGCGCCCCTGGCTGGCTCAGATGGAAGAGCGTCACCCCGACCCCCATCAGAAGCCCTGGTGCCGCCGCCCGCCCGAGCTGTGCGCCCAGCGGCGAGAACGCCCGCTTCCCAACGCGTGCCGCACGCCGCTTGGTCAGCAGCATGTCCGTCAGCCCCGCCCCGGCCAGTGTCGCGCCCCAGGTCAGGCAGAAGATCAGCTTCTGCGAGAGCGTCTCGATCTCGGTGGGCGCAAAGATCGCGGCGAGTAGCGCGTAGCTTCCCGCCAGAATCCCCGAAAGCCCGGAGAGGGTCGAGTGCTTGGTCGAGCGCTCCATCGCCTGCCGGATCACCCGCAGGTGCTCTTCCGCCTCGCTCGCCGAGGTCACGACACGAAAAACCGGCTTGCTTGATTCGTCTTTGTTTTGCAAAGTGCTTCGGCCCAATCGTACCGCACTTGCGCCCGGCTGTCAATCTTGACGGAATAAAGCCCGCTACAAGCCTCGCCTCTTCAGAGGCAGTGGATAAGCGGGCTTGCCGAGGTTGATGTACTTCGGCTTCAGCCTGCCAAAGGCGTTGTTGAAATAGCCATGTTTTTGTGGTAGAACACACCGTTTAGCAGTTGAAACGTGTTCAAAGGAATCTGTCGTTGTTTGTACCTGTTTTCGCTTCGGTTAGGAACGGGCTTAAAACAGCGGAAATGAAAGACGATACTGTACGCGCTGAATGAAACAGAAAAATCAGGGCAACGGCGAGCAATCAAAAAACATCTTGTGCTGCCTCGCGCAGTGTGAGTCGGTTCGGACAGAGCCGTTTGGAAACAACGTAGATGAATGCATCAAGCGTATCCAAAGAAGCCGCGCCGATTTATCGACTGCGGAGTGTCACGGAAACCAATAACGCTCCTTGACAGAAAACGACAGGTTTGCTATACTCAGGGGGACGCCGGGGGAGGCCCTTCGGAAGAGTCATCTTTTTTGGGAAGCAAGGAGCAGGCAGCGCGTACATGGATGGGGAGAATCGAGAGCTACTCACTGTGGAGCAGGCGGCCAACTACCTCCAGCTCTCCCAGTCCAGTATCCGCAGCTACATCCGCCAGGGAAAGCTCAAGGCGTTCCGGGTGGCGGGCAAGCGCAAAGTGTTGATCCACCGCGAGGAGCTACTCAAGCTCCTGGAACCGGCACGGGGCGACGAAGAGTAATTCTCCGTGTGAGCCTGCTGTCTGAAGCGAAAGAAGCCCTCCGCTACCGCGAGCTTCTCGGGAATCTGGTGGAGCGGGAGCTGGCGGTCCGCTACAAGAACTCTTTGTTTGGAGTTGCCTGGTCGCTGGCAAATCCGATTGTTCGCGCTCTGGTTCTGGGCGTGGTTTTTACGTTCATTATTAAAAACCGCACCGAGAACTACTATGCCTACGTCTTAGCCGCGTTCTTTCCCTGGACCTATTTTATTACGGGAGTTTTAGACGCCGCCGATTCGGTCAGCCGTCACCTGCCGCTGATTCGAAAGGTCTATTTCCCCAGAGAACTTCTTCCTCTGGCCACAACACTTGCCAATCTCCGGCATTTCTTACTGACACTGGCCGTTGTTGTGCTACCTCTGATTATTTTTCTCTACACTCGCGAGTCTTTGATTCGCCATACGCTTTTTTTACCCCCCACCACGATATTATTAATTCCTGTATTGGTTCTGATGCAAACACTACTTATTGCTGGTATTGCTCTGTATCTCTCGGCGCTCAATGTATTTTTTGAAGACGTCAAGTTTCTGGTCGCCGTGGTTTTAGACTTGTTGTTCTATGCGATGCCGGTAATTTATTTTCTGGAGCACATCAAAGCCGCAAGCTCGGTGCTTCATATGCTTTTCTTGCTCAACCCGATGGTCGTGATTCTGGTCTGCTGGCGCAGCTCGCTCCTTCCTGTCGCAAAACTCGGCAGCGACGCGCTCGGGCTTCCTGCCGGGTCACCGATCAACACAGGAGTGCCGTGGCCGTACTTCTTTCTGATGTGCGCCGTCTGTATCGGGACTTTTCTTGGCGGCTATGCGTCGTTCAATCGGCGCAAGTGGCGCTTCGTGGAGCAAGTTTGATGAATTTTTTTGCTCCCCTGCCCCCAGTTCTGGGGGAGAAAATAGAACTCACCCCCTCCCCCCGCGAAGCCGGGGAGGGGGTCGCCGTAGCGAGGGACGAGCGAAGGCGGGGGGAGGGAAATGACACCCGCGATTGAGATTCTAAATGTTACCAAACGCTTTGTGATCCGGGATAGTAGCTACGCGGGGATCAAAGGTAAGCTTGGGCAGCTTCTTAAGGGGCAAAAAACGTCTTCCAAACAGGTACTGGCGCTGGACAATGTCTCTTTGCAGATCGCTCAGGGCGAGACCGTCGCGCTGATCGGGCGAAACGGCTCGGGGAAGTCCACGCTGCTCTCGCTGATCGCCAATGTCATGAAGCCCGACACGGGAAGCGTCGGGTTTCCGGCCAGCGCGGACCCGGCGCACCCGAGAATCGCGCCGCTGCTCGAAGTGGGCGCGGGCTTTCACCCGGACCTCACCGGCTACCAGAACATCGTCTTCAACGGCTCGATCCTGGGCCTCACGCGAGCGCAGATGGAGGCCCGCCAGCCTGAGATTCTGGCGTTCGCCGATTTTGAGGACCCGAGCTACTACGCCGCGCCCGTGCGGAGCTATTCGTCGGGCATGTTCGTCCGATTGGGCTTCGCGGTGGCCGTTCACACGGACCCGGAAATAATCTTAGTGGACGAAACCCTGGCCGTCGGCGACGAAGTCTTTCAGCGCAAGTGCCTCGATAAAATCCGCGAGTTCCAGCGCGAGGGACGAACCATCGTCTTCGTGAGTCACGACACAGAAGCCGTGCAAAGCGTCGCGACGCGCGCCCTGTGGCTCGATCACGCGAAAGTCGCCGCCGATGGCCCCCCCGAGTCGGTCATCGACGACTATCATAAGGAGTTTGGTCTTTGAAAACGCTGAAACTAACTGAAGAAAACTTTTGGAGCGAGTTCCCTCGTCTTGTCGAACTAGTTTTTTCTCCATTAAAAATATCACATCGGATTTCTGAGCAAGAAATTCAAAAAACAGAACGACGGCTTGGCCTGATATTGCCGCCTACACTTCGTGAGTTTTACCATCGTGCCGGTAAGCATCCTGAACTTACCAATGATTACGATCATCTGATATCTTTGGAGAAACTGAAGATCGTCGATAAGAAATATCTGGTCTTTTTCGAAGAGAATCAAGGTGCTTATGACCAGGCATTCGATATTTCGAAAAAACTATCGAATCCTCCCGTTGTCTGGCATTTCGGGGATAGAAAATGGGATAAGCACTCGGACACGATGACCCAATTTTTAGGAAGCGCTCTTCTTGTTCAGGTCACACGAGGCGGTTCGTTTAAGTATGCCTATGGAGATGGAGAAGTAGCAAAAAAAGAACTCGATAGCTTTATCCGCTCTTTTGCTGTTCGAGAAAATTGGAATGTTTTAGACTTGGGAGAATACATCGGAATGATAAAGAAAGGTACGGGAATCTATTTTTTCATTCCTTCTAAGCCGGAAGAAAAGGGGTACGTCTGGGGGGCGACGCAAAACAAAAAAGAAGCGCAGCGGCTGAAAAAGACGTTCTCCATGGACTTCGCTGTGGAGGACGATGAGTGAGCCTGGAAGTTTTAGCTCAAGTTCAGGGGGCCGTCGCCGCAGTGGTTGGGGTTGCCAAATCGGGTGATTCGGTGGTCGAAGCCGTGGGCGAGCGAGAGAAGAAGCCGGTTGTGGGGCACTTTCCCCAGCTTGAGCGAGCGACCCATGGTGAAGCCGGGCGCATTTCCCACTAAAACGAACGGGATGTTGTCGAGGGTGTGCGAGTTGCCCTGGCCCAGCTCGTTGGTCCAGACGATCAGGGTGTGGTCCAGCATCGAGCCGCTGGAGCCGGGTTCGGGGGTCTCGGAAAGCTTCTTCGCCAGGTAGGCAAGCTGCTCGCAGTACCATTTATCGATCCTGGTGAGCTTTTCCTGGGCGCTCAGATTGGTGTCCGGCTCGTGGGAGAGCGCGTGCTGGCCCTCACCGATCCCGAGCCAACTGAAGCGGGCATCGCCCACCGAGTTGGTGAACTGAAGGGTCGCGATCCGGGTGAAGTCGGCCTGGAAGCTTGCCACCATGAGGTCGATCTGTTGCTTGCTGATACGCGGAATATTGTCATTGTCGCGCCGGACGCCCGGTTCTAAAACGGGGACCGGGTGGCTCAGGTCGGTCTTCGCAGAACTCTGGAGGTCTTTCTCCAGCTCCCGCACGAGGCTGGCGTGGTCGCTGAGAATCTGCCGATCTTCTTTGCCGACCTTTGCACTGACTTTTGCCAGGTCGGCTTTCAGGTCGTCTAAGACGCTCTTCAAGTTCTGCTGGTCTTTAGCCTGGCCATAGAGCTTCTGAAAAACCTGCTGTGGGTCGTCGAGGGGCGCGACGGGTTTGTTGGGGCCGGTGTAGACCATGCGGGTCCAGGTGTCGGCCCGCTCGGGAACCATGACGCCCAGCTCCAGCGAGCCGAACCGGGTGCGCGTCGCGGGGTCTTTCTGGAGGACGTTTTTCAGCTCCTGGTCGATAGAGTGCCCGCTCGACCAGCCTGCCGGTGTGTCGGAGCCGCCCTGGACATTGCCGGGAAACAGCTCGACGCCCGTGAGCAGGCACCCGATCCCTCGCATGTGCGCGTCGCCATCGCCTCGCACCCGGTCGCAGACCCCGTGGAGCGTCAGGACTTTGTTCTTGAACGGAGCCAGCGGCGTGAGAATCTCGGGCAGCGTGAAGTTCTTGCCCTCTTCCTTGGGCCAGAAGTTCCACGGCACGATCCCGTCGGGGGAGAACAAAACCACCAGCCGCTGCTTTCTCTTTGCGTTCGGCGCGGCCAGCCCTGGTAGCCCCGTGATAAACGGCAGCGCGGCGGCGCTCAGCCCCAGACCCTGCAAAAACGCCCGACGGCTCGTGTGTTTCATCGTGACCTATTGTACCCGTTTGTTTCCAGCGATACACTAAAAAAATGAACTCTGCTATCTCTCAAAAAGGCCATGCCCTCTACGAAAAAGAGCTTCGTCGCGTGGTCGAGACCGAGGAAAACATCGGCAAGATCATCGCCATCGATATTCTTACCGGGGAGTACGAAATCGACGCCGACCTTCTACAGGCCGGGCTTCGGCTTAAAGAACGCCGCCCCGACGCCAGCCTCTGGTCGGAGCGCATCGGCTATGACGCCGTCTATGCGCTGGGGGCAGGGACGCTCTCACGAGTCGCCAGGTGACAGGGCATGTTGAGCGTGAGCATGGGGTTGTCGGTGTCCCTTTTCTTCTTGAAGATGGAAACGAACTGATCCTGGAATTTGTTGTAGATACAGGTTTTGAGGGAGCAATGACGCTTCCTTTGCCTGCAATCCAAGCAATAAATCTGCCTTATTTTACACAAATAACGGTGAATCTTGCAGATGGATCTGGGATTGCTGTTGACGTTTTTGTTGCGACGGTGCTTTGGGACGGTATTCCAAGAAAAGTGACGGTTCTGGGAATGGGGAAACGCCCTCTAATTGGTATCGCCTTGCTGAGAAAACATCGGTTAACGGCTGATTTTGTCGAATCAGGGCAGCTATCTATTACTCCTCTCTGAAGTAACAATTGCTGCCTCTACCATTAATTTTCGGATATTATACTCGTTGTTTTTGAATTTCTGGGTTAATTCGGGCAGAGTTTTGGGGCCGTACGCTCGAATCGGTTGCTTGGTGAAGTTCTGAAATAATTTCTCGACGAACGCCTGGTGCATCTCGGGGCTGCTTGCGAGAAAGCGGGCGAGGTCTTTGGAGCCTTTGAGCGGTCTGTTCTGGTAGCTGCCCGCGTCGTCGATGGGCTGGCCGTTGTCTTTTTCTCGAAGTCGTCCGATGGCATCGAATTTTTCCAGCGTGAAGCCGAGCGGATTTATTAACCCGTGGCACGAGCTGCATGCGGCGGGCTTTGTCTGGAGGCTGACGCGCTGGCGGGTGGTGAGCGTGGGCTGAAGACTTGCGGCGACAGGAGCCACGGCCACGGGCGGCGGGGCGAGCGTGCGGCCCAGGAAGCTGCGCGAGAGCAACACGCCCCGGTGAATCGGCGAGCTTTCGGCAAGATAGGCGAAGCTTGCCAGCAGGTAGGGCTGAGTGAGAATCCCGCTACGCTCGGGCAGGGACACGGGCTGGAACGGGGCGTCCGGGGCGAGGTCCGCGTCGTAGAGTCGCGCTAAATTTCCGTTGAGAAAAACCTTGTCCGAGAGAAGCAGCTCGCGCAGGTCGGATTTTTCGCTCCCGGCGACGGACTCTAAAAACAGCTCCAGGCTCGTTCGCAGGTCGCTGGCGGTGGCCGGATCGAACTCGGGGAAGCGTTTGTCGTCCTTGGCGAGATCGGGCACCTGGTCTACTTTGAGATAGAGCAGGAGAAACTCGCGCAGCTTCGCCCAGGCACGCAGGTCGCGGGCGAGGCGCTCGGCCTCGGCGCGCACTCCGGCTGGCGTGTCTAAAGCTCCGGTGCGAGCGGCCTCAAGCAGAGCGTCGTCGGGGGGCGCGTCCCAGAGCGTGAAGCTCAGCTTCGAGGCGATTGAAAACGCGTCCGATGCGCCTGCCTCGCGAAACAGAAAGCCCGGCGACTTGAGCGTCAGCAAGACGACCCGGCGCAGGCCCGCCCCTGCATCGGGTGCTCTTGCAAACTGCCGGTCTACAAAAAACGCGGTTTCTTCCGCGCTCAGCGGGTGGCGCAGCGCCCGCTCGACGAACTTTTTTGCAAAAGTTTTCTCGTCCGCGCCGGGCAGGAGAGATTTCTGATGCTCTGCGGCATACTGCGTCGCCTCCATCGCCGCCGACGTTGTGGCATCGTCCCAGGCTTTGGAGATTGCGTCGCCGCGCTCGTAGCCCATCGAGCGGTCGTCGGGCGGGAGCGGGGCATGGCTCACAAAGGTCTCGGGCGTCTGCACGGGCGTCAGGCGGCGCGTTGGGATCGGCTCTTCCGCCAGGTGCGGGCGCTTCCATGCCAGCGTCACGAACGCGGGCGCGACCGGGCGCTTGTTCTGATCTTTCGTGTCGTCCACCCCGAACGTCGATTTGGAGAACTCCAGCCGAATCGGGTAGGTGCGTCCGCCGAGCAAGTAAATCGGTGCCGAAAACACCGTGTTTTTCCCCGATTTTACCCAGGCATCGATCAGAGGTTTTTCGTACTCCAGCTCGTTCACCCAGAGGCGCGTGGCCTGATCCGTTTTCACGATTAGCTCGTACTCGCCGGTATCGGGGGCGCTCAGGCTGCCGTCCCAGCGGATCGAGAACTGGTACGGATCGAACGCCCCCTGAGCCGGGATACCCTTGCCAAAATCAAAGCGTACCTGCGAATCGAGCCGCTCCAGAACTTTCTGACTGTTGTCGAAGTCGCGAGCTTTGAAGTAGGCTCCGCGCAGCCCGCGCTCCGCGCTCGGGGGCGTCTGGGGGCGAAAGCTCCCGAAAAGATCGGCCAGTGCGCTCTTGAACTGCCGCACTGTCAATCGAGACAGCGCGACGCGAGCCGGGCGCACCCGCTCCTGAGCGATTGGCGAGTAGAACGCGTCCTGCGCGAACTTCGAAATAACCGTGGCTTCCGCTGCCGAGACATGTTTCGGGCCGGGCGGCATGTTTTTCGCAAGATACGCCGCAAGCTGCTCGGTCGAGAGCGCCCCGGCCAGCGCCTTCGGATAGACACTCGCGCCCTCGCCGCTGGGTCCGTGGCACGCGGCGCACTTCTGGGCAAAAAGCGTCGCGCCGCTTTGTGCCGGGGCAGCCGGTTTTTTCGTCGGCGGCGCGGCCAGCGCCACCACGCCCAACCCCAGCGCCACTCCCAGTGCAATTCGTCCTCGCATGATCTCTCTCTCAGACGTTGTACCCGCTTTTGAGTTTCACGCGAAATCTATTGCGAGAGAAGTAGTGAGGCTCGTTATCCCCAGTTTGGCTTGACTGGCGGCCTGGTGGGGTGATTGCGTTGAAGAGAAAAGTCTTTCTCCCTCCATTTTGCAGAATCTAACAAATCGTCGAGAAGGGAACCGATGATGAAAAACAGAGGTGACTCAGTAGAGTCATAGAATGAAATTGTTTTGATGAATTCCGCCGTTTCAAAAAGAAAATAGGTGTGTGGAAAAGCATATTCTCCATATGAAATGGTACAAGTGTCCTGTTTGTACTCATCGGCAAACGATTCGATGTTCAAATTATCGAGACAGAGGCAGGTGTTTTTGAGTTTCCACCTCTCCATATCACCAGCTACTCGCCCCGTGGTGTTTCCTTCCAGTCCTTTGCCGTGCCCTACGTAGGTGATGTTTTCTGTTGGCGTGAATATGGCGCAATAGCTTCGATCCATCCCATTGCGCTCCAGCCCAATTCGCCGGATTGTCGTTTTTTTGTCCCGAAACGAGGGAACTACTTCTTCTCGTCGGCTAGTTCGTTCCCGATGGAGGTTTAGGATTTCCATGTCGTGAATTTATCCCCACTTCCGCTTTGTTGGCAGCTTCACCGAGAGATCACGCTGGATAAAAAAATCTTTTTCATCCCATTCTGCAAAATCTAATAAATTATTTAGAACAATCGCGACTATGCGAAACAGGGGTGGCATAGAGCCATCGTAGGATGCAACTGTTTTGATAAAATCCGTCGTCTCAAAAAGAAACCAGGTATGGAATAAAGCATCTGAAGACCATGAGACTGTACAACTATAATCTTGAAATTCATCTGCAAACGATTCGATATTTAATTCATCAATATATAAGCAGAGATTTTTGAACTTCCACTGTTCGAAATTCCCTGTGGCGTTCCCTTCCAGTCCCTCACCGTGCCCTATGTAGGTGACTTTCCCATCCGGCGTGAAGAAAGCGCAGTAGGAGCGATACGTGCCCCAACACTCCAGTCCCATTCGCTGGATCGTCGTCTCGCCTGGAATCAGGGAGGCGTGTTCTTGGCGTCGGTCAGGCCGTTTCAGATGAATATCACTGATTTCCATGTCCTGAAGTTACCTAAGCTTTGCGATGATCGCGTCGGTGTCGTAGACGCAGCCGCCCCAGAGTCCGCCGGAGGCCGTGACGAGTGCGGCCCAGAGGCGAGTGTCGTCGGGGAGGAGCGGGTCGGGCGCTAAATCTTCGCGGAGGGGGCGATTTTCAAAGTCGGGGGAGTTGATGACGTTCACGGACGCCACTAAATTCACCCGGTCTACGATGATTTCTATGGTGTCGCCATCAATCACTTTTCCAATCGGGCCGCCCGCGAGGGCTTCCGGCCCGACGTGCCCGATGCACGCGCCGGTCGAGACGCCGGAGAAGCGGGCGTCGGTGATCAGCGCGACTTGCTTTCCAAAAGGCAGGAACTTCAGGGCACTCGTAAGCTGGTACGTTTCTTCCATGCCGGTTCCGAGCGGTCCCCGGCAGGTAAGCACGATCACGTCGCCCGAGATAATTTTGCCGCCCTTGATGGCCGCAATCGCGTCGCTCTCCGACGTGAAGACTTTTGCGGGGCCGACTTTTCGGTAGACCCCATCTTCGCCGACGACCTCGGGGGCGATGCTGGTCGCCTTGATGACGGAGCCTTCCGGCGCAAGATTGCCCTGCGGGAAGCACACCGTGCTGGTGAGACCTTTCTTGCGGGCTTGCTCGGGCGAGGAGATCACGTCGCCCGGATCGACGCCGTCTTTCTCGCGCAGAATTTCCTTGAGCCGCTCGCGCCGCTCGCTCGTCTCCCACTCGGCCAGGTTTTCGCCGACGGTCTTCCCACTGACCGTCAGGCAATCCAGGTGGAGCAGGCCCAGATCCCGGAGATGGAGCATCACCTCCGGGACGCCGCCTGCGAGGTACATCCGGACGGTCGGGTGATCGGTCGGGCCGTTGGGCAAGACATCGACAATACGGGGAACGGAGCGATTGACACGAATCCAGTCGTCCACGCTCGGGCGCTTGAGTCCTGCGGCGTGGGCGATAGCCGGAATGTGCAGAAGAAGGTTGGTGGAGCCGCCGCAGGCTGCATGAACCAGCATGGCGTTCTCGATGGCGTCGTCGGTGAGAATCTGCCTGCTAGTCACTCCCGCTTTGTCCATGGCGAGAATCGCTTCGGCGGTGCGGGTGGCGATGTCGAGCCAGATCGGCTGGCCGCTCGGGGCGAGCGCGGCGTGGGGAACCGTCAGGCCGAGAGCTTCCGCGACCGCCTGGGCCGTCGCCGCCGTCCCGAAGAACTGGCAGCCGCCACCCGGCGTCGCGCAGGCCCGGCAGCCCGCCTCGGCGGCTTCCTTGAGCGTAATCAATCCATGGGAAAACCGCGCCCCGATAGTCTGAACTTTTCCGGCGTCCTCGCCGTGTTTCGGCGGCAACGTCACGCCGCCCGGCACAATTGCGACGGGCAAATCTTTCATGCCCGCCAGCGCCATGAGCATCGCGGGCAAGCCCTTGTCGCACGTCGCGACCCCGATCACGGCGCGTCGGTTTGGCAGAGAACGAATCAGCCGCCGCAGAACAATCGCGGCGTCGTTTCGGTAGGGCAATGAGTCGAACATCCCCGTCGTACCCTGCGAGCGTCCGTCGCATGGGTCGGAGACGAAGCCCGCGAACGGGATCGCGCCGCGCCGCGCCAGCTCTTCCGCGCACTCACGCACCTGAAGCCCAACTTCCCAGTGCCCCGTGTGGTAGCCCAGCGCTATCGGCTTGCCGTCCTCGCCGCGCATCCCGCCGAGCGTCGAGAGCACCAGAACCTCGCGCCCGACCACTTTGCTCGGCTCCCAGCCCATCCCGGCGTTCTGACTCAGGCCAAACAGATCGCCCGAAGGCGCGTCGCGCAGAAGCTCCTCCGTCAGCGGAAGCTCGCCCGCAGGCCCGGCGGCGGTAGTCGCCACGTCGAAAAGATCAGTTGTCATAAATTTTATTGTCTACGAATCAATCGAAATGCTGCCAATCCGTTCCGCTCCATATCTGGTAGATAATTGGTCTACCGTTTTCCACCAGTTCAATCCTTTATCTTGAGCGGGTATTTTTTGGAATACCCGCTGCAATCGTTGGATAGGTGTTTTTTTATTTTCTCTATTGGTTGCCCTTTTGATGAGCTTTAGATAATCGCAAAAGCTAAAATAGATTTCATACCTCTGTTGTGCCGAAAATAGATGTTCATTAAAATGAAGTCGTATCGATTTTTCTCGATTAAGGGATAATATTAATGGTGGCAATCCCGCTTTGTAAATATATTCCGTGCCAAGCTCTTCGGGTAGCTCGATCAAGCTATCTATTTGCTCCTTCTTTAATTTTTCAAGAATCAACATGGCGACGAATGGTTCAATTCCATCGAGTGCTTCAAAAGACTCATGAATAATCTTTCTCAGGGGCGAATCAGAAAATTTGGGATCTTCTGGCGTAGTCCACCACATAGAATAATTTCCTGATGCTAAATCTCCTTGAAAATCATTCAAATAGGCTTCGAAATCATGTGACGGTTCTTCACTCATATGTCTAACCTAAAAATGTAAAGCTCGAGTAATCATGGCCGGATAGCCCACTCTCAGCGCGTAGAACAACGTTCCGGGAAACCGCTGGCGCATCTTCTCGCTCGGGGTGACGGCGTCGTCGCCCATCTCGAACTCGCCGGTTTCGACGTTGAGAACCACGTAGCGCCCCGTCTCTTTGGGTTCGAGAAGAGGGCGGAGCTTTTCGGCGTACAGAGCGCGTCCGCGCTCGGCGATGTCGTTCGGATCGGCGCTTCGGTTCATGCGTCAATTATACCGCGCATGCCCGTCGGCGGTCGTCGCCACCGAGTTTACTTCCCCGGAAATTTGAAAGAGGATTCCGAGGATTCGTTCGAGATTTTCGATGTAGTGTTCGCTTTTGTCGATTCGCGCCTGCGTTCCGGTAAGCTCCAGAAAGCGCCAGTTCGTACCCGTCGTGACGGCACCGTAGAGCTTTCCTCGGGGTGTCCCTTCACGTTCATTGAACCGCTGTGCACCCACCATCGACGCGAGACACGGACCGAGGCCCGCCCGCATGTTTTCGTTTTTTGCCTCGACCACCATCAGAACGGGGGCGGTGATCGCAAGCTGCTCGTCGGATTGCGTGGCGATGAAGTCGCAAAATCCCGCGAGACCTTCCTCCGGATCGACGATGAACTCGGTGCCGGAAAAGAGGCTGAGCGGGGAGGTCGAGCGCTGCTGCATCTCGACGAGAATCGGGGCGATGATCCACTCGGAGCGCGCCTTTTCCGTTGCGACGGCGATAGCGAGAGACAGCGTTCGCTCCAGCGTCTCTCTCAGCCAGTCGCTGGGTGCGACCGGAGCAGCGCCCGCGAAGAGGTCAAGGTCGTCGCTGACGCTCAGACCAAAACGACGCTTGGCTTCCAGGTAGGTGAACTCGCTATAGGCCATGCTCGAATTGTATCGCAGGCCCGCCGGTGGTCGTCGCTACGTCGAAAAGATCAGTGTCGTTGATCACGGAAGAATGTTATCGCCTGGAACTCGATAGGTCGATAGGCTCTACGGTCCAGGGAATGTGCTCCAGCGTTGATAATTTTTTCTGGAGATCCGCCACCAGAGCTTGCTGAATCGTTTCGGAAAGCTCTCCTTCGATAGTCATCGTCACGGAGCCGCTTGCTTCGGCGTAACGTACAAGAACGCCATGGATTCGAACGCCTCGATAGCCAATCGTTTTTTCTTCCGCGCGGCTCAGGCGCTCGTGTGAAACAGGCGGACTATAGAGATGGGGAACCAAGGAAACGTCGGGCAAAAATCCAAGGTCTCTCAGCAGGTGATCCTGACTCCATTTAAGATTCTCCATGTTCCCGTTTTTACCGGTTTCACGCCAGGCGATGCGGATCATCCAGAGGTGGTTGCAGCTACAGTCGCTTCGTTGGAACCGCCAGCAAAGCCAGCGATTGTCGGTGAGCTGTACCCATTGGCCCGTCGTGGGATCAAGCTGCCATTCATTGATGTTCTCCCTGCCACTGCGCCGGGCTGCCTGCCACAATTTTCCTTTTGAGACATGGATTGTGCCGTCCTCTTTTGCCACCGCTTGATGTTCATGAATCCAGCCGGGGGCACTGCCGTGAGTTGCAACCCTCTGAAGTTCCAGCGTCGAGGAATCCAGGCAGAAGACGGGTGTGCTTCTTTCAGATCGGTAGCCGTCATAGCCCAGATTTCCGATCAGATAGATTTTATCGTCGATCCGCGTGGCTGTGTGAAAGTCAGTCGGCGGAAAAATAGGAGACGGATAGACATAAAGCTCAATACGTCGGTCGGGATAGACAATTACCAGATCGTTGTAGATTTGAAAGTCCGGCATGTAGAAGTCTTCATACTCGCCGCCGATGTAAAAGATGCGTCCGTCCGGCAGCTCTGTGACGCTCTGACCAAAACGATCAAACGACCAGTGAGGCTGCGGCTCTTCCGCCGGGTCTGCATCCTGATCGTAAGGTTCGTCCCAAAGCTGGCTTCGAACTTGTCTTTTCCAGAGTGAATTTTCAACTGAAATGGGCAATGTTGCCGCAGGCTTGTGGATCACATGCTCATTCTACCGGGTAGAATTTGAGGTATGTGGAAAGAGCGTCTGGCCTCGCCGAGGCTGATCGGGCAACTGGAGGCGATTGCGGCTCCGTTTCGGGGGCGCATGGGCTATGCGGTTCACTTCCGAAAGCGCGATGAGTGGGTTTTGCGTAGCGCCGACGAGCCATTCCCGACGGCGAGCACGATCAAGCTGGCGATTCTCTGCACGGCGATGGAGAAGCTCGACAGGGGCGAGCTGAAATACTCCGACACGCGCGAGTACACCGAGGACATCAAGCGCGGCGGGGCGGGTTTTATCCAGAACTACAAGCCCGGCACGAAATTAGAGCTAAAAGAGCTTCTGCACCTGATGATTACCGTCAGCGACAACACGGCGACCGCAATGATGATCCGCTGGCTCGGGGCGATGGAGATCAACGGCTGGCTGGATCGCCACGGGCTGAAAAGCACCCGGATTCTCTCGCAGCTCCCGCCCGAGGAGACGGAGCTGAAAAAGCTCGCCGATAAGTGGGGACTCGGGGTCACGACGCCCCGCGAGATGGTCCAGCTTCTGGAACAAATCGCCGACGACAAAGCCGGTTCCCCGGCGGCGTGCGACGAGATGCAGCGGATTCTCTCGCACCAGTATTTCAACGACCTGATCGCCAAGCAGTGCCCGCCCTGGGTGAGCGTCGCGTCCAAGAGCGGCGCGGTGAACCAGAGCCGCTCCGATGTGGCGCTGATTCACTCTCCAGCGGGCGACATCACGATTGCCGTGTTCACCAAAGACAACGTCGATCAGAGCTGGACGGCGGCCAACGAGGCCGAGGTCGCGATCAAGAAGATCAGCGCGGCGGTCTGGAAGTTTTACAACCCAAAGGTTCGCTGGACGCAGCCCAGGCCGCTCTGAGCGCTCAGCCGCCCGCGCGGAAGCCTTTGCCGAGAACCTCCGTGGCGTCGGTCAGAACCACGAAGGCGTCCGGGTCGCGCTCGCGGACAAGCGCCCGCAGGACGGGAACCTCGGCCTGGCCTAAAACGACCATCAGGACGGGGCGGGCTTCGTTGGTGTAGCCCCCGACGCCCGGAAGGACGGTCAGTCCCCGGTCCAGCTCGGTTAAAATCGCCTGCCGGATTGCAGCGTCGTGCGCTGAGATAATCAGCGCCAGCTTGGCGCGCGAGAAGCCCATCAGGACACCGTCCAGAGCGCGGCGCATGACAAACGCGGCGATCAGCCCGTACATCGCCCGCTCCGCCCCGAAGAGAAGCCCCCCGGCAGTGATCGTCAGGGCATCCAGAACGAACAGAGCGCCCCCGACCGAGACGGGAAAGCGACGGGAGAGCATTCGGGAGAGCAGGGACCACCCGCCCACCGAGCTGCGCCCGAGGAGCACCAGCCCCAGCCCCGTGCCGTAGACCAGCCCCCCGAAGATCGCGGCGAGCAGTGGAGTTTGCGTCACCGGGCGGAGAGGAGCCGTCAGCAGGATCGCCAGAGGGAGCAGCAAGGAGCCGAGCAGAGAGCGGAGCGCCTCGCCGCGTCCGAGAAGCCAGAACGCCAGCCCGAAGAGCGGGACGTTCAGGCCCCACTGCACCCAGGCCGGGTTCCAGCCACGCGCGGTTTCGAGAATAATCGAGAGACCGACGACGCCCCCTGCGACGATATGGTTGGCAGCGAAAAAGAACCGGAAGCCCAGCGCCATCAGAAGGCAGCCCACCGCGATCACCAGCGCATCGCCGAGCGACGATGGCTTCCTACCGCGCAAGATAGGACTGACCCAACTCATTGGGCCAGTTGTATCACGGACGAAGCTCGCGGCGCAGAGCGGCGCAGAACGCCGTTAGCTTTGCTTCGTCGAGGCGGCCTTCGGTGCGGACGCCGCTGCACAGATCGACTCCGAACGGGCGGACAACTCGCACGGCCTCGGCAACGTTCTCGGGGCGCAGGCCACCGGCGAGAAACACCGGGCAGGGGACGGTCTGGACAATCGCCGCGCTGACGCTCCAGTCGTGGACCTGTCCCGTCCCGCCCAGAATTTTAATAGCCTCGTTCGGTCTTCCCGAGTCCAGAAGCAGGGCGTCGGAGCCTTCCGCCATCGCCAGCGCTTCGTCCTGAGACTCCGGCCCGCAGACATGGACGACCTGCACTATCTTCACGCCGGGCAGCGCCTCCCGAAGCATCTGGCGCGTCTGGGGCGTGGTCGCGTCGGTGAGCTGGATGGTGTCGGTCAGGCTACGCCGCCACTGCGCAACGATCCCCTTGGGCTGCGTCTCGCTTGTGAGCAAGAAGCTCGCGACTCCGGGCGGGGTCGCGGCGGCAATCTGGGCGATTCGTTCCTGGGGGATCGGCCCCGGCCCGCTCGGCATCGGCCCGACCAGCCCGAGCGCGTCCGCCCCGAGCCGGATCGCCAGTCGCGCTTCGTCCGGGCTTGCGATGCAGCAAACCTTCAGGCGCGGGGTCACTTGCGAAGCTCGTGGCGGAGCGCGGAAAGCTCCTCGCGCAGTGCCGTGATCTGCCGGTCCTGGTGCAAGAGATGCTCCATGATCACGGCGACTTCGCTCTCGGCGCGTTTGTCCACCTCGTAGTCGCGCTGGGCCGTGAGCCGATCTTTCTCGGACTGCCGGTTCTGGCTCATCATCACAATCGGGCCGGTGTAGGCGGCCTGAAAGCTCAAAACCAGGTTCAGCAAGATAAACGGATACGGATCCCAGGCTTTCAAGAGCTTCGGGTGCAGAAAAAAGTAGACATTGGCCGCGATCCAGAGCATCAAGATCACCGATTGGCAGAGAATAAACGGCCAGCCACCGACTGTCGTGGCTATTTTGTCGGCGAGGCGCTGCCCGACCGTCTGGCGTTTCTCGTACTCCGCGTTGATGTCGCGAGCGGGTGGATGGTCGTGCGCCCAGCGTCCACAGGGGCTACTGTCTATCGGGTCCATGCAGGCATTCTACGCTGATTCGACAGGAAGTACGATCTGAACTGTGGTGCCTGTGCCGGGAGTGCTGGTGATAGTGAGCGTTCCGCCGTGGGCCTCGGCGATGGAGCGGGCGATAGCGAGTCCCAGCCCCGTGCCGCCGCCGGTGCGGGCGCGGGAGGCATCGGCGCGGTAGAAGCGCTCGCCCAGGTGCGGCAGGTGCTCCGGCGCGATCCCGACTCCTGTGTCGCTCACTTCGAGCGTGACAGACTTTCCGCTCTGCGACGCGCTCAGAGTGACTTCTCCCGGCGACGGGGTGTGGCGCAGGGCGTTGTCCAGAAGGTTCGTCAGCATTCGGCGCAATTGGTGCGGGTCGGCGCTCAGCGTGAGCGACGCGGGCGCGTCCACGCGCACGGGTGGGGCACCCGTGCGCAGGCGGGGCGCTTCCTGTCCCAGCTCGTCCAGCAAGCCCTTGAGTGCGACGGTCTCTTTTTTCACCGGAAGCTGCCCGGCCTCCGAGCGGGCGAGCAGGAGCAGGTCCTGGACGATCCGGGTGGTGCGGTCGGCGGCGCTGTCGATCTCCGAGAGCGTCTCGCGGGCATCGGGAGCGAGCGCGGGGTCGGCGAGGGCGAGGCTGGTGTTGGCTTTTATCACCGTGAGCGGCGTGCGCAGTTCGTGCGACGCGTCGGCGACGAACCGGCGCTGGCGCTCGAACGCGGCTTCGAGGCGGGCGAGCATGCCGTTGAGAGTCTGCGCGAGCCGGGCGAACTCGTCTTTCCCGGAGACCGGCAGCCGCTCCGACAGATCCGACGCCCCGATCTTACTGGCGGCTTCGGTTGCGGCTCGGATCGGGCGGAGGGCGCGGCTGGTGAGAAAGAGTCCGCCGCCCGCCGCGAGCAGCATCGCCAGCGGGATCATGGTCAGAAGCGAGCGGGTGAACTGCGCCACGGCCTCGTTTGTTTTCTCCAGCGACTCGGTGGTCTGGACGATCACCCGCCCGACACCGGGTTCGACCCGCTCCACAGGCAGAAGCGAGGTGTAGCAGCGCATCGTGTCCACTGTGGTGAAGAGCGGCTTGCCTCCCGCAATGACTCGCTGGATAGCACTCAGATCGGTGGCCCGCTTCTGTGACATCAGGTTCTCTCCGCTTGTGTCGAAGAACGGGGGGGTGGGGGCTTCGGGATCGTTCTGTTCTTTGTACAAGCTTCGCCAGCGGGCAATATTCTCTTTGGTCGGGCGATAGTCACGCCCACGCCCGCGCTCGGGACGATCCGGGCGACTGTTGTCGCGGCGTGGCTCAGGGCGCGGGCCGCGCCGACCGGGGCCGCGCTCCAGAGTGCGGTCGATGCCTGCTTCGAGGTTTTGCTTGACGTGTTGCCGAACCGTCAGGCCCAGCGCGGTCATGACAGCGGTGAAGACCAGGACATTGAGCAGGGTCAGGCGGGCGCGGACGGTCATAGTGTCCCTTCCGTCCCCGCAGGTCGCCGAAGAACATAGCCAATGCCGTGGATCGTGTGGATCAGCTTGACCTCGGCGTCGGTGTCTATCTTTCGGCGGAGCTGATTGATATAGACATCGACCGTGTTGGACCCCGTGCGGCCTTCGTCGTCCCAGACCCGGCTGAGAATGGTCTCGCGGGAGAGCGGGCGATCCTCGCTTCGCACCAGCGCTTCGAGCAACGTCCACTCGCGCGGAGTGAGGGCGACCTCGACTCCCGCGCGGGTCACGCGGCGGGTGGTCGTGTCGATCTCGATGTCCCGTATCTGGATCAGCGACGTTCGGTGGACGCTCTCGCGCCTCAGCAGCGCCCGCACCCGCGCCAGAAGCTCCTCGAAGGCAAACGGCTTGGGCAGATAGTCATCGGCCCCGACTTCGAGGCCGCGCACCCGGTCGGGCACGGCGTCGCGGGCCGTCAGCATGAGAATGGGGGTCGTATTTCTTCGCGCCCGGAGCGAGCGGCAGATATCCAGCCCATCGCGGCCCGGCAGCATCAGGTCGAGTAGAATCAGCGCCCACTCTTCGGAAAGCGCCACCTCCAGCCCCTCGGCTCCGTCGTGGATAGCCGTGACGCTGTAGCCCGAGCGCTCCAGCCCTCGCTTCACCACCGCCGCGATGGCAACTTCGTCCTCGATCAGAAGAATCCGCACGCCTCCATTGTTTCACCTCGACGTGAAAAATCCATGAACTCGCGCAAGAAAAGCGGTAAAATAGTGCATGTCCGCTCTGGCCGATCCCGAAACGCGCCGCAAGCTCTGGAGCCGCGAGGAAGTCTATTTTCTTTTGCAGGCCGGGCTTCTGGGCGAGCGGCCTTTTGAACTTCTTGAGGGAGAGATTGTCTACAAGATGCCCAAGAACCCGGCGCACGTCACCGCTGTTCGGCGGTGCAGCCACTGGGCCGAAGCCACGTTCGGTGCGGGCTATGTGCGCCTTCAGGATCCGCTGATTTTAGACCTCTTCACCGAGCCGGAACCAGACATTCTGGTAACTGTCGGTCCGGAAGACGACTACATCGAACTACACCCGACCGCCTCGGAAGCCCGGCTGGTGATTGAGGTCTCCGACTCCACTCTGAGCGACGACTTGAAAGAAAAAGTCCGGCTCTATGCCCGCGCGGGAGTCTCCGAGTACTGGGTTTTGGACCTGGCGAATCGCTGCCTCCATGTTCATACGGAGCCGTCGGAGAGCGAGTACGCTCACGTTCGACGCTTCGAGGAAGACCAGCGTGTCGGCTCTTTCGACGTTTCCGTGTCCAAATTGCTTCCCCCGTAGGCCTATACCAAATGCGTGAGTCGGTTTCTGGAATCAAGCATCCGGCGTTTCGCGATGCGCTGGCGCTCACCCGCGCGGGCGGGCGCGTCGCGACGGGTCGGTTTCTCGTGGAAGACGTCAAGCTCGTGGTCCAGGCGCTGGCGACTACCAGTATCTCAGTCTACGCGGTCTTTTCGACACCCGACGCCCTGCCGGTGGTGGAGCCGGGCTGCGCGGCGCGAAGAATTCCGCTCTACGTGCTCTCAGGCGGGCTGATCCAGAAATTGATCGGCACCGGCTACGAGACCAGCGCCCAGGCCATCGCTGTGGTCGGCCAGAACCGGGTCGAGCCGTTGGAATTGCTCGGCGGAAGCGGACTGATTCTCTGCGGCGAGAAAATCCAGGACCCCAGAAATGTCGGGGTTTTGATTCGCACTGCCGATGCGATTGGCGCGAGTGGCTTGCTGCTCTCCGAAGGCTCTGCCGAGCCGTGGCAGCGCCAGTCGGTTCGCTCGACTACGGGGAGCATTTTGCGTCTTCCGCTCGCGCTCACGCCCGATCTGCCGGGCGCTCTGAACGCGCTCCGAACGCAGGGCGCGACCGTGGTTTCTTCGTCGGGCAGCGCGGAAAAACTGGCGAGCGAGCTGGATCTCACAATAAGGCCCCTTGTGCTGGTTCTGGGCAACGAACAGGACGGCATCTCGGCGGGCGTCCGCGCCGCCAGCGATTCTGTCGTGAAGCTTCCCATGGCCCAGAACACGGGTGCCGACAGCTACAACGTCACGGTCGCCGCCGGAATGCTTCTCTACGAAGCCATTCGGGGTTTCCCCCTGCCCCTGCCCCCTGACCCCCAGTAATGGGGGGACCGGAAAGCGTTTTGTCGAAGCCGGATATTCTCCCCCATTACTGGGGGCTGGGGGGCAGTTACTGGGGGCTGGGAGGCAAAAACACAAGGCTGGGGGCAAATTCTGGCGTACAATAGCTATCGGAGGTAGGTATATGAATCACAGGATGTGGACAGCAGTGGCGCTCCTTGCCGCAGCGGTCCCCGCACTCCACGCGCAGACGCCCTCGCCCCCCAAAGGCGACAAGTACGCGCCGGAGCTAAAAACGCTGACGGCGGCGTTCGGCCAGGGCCGTACAGCGGTCATCGCGGCGTATCAGAAAGCGCCGGAAAAAGACCGCATGAAGGTCTACACCGACGGCATGGCGAAGCTGAGCAAAGAGCTTGGCCCGAAGTTTCTGGCGCTTGCGAGTAAAGCGAAAGGGACGACCTCGGGCCTTCGGGCGCGGATGCAGCACTTCAACATGGCGTCCGGACCCGGAATGAAGCCCGCCGAGCTGATGAAGCTCGCGCAGGAAATCGTCAAGCTGGAAGCCAAGAACCCGGACATGGCGCGTGCGCTCTCGCAGATCGGCGGCCTGCGCGACATGACCGAGCAGCCCGCAGAGAAAAGTAAGATCGTCGCGATGATGCAGGAAGTGGAGACTAAATCTCCGTTTCCCGGTGTTAAGGCACAGGCGATGTACGAGCGTGGGCAGACTCTGTTTGCTCTGGGCAAGAAAGACGACGCGCTTGCACTCTTAAAGTCGGTAACGACAAAGTATGCGACCACAGCGGCTGCCAACGAAGCAAAAGGGACGATTTTCGAGCTGGAGAATCTCCAGGTCGGTAAAGTAGCTCCTGATTTTGAAGCCAAAGACGAAAAAGATACGGCGTTCAAGCTCTCGGAATATCGCGGCAAAGTGGTTGTCGTCGATTTCTGGGGCTTCTGGTGAGGGCCTTGCGTCGCGATGCTTCCGCATGAGAAGGCAATGGTCAAGAAATTGGCCGACAAGCCCTTCGCACTCATCGGAATCAACAGCGATGGCGACCGGTCGGTCGTCAACAAGATTCTCAAAGAGCAAAACATCACCTGGCGTCAGGCCATCGACGGTTCCACCTCGGGGCCGCTCGCAAGCAAGTGGAATGTCCACTACTGGCCGCATATTTTTGTGCTGGACCATAAGGGCGTCATTCGCCACATCGACCTGCGCGACGACGAGCTGTCAAGCGCTGTCGAGAAGCTCATCGCCGAGGCCGAAGCCGAGCAGAAAGCGGGGAGCAAGCCATGAGGCCGCTATTTCCGCTGGCACTCGCGGCCCTGCTTCCGGCGCTGGTTGCGCCCGCCCAGACGGACAAGTACGCCGACGAGTTCAAAACTCTGCGGCTGGAGTTTCAAACCCGGCAGCGCGAATCGATCAAGCCTGGCGATCCCGCCGAGCTGCGCGAGGACCGGACAAAGCGCATTCGTGAGGCGCAGGCCGCACTCCAGAAAGAGTTCGTCCCGAAGTTCCTCGCGCTGGCGGAGAAGGCCAAGGGCACTCCGGTGGGACTCGGTGCCCGGATGCTGGCGCTCCAGTTCGGCGGGGTCACTTCAGACGGCATCGACGCGCTGATTGCGGCTGAGGCGAAGAACCCGGACATGGCCCGTCAGCTCCCGCTGCTACTCAGCCTCGCCCGGAGCTTTGTGCCGACGAAGCTGAGCGAGTGGATGGGGGCCATCGAGTCGCAGACGCCCTACGACGGGGTCAAGGCAACGATTCTGCTTCAGCGAGCCAACGCGCTGCCCGGCGACGAGGGAGTGGCGCTGACGAAAGAGCTGATCGCCAGGTACCCGACCACGGCGGCGGCGACCCAGGCCAAGGCCCAGCTCTTCGAGAAAGAAAATCTTCAGATCGGGAAAGTCGCGCCGGAGCTTACGAGCACCGACGAGACGGGCGCGAAGATCACGCTCTCGGAGTACAAGGGAAAGGTGGTTGTCCTGGATTTCTGGGGCTTCTGGTGAGGGCCCTGTGTCGCGATGCTTCCGCATGAGAAGGCAATGGTCAAGAAATTGGCCGATAAACCCTTTGCATTGCTGGGCATCAACAGCGACGGCGACCGGTCGGTCGTCAAGCCGAGAATGGACAAAGAAAACGTCACCTGGCGTCAGTTCATGGACGGAACCACCTCGGGGCCAATCGCCACAAAGTGGAATATCCATGGCTGGCCGACGATCTTTGTTTTAGATCACAAGGGCGTCATTCGGTTTAAGAACCTCCGTGGAGAGAAGCTCGAAGAAGCCGTCGAAAAGCTTCTCGCCGAGCAAGAAGCCGAACAGAAGTCCGCTTCGCACTGACCCCGAAAACCAAAAAAGCCCCCGACAAAACTTGTCGGGGGCTTTTTTGTTCCTGGAACGAAGGATCGCTCCGGTTTGTAGAGAGAGCATGAAACATTTTTCGAGCCTGGCTGGTCTGGCTCTGCTCGGGCTGGTTTCTGTCGCCGTGTTTTCGGTGGCGCGTGGGCCGCGCCTGCCCGCTCCCGCGCAGGGGGAACGCGAGCAGAAATCGACGCCGCCAGGAATGGTCTATGTTCCGGCAGGTGACACGACGCTGGGCACCGACGACCCGGACGCTGACGACGATGCCCGGCCCGCGCGGCGCGTCTTTGTGCCCGCGTTTTATCTCGACAAAACCGAGGTCACCAACGCCGAGTTCGCAAAATTTCAGCCGACCCGAACGTTTCCCAAAGGCGAGGAGAGCCTGCCCGCGACGGGCGTCACCTACGACGAAGCGGCGGCGTACCTGCGCTGGGCCAAAAAGCGCCTGCCGACCGACGCCGAGTGGGAGAAAGCGGCGCGGGGCACCGATGGGCGGCGCTATCCATGGGGAAATACTTACGACAAAAGCCACGTCGCCGCCCGCACGACCCGCCCGAGCAAGCTACCGTGCGGCGCGTACTCGCGAGTGCGCCCGGTCGGGTCCGCGCCCGGCGGGGCGAGTCCGTACGGCTGCCTCGACATGGCCGGGAACGCCTGGGAGTGGGTCGAAGGCCACTTCAACGACGACCCCGAAAAACGAGTCTTGCGCGGCGGGGCCGTCGGCTACGGCGAGCGGGCCAGCCGCACCTACTCCCGCGCCGTCGAGGGCGCAGGAGCCACGTGAAAAGACACCGGATTTCGCGGCGCGAGATCAGTACAAGAGCGATAGAATCACGACATGGCTTACAGTGACTTCACCTTCGAACTTCTGCGGGAGCGGTTTCAGATCGAGTATCGTGAGACCATGGGGCTGTTTGAGTCTTCCCCCTCGATTGTGCCGTCTGCGTTTCTGACGACAGCAATTGAGCGGGGGCTTCCGATAGCGCTGGGCCAGGGGCGGGAAAAAGCCCGCTCGGAGATGCTGATTGCCCCGATTCTCATGGAGATTCGGGAGCATTTGAAACGTCAAATCAGTGTATTTTCTGGTCCTGAATTCAATGTGGATCGAAAACAAGGGCTTTCTGGGTTTTGTGATTTTTTATTGGCTCGTTCTCCCGTTCAAGCCAACATTGAAGCGCCAATAATTACCATTGTCGAAGCCAAACACGAAGATTTAACTCAGGGAATGCCGCAGTGCCTTGCAGAGATGCATGCCGCCTTTCTTTTTAACGAAAAACGCGGCAAATCCATCGAAACGATCTACGGCGCAACTACTTCAGGAACTGCCTGGCGCTTTCTGAGGCTCACCGGAAAGCAAGCCGAGGCCGATCTCACCGAGTATCATATTCGTGAAGTGGAAAAGATACTTGGGATTCTCATTCAGATGATCTCTTAGGCCAGAATTTTGGTCAGGACATTGCCGTGGACATCGGTGAGGCGCATGTCTCTGCCGCCGAAGCGCACGGTGAGCTTTTTATGGTCGAAGCCGAGCAAGTGCAGCATCGTGGCGTGCAGGTCGTACATCTCGATCTTGTCTTTGACGGCGTAGTAGCCCAATTCGTCGGTCTCGCCATAGGCCATGCCGCCCTTCACGCCGCCGCCCGCCATCCACATCGTGAAGCCGAACGGGTTGTGGTCGCGCCCGTCGCTGCCTTGCGCCATCGGGGTGCGCCCGAACTCGCTGCCCCAGATCACCAGAGTCGAGTCTAAAAGCCCCCGCGCCTTGAGGTCTTTGAGTAGCCCGGCGATGGGTTTATCGACCATTCGGGCGTTGTCTTCGTGGCCTTTTTTGAGATTCCCGTGCTGGTCCCAGCGGTCGTGGCCGGTACTGGGGTGGGTCAGTTCCACGAACTTGACGCCTCGTTCGACCATTCGTCGGGCGAGCAGACACTGCATTCCAAAAGTCCGGGTGGGGCCATACGCGTGGTCCAGGCCGTACAGAGATTTCGTCACCTCGGTCTCGCCTGCAAGCCCCGTGAGTTCCGGTACCGCCGACTGCATCGCAAACGCCAGCTCGTAGTTCGCCATGGCTGCTTCGACGGCAGGCGCATGCCCGATCTGCCCGATTAAACTTTTATCGAGTGCTGCGAGTAGCGCGAGCTTTTTCTTTTGAACCTCCACGGACTTCTCCGACGACTCCAGATCGGCCACGGCGCTGGGCCGAGGCAGGAAGATCGAACCCTGATAGGTCGGCGGCAGAAAGCCCGCGCCGAAGCAGTCGAGGCCGCCGTTCGGGATCAGGCCGCCGTTGATGACGACGTAGCCCGGCAGGTTTTTCGCGCTCGATCCCAGTCCGTAGGTCGCCCACGCGCCCATGCTCGGGCGACCCTGAGAACCATTGCCCGTGTGCAGAAAATAATTGGCGTTGGTGTGCTCGGAGAACGGGCTGGTCATGGAGCGCAGAAAGCAAATGTCATCGACGCACTGCGCGACCTCGGGGAACAGCTCGCTGACATCCTGGCCGCACTGCCCGTACTTTTTGAAGCTCCACGGAGATTTGAGAACCGCTCCGTTGTTGTTGAACTGGGTGCGCGGCGTCTCGAACGGCAGCGGCTTGCCATGATATTTTTCGAGAGCGGGCTTCGGGTCGAACGTGTCCATCTGGCTCGGACCGCCGTCCATGTACAGAAAAATAACGGCTTTTGCTTTTCCTGCCCCCTTGCCCCCAATAATGGGGGAATCGGCCCGTGCTTCCTCAGCCAGGAGCGCCGAGAGCGCCAGGCCCCCGATGCCGTTTTTTGCAATCGCCAGCGCCTCACGACGGGTCATGGTTTTTCTTCCTCAAGCTGCTCGGTGCAGCGGGCAAAGAGATAGTCGAGCATTCCTAAGAGTTGCCCGGTGTTGGCGCTGGTGAAAAGCCCGGTCTCGAAGACTTCCCCGCCCGGCTCCCGACGGTAAAACTGCCAGCCCTGGCCGTTGGTGACGATCCCGAAAACGACGCCGCTGTTTTCATTGGCTTCGGAACACGCTTGCATCTCGACCAGGCACTGCGCCAGGCCCTTCTCGAAGTTATCTTTTTTCGCTTCGACGACGCACAGCAAAGGCGGCGAGGCGACCAGTCGTCGCGCCGCGACGAGATAATCGACGATCCCGGTGGCGACCGTGCCGCGCAGAGTGGCTTCTTTGAAGATCTTCAGCCGAACGTACGGCTGGATCGCTTCCTCGAAGAACGCATCGACCAGCAGGGTTTTTGCGCCCTCAGAGCGCAGCAGATCGAACGCATCGAGCCGCCGGAGATTCTCCGTGAAGAATGCACTCGGTGCTTTCTCTGGCATCTCGGGTATCCAGGGCATCAGGTTCTCCAGCCCGAGCCGCTCCAGGGCTTCGTCGAGGGTGAACTGGGAGAAACTCTTCTTGCTCATCGGATAAACACAAACTCTTTCGTATTGAATAAAACATGGGCGAGGTCGGCCCAGGCGGCCCGATCTTCCTCGTGCCCGGCGACGAACTCTCGGGCGGCGCGGTTCTCCTCGGCGCTCGGGGGGCGTCCGAGGGCCGTTTCGTACATCTGCGGGATGCGTTTTTCGAGCGGTTCTTTTAAGATGTTCTCGCCCCAGATCTCAGCCTGTTGCTTGACTAAAGGTCCGTTGAGCAGGGCGAGCGCCTGCGCCGGGACGTTGCTCGTGCTCCGCCTGCCGATGCACGTAAACGGCGTCGGGAAATCGAACGCCTGGAGCCAGGGAGACAGAAAATTTCGGCGCACCGCGAGATAAATACTGCGCCGTCCGTCGCCGTCGAGCGGGCCTTGCGGCGGTCGTCCGCGCCCGTCGAGAAACTCGGTCAGATGCAGAAAGACGCTCGGGCCGCCCCTTTTTCTGTCCAGCCGCCCGCTTGCGCTGAGCAAAGAGTCGCGAATCGCCTCGCCTTCCAATCTACGGACGTTGGCCCGGTGCAAAAGCGCGTTAGTCGGGTCTTTCTGCTCGAAAAGTGGGTTTTTAGCCTCGCTGGACTGTCGAAACGCCCGGCTGAGCAGAATTTTCTTGTGCAAGGCTTTGAGCGACCAGCCGTTTTGCACAAAATCACGCGCCAGCCAGTCTAAAAGCTGCGGGTGCGTCGGTTTCTCGCCCATGTGCCCGAAGTCGTCGGGGGTCGGCACGAGTCCGACCCCGAAGTGCTGCTTCCAGACTCGGTTCACGATCACTCGCGCCGTCAGCGGGTGTTTTGGATCGGTAATCGCCGCCGCCAGCTCCCGCCGCCCCGAACCGCTTGCCCCCCGGCCCAGATTACTTGCCCCCTTGCCCCCAGTAATGGGGGGAAGTGAGGCGTTTTCGGCGTTGCACAGGGCGAGGGCAAGCCGGGGGGCGACGGGGCCGCGCGTCAGGTGGCTGCCGCGCAGAAACACGCTCTCATCGAAGCCCTGGGGCGGGTCGCAGCTCGCCATGGCCCGGCTCGGCACGGGCAGCTCCGCGTCGATAGCCCGAATTTTCCGCGCAAGCTCCCCGAACTCTGCCCCCTGGCCCCCAGTATCTGCCCCCTGGCCCCCAGTAATGGGGGGAATAGAGAGAGCAGGTGGCTTCGGGTCGTTGCTGGGCACGGCGGCGTCGCAGGCGATCCAGCCGTCGAACGGGGCGCTCGGGTTGCCACTCGGGTCGATGGAGAAGTTCGTCAGGGGCGAGTCGGAAAGCTCGATATAGGCTCTCTGCCCTTTCCAGGAGCGCATGTCCACCGTGACCCAGCGCGACTCGGCGTTCTCCACGGTGCGCTGGAGTGGGCCATACAGCGGGTCGCGGATCACCTGAAATCCCTCGACGATCAGGTGTACCCGGCCTTTCTCGCCCCGGACGCGCAGGTGCAGGAAGTCTTTCTCCAGGGGAAACGTCGGGGAGCGCAGAGCACCTTCCTGACGCCGTCCGCCGAGCGCGGAGTGCGCCGTGAGCCGGGAGATAACGTCGGGCCGGGGAGATTTCTCATCGCCCAGCAGAATTACCTCGCCGGGCTGTGCCAGCCGCGAGAACGCCGTCCCGGACGCTTTCCACTGCGAGAGGTCCAGCTCGCCCGAAATCACCTCGCGTGGGACCGTGACGGCAGGAATGGTTTTTTCCAGCGCCCCGATTTCTTTTGCGGCCCGCTCGAAGGGAGCCGGGTCGCTGGCGCTCACGAACTGGAAGCGGCTGCTACTGAGAACGCCGTAGAGGCCATAGTAGTCTTTCGTCGGGATCGGGTCGAACTTATGGTCATGGCAGCGGGCGCAGGCAATCGTCTGGCCTAAAAACGCTTTCCCGAAGACATCGATCTGGTTGTCGGTTCTATCTGCCTGCTCCTGCTTGATGTCCACAGGGGAGTGCTTGCCCTCGCCGAGCCACCAGAACCCCGTGAGTAAAACCGACTCGTTGATACCTGTTGTGGGATTTAGCCGGGGTTTTTCCAGCAAGTCGCCCGCGAGGTGCTCGGTCACAAACCGGTCGTACGGGACGTCCGCGTTGAGCGCCCGCACCACGGCATCGCGGTACTGCCACGCCTGCGGCAGCTCGAAGTCCAGCTCGTGGCCCATCGACTCGCCGTAACGAACCAGATCGAGCCAGTGCCGCCCCCAGCGCTCCCCGTACGCGGGCGACGACAGCAGTCGATCTACCTGTTTTTCGTAGGCATCCGGGGCGCTGTCCGAAAGAAAGTTACTAATTTCAGCGCTTGTCGGTGGAAGACCGGTTAAATCAAAGCCAATTCTGCGTAATAAAATTCGTTTATCTGCCTCGGGAGATAATTTTAAGCCTGATTTTTCTAATCTTGCGCCGATAAACGCATCGATATCGGTCTTGACACCGTCTATGGGCGGAGCCAGTACAAATTTTACAGGCTGATACGCCCAGTGCTTTCTGCGTGCCGCCAGGTCAAACGACTTTTGCGTCCCACTCCCCACTCCCAAATCCCCACTCCCCGACGGCAGCGTCGCACCACTCTGAACCCAGGCTTCGAGGGTTTTAATCTCGCTCTCGGCAAGCTTACCCGAGGGCGGCATGCGTAGATTCGGGTCGTTGTAGCGAATGCTCTTGAGTAAGAGACTTTCTTTGGAGCCCAGAAGCTTTCCGCGTGGGCCGCCCGCTCGGAGTCCCAGGGCGCTGTCGAGCCGCAGACCCGCCATCGGCTCTTTCCCGCCATGGCACGACGTACACTTTGCCAGCAGCAGCGGGCGGACGCGTTTCTCGAAGACTTCCGGGTCGGGAGTCTGCCCCGACGCCAGCCCGGTCAAACTCAGCAGGGCGACCATTGCCGCAAGAAGACGCTTCATAACTCCCATTCTACACAGAATCGTGGAATAATAAAAGCCATGCGTTTTTACCGCTGCGCCCTGGCGCTGGCAAGCCTGCTGGCAACCTGCCCTCCCGCGCTGGCCCAGAAGCTCGACCCCCGGTTTTTCGAGCGCGAGGTCCGCCCGCTGCTACTGGAAAACTGCACCGGCTGTCACTCAAAAGCCCGCGCCCAGGGCGGCGTCCGGCTGGACGCAGCGCTCAATAAAGCCACCGCCGAAAAGCTTCTTGCCGCGATCCGCTACGACGCCAAAATCAAAATGCCGCCGCCCGGCAGGCTCGCAGCGCCAAAAATCAACGCCCTCGAAGCCTGGGTAAAGTCCGGTGCCACATTTCCCCTCACAGCTTCCCCCATTACTGGGGGCCAGGGGGCAAGTAAACACTGGGCGTTTCAGCCGGTGACGCGCCCAAAGGTGCCGACGCCCCGAAACCCGGTTCTGAGTGCCGAGTGGGTACGAAATCCTATAGATAGTTTTGTTTTAGATAAATTAGAGACAAACAAATTATTTCCCGCGCCGCCTGCGGGCAAGCGTGCGTTACTCCGTCGGCTGACGTATGATTTGATCGGGCTTCCGCCTACGCCAGAAGAGATTGAGACGTTTGTTTCCGATAAATCACCTGATGCGTATGAGAAAGCTATAGATCGGTTGCTTGCAAGCCCACACTATGGCGAGAAATGGGGGCGAAGTTATCTGGATTTAGTGCGCTATGCCGAAACTAATTCTTACGAACGAGATAATCCCAAGCCCAACGCGTTTCGGTTCCGAGACTATGTGATTCGGAGTTTTAATTCCGATAAACCCTATGATAGATTTATTAAAGAGCAGCTTGCAGGCGACGAGCTTGAGGGTAGCGGCAACGATGGACTTCTGGCGACGGGTTTTTATCGCCTGGGAATCTGGGACGACGAGCCTGCTGACGTAGAGCAAGCAGTCTTTGACGGCTACGACGATATAGTAACCACTATCGGGCAGGCATTTTTAGGGCTTACCATAGACTGCGCTCGCTGCCATGACCATAAAATCGATCCGATTCCGACAAAAGACTACTATCAGTTGGTTTCGTTTATTCGGGGGGTGAATTATTTTAAAAACGGAGGTGTAACCGACGAAGTTGCTTTGTTTCGCTCGCCTGCCGAGAAAAGATCCTACGAAAAAGAGAAGGCACGCTTCGAGACCGAACGACAGCAAACGCTGGCACATATTTCAACACTCGACGACGATTTTATTAAAACGCGCGACGATAAACTCACCCAAAAAGACCTCGAAGGTATTTCGTACAAACGCTACGTCGGGAGTTTCTCGACGTTGCCGGACTTTGCGACGCTTACGCCCGAGAGTCGCGGCACTCAGCCCGGCGCTCTTCTTGATCTCAATCCGAGGTTTACCGACCGGAGCTTCGGGCTGGTGCTGGAGGCGACGCTCCACGTGCCCGAGGCGGGGGAGTACACGCTTTTTCTGGACTCCGACGACGGCGCACGGCTAACGGTGGGCGAGCAAACCGTGGCCGAGCGGCGCGGGAGCGGGGGCGAGGGCAATGAGCGCAGTGGCAAAAAAGCTCTGCCCGCCGGGGACATCAAGCTTCGGCTGGAGTATTTTGAAAGCTCAGGCACCTCGCCGATGGGCTTTCGCATCGCCTGGAGCGGCCCGAGTTTTCCCCGTCGCCCGCTCTCGACCGCACGCAGCATCAGTCCGCTCGGGCTTGTGGCCCAGCTCGCGCTCGACGATCCCCCAAAATCTGCCGAGCGCACCCGGCTGGCGAAGCTTGCCGACGACCAGGCAAAGCGCGAGCCGCTGATCGACAGAATGCTGGTCGTCACCGAGTCAAGCCCGACGCCTGCCGAGACGTTTGTTTTAGCGCGAGGCGTTGTGGCGCAGAAAGGCGAGAAGGTCTTGCCGGGCTTTCTGAGCTGCACCGGCGGCGGCCAGCCCGAGAAAATCGCGCCGACCGCAAGCTCGTCGGGGCGCAGGCTGGCGCTGGCCCGCTGGATCGCCAGTGCGAAAAACCCGCTCACCGCGCGGGTGATGGTGAACCGAATCTGGCAGGGGCACTTCGGGCGCGGCCTGGTAAAGACCCCGTCGGACTTCGGGCTTCAGGGCGCACGCCCGACCCACCCGGAGCTTCTGGATTGGCTCGCCACCGAGTTTGTGAAGAGCGGCTGGTCGATGAAAAAGCTCCACCGACTTATTCTCACCAGCGCGACGTACCGAATGAGCAGCGTCCCCCCGTCCCCCGTGCGGCACGGGGGCGAAAGTGCAGCCGAGGAACGAGGCGGAACGCTTCGGGGGAATGACGACCCGGAGAACGAGCTTCTCGGGCGACAAAACCCGCGTCGGCTGACAGCAGAAGAGGTTCGCGACTCGATCCTGGCGGCAAGCGGGAGCCTGAACCGGCAGGTCTACGGCCCGAGCGTCTACCCGGACATCCCGAAAGAAGTGCTCGCAGGCCAGAGCATACCGGGCAAAGACTGGTACCCGGAGAGAAGCTCCGCGCGCGACAAGTGCCGCCGCAGCCTGTATATTTTCCAGAAACGCTCGCTGCGCTACCCGCTTTTAGAGAGCTTCGATGCACCCGAGACCGACCGCACGACCCCCGCCCGGCTTACATCCGTCCAGCCGATGCAGGCGCTCTCTCTGCTCAACAGTGCGTTTCTTCAGGAGCAAGCCAGCGCCCTGACTCTGCGGGCCGAGCGCGAGGGCGGAGCCACGCCCGAGGCCCTGGCCTCACGGCTGTTCTCGCTGGTGACGCAGCGCCCCGCGACGCTGGGCGAGCGCAAAAAGCTGGTAGGCTTGCTACAGAACCTGGAAAAACGCGGCATGACTCCGGCGCGGGCGCGGCAAACCCTCGCGCTGGCCTGTTTGAACCTTAACGAATTTCTGTATCTGGACTGACAAAGGAGCAGGTCCCTGAAGGAACCTGCTACACAAAATAAGCACCGTGAACGGCGCTGCGTAAAATACGACGTTTGCAGGGAGCTTCAGCTTCCTTAAAATTTGTGCAGCAGGCTGCTTTAGCTGCCTGGAATTTAAAAAATGAACAAGAATTTTTGCAACAAGACCCGCCGGGAGTTTCTCTGGGAGGCCGGAGCGGGCTTCACCGGGCTGGGCCTGACCGGAATGCTCTCCGCCGATGGGTTCTTTCCCCCCTCCTCCGTGCCGCACGGGGGCGAAAGCTTGGTTCGCCCTGCGAACGATGCGCTTCGGGGGACTCGGGGTACCGCGAAAGCCGTGATCTTTTTGTACATGTACGGCGGCCCGAGCCAGATGGATACGTTTGACTACAAACCCGAATTAGTCAAGGGCGACGGCAAGACAGTCGCCATAAAGAGCTTTCGCAACGCAGGGAAGACCGTTAATTTACCCTTGATGGGACCAAAATGGGGATTCAAGCCCTATGGTAAGTCCGGGAAGAGGGTCTCTGATTTGTTTCCCCATGTTGGGTCTTGCGTGGACGATATTGCTTTTCTCCATGGGTGCTTTTCGGACTCTGCGGTTCATGGCTCGGCGATGCTCCAGATGAATACGGGCAAGATTCTCTCGGGTGCGCCTTGCCTCGGGTCGTGGGCGAGCTACGGCCTTGGCGATGTGAAGAAAAATCTCCCGGACTTCGTGGTAATGGTCGATACGACGGGCGGCCCGATCTCCGGCGCGAAGAACTGGAGCAGTGGCTACATGCCCGCAAAATACCAGGGCGCGGTGCTGCGGGCGGCGGGCGACCCGATCCTGGACCTCCGCAGGCCCGACGACCTGAGTGCCGAGATGCAGCGCGACGTTTTAGACACCCTGGAAGACCTCAACGAAGCGCATCGGGGCGTAAGAGTGGGAAACTCCGACCTTTCCGCCCGAATTTCGAGCTACGAGCTGGCCTATGCGATGCAGACCAGCGCTCCAGAGGCCGTGGACATCTCCAAAGAACCTGAGCATATCAAAGAACTCTATGGGTTAAACGACGAAGCCACAAAAGAGTTCGGGTTTCGCTGTTTACTGGCCCGACGACTGGTCGAGCGGGGAGTGCGGTTCATTCAGCTCTACGCGGGCGGCGGCAACACGAATTTTCTGAACTTCTGGGACGCCCACGATAACCTCGTCGCCAACCACACCCGCAACGCCGGGCGGGTCGATAAGCCCATCGCCGGGCTTTTAAAAGACCTCAAGCAGCGCGGGCTTTTAGACGACGTTTTGATCGTCTGGGGCGGCGAGTTCGGGCGGACGGCCCACGCGACCGGCGGCGGGCGCGACCACAACGCCTACGGGTTCACCACCTGGCTTGCGGGCGGCGGCATCAAAGGCGGCACGAGCTACGGCGAGTCCGACGAGCTGGGCTACGCCGCCGCCGTGAACCCGACTCCCGTTAAGCGCATCCACGCGACGATCTTGGACCGCCTCGGCCTCGATCCGAACAACCTGACCTATTTCTACAACGGCCTGAGCCAGAAATTAGTCGGCGTCGAAGGCGCAGACCCGATCAAAGAGGTCACCAAATAGCGATTGGGCCAATCAGGCAGCTAAAGCAGCCTGCTGCACGGAGTCAAGGAGGCTGAAGCCCCCTGCAAAACGTTACGTTGGTTTTGCAGCGCCGTTCACGGTGCTTGATTTTGTGCAGCAGGCTGCTTTAGCTGCCTGAAATGTCGCGCGCCGGTTTACCTAATCGGAGATAGAGGGTGAGAAGCAGGGCCATGAGGCCGAGGTAGGCGAACTTGAATGGCGGCGGGAGCGGACTTGGGGAGACGAAGGCTTCGGTGAGGCCCGCGAGGACGAACAGGGTGATCGTGCCGAGCGTCATTCTAATCGCCTCGCCGCCTGCGACTTTCAGGGCGTCGCGGCGGGTGCGCTCGCCGGGCGCGATTAAGTTTCTCCCGACCAGCATTCCGGCTCCGGCAGCGATGAAGATGGCAGTCAGTTCGGGCACGGCGTGCGGGGAGATGAAGCTCCAGAACCAGAGCGAGTTGCCCGCTTTGTGCTGCTCGACGGCGAGCGCCCCGACCTGAAGCCCGGTCATCACGATGGGCAATGCCGCCGGAGCCGCGCCTAAAATCCCGAGCGAGAACGCGGTGAACGCGACCCGGGTGTTGTGGGTCATCAGAAACGCGGCCATCTCGGGACGGTCGGCGTCGCTCTCGGTCGGCATGTCTTTGTACATGTCGCGGCGAGCCTCGGGGTCGTCGCCGAGGGAGACGATAAACGCCGGGTCGCGAACCTGCATGCCCGCGCCGATCACCATGCCGAGCAGGAACAGACCGAACGCCAGCCAGACGTAGGGCGCACGCCGCCAGAGCAGGGCAGGGAAGCCGTGCGATAAAAAGCGCCACAGACGGCTCGCGCCGGGGCCGCGCTCGGCGTACAATAGGCCGTGCGCCCGCAGAACCAGGGCGTTGAGGTGCTCTTTGAGGGCCGGGTCCGCGCCACGCAGGCGGACGTAGGCGAGGTCGGCGGCGGCCTGGCGATACAGCGGCCCGAGGCGGCGCAATTCGTCGCGGGTGAGCGACTTCACGCCCGTGCGGGTGCCGGTGCGCAGGACCAGCCGATTCAGCTCGTCCCACGACGGGCGGCGGCGCTCGATGAACTCAGAGAGAGAGGGCATGGTAGCATTCTGACATGGCACGCGAGATTGTGGTAGTCACTCCGGAAAATATCCCGCTCCAGATGGAGCTGGCAGGGCTTGGTAGCCGCTTCGGGGCGTTGCTTTTAGACATTGTCATCGTGTGCCTGGTTCTCATACCGCTCTGGATGATTCTCTACCCGATTGCTCTGGCGATGCTGGGCGGGGCGGGGCTGTCTTCCGTGGTGACCGGAATTTTTATCATCGCGACATTTTTATTTCTTTTCGGGCATTTTATCGTCTTTGAGCTACTCTGGAACGGGCAGACGCCGGGCAAGCGCTTTCTCGGGCTGCGGGCCATCGACGACGCGGGCTTTCCGATCTCGCTGTTTCAGGCGGCGACCCGGAATCTCTTGCGCCTGGTGGACTTTCTCCCGATGGGCTACATCGCCGGGGCGCTGTGTGCGTTCTTCCACGTGGAGTACAAGCGGCTCGGGGACATCGTCGCGGGGACGGTGGTCATCAAAGAGCGGGGGATTCTCCGCGCCGACGGTGCGCCCGTGACCCTCGCCCGTCCGCGCCCGAAAAGCGTCCGGCTGGCTGAGACCGTCTTAGATCCTGCCACGCATCTCGGTGACGCCGAGAAAGCCGTGCTCCGAAGGTTCGTCGCGCGTCGCCCTGAGATGATCCCGCTGGATGCCGAGCTTCTGGCCTACCGAATCGTCGCGCCGCTTGCGGCAAAGCTCAATCTGCGCTTCACCCCTGGTGCCTCTCCGCGCTACGCCACGCTCATCGCCCTGCTCGTCCTCGCCCTCGACGACGCCGAAGCCGAGTAGCCCCCGGTTTGGGGAGAAATCTCCCCTGTGTTTCGGAGAAACTTCGTGGCGTGAGCTACTCGTCGTTGAATCTTGGCCTCAGTTTTGTTCGTCTTCATCTCAATCTTGGGCATCTTCATCTCAGTTTTGTTCGTCTTGGTCTCAACCTCGGGCATCTTCATCTCAGTTTTGCCCATCTTGGTTTCAACCTCGGGCGCATTCTTCTCAATTCTGCCCATCTTGGTCTCAGTTTTGACCCTCTGATGCCTTGCACGAAACACCCAGAGGGTATCCGGCGAAGCGCCAACGCTCCTTCGGAGCGGAGAATTATGTCCCGGAGGGACTTTGTGGCGAAGCCTTGAGACGCCGACGTTCATGTCGGTGGGGTCATGTCGGGGGGCGAACGAGAAGTTGATAGATGCCGTGGTCTTCGGTAAATTGAAAGCCGAGCCGGGCGTAGAGCCGCTGGGCCGGGTTGTCGGCCTCGACGAAGAGCGAGACGGGGAGGTCTAATGTATCGGCCTGGGCGATGACTTCCTGGATGAGAATCGTCCCGAGTCCCTGGCCGCGTCGCTCGGGCAGGAGCGTGATCTCCATGAGCTGGAGCGTGCCGGAGCGCAGATCGACGTAGATCCTGCCGATGGGCTGTCCGGAAAGCGCGACGACATCGTAGGCGGCATCGGGCCAGGTCTGGTGGTAGTAGGTGTCTTGCGCGTGGAACTGCTGCCGGACGAACGCTTCTTTTTCGTCGTCGCTCCAGCCGGTGAGGGCAAGCTCTTTCTCTCGGGTGCTGGCGTAGAGCTGAAAAAGAAGCTCCCGGTCGCCTGCGGTGGCAGGACGCCGGGAGAGAGTGGGTAGAGAGTTCATGCAGCGGTGACGGTGATTCGGAGCCGGGAGCCGTCCACACCGCGAAGGGTGCGTGTCCCGGCGCGTGGGTTGAGCTTGAGCGTGCGGGGATACTCGCCCTCGGCGGTCAGTCGAAGCCCCTCGGCGCTGGCGGGCATCGTGAAAGAGCTTGTCATGGCACCGGCGCTCCAGGCATAGAACGGGACACTCTCTCCGCCGGGCAGCCTGAAGTGCGCCACGACGCCCCAGAACGCATCGCCCGACCCGGAGATCGTCACGCGGACGCTCTGGTCCTGGGGGGCGGCGTTGGCGACGCTCGGCACGAGCGCGGTTAGCCCGGCTCCCACGGCGATCAGAAAGCCCCGGCGGGGCAGGTTTTCGTTGTTCATGGTTTTCTTAAGAGCGCTGCGGGAAGACTCCCTGAAGCGCAATGATGAAGTTGACGCACTGGTACGGCATGGTATTGGGATGACCCTGCCCGCTTCCCGCCGTCGCAAGCGCTGTCTGGTTCTGCGTGTCGGCGGCGGCGCTGTTGTACAGGTTTGCGAACCGAGGGTTCACCCCGCTGGGCGTGGACGGGACGTTCCCTGCCACGCTTGCCGAGGTTCCCGCCGCTACGTTTGCCAGAGCGGTGCCGCCGTGGTTGTGTGCGGGAATCTCAGCGCTCGTCAGCGTGTGGTTCTCCTCGCCGCCGGACTGCCCGACGAAGTAGTCGGAAAGCCCCGGCCCCTGACCTTGCCCGAGTGGGACGCGTCCGCGCAGGTCGGGCAGGCCGAACGTTGTCTGTCCGTTGCCGCCGTAGGTCGTGCCCAGAAGCGAGAAGAGCGCCGTGTTCTGCGCGATGGGGAGGATCTGACCGTCGCAGGTCGCCCAGCCACGCGGGGCGAAGTTGAAACCGACCATACGCGTCTCCGCGACATAAGGATCTGCCATTGTTTTAGTCTCTTTGCTCTTTCTCAGTTATTGCGGGGGGAAGATTCCCTCGGTGGCGATGACGAAGTTGAACGCCAGATAGGGCTGAAGGTTGTTGTGCGCTGCGCCTCCGCCCGCGCTGCCCACACTGCCCGCCGCCATGGGCGTCGCCGCGCCGGGAGCGGCAGCGTAGACAGACCTGGCGGCTGTCGCGGGAGTGTCCTGCGCCGGACTGGTCGCGGAAGCCGTCGTGGACGACCCGAGCAGGTGGGTGTGCACGGGAGTCTGGTTTGCTGTCAGCGTGACGGTCTCGGTCCCGCCCAGCTCTCCCAGCACGACACCGCTGCCCTGATGGATCGGGACACGGCTTCTCAGATCGGGCAGAGCGAACGTTGCCTGTCCGTCGCCGCCATAAGTGGTGCCGATAAGCGCAAAGAGAGCGTCGAACTGCGCGATGGGAAGCAAGCTGCCGTCGCAAGTCTGCCAGCCGACGGGCGGGAAGTTCCCGCCAAAGAGCATCACGGTACCGAGAAAAGGGGTTGAAGGCATGGATTTTTACTCGCTTTCCGACAGTTACCGGGAGGGGAAGAGACCCGTGAGAGCGATGCAGAAGCTCAGTGTCACGAACGGCTGGAGGTTGTTGTGGGCCTGGCCTCCGCCCGCCGACGGAATCGCCGCGCCCGAGCCACCGGCGTTGCCCGCACCGCTGTAGGTGTTCCCGATTCCTGCCGGTGCCACCCCGAGCCGGTTTCCCACCGGGTTGGATGTGTTCCCCGGCACGCTCGCCACGACGCCCAGCGGGTGGGTATGCACCGGCATCTGGGACGCGAGAACCGTTACCGCGCTCTGCCCGCCCGTCTGCCCCTGCTGGTAGTTGGTGAGGCCCGGCCCCTGTCCGAAATGGACCGGGGCGCGCGCTTGCAGGTTGGGAATCAGAAAGTTTGTGGTTCCATTGCCGCCGTAGGTCGTCCCCAAAAGTGCGAAGAGCGCCTGGTTCTGCGCGACAGGGAGGGTCTGACCGTTGCAAAAAGCCCAGCCACGCGGGGCAAAGTTGAAGGCGTATATCTGAATCTCACCCAGAAAAGGGTCTGCCATTAGCTTTTACTTTCTTTATCTCAGTTGAAGATGGCTTCATAGAGAAATCCACCGTCGGTTGTGCCGATGGGAACCAGGAAAATCTCCAGCGACTCTCCAGCCTGCGAAGTTAGACACCGAATTCCCTGAGAAATCAGAGGAGCCGGGCCAGAGAAATGAAGCCGAAACGGTTGCCGTCCTCCGGCGACGTGCGGCGGAGCCGAGAGCGGGCTGGCCTCGGTCAGCGTCAGGGCGAGACTCTCGCTCTCGAACGTCGTGCCGACCAGCGGCGCGAAGTTCTCGACACGGATGGCGCTCAGGTCCATCTGCTGTCACCCGGCCCGGTGAAAAACCGCAGTTCCATAGAACTATTATAACCCGGAAAGATTTAATATCGACTAATTTCAGCAAACTATTTTTTCCGGGCTACCGGAGCGCATGGAGATTGCCGTCGTCCGCGCCGACCAGCACGATTCCTCGCTCGACCCACGGCGACGACATCACGGGCCTGCCGATGGGAAAGCGCACCAGGGGCTTGCCGTCCGCGAGATTTAAAACGTACAGTCTTCCGTCCTCGCTGCCCACAACGACTTTATTGTCACAGATCACGGGTGATGAGTCTACTTTCCCACCGGTCTTGTAGCGCCACAGAGACTTGCCCGTGGCTTTATCTATCGCATGAACTTGCTTATCTCGCCCGCCGATTACCAGAGTGTTTCCCGAGAGCGCGGGGGTCGAAAAATAGGGGAACCCCCGATCTCGGTAGGTCCAAATAATCTTACCCGATGCTAAATCGGCACAGACAACCGCGTTCCCGTAGTGCCCGACATAGGCCCGGCCCGATTCCAGTGTGGCTGAGCCTGCGATATAGTCACCAACCTCGATTTGCTTGATTTGTTTACCCGTTTTAAGACTTAAAACATGCAAAATGCCGTCGCAGCCGCCAAAAATAACCTGGTCACCCAGAATCGCGGGCATTCCGTTGACGTAGTTGTCGGTCTCAAAGGTCCAGACGACGCTTCCCGATCCGGCGCGGACGCAGTGGACCCGGTTGTCGTAGCTCCCGACCACGAGATAGAAGCCCCGTCCGTCGGGTGCGGGCGCGACGTTCGCGGCTCCCAGAATCTTGTCTTCGGTCTTGTACTTCCAGAGAGGCTTGCCCGTGCCCGCGTCTAGGCCGTACAGCCGCCCATCCGACGAGCCGATTACCACGAGATTGCCCACCACGCGGGGCGTCGCTTCCACGATGTCACCGGTCTTGACGCTCCAGAGCTTCTTGCCGTCGGCGAGCCGAACGGCATACAGAGACTTGTCTTCGGAACCGATGAAAACTCGCCCCGCGCTCACCACTGGCGACGACGTGATCGGGCCGCCGGTGGCGAAGCGCCAGAAAGGGCTGAGTTTTGCAGGAAGCGTCCCCGCCGCGACGCGCTGTGCATTCATGCCGCCAGTGTACCTGAGCTTAGCTGCGTGGCGGGTAGACTCCTTGCAGCGCGATGACGTAGCCGACCACGAGCGAGGGCATTCGGTTCTCGTGCGCCTGGTTGCCGCCGGTGGGAGCCAGTGCATTGGAAACCCCGGTGTCGGAAGGGCCGGTGTTGTACTGCGTCCCGAAACGCACGTTGGCATTCGGGCGGGAGGGGTAGTTGCCCGCAGGCGTCGCCGCCGCACCCGCCTGGCTGTTGGCAAGAAGCGTCGCGCCGTGCTGGTGGGCGGGAAGCTGGCCGCCGGTGAGCGTCTCGGTCTCGTCGCCGAAGGTCTCTCCCTGCTCGTAGCCGGAGAGGCCCGGCCCCTGCTGGAAGAAGACCGGGACGCGTCCGCGCAGGTCGGGCAGGCCGAAGTTGCTGGTTCCGTTGCCGCCGTACATCGTGCCGACAAGAGAGAAGAGCGCCGTGTTCTGCGCGAGGGGCAGGATCTGACCGTCGCAGTAGGCCCAGCCTTTGGGCGCATAGGTGAAGGCGATCATCCGAACCTCGGCTAAAAATGGGTCTGCCATAGTTTTTTTCTGTTTCTTTCTGACGTATCTCAGCTTGGTGACGGGTAGACGCCGTACAGCGCGATGATGTAGTTCAGCGCCAGCGAGGGCTGACGGTTCTCATGGGCCTGGTTGCCGCCGAACGCCCCGACTGTTCCCGCCGCCATGGGGCCGTCGGTGGTCGGGTTGTAGGTATTGACAGCGGTGACTGCCGGTGGATTCCCGGTCGGGCTGATCGTCGTGGCGGGCTGTCCCGATCCCAGAAGGTGGGTGTGGGTCGGTAGCTGATTGGTCTGCAACGTGACTTCCTCGCTGCCTCCTGCCTGTCCCATCGCGAAGTTCTGGTCCTGGTGGATCGGGGCGCGTCCGCGCAGGTCGGGCAGGTTGAAATTCTGCGTCCCATCGCCGCCGTAGGTCGTCCCGATCAGGTTGTAGAGGGCATCGTACTCTGCGATGTTGACGGACGAGCCGTCGCAGAAGGCCCAGCCTGCGGGGGCGAAGTTGCCGCCGAAGAGAATGATGTTGCCGATAAATGGCTCTGCTGGCATGGTTTAATTGTCCTTTCTTTCTCTAAGGGCGTGGCGGGAAGATGCCCACCAGCGCGATGCAGAAACTGACGGTCAGGTAGGGCTGACGATTGGGATGCCCCGCGCCCGATCCGTCCATCGGAAGAGCGAGGGCCGAGCCGCCGCTATCGGCGGTGCCTCCGTAGAGGTCCCCAATGGAGGCGGGGGCACTGCCGAAGTAGTTACTGCTTGGCGTGATCCCGTTGCCCGTCGCCGACACGACGCCCAGCGGGTGCGTGTGCGAAGCGATTTGCTGTGTGGTGAGCGAGACCGGGTCCGCGCCCACCTGCTGTCCCTGTTTGTAGGGAGAGAGACCGTTTCCCTGCCCCTGATGGATCGCGCAGCGCTCGCGCAGGTCGGGCAGGTTGAATATCGTGGTTCCATTGCCGCCGTAGGTCGTCCCGAGCAGGGCGTAGAGCGCCTGGTTCTGGGTGATCGGCATCTGCTGTCCGTTGCACAGCGCCCAGCCTTTCGGGGCATAGTTGAAGGCGTAGATCTGTATCTCGCCCATAAAAGGTTCTGACATTGGCTCTTTCTTTCTTTCTTTGTGTTTAACTTAATTTTGTCGTCGTCTAAGTAGCGTAAGAGCGCCCAGCCCGCCGAGGGCGCAGAGCATCAGCGCCGATGGCTCCGGCACGATGCCCGACAGCACTCGCATGTTGTCGATAATCAGCGCCGACGGTGTGGAGCCGGTCGAGCCAGTCGTGTGGACATTGATCACCCCGACGCCCAGGTTCACGGTCCCGGCGCTGGCAAACGAGACACCGAACTTCCGGTTGAAGTTATTGGCGGCAAAGTTGGTACCGACGTTGGTGTTGTAGTCGCTCGTGCGGCTCGCCGCGCTGCCTCCGCCCGCGCCCGTCTCGAAGAGATACGTCTGGATGTTGGAGCCATCGACCGCTCCGCCGGTGAACGGAATGTACTCGTAGGCCGACTTATCGAGCGGGTCGGCGGGGAGCTTGTTGAGCCGCCCGAGAACCGTCACGACGCCATTGATGGAGATAAACGCAAAGTCGTTGTTGGTGCTACCGGGGTTGAGAACGGTGTCCTCGGTGGTCAGGAACGAGAAGTCGAAGAGCAGGGAGCTGTTTGCCGTCACGGTCATGCTCTGGAAAATCCCCGAGCCGCCCGTCGCCGATGCCCCCGCCGTGACAGAGTGTCCCGCTCCGGCGATAGTGTTCAGGTTCGCCGTGGTGGTCCCCATCGCCGTCGCGAGGTTCACCGCTGTGGACTGAGCCGTGCCGCTCCCCCCGGCAACTGCCGTGGTCACCCCGGTGATGAGCGAGTTCTGGCTCACCATGTAGCCCATGCGCGTCCCGGCGGTCGGCGTCTTTCCGAAGCTGCTGGTGAGCGTCCCGATGTTTCCGGAGAGCGTCCAGCCGGTCAGACCGGACTCAAAGCTACCGTTATTAAGCTGGGCATGCGCCTGCCCGGCTCCTATTAGAGCAAATAGAGCGGTCGCGCAAATGTAGCAACTGATCTTCATAGAACGATTATACCAGTAATTGTTCCAGCGAGATGTATTTATTTTTAGAATTTTATTTTATTTTTCACTTCATCTAACTTAACCCAAGTTGCTACCCTCTACGCCGTGGATTGAAATCCCGGCTGAATAAGCTGTTCGACCTCCGTCGAAAAAATGCTGTTGATAGCTGTTAGTTATTATTGGGTCTGTCCACGAAGGTGGACATTCTTACCAAGCCGCGAATTTATTCGACGGCGTACAGGTAGCAACTTGGGTTAACTGATGCAGTAGAGCTTCTCCCGAGTCCGAAGAAACAGGCTGCCCTGTGCCACGGCGACGCTGGAGCGGACCTCGGCTCCCTCGGTGTCCATGGGATTTTCGGAGAGAATTTTCCCGCTTCCGGCGTCGAAGACAAAGACGGTTCCGCTGAGATTGACGACGTAGACCTTGCCGCCCGCGACGGTCGGGGAGGCCCAGCACATCGCGTGGCCGGGCGTCGGCGTGCTCCAGAGCAGCTTGCCCGTCGTCGCTTCGACACACGAGAGGGCTTTTTTAAGATCGCTGAGAATGTAAAACCGGCCCTGAGAGAACGCCGGAGTCGGGACATCGCTGGTGAGCGGGCCGCGCACCTCGCTCTGCCAGGCGGGAGTGCCGTCGGCGAGCTTCATCGCGTAGACCGGCGCACGCTTGGGCGCACAGACCAGCGCGACGCCATCGCCCGTCACCGGCGACGGCACGAGTCGCCACCAGGCCTCGCGGTGGCCGTCGTTCCAGGTGCCCGAGCGCCACAGCTCCCTACCCTCCTCGGGTGTGTGGAGCGTCAGCACGTCGCCGCCCGCGATGAGCAGCCGACTCTCTTTGCCCGACGCGAGCGGGATCGGCGAGGCGTACGACTCGCGCGACTCCATCACGGCCTCGCTCGGGCGAGTGCTGCGCCACAATTCCCGGCCATCGCTGCCCTCCAGGCACAGCAGAAACGAGTCCAGAGCGCCCTTTCCGCGCGGCCCCACCGGTTTGTTGCGCTGGAGAACCTGCACGTAGAGCCGTCCGCCCAGAAGAAGCGGGCTGGAGGAGAACGTCCACTGAAGCGCAAAATCGCCGAGGTCTTTCTGGAGATTGCGCTGCCAGAGCTTGCGCCCCGAAAAGTCCAGCGCGGCCAGATCGCCGTTGCCAAAGAAAAAATAAACGCGCTTGCCGTCGGTCACGGGGGAGGGCTGAGCGTAGTGGCCGCGCTCATCGAGCTGGACGGGCGTTCCCTCGCCGCCGCTCCGGTAGCCGCTGCCCACTACCTCGCGCCAGCGCTCCTTGCCGGTTTTTCGCTCGAAGCACAGCGCCAGAAGCTGCTTTTTCTCAAAGTCTGCCGCCGTCGTGAATACCGCGTCGCGGCAGACTATCGGGGTGGCGGCGGACGGCCCCGGCAGGCTTGCCGCCCACGCGATCCCTTTTGCCCGTGCGAAGCTTATCGGTAGATTTCTCGCCTCGGTCGAACCATCGTGACGCGGTCCGCGCCAGTGCGTCCAGTCCATAACCCATCCCTTCACCCAGCCGCTGGGTACCCGCCCTTCCCTCGCCTTTTTCCCACTTCGCAGGGGCGAGGGAAGGGGTGATCTATAGTGCCGCGTGGTAGAGAGCGGCGAAGTCGGCTCGGGTCAGCGGGCGCGGATTGAACAGCCCGGTGCGCTGCTTCGTCGCGTCCTCGGCGAGCGCGGGTATATCAGGAGACCATTCGGCAAGGCGGGTCGCCATTCCTGCCGCGCCCAGAAGCGAAGTCACCCGCGCCGCGAGCGTCTCTGCGCCCCCGAAAGGCCGATAGTCGGTGTGGCCCGCGTTGAACCGAACGACGTGCGGGAGCATCAGCCCGACGGCCTGGCCGTGCGGAATTCCCAGCAGGGCCGTCAGCGGGTTCGCGCTCGCGTGCGCCGCGCCGAGCATGGAGTTCTCAATTGCAAGCCCCGCCCAGCACGCCCCGAGAAGTACCGCGCCGCGTGCCTCTAAATCCGTCGGGTGGGTGAAAACCCGCTCCAGACGGGTGTCCAGCAGCCTGAACGCTTCGAGCGAGAGCATTTTTGAGAGCGGACTGGCCGCCGTGCAGACCAGCGACTCGATAGCGTGGCTCAGTGCGTCGATCCCGGCCAGCGCCGTCACTTTGGGCGGGCAGGTCAGCGTCAGCTCCGGGTCGAGCAGTGCGATTTTCGGCTCCAGCCCCGGCGCACCGACTGCCCGCTTGGTGTGGGTTCTCGGGTCGGAGAGCAGAGCATGGCGCTGCACCTCCGAGCCTGTCCCTGCCGTCGTCGGCACCGCAATGAGGGGGAGAAACGGCTCGCCCTGAAACAAACTCGCGGCTTTTACCGTGTCCATCGCGCTCCCGCCGCCCACGGCAACCAGAACGTCGGGTTTCTGCGCCGCCAGCACCTCCCGGCAACGGGAAACATCGTCGTCGGTCGGGTTCTCGTGCGTGTCGAAGAACAGCAGACTCTCGACACCGGCCCGGCCAAGAATCTCCTGCGCCCGCGCCGCGTGCCCCGCCGCCACGACGCCCGGATCGCTCACCAGCAGCGCCCGTGCCCCGAAGCTTCCGGTAATTTCTCCGAGCCGCTCCAGGCTTCCCGCCCCGAACACCACCCGCGTCTTCGGCTCCCAGTCAAACGGTGTCATAAAAAATAAACTCATTTTGCGAACTGGATCGAGCGGCGGCGGTAGAGAAACTCGAATAAATTTCCCTCGTGCGGCTGGTTCCACTCCACTTTTGTTGTTGGGATCGCGCCCAGGTTCAATCTCTCGATATTTGGCGAGTCCAAGAGCTGCCCGATAAACTTCGGGTCTTCCGTAATGGCCGTAACCACCAGCGATGGTCCGATTTTCTCTGTGATCTGGTCTTGCGGAGCTTCTAAAACACTGGCATAAGGAAACAGAAACTCGCGGCCCGCCAGCGGGTGCGAAAAGTCGTCGCAACGAATCACGGTGGGCAGGAGATACGTGCTGCCGCCTTGCTCGACCCGGCGCGGCCCGGTGCGAAAGCGGGCCGTGGTCTCTTCGGCTCCCGGCGTTTTCAGGCCCTCGTCGATGGCAGCGTCCATCCACTCGGCCATCTTCGGGTTGGCAAACCCCGAGAGAATCGCCGCCGGATCGGTCGGGGTGCGGGGAACCAATTCCGAGAGCTTCTTTGCCAGTGCGCTTGCGATTTCGTCGCCAAAGCGCGGCACGACAATGGCGCTGGCGTTGATGCAGCTTCGCCCGCCGTTGTCAGCTATCGAGGCCGCCATGAGATCGATGAACTCGGGCCAGCGCTCGACCATATCGTCCCCGATAACCACCTTCGACCAGCCCGGCCCGTGCACCTCGACGCGCGGATTGCCTGCGTAGCGCTCCACCGTGCTGTGGTCGCCGAAGATCAGGGCGCGCTGGCAGGCGTCCATCACGGCACCGCTGCCCTCGTGGTCGGTGGGGTAAAAATAAAACGCCTCGGCGGGCACCCCGGCGGCGATCAGCGACTGCACAATTCGTAGCGGGGTCCACGGCTCCTCGCGGCCCGGCTTGAGAACCACCGGGGTTTTGAGCGCAAGGGCGGGCATCCAGAGCGAGTTGACCCCCGGCGAGTTGCTTGGCAGGACCACCCCGAGCGAGTCGGTGACCGAGAAATAGCTCACCGGGACATCTCCCTGCATCCCGCTTCCGGCATCTAAAACTTCCAGTGGCAGCCCGCGCGTCAGGCCATTTAGAATGGTCGGAAGCTCGGTGAAGACCTGGTAGATCTTGCCCATGTTCCGGGTCACGAGCGCATGGGGCAGCCCGCTGGTCTCCGAGAGCGCCTCGATGTAGTCGTCGGGGGAGAGACCGCCGACGCGCTCCTGCATAAACAGCCGCCCCGCCTCGGCATAGTAGCCGATCAGCGTCTGGATCGGGATATTTTTGAGACACGCGCGGCTCACCCGGCGCAGGTCGCGGCGGATCAGCCCGGCATTCACCTGGCTGATCGTCGCGACGACTTCGCCCGTGCGCACGGACTTCAGCTCGTTCTTTTCGAGGCTCTCATACGGCTGGCCCCCGCGAAGCGCAGGTAGGTTCAAGGTTTTCATAAGCAAAGTACGTGGCGAAGGGTTCGGACAAAAAGCCGTCCGCTCGCGACAGCGGGCGTCGCGCGGGAGGGTTCGTCCAGAGAAACACGAGAAAACGGTGTCGGGTTCCTGTTTGGGGCGAAGCTCACCAGCTCGCCTTTGGCGCTCACCGCCCAGAGCCGCCCGTCCGCCAGCACCGGGGAGCCAGAAAAATCACCGTCCGCCCGCTCCTGCCAGACCTGCTCGCCGCTCTCGGGCCTGACGCACGTCACGATCCCGCCGTCGCCCCAGAGAAAGAGCAAGTTCTGCGTAAAAATCGGGGTCGGAACATACGGAGCACCCCGTGTCAGCCGCCACGCGACACTCGGGTTCTTGCCCTGCGGGTCCAGGTCCAGCGCGATCAGCAATCGCTCGCCCCCGCCGACGCCCGAACCCACCACGATCTTGCGGCCCATCTGGATCGGCGACGAGACGCAGCGCAGTTTCAGAAGATCGCTCTGCTGCCAGAGCAACTTCCCGGTGAGCGGATCGTAGCTCGTGATTCCCAGCGCCGTGCTGGCAACCACGACTTGAGGCGGGCCTTTCTCAGGCTGGTAGAGCAGGGGTGCGCCATACGGTGCCGCCAGGCTCGGGCGACGGGCTTCCCAGCGCGTCAGGCCGGTTTTCACGTCGAGCGCAAGAAGACTTCCCTCGGCGTTCTCCGGCTCGCGCGGGACATAGAGCAAGTCGCCGTGAACCACAGGCGACGCCCCGCCGCCGTGCTGAGTGGGAAACGCGCCCAGCTCGCGCTTCCACAGCTCGCGGCCCGAGTGACTGTGCGCCATCACGGTGAAGACACTCTCCGACGGCCAGACCGAAAAAACCCGCTCCCGGTCCAGCGCACAGGTCGCCGAGGCCGCATCGTTGAACTCATGGGTGTGGTAGGACGCGTACGGAAAGCTCTTCGTCCAGAGCAGACGCCCGGACTTGATATCCAGGCAGTGCAGATGGCGAAATTTCCTCTCGGCCTCCGCGCTGGTCACAAAAAGCCGCTTGTCCCAGACCACAGGCGAGCTGTGCCCCTCGCCCGGAAGCGTCGTTCTCCAGCGAATCTTTTCCGGCGTCAGCCCCTTCGCCTCGCCAAGTCCGCTCCCGTTCGGCCCCCGAAACCGCGTCCAGTTTACGTCCACAATCACAGTCTACCCGCTATGGTACAACAACAGAAATTATGGAAAAGCAAACAGAGCATACATTCCGGCGCAGTGAGGGTGAGGCTGGACCGCCCGCGACACTTGCGGACATGGGCTGGCTGGTGGGGCACTGGAGCGGTCCGGCGTTCGGGGGAGTCTGCGAGGAGATCTGGAGCCTGCCCGCAGGCGGCGCAATGATGGGTATGTTCCGGCTCGTCGCTGAGGGTAAGGTCGTTTTCTACGAGTTTCTGACCATCACCGAGGAGCAAGAGACACTCTCGCTTCAGCTCAAGCACTTCCAGCCCGACCTGGTCGGCTGGGAAGAGAAAGACAAAAAAGTCACGTTTCCTTTGGTGTCTGTGAGCAAGAACACGGCGCACTTCGAGGGCATGTCGTTCCACCGAGACAGCGATGACCGGGTCACGATCTACCTGGCGATTCACAGCAGCGACGGCACGCTCCACGAAGAAAAATTTGTCTACACGCGCATCTCGTTGTAAACGACCCGCCCCAGAGGGACGGGTCTACAAAGACGAACGCCTCCGGCGTAAGAACACTCTGGTTACAGGCCGGAGGCCTTTGTTTCCGTAGGCCCACCGTTCCACGGCGGGACCGAGTTGGGGCGAGGCGCAACCAAATCTGTCCTGGTGCGTCTTTAGTAGCATTATGGGAAGGCATCGCCGTCAGGCTTTTGTTTTGTTGACCTCGCTTGGGGTCTTGCTCGGCAGCGGGGGATTTCTCTATGCCCGAGGCTCGGGGCTTCTCTCCGGGCCGAGGATTCTGTCGTCTGGACATGTGCAGCCATCGGGTGAGCTGACCGCGTACCTGCGCTGGCTGAAGCAGCTTGAGGCCGAGCGCCACAAAATGCAGCTCAACCAGATGTTCTCCCTGGCACCGCTGGCGACGACCGCAGGCTACGCCGACCTGCTCTCGGAAAACGCTCCGCCGATTGTGGGGCCGCCCGAGCTTGCCGTCGCGCGACGCTTCGAGGAGCGGGTCAGCCCGGTGATCCACGGCGCACGTGCGACCCAGGAAAGCTTCGACCGGGTGCCCGCCCCGCCCGAGTGCGAGGCGCTGTTTACAAGCTACCACGGGGCGCTGGCCCACACCCGCACCGGCATCGGAAAAATCTTCGAGAAAACGATCACGACCATTCACGCGCTGGCCCGCAGCAAAGAGAAATCGAAAGACGCCGCGCCCGCGCTGGGCTTTCTCGAAAAAGAGCACGCGGAGAAGAACCTCTCTCACGCCGTCGATGCCAGCTTCGCCGATGCGAGCGCCCAGCTAAAAACGCTCCAAAATCGCTACCAGCTCCCCGCCGACCTCGACGAAGCGCACTTTCAGATCTTTCCGGGCTGAGAACATGCCGACGCTGTTTCTTCTTTGCGGACTGCCGTTCTCGGGCAAGACGACGCTCGGCCAGCAGCTCGCGGAGAAAACCGGCGGAATACTCGTCGCCTACGATGCGCTCTGGCACGAACAAAAAGAAAAAACCGGGCGCGAGTGGAGCTTCGAGCAGCTCTGCGCCCTCGCCGAGACCCGGCTTTTAGACGCGCTACACTCCGGCCACGACGCGATTTTTGACACGCTCAACGATGCCGAGGGTTGGCGTGCTCATCTGAAAACGCTCTGGCCCGATGTTCAAATCGTCTTTTTAGACACGCCGCTGGACGTCATTCAGGCCCGCCGCGCCGAAAACTCGCGCACCCTCGCCCGCCACGAAGTCTCCGACGAAGCGTTCGAGGCATCCCTGAAAAAATTCGAGCCGCCAACAAACAAGGAAAGCCCGCTGGCGGCTCTGCGCTCGGAGGACGAGATCGCTACCTGGCTCGGCTATGGCGCGAATATCTCGCTGGCAGCAGGAAACGTGGCAGCGGGGTAGGGGCCGACAGCGGAACTGGTGTAGTTGCTCGCCCAGAAGTCCGGCGGGCCGGTGCTACTGGGGACGTTGTTGGTCGTTGCTTTGACCCCATGCTTGATGTAGGCGACAATCGCCCAGAGGTCATTGTCGCTGTAGTGCCGGTAGGCGGGCCAGGGCATGGGCGGCGCGAGATAGTGCGGCGTCGCGGGGAAGGTCGCCGCTGTGATCGTGACATCTGCGGTGTCCTCCGGGTCGAGGCCGTGGCGCAGGGCATTGAAGATCTGCCGATCCGTGAACCCTCCAAGGCCCGTCGTCGTGTCGGGAGTCAGGTTCGCCGGGTAGGTCATGAACGGCCCGATGGCAAAGGGCTGACCGGGCGTCCCGGCGTGGTAGCCCGAGAGCCAGCCTGCGCTCGACGGGTCATCCTTGCCGCCATTGTGACAGTCCGCACAGCCCGCACTCAGGACGAGCTGACGCCCACGCGTCACCTGGTCGAGCGTCGCGACGCCTGAGGGCAGCCCGCCGGAGACCGTGTCGCCCGAGCCACACCCCACCCCGAGAAGAACCCCGCCCAGTGCCAGGGCAGGCAAGAGAAAAAAGCGTTTCATCGCCAGAGTATCCTTTCTGCTTCGAAAGAAGCGGAGCCGCTTGCTCCAGAGGCACTATACAACCAATTTGATCTTTTCCAGTAAAGAAGCGATTGTCATTTTTGATTTTTATCGAAACAGACCAGGCAAGCGATACAGGGGCATGATTAAGTTCTGGAAAGTTGCAGTGCCCCCCGACGCCCCGCTGATGCTCCGGCGAAAAAAATATTGGGAAGTCACTGCCCAATTTGGCGATGTGTCACTCCATGCGGTACTGACCGGGCCGCGCCCAAAAAGCGACCCCGGCCCGACCCGCGAGGCAGCCTACGACAGCCTGCTGAGGCACCTGGTCCCGCTTGGTCGCTGGTAGAGGTGAGTCCTATGGCACACGTCAAACAAAAAAACGGGCGGGGCGGGTATGTCTTTTTCAAAGAACTGGGCGGAGCCGTGGGCCGCGAGGCGCTGAGCACCACAGCCCGGATTCTGATTGAGGCCGACCTGATTTGGGGCCGGGTTCTGGACTATGGCTGCGGCCTGGGCGACGATGCCCGGCTTCAGGGCTGGGACACCTACGATCCCCACTATCGACCCGAGAAGCCCATGGGTCTCTACGACACGATTGTCGTCAATCACGTGGCGAACATGCTCACCCAAAAGTCGCGCAGAAAGCTTTTTGAGGCGGTCAACGCGCTTCTTGCTCCTGAAGGCAGCGCCTATATCTCGGTATCGCGCAACATTCCAGCCTCGGGCAAGCCAGGATCGCGGCGTAGAATCCAGAACTACGTCGTTTTAACCCTGCCCTCCGTGTTCACCGACACTAAAGAGGAGATTTACGCCCTGACGAAAGACTCTGTGTACGAAGATCGCACCCAGGAGTTCGAGCAACGACTCTGAGAAACCGTCTCCCCATTATTGGGGCCGGGGGAGAGGCTAATAGAGCCACATGATAAAATCAAGTATGTCTCTGACTGAGCTACGTCCAGCTCTCCACGCCCTCCCGCGCCAGGAAAAATTTATGCTTGTGCAAGAGCTTCTGGCAGAGCTTGCCCAACAGGAGGAACTGACAAGAGCGGGAGTCATCCTTGAAAACGACTACCCACTCTGGACCCCCTTAGAGAACCACGAAGGAGCAGCCGTATTACTCAAACTCCTGGAAGAAGATAAGGCAGTCAGTGACTGAACCCAGGCCCGTTGCATTTCCCTTTGTAGATGCGAACCCAAACCTTCCTGGCTCCGGTTTGATTCCCTTATTGCCTTTGACACTTTCTTATCAGGGCCTACAGCTCTCCACGGCAGGAATGCTGGATACGGGGGCTTCGATCAACGTACTTTCCTATAATCTTGGCCTGGAGCTTGGTTTGAGTTGGGAAGACCAGTACCATCCTATCGTCCTCACGGGCAATCTCGCGCAGACTCCAGCCCGTGGAATCGTTCTTACGGCTATTGTTTCTTCTTTTTCTCCTGTGCAACTTGCTTTTGCCTGGGCCCAGACGGATTCTGTCCGATTGCTTTTAGGTCAGGTCAACTTCTTCCAGGAATTTGATGTTTGCTTTTTTCGTTCTCAATCTGTTTTTGAAGTGTTATCTGTTTCAAGGTGACGTTTAATAAACGCCCTCGATGGCTTTGGTTTCCAGCGCTCCGAAAGGCCGAACTTCGCCGACGCCATCCCAGGGGAAACGTCCGAACGGCTCGCGACGAATGGCTTCGTCGCGCTCTAAAAACCGGGGCATGAAGAACTCGCGGGTTAGCGTCGAAAGTTCCACGCGGCCCCAGGCTCCGTAATCGACGGTTTTTGTCGTGTCCGCAGGATCGACAACCCGGAGAATCGCGCGGGGCTGCGGGGCGTGGTAGGTGATGGAATAGCCGTCCTCGGGCGTGAGCGGGCGGCTGCACGCAAGCCCCATGAGCGTATTGCCGTACGTCGGGATGAACTGTGCCCGGTTGTCTAAAATTTCTTCGGTCAGGAAGCGCACCATCTGCGGGTTCATCTGGGTTCCACCGCAGAAAACCCCCCGGACGCCTGCATCCGGGACGTTCACAAACTCATCTAAGCTTTCGAGAAGCAAGGGCGTCGTGAACAAACAACTGATCTTGCGGTTTTTAAGAAGCTGTGCGCCCTGCTCCACAACATGTTTCTTATATTTTTTGGCTGTTTCGAAGTCTTTGTCGGCGATCAGACGCTTCACCCAGCGCGGATCGAGATCGACATGGTAGCACGAGCCGCCCCGGATGTGTGCCAGATGCTCGATGGTGACCCGCAACCGACGCGGACCGGTCGGGCCGAGCATGAGCCAGTTGCCGCCCCTCGGAAAAAACGTGTCGCTCAGGCCCTCGGAGAACTCTTCGTAGTCTCTGAGATGATCTTCCCACCCGATGCGCTGCTTGGGCATCCCCGTCGTTCCGCCCGTCTCGAAGATCAGGAACGGGCGGCCTGTGTATGCCTTCGGAACCCAGACCTCGTTGGGCAAGTCGCGCAGCCACTCGTCCTGAAAGTGCGGAAACTTTGCCAGATCGGCAGCAGATTTCACGGCTTGAATCGGGTCGAAATCGGCTTTCGTCGCCCAGTCCAGCCAGAACGGGCTTCCTGTCTCGACAGAGAAGTGCCACGCGATTATCTCGCGGACATGGGCATCGAGGGCGGTCTGCGCCGTAGCGACAACATCGGGGGAGAGGGCGGTGCTCATCATCGTTGTAAGAGTACCCGATACAATGGCTCTATGCGACAACAGGATTTCTCCGCTTGGGAAAAGGAGATTGTTTCTCTGGAGCGTCAGCCGTTTCGGGCAGGCGGGATCGTCTTTGCCGGAAGCTCGACCATCCGCCTCTGGAAGACGCTCGAAAAAGACTTCGCGCCGGTGCCGGTCTACAATCGGGGCTTTGGCGGCTCGCAGCTCTTTGAAGCCACGCACTTCTTTCCCCGGATCGTCGCGCCGCTCAGGCCGCGCCAGATCGTTTTGTTCTGCGGCACCAACGACATCAACGCGAAGAAATCTCCGCGCCAGGTCGCCTCGGACTTCATGGACTTTGCGCTGAGAGTTCGCTGGCAGACTCGCGCCCGGCTCTCCTACATCGAGATGACGTCCAGCCCGAGCCGCTGGTCCCAGCGCGAGGCCGTTGTCGAGGCCAACGAGATTATTAAACGGCTCTGTGCCCGCAACAACATGGACTTTATCCCGGTTCGCGAGAAATTATTCGGGGAAAAGCAGGAACCGCGCCCCGAATTGTTTATCGCTGATCGATTGCACTTAAACCCCGACGGCTACAAAATACTCACCGATGCTGTGAAGCCGTTTTTACGCTAATCAGGCGAAACTATAGAAAGCCATGACACAGCAGCAGCGCATTCAGCAGCATATAGAGAACCTGGGAGGTTCCGAGGTTGTGGCGCAGCGTGCCGAGCGGTGCTTGATCCGTTTCGGGGAGGCAGCAGTTGCAGCAACTCTCCCTTTTGCCGATGATACCCGCCCCGATGTGCGATTTCGTGTCGCCTGGATTTTAGGCAAGTCGCGCGACCCACAGGCGTTGCCCGTGCTGATCGCGTTGACGGAAGACCCTGACGAGCGAGTTCGATACGACGCGACACTCGCGCTCGGCGAGCTGGGGGACAGGCGCTCCCTGCCGACTCTGGAGCAACTAATCGGTGATTCGACAGCTATCTCCAGTGCGGCGATAATGGCCCTGAGAAAACTCCAACAAGCGTAGCTTTGACGGCTAAACGAGTGGGGGGATGTAGACGTTAGCCGAAGTATTTCTCCAGGGTTTCTTTGCTCGGCGGCTTCGTGCCCAATGAGACGAGGGCCATTAAGAGCGCGGAACCGAGTACCATCGGAACGACCGGGAGATAGCCGAAGATAGTGATCTGGGTGGGCATTCTTAAAAATAGACGGCCCAGCGACGGATAGATCGGGACCTCGGTGATGGGCTTTTTCTTCGGCGCTCCGGGCGGTGGGGGCGGGGCTTTTGCGGCGGCGGCCTGCGCGGCTTGCATCTTGAGGCCCGTCGGTTCGGAGACGTTGGTCAGGTAGGCCGTGAAGAACAAACACAGCGTCACCCACAGCGTCGCGGCGAGGGCACCCCACTTGGTGCTGCGCTTCCAGAACAGTGCGGCGATCATGATCGGGGCGAGCGCGGCAAATCCCGAGAACGCAAAGCGGACGGCCAGCTCGAAGATGCTCTGAGGCCGCGCGAGTGCGATCAGGTACGCGACGATTGTCACCAGGACAATGAACCCACGGGCAAAGAGAATGCTGCTCTTCTCGCCGAACCTGGTTCGTCCGCCGTAGTGGTCGAAGACGTCCTTGGTGAACATCGTGCTGAGCGCCAGCACCTGGTGGGCGTCGCTTCCCATCACCACCGAGATGATCCCCGCGCCCAGGATTCCGGAGATCCAGACCGGGGCGTACTTGGTGAGAAGCATCAAGAGAATCCCGTCGGACTCCGTGCCCTTGAGACCTGGGATCACGCCCGCCCCGATCACGCCGAGGAACACGCTCGGGAGCCAGACGGCCATGATCGCCAGCGGGTACGCGACCACGGTATTCTTGAACGCGGACATTTTCTTTGCCGACAGGCACATAATGGACATGTGCGGAAACATGATCGAGCTGAGCGGGATAAAGCTGTAGCTCCAGAAGACCTCGGCGGGCATTCGCTCGCGGCTTAGAAGCGCCCCGGACTTCCCTCCCGCCATTTTCGAGAGAACCGCTCCGAAGCCGCCCTCGGGCAGGTGGCTACCGATGGCAATCAGTGCAATCGTTCCAAAAATCAGAAACAAAATGGTCTGGAAGACGTTGACCCAGACCGTCCCGCGCATTCCACCGAGAAAAACGGTGAGTGTCACGACGAGCGTAACCAGGAGGCACCCGAGCCAGTAGGGAACCAGCCCGCCCGAAAGCTCGCTCAGCACGGTCCCGCCGCCAATGATCGAAATAATCATGTACGGGACGATCATCGCTGCCGACAGCGCGAAGATAAATGTCCCGATCCCCGAGCACTCCCAGCGGTCCCGAAAGAAGGCCACCTGTGTCATGTGCCCGAAGCGTTTTCCCAGTGCCCAGAGCCGGGTGCCAATGAGGAAAATCGACAGCGGGATCACCAGGCCCGACGAGCTTGCCATCATTCCGAAGATCCCGATGCCCTGCTTGTACGCCGCACCGGAGCTTCCTAAGATCGCAAACGCGGTCATGTTGGTGGCAAACAACGACAGAAAGAACACCATCGGCCCGATGGAGCGGCCCGCCAGAAAGAAGTCTTCGGTGTTGTTTCTGCTGCGTCGAACCGCGACGCTGCCAATGTACGTAATCACGGCAAGGTAGAGCAAAATAACGATCAACGGTCCCATTAATGTTCCTCCACCGCGACAACTTTATCGCCGAGAGCTTCGATCTGGTCTTCCAGATGCTTCGGCCAGGCGAGCTTGACGAAGATAAACATCATTGCAGACGCCAGGCAGGCATACAGCGCATGATACGCAAGCCCGATGGGGAGAACCCCCGCCACGAGGCTACGACTGTTCCAGTTCCAGAAGTCCTGGTGCAGTACATAGACGGCGATTGCCAGCATTACAAGCCCATATTTCATAGTTTGCTTACTTTCCGATGGCGTAGAGATGGGTCGGGGTGGCGACAAGCAGGGTTTTGTTCGCGGCCACTACGCTCGCGTAGACAGGCGAGCGCATGTCCACGCGGCCCACTTCTTTGAGCGTCTTGCTGGCGTCGAGCTGGATGATGTCGCCGTCTTCCGTGCCGATCCAGACTTTTCCGTCCGCGACCAGTGTCGAGGCCCAGATATGGCTCTTACTATCGAATTTCCAGAGGCTTTTTCCGGTTTTTTCGTCCAGGCAGTGCACAAAGCCCGAGAAGTCCGCCACAAAGATCAATCCGTTGTATAAGCTCGGCGTCGAGAGCGAGCGCTGGAGAGCTTTATTGGTCCAGAGCGTCTTGCCGGTCTTTGCATCGAGGCAGTTGAACTGCCCGAGACCCTCGCCATGCTCCGGGTCCTGGCCTATCGGGACATAGACCTTCTCGTTGAGTAGTACGGGAGTCGCGATTACCTCACTTGGGCCGTCGAACGTGGCGTATTTGAGTGGCTTGCCGTTCTTCTTGCGGTACTCGGGCGGGTTGCAGTCGTTACGCCAGAGTTCTTTAAAGACCTGAAAGCCATTTTTGTCTTTGGTCTCGGTGGAAAGCCCGTAGCAGATTCCGTCGCCCCCGCCGAAGATCACGGTCTCTTTGCCCAGAACCTGCCCGCCCGTCGGCGACGACCAGTTGGAGTGCAGGGTCCGGGACGAAACCCCGGAGCCTTCCTCGCCCAGCGCTGCGCCAGTGGTTTTGTTCAGCATGCAGAGCGCAGGTGCCTTGGGGTTCGGGAGGTTCGTGTGAGTCCAATCGACCCCGTTGCTCGTGGTCACAATCACCTTGTCGCCCAGGATCAGCGGGGCGCAGTTGGTGATATTGTGCGGGAAAATCCCTAATTCTTCCCGCATGTCGTACTTCCAGAGAATGTCGGCGTCGGTCGGTTTTATGTCTACGGGCGGCTTTCCCTTGTCGGCCAGGTACTTTCCCTCGCCATCGAAACCCTGGTTCCCGTCGCTCTGGCCTTTGACATCCAGGCACATTACCTCGCAGCGATTGGTAACGATGTACACCCGGTCGCCGTCCACGGCGGGTGATGAGCACAGTCCGAGAAACTCCCAGTCGCTCACTTTGCCGGTGCCCAATTTCGGGATCGCGAGCTGCCAGTTCAGCGCCCCGGTCTTCTCATCGAGGCACATCAGAACCGCCCGGTCGCCCTTGAGCTTTTCGTCGCGCGGGGTCTCGTTGTTCGTCCCGATGAACACGCGCCCGCCCGCGACGGTCGGGTTTCCGTAGGTCTGCGAGCCTAATTTCGCCACCCACTTGACGTTCTTCGTGGTTTTCAGGTCGATCTCTTCCGACCCCTGGACGTAGCGCCCGGCGTCCCAGCTTGGCGTGAGTCCGGTCTCGGCTGAGACCATGTTGCGCCCGCCACTGCCGCCCCAGACCGGCCAGTCCGCCGCAAAACTGGTGAGCGTGATGGCTCCCAGCCCGAGCGCCACCGACAAGATAATTGCTTTTGGTTTCATTTGTGTTCTTACTCTGTCCACACGATTGCTGAGATAAACCTCAGCGTCAGGGCGTCTCGTTCCTCGCCGACGAAGTCGCTCCGCGACAGAATCCTATTTTGTTTTGTCGCGGAGCGACTTCGTCGAGCGTGCTCGCCCCGACGCCCGTGTTCATACGGGCGGTTCATAGATTCGGCGTGACCGAGATGTTGTCGATGTAGACTTTAAAGAGGCTCTGCGGCGCGAAGCCGAACAGCCCCGGCGCACCCTGCTTGTGGACGTTTTTATGCGGCACTTCGAGGGTCCATTTCTCCGGCTCCGCGTCGGCTTTCTTCCAGACCTTCACCCGAACGATTCCGCTTCCATCGGCATTCCCATCGACGCGGGTCTTCATACGGTACCAGGTCTTTGCCTGAATCGGAAACTTCACGGTCGCTTTGATGCGCTCCTGGTTCGAGTTGACCTCAAGCTCCTGGGCGTTGCCGTTGAGAATCACGTAGTAGCGCTGATTGATCAAACCGACCGTCGAGAGGGTTCGGCGGTTGCCGTCTGCCATCACGTCGGCCTGAAGCGTGTAGTTTTTTTCGTCGGGGTGGCCGAAAAAGACCGTCGCCCGCTGAAAAGCAATGTTGTCGAGGGTTTTTGCGAAGACTTTATTGCCATCCAGGTCGCGCACATCGAACTTGAAGCGCGCCCCGATCCAGGGCAGGGGCGGATACGCGAATTTTGCGTCGGGGAGCAGGGGGTCCGGCTCGCTCGGGCTGAATTGTTCGAAGTCCTCGGTGTAGGGCAGCGCCGTCAAAACCCGTCCGCGCATCACTCCCTTGAACCCGCCGATGGTCGCCTGGTACGCGCCCGCCGACGTTTTGGTGCCGCCGATAATCTCCCCGTTCTCAAATTTTGCGTCGAGAAGCGAGCGAACCTTTGCGGTCGGCGGGACATACTGCTCGAACGTCGCTTTGCTCGCATCGAAGACCTCGGTGACGCGCCCGCTCGCATCGATTCCCCGGATCGTCAGCTTTGTGTGCTCGCCGGGCCGCAAGACAACTTCTGCGGGGACGATCTGAAGGCTCACGGTCGGGCCGGAAGCGGGCTTTGCCGGAGCGGGCACGGGCCGGGGCAGCCCCGCACTTGCACCTGGTTTGCCGAAACAGTACAGTCGCTCGGTGCTGTGGACATAGACCTTGCCGTTCCACGCCGACGGTGCGCCGATGCAGCGCCCGGCAAGCTGGGTCTTTGCGAGCACTTTGCCTATCGTGGCTCCAGGCTGGACGATGAAAAAACTGCCGTTCTGAAACGGGACATAGAGCCTGCCGCCCGCAAAGAGCGGCGAGGCGTGGAGCTGATCCGGCGCAAGCTTCAGGCTCCAGAGCGTCTTGCCCGTCTTCGCATCGACGGCACACAGATGCCCGGTTTTATCGGTCTGATAGAGTGTGCCGCCGACCAGCACGGGCGAGGACGAGATCGCGGCGATGTCGTCGTTGCGCCAGGCCTCGTCTTTTTTGGCGAGCTGCGGCGGCCCGGCTCCTGGCTCGGCGGGTTTCGGCTCGGCCAGGGCGTTCACCGCTGTCATGCGTCCAGCGTTGGAGCTGTCTAAATTTTCGTCGGCGTGGATTCCGATTACCGTATCTCCAAACAGCGCGACCGTCGCGTTCATTCCGCCCGCCGAGATCGGGTAGCGCCAGATCGTCTCCCCGGTGCGCACGTTGACGCAGATCAGCGAGCCATCGCCCGCACCGGTGTAGAAGACCGACTTACCTGCTCGCTCGCCAAAGATCGGCCTACCGAACGTGTTGTCTTTCGGCGCGATTCCGGGGCTGCATCCCCAGACAAGCTGGCCGGATTTCTTGTCAAAAGCGTAGAGCCGGTCCATCGCCGCGCCCTCGCCGCCCCAGTTGGAGGTAATTCCGCGAACGATCACCAGGTCCTCGAAGATCGTCGGGCCGCCGGTGCGTCCGTTGGTGAACGTCAGTCTGCCGAGCGTCTCCATCAGCGGGTTTTGAAAAACCAACTTACCCTCAGGAGTAAAGCACGAGAAAACGCCTGCGGATGTCATCACATAGACATTTCCTGTCTCAGAATCAATACAGGGGCTCCCAATTGCATACCGGTCATAGGTAATATCCGAGAGATAGTCCGAAAAATTCTTTTTCCAGAGCGTTTTTCCGGTTTCGGCGTCGGCGCAGAGCAGAACTTCCTGCAAGTCCGCCCCGATTCCTTCGTAGCCAAGCGCAAAAAGCTTGTTTCCCGAGAGAACAGGAGTTCCGCCGCCCGAGAGCTTGATGCTCCAGAGCGGAGCCGTCAGCGCCGTGGGCAGCCCGGTTTCTTTCGAGACCCCGGTGCTGTCCGGCCCGCGCCAGTTCAGCCAGCCGCTCACGTCCGCCCGCGCGACGCTTCCCACGCTCAGCGCCAGCAGCGCCGTCAGAGTTACACTTCGTTTTTTCATAGTTTCCGTCACGCCCAGAGTGCCACCGCCAGAGGCCCATCACCAGAGCCATCGAATGAATTCGTGGCTACGAGTACCAATTCGACCTGCGGTTGGCGAGCCAACCTCGTCGAATCTTATTCTGCTTTGCGTTCAATTAAGCCTGCTTCGAGGGCAGCGTTCAGGGTTCTCTCCCGGTGATGCATTTCCTGGTTTTCGATGTATGCCTTGACTTTGGGTAGCGCAGATGGGGCAACGGGAAAAATCCCATAACCACCTTGCCATTTGAAATCGAGTGTGGGAAACAGCTCGTTTACCAGATGACTGCTACTGCCTTTCATGTCTTTTACCAATTTTCCTATGGTTTCTGTTGTTGCAAACTGTATCAGGACATGAACATGGTCTTCCACCGCATTCACCGCCTGCACTTTGCAACCGCTCTCTTTTCCCACACTGACGATCTGCCGATAGATCACATCCCGCACCATAGGATCGTACATTTTCGGTAGTCGATCATATGTCCCCCAAACGAAATGCAGATAAACCTGGTTTTTAACTCCTGCCATTTCTTGCCTGCCCGTTTTCGCCATCGAATGATAGCCATCGAATAAATTCGTGGCTACGATTACGAATTCGACCTGCACCGGGCAAGCCCGGCTTGTCGAATCTAATTCACCGAATGTTATTTTCCAAAAGTGTGTAATGTGAGTAAGTTGTGGAAGTGAAACTATGAACTTTCCAGTCCTGAGATGTCGCAAGCCTAACTCCGTCGCGCATTTCCTGATCGCTAAGTTTCAAATTTCCCAAACCACCAATTTGCACTTTCCGTTGCTTTCAACAACAAATTCGTATCTTTTATTGTTCTGTGCATATGCTGGCATCGTAGAAATTATTGGTTTTAGGACAATTGCCCACATTCCCAATGCGATGAGGGTCAAAACGATTTTTGTGTACTTATCTGTTTTCATTTTTTCTACTTTATTTCTCTGATTCGACAAGGTTGGCTTGCCAACCGCAGGTCGAATTCGTAATCGTAGCCACGAATTCATTCGATGGTCTTATTAAATGGTCTTATTCGGTGGCTTTCTCTTGAACGATGTGGGTCAGGATGCCCAGGATTTTCCCGACCTCGCGGATATGGTACTCCGTCAGGTCCAGCTCGGCGATGGTGCCCGAGAGCCGGAGAAAGCGCCAGGCCGTTCCGCTTGTGGTAACCCCGTAGACCGTGGAGATTACCCGGTCGTGTTGAATGTTGAAGAGCCGTGCGGCGTACATCGCCGCGATTGCCTGAGGAATCCCTTCCGTTAAGTCTTCGTGCTTCGCTTCCACGACGGCAACCACGGGAGCGATGATTTGAAGCTGCATCGGCGACGATGCCAGCAGAAAATCCAGGTAGCCGACCAGCCCTTGCTTGCGATCCACATTGAACTTTGGCCCCGAAAAGACGCTCACCTGTCGGTTCAGAAGCTCGCGCACCTCGGTCAGAATCGGGTAGATCAGCCCTTCCGAGCGCGCTTTCTCCCGCCCGATGCCGGTGGCAATCGGCAGTCCTCGCTCTATCGCCTGCTCCAGAAACGCACTCACGGGAACGGATGGATAGGCGTCGAATGTCCCCGAGACCTCCCGAAGTGTCAGCCCGAGGCTCGTTTCCAGATCGCTCATCGTAAACGTGTTGTAGGCCATGGTGGTTTATAGTTTCAGCGCGCTGAGCGTTCCTTCGTGGCTGCGGCAGTAGAGCACTCCACCCGAGAGCGACGGCGCGGTCCAGCAGGTGCCGGTTAAGACCTGTGCGCGGCCCAGCTCGGTGTAGGCGCTCGGGGTTGCCAGGACGGAGAGTAGCTCGCCGCGCTCGGTGAGCACCAATAATTTTCCGTTTACCGCAAGAAGCCCGCCCTTGCCGATGCCCCGGCTCTGCCATCTCTCGGCTCCGGTGCGGGCGTCGAGGCAGACCAGAGAGTTCTCGGAGTTGCCGTAGAGACTTCCCCCGACCAGAACCGACGTGTTGAAGTGGTTCTTCATCGAGCGGTTCTCCCAGAGCGAGGTGACCTGGTTGCCCGAGATTTTTAAAAGCGCCCCGCCGCGCCCGTAGTTGCTGGAAATGAAGACCGTACTGCCCCAGAAGATCGGGTCGGCGGCGTTGACGTTGTAGTTCGTCTGCCAGGGGTATTGCCAGAGCCTGCGGCCCGTCGCGGCCTGGACTCCGACCAGCTCTGTGCCCGCAAAGATCGCGATTCCGCCCGCAAACGGCACCGGCGACGCATAGCCTGCAAGCCCGTTGCCCGAGTGCCAGATAATCCGTCCATTGGTTTTATCGAGCGCCGCGCCCGCGCCGCCGACGTTAAAAAAGACCAGCCGCCCGGAGATCAGGGGCGAGCCGGAAAAGCCCCACTTGGGCTGCGTCGCGCCGGTTTTCTGGGCGAGCTGCGTCTGCCAGACAACCTTCCCCGTGACGGCGCTGATACACAACGCCAGCCCTTCGCGGCTCAGCACATAGACATTCCCCGCGTGGATCGTCGGCGTGACGCGCGTTCCGGGGATGTCACCCGCCTGACACGGATAGCGCGCCTGCCAGAGAACCTGCCCGCTCACGGTTTTCAGGCACGTCACGATGTCGGTGTTGTTGACATTGCCCATCGTGAAGGCCCGCCCACCCTTGACGGCAACTCCCGAGTAGCCGACGCCCACCTGAGCCGTCCACAGGCGGCGCGGGCCGCCCGGCGCAAACCGGCCCGAGAACTTCTCCGGCGAGATTCCCGAGCGACTCGGGCCACGATACTGAGGCCAGTCCGCCATTTATTTTTCGGACTCCAGGTCGTAGCAGAATAAATTGTCCTGGTCTCTGAGATAGAGCCGCCCGTTCGCCACCACGGGATAGGGCCAGGCCGGGTCGCGGCTACGCTCGGGCTGCTTGAACGTCCCCTTCTCGACATACTCTTTCGCGTTTGCTTCCACAAGCGTCACATCGCCGCGCTCGGACCGGCACACCAGCATTCCGTCGGCGCAGGTGAGCGAGCCTTTGCCAGGATTTCGGCTCTCCCACATTAATTTTCCGGTCTTAAATTCTATACAGAGAAGCTGGTTCACTCCGGTTCCGTAGAGATAGTCGCCCACCAGGACCATTCCGCCGTGGTGATTCTGCATCTCGCGGGAGAAATACACTTCCTCAGCTTTTCCGCCGGTGATCTTTGCGAGGCCGCCGCCGGTGTTGTAGGCGGTGGCGGCAAAGACATGGCCGTCTTTGATGATCGGCATCGAGCAGGAAATTCCCTGGCGGTTGGCGGGCGTGGCGTAGCCCCAGAGGAACTTGCCGTCGGCGGCGGAGATTCCGGCGACGCCCTCGGCGAAGAACTGGACATACTGTCTCTGGCCGTCGAGGTCGGCGGTGATCGCGGAGGAGTAGCTCACGCGCCCGCCGCCGGGCACCTCGGTTTTGAAGAGCGTCTCCCCGGTGCGCTTGCTCAGCGCGACCATGGCCGCGCCCGCGCCGCCCGGCGTGACGATCACTTTCTCGCCATCCAGAAGCGGCGACTCGGAGTAGCCCCACGCAGGCACCGCGCCGCCAAAGTCTTTCACCAGGCTCTTGCGCCACAGCTCTTTGCCGTCGGCGACCGAGAGGCAGACCAGCTCGCCCGAGACCCCGAGCGCATAGAGCCTGCGCCCGTCGATGGTGGGGGTCGCGCGGGAGCCGTTGCCGCCCTGCTGGGCATTGAGAACCACGCCGTCGGCTATTTTGACGCTCCAGAGTTCCTTGCCGGTGTCTTCGTCGAGCGCCCAGACCATCTCGCCGCCCTCGCGCAGGCCCATCCCGAAGACCTTGCCCCGCGCCACGGAGGGAGTGGCGTGTCCCTTGCCCAGGTTCCTCGTGGTCCAGAGCAGCTTCGGGCCGCCGGTCGGCCAGGCTTTCAGAAGCCCGGCTTCTTTCGAGACGCCTGTCCGGTCGGTGCCGCGAAACTGCGGCGAGTCCTCGGCGAGCGCGGAGGATGCCAGCAGCGCTATCACTGCAAGTGGGGTCAAGATCTTCATTTATGGTTTCCATTCCGCCCACATGAACGTCCACCGAGATGAAACACCCAGCGGCTGGGTACTCGGTGGCTAAGGGCGTGAGCGCCACGATGTCCTCCGGACGTGCCCCCCCTTATTGGGGCCGGGGGAACTTACTGCGGGAGGCCGTTGCACTCCAGCTGGCCTGCGTAGAAGCCGCCAGCGGTTCCGACGCGCCAGGTTTTGAGCGCCCGGCCCGGTCCCATGACGGTGAACTGCGGGATCGTCGTGGTCTGAAGCGTCGCGGGGATCGACTTGGCGTGGCCGTCCACGAAGCTGGCATTGAAGTTACTGGCGTGCCGCGCCTGGACCAGTGCGAGCTGCCCGCCCGGCGTCGAGCCGTTGCCGACGTTGCCATCGTAGCTCATCACGGTGTCCGATGGCTTCTCGACGGCGGCCAGCCCGATGGGGGACGCGCCCGTGAACCCGCTCACAAACAGGCCGGGATTGACCACGAAGCTCGTCTTGGGAGGCGTCTTGGGGCAGGGTGCCCCGGTTGCAAGTACGCTGTCGATAGCGTCTTTCTCCGACGGGCACTGGGTGAGCTGGTCGTTCTTGACGTAGGGCGCGACCACGGAGAGGAACGTATCGACGCACATTCCCTGGGTGTTGTAGACTGCCGAGTAGGGCATGGTCTCGTCATAGTCCTGAACATACATGAGCATGGCGGTTGCGTACTGACGGGCGTTGGAGAGGCAGCTCGTCTGGCGAGCTTTTTCTCGCGCCTGGGCAAAGACGGGAAAGAGAATGGCAGCGAGAATCGCAATGATCGCGATGACGACAAGAAGCTCGATGAGCGTGAAAGCAGACTTGTTGGTTTTCATGGGTTCTGATTGAGCCTTTCCGTATCAGACGAGAAAATCCCTCCCTACCACGATACCCCATTCCCATGAAAATTTGGTGAAGCAGGACAGGGCAAACGCATTTGGATTTTCCTGCCCGATCCCGTCGAGTAAATAAAGCCACGGGCTAAAGCCCGTGGCTTTTTACAAAGACAACAAAAAACACCCCAAGCAAGTTCCCGGTTTGGCTCCCCTAAAAATACCTGTTTTTCAGGTTCTCACGCAGACTTGCCCAAAGACGCTT
>JANLTX010000028.1:0-6952 GCA_031363095.1 Armatimonadota bacterium | reverse complement strand
CGCTATGGGGGATCTCGATTTCTGGGGTTTATGGCGCGGGGGTTCCACCCGTTCCCTTTCCGAACACGGTAGTTAAGACCCGCTGCGGCGACGATACTTGGGCCACAAGGCCCCGGCAAAATAGCACAATCCCAGATTTTACTCGGCTCAGGCCGGGAGGCATTGCCTCCCGGCCTGTTGCTTTTTAGGGTATAATTAGTGCCAGTGCAGCGCCGCGCGAATAGCATTCGCGCGGCGCTTTGCGTTGAAAATTTTATGGACCTCTACGACATTACCATCATCGGCGGCGGACCCACCGGGCTCTACGGGGCGTTCTATGCCGGACTGCGCCAGATGCGCATCAAGATCATCGACTCCATGCCCCAGCTCGGCGGGCAGCTTGCGGCGCTCTACCCCGAAAAATACATCTACGATATCGGTGGCTTCCCGAAAGTCTACGCCAAAGACTTCGTCGCCGGGTGTGTCGAGCAGGCGATGCAGTACGACCCGGCGGTGTGTTTAAGCGAAAGCACGCTGACTCTGGTGCGCGAGAACGACCACTTTGTGCTGACGACCAACCGGGGGACGCACTACACAAAGACCGTGCTCATCGCAGGCGGCGTCGGAGCGTTCACGCCGCGCAAGCTAAATCTCGACGGTCTCGACGTTTTTGAGGGCAACGGCTTACACTATGCGGTCTCGGATGTTGCGCAGTTTGCCGGAAAGCGCCTGGTGATCGTCGGGGGCGGCGACTCGGCGTTCGACTGGGCCATGGCGCTCGGGCCGGGGGCGGCGTCGTGCGTCCAGATTCACCGCTCGGATCGGTTCAAGGCTCACGAAGACACGATCCAGAAGGTTCTTGGCGGCGGCCATGTCGATTTTCGGGCGTTCCACGAAGTCCGCTCGGTCCAGGGCGACGGCAAGGTCGAGTCGGTCACGATCTTTGACAGTCGCTCGGGCGAGGAGTTTCTGATTCCGTGCGATGCTCTACTCTTGAACCTGGGGTTTCAGAGCGATCTGGGGCCGATCAAAGAGTGGGGACTGGAGTTCGACAAGCGGGGCATTGTTGTAGACTCGACGATGCGGACCAACATCGAGGGAGTCTGGGCGGCGGGCGATATCTGCACGTTTCCCGGCAAGCTCAAGCTCATTGCGACGGGCATGGGTGAGGCAGGGACGGCAGCCAATTTCGCCAAGAACTACATCGATCCCAAGTCCCGCGCCCACCCCGGACACTCGTCTGAGTTGAAGTAATTCTCGGGTGTGATTTTTCCCACACAATAAATTTAAGACGATTTCTGTAACTTTCGGGCTTTTCTGTTGTAGGATAGTACGGGTCGCCGAAAAGAGCGACCAGTGCGGCCACGACAGATGGTCGGGTACGAAGGGAAGAGATCACGATGGAGAAATCAGTTTGCTGCGGCACGCCTCAGGCGATGCCGCCCGTTGTAGGAATGCCACGCACTATGGGGCGCGCATCTCACATTGCGCCCAGTACGGCAAGTTTTGCCCATGCCACGGTGCTTGCGCCGGGGCAGCTGGAGCGCCTGTCGGTTCAGTACGCACTGAGCCGTGACCCACGTCTGCGGGAGCTGCTTATTTTGCACCACCAGCGGCTCGTGCGCTCGCTCGCCGCCCGTTTTCTGGGCCTTGGGGAGACGCTCGAAGACCTGGTTCAGGTGGGAAATATCGGGCTGATCAATGCACTGGATCGGTTCAATCCGCACCAGGGCAACCGGTTTTCGACCTACGCGACCCCTACGATCCTCGGGGAGATTCGCCGCCACTTCCGCGACAAAGCGCCCGTGCTCAAGATGCCGCGCTGGGTTGCCGAGGTGCAGCGCGCCGCGCGCCGCGCCGGACTGGAGCTGATGCAGGAGCTGGGCCGCAACCCGACCGCAGGCGAGATCGCGCAGCACCTCGGCGAGAGCGAGGAGCGCGTTCTGACGGCGCTGGACTCCAGCGACGCCGTACACGTTCTCTCTCTCGATGCCGTGGTGGAGTCCGGAGGCAGCGAGGCGTCCGCACTGGGCGAGCTGATCGGGCGGTGCGACAGGACGCTGTGCGAGTTCGAGCAGTTCGGCGACCTGCGCTCGGCCCTCCTGCGGCTGTGCGACCGCGAGCGCGAGGTGATCGCCCTGCGCTTCTTCGACGACATGAGCCAGGCTTCTATCGCGCGACGGATGAATCTCTCGCAGATGCATGTCTCCCGGCTCCAGCAAAAAGCGCTCTGTCGATTGCGGGCGCTACTGGCCGAGTCGAATTAGGGCCAGGCTTGCGGCACTCTGGGTGGCGAGGCGCTTGCTGCGCCCGCTACCCTCGCCGAGTATCTCCCCCTGCGTATCCGAGACCCGTACCCGTACCTCCTGGGGAGCTTCTGAGAGAACCTCGTAGACAGGCAGCCCGCGCCGCTCGCGCTGGAGCCGCTCTTGCAGCGCCGACTTGGGGTCCGGGGCGGGCGGGGAAAGAATCACAGCCTCCAGCGACTCGCCCAGCGTAGACTTGACGAACTCCCTGGCTCGCTCCGGCCCGACTTCCTGCTGGATTGCGGCGAGAAGCGCTTCGTAGGCGTCGGCGAGCAGGCTATCGTTGCTCTGGCGAGCCTCGCGCCGCTCACCCTCGCCTACCAGGAGCATCGTATCGAGAGCAAGCGCCCGCCCGACCCCGGCGAGCGTCTCGCGGCGGACGACCTGCATCCGGCAGCGGCTGAGCGTCCCTTCGTCGATTCCAGGGGGCAGGCGTGCAAACAAAATCTCGGCGACGATGGCTCCGAGCAGGGCGTCCCCCAGAAACTCCAGTCGCTCATTGCTCGGACTCTCCGGGCTGGCGGCGGAGCGATGGGTGAGCGCCGAGCGTAGAAGCGTCGAGTTCTCGGAAAGCCCCCACGCCTCGGACAGTGCCGCGCGGGTCACGCCAGTGCTTTCGCGGCCTCGGCGATCCGGGCGACTCCCCGCTCGATGGTGCTCCGCGACGTGGCATACGACAACCGAACGTACTCGGTAGCGCCGAACCCGCTGCCCGGCACGACCGCGACCTGCGCCGACTCTAAAAGGTACGTCGCAAAGTCGTCGCCGTCTTGAATTCTCTTGCCATCGGGCGTGGTTTTCCCGAGAAGCCCGGAGATATTGGGAAAAACATAGAACGCACCCTCGGGCATTCGGCACGAAATTCCGGGGATTTCGTTCAGTCCGGCGACAATCACTCTTCGCCGGGCGTCGAACTCCTGAACCCAGGTTTCTAAAAACTCCTGCGGGCCGCTGAGTGCCGCAACTCCGGCCCACTGCGCGATAGAGTTCGGGTTGCTCGTGCTCTGGTCCTGGAGCCGGTTCATCGCCGCGACCACCGTCGCGTCGCCCGCGACATAGCCGAGCCGCCAGCCGGTCATTGAGTACGCCTTGCTCATTCCATTCACCGTCAGCGTAATGGCCTTCACCTCGGGCGAGAGCGTGGCGGGCGAGACAAACTCGTTGTTGTCATAGATAATCTTCTCGTAGATCTCGTCGGAGATCAGCCAGATATTCTTCTCGACGCAGAGCTTTGCCACGGCCTCGATGAGCTTTCGGGGCCACATCGCGCCGGTCGGGTTGCTCGGCGAGTTCAGCACCAGGGCCTTGGTTTTCGGGGTAATGGCCCATTGAATTTGTTCCAGCGTCGGCGCAAACCCGTTGACATCGTCGGTTTCGACAATCACAGGCGTCCCCTGCGCAAGTTTTACCTGCTCGGGGTAGCTCACCCAGTACGGTGTGGGAATAATTACCTCGTCGCCCTCGTCGATAAGTGCCTGGAAGATATTATACAGCGTGTGTTTCCCGCCGCAGGAAACAATTACCTCGCCGGGTTTGTACTCCAGCCCGCTATCTTGCTTCAATTTCTCGATAATGGCCGATTTAAGCTCGGGAATCCCCGCCGATGGCGTATACTTCGTCTTGCCTTTGGCGAGCGCGTCGATAGCCGCCTGCTTGATGTGGTCGGGCGTGTCGAAGTCGGGTTCACCGGCCCCGAACGCGAGAATATCGTGCCCTTCGGCCTTGAGCTGGTTGGCGCGGGCCGTGATGGCGAGCGTGGGAGAGGGGGCGCAAGCGAGCGCCCGTCGCGAGAGAAAAGACATACGAAAGTAAGTATATCGCGGCATCCCCCGGCCCCAATAATGGGGAGTTTTTTCCTCGTATCCCCCGAAGCGCTACACCTCGTTCCTCGGTTTGCTTTCGCCCCCGTGCCGCACGAGGGATGGAGGAAGTTTTATGGAGCCGCGACGAGCTTTTATTCAAGATGCTTTATACTTTTTAAATGCATCCTGTAGTACATTCTTAAAACGTGTTACCTCTGTTATATTTGACGGGAGTATATTATGCGCCCAATCACGATCTCTTTTAGTTAGTAATTTTTCTATGGTTTCTGAAGATGTATTACTTACAAAGAATAAATCTTTAGATTTGAAATCTGTAGATAATCCCAGAAACTCTCGCCCTAAACTTAATTGTAGTTGGGTGCCATAGAATTTACATTCGACAGAAATTATAATTTTATTGGATCGTGGGGGTGTGCGTTGCTGTCTACATGCATCTGCTTCTTCTTTTTCGATTACTGCAACATCACATTCATGTAGAACTTCAGAAGTACCTGCTGCTCTGATTCCAACATGAACTTCTAACAGGGATTTGCCTGGAAAAGAAATTATCGCATGGCTGTACAAATGGCGATTAGAAAAAATATACCCAGGGCTTGTCCGAAATACAAAATTTGTGCAAATACTTCCATCAACATTTTCGTAATTTATAATTGCTCCTTCAGACCTTGCCGCTTCAATAATTAAGGTGAAAATGTAAAATTCATAAATATCAGATGCAATTGAGTAGCTGCTTAAGCTATGGTTAACTGTAGAAAGTGCAGAATCTATTGAGAAAATAAGGTTTTCAATCTCATTCATTGCGATAAAATTGCTTCTTGTGATTTTTTGATTTTCTCAAGGAGAGATGAATTATCGTCATAATTAGAATCAGAAGAAATAACTGAAATAGGTTCAGATTGTTCGATATCTTCATAGAAGCTAATTCTTTTTATTTTTTCTTTGTTAAGGAAATTCTGTAAATGTGAATGAATTTGCTGCGTACTGGAGATAATTGTATAAATAGACTCAATCGCAATTTTTACTTTTTCTTGAGGCGAATAATCGATTACTTCTGAAGTATTCTGAGTGTAATCCCGACGTTTGGCTGGACAGTTTTCAGGTCTGCGGAATTGTAACACTGCCTTCCATGGCAGGCAAGGTCTGGGGCGACTTACGAAGCGGCTCGCCACCATTGCCTCCAGAGACTTTCTGGGCTTTCGCCTCCCACCAACGCTCCTCAAAGACGGCAGGCGGCAGATAGCCGAGGCTCGAATGGACGCGCTTTCTCTGGTACACCTCCTCGATGAACTCCCCGATTTGAGCCTGACAATCGAGAAAATCGGCATACTCGCTCATGCTGACATGATCCTCCTTCAATGTCCGCATCCACCGCTCAGCAAAACCATTCTCCTCAGGACATCCCACCGCCGCCATCGAAATGGCGACGCCACGGCTTTGCAGGAGCTTTACGTAATCATCTGCCGCGTACTGAACGCCCTGGTCGCTGTGGTGAATTTGGGGGCATCGCCCGCCATGGTGCGCGGCGCACCTGTCTCCCGAATCCAGAGCCTTCTGAGAGCAATCAGGGTCGCCTCCCCGCTGAGCGAGCGAGACAGGTGCCATCCCCGGATGCTCCGGGTAAACAAGTCCAGGATCACCGACAGATAGACAAACCCCGTTCCAAGCTTCACGTAGGTGATCACCCACAAGTGGGTACCCGGAGGCCCATATCTCATCGGGGCAAATGGCCTTCCTGTCCTGCACCAGGTTCTCAAACCGAGGAAGGCCGTGCTCGCTATTCGTGGTTCGGACTTTCCGGGTATGGGGCTTGCGTAGCAACCCAAGCTCCTTGAGCAGTCGCTTGACTCGCCGCTCTCCGATGGGTTTCCCCCTCGGGTCAGACTTCTCCTCAAACCGGAGTTGCCCCGTGAGTCCTTGGTAGCCGAACCTCGGCCAGACCGCCGCGACCTCTTCCACGGCTTTCTTCACCTCGGACTCATCGCGCCGGGAGGATCGGTAGTAGAAGCTGCTCCGGGGAACCTCGAAAAGGCGGCAGAGCTTGGCGACTTTGACCTCTTGCATAGCCTCCTGAACGTGGAGCATCAAAATCTTCCTCCGCTGCGGCTCAAGAGACTCGATGCCTTTTTTAAGATTTGGTTCTCCAGGGTCGCGACGCCGAGCGCCCGCTCCAGTTCAGCGACTCGTCCGGCGTCGGTGTTCGCCTGCCTCGGGCTGACGAAAGCGTTTCGGGCGTTGCTGAGGAAGGTATCCTTCCAGTTGTTCAGGAGCGTCGGGGAGAGTTCATGCTCTCGGCAAAGTTGGGCGGCGCTTTTCTGTCCGCTCAGGAGAGCGAGGACGATCTCTGCCTTGAACTCGGCAGAGAAGGTGCGGTGTTTCTTGTGGGACATGCTTGTCTTTCTGTTCGTTATCGTACCGTCCTAAGAGGAGCGAACCCTCAAAAGAGACGGTGGTCAAACTGTCCAGAAAAACGACCGGATTACAAGAATCTCTTTTCCGGCGAACGAATCGATGCAAGAAAGGGGTCTATCTTCTCTGGGGAGTGCCTGTTTATCTGGGAGGAAAGCCGCTTAAGGGAGGTGACATTCTTGTTATTGCCAGCAATGAGCCGGGCGATTTGCTGTTTGACTACCGTCGTCGCTGGGAAATCGAATGCTTGTTTCAAGCTCTCAAGGGGCGTGGTTTTGATCTGGAGTGTACACGCATTAGACGTTATTCCGATTTGTCCGACCTGATAAAATCAGTTTGCTATGTCTCGAATAGGGTTTCAAGAAGCCTCCTCTAAAAAGATCAGTTTCATGGCTTTAACTGGTTTAGAAGTTGCTGAGTTCAATCAACTAAAGCCAT
>JANLTX010000050.1:0-38214 GCA_031363095.1 Armatimonadota bacterium | reverse complement strand
GTAGGCTCGCGCCTGCGCTTTACCAGACTTCGCAAGAACCGTCGTGATCGCTGCCGTCAGACTCGTCTTACCGTGGTCCACGTGACCGATTGTCCCAACGTTGACGTGCGGCTTGACCCGCTCAAACTTAGCCTTACCCATGGTCGTTTCTTTCCCTTTGGCGTCGCGCTCTCAGCCGACGTGAAGTGTCTATTTGTTTGTGAAGGTAGCCGGAGGACGTGCTTTCGGACGTTCCCAAAGTCGTCGCGGCAAACCGAAAAAGAAGGAGTGCAGAAAATCGGGCGCTTCCGAAAAAGCGCCCGACCTTTATATCATGCGTCAGCGAGCCGCGCCAGCGCCCCGGCCCGACTTGGCCATGATCTCTTCCGCGACGTTGCGCGGAACCGCTTCGTAGTGCGACGGCTCCATCGTGGAAGAGGCCCGACCCTGGGTCATCGACCGGAGGGTCGTGACATAGCCGAACATTTCTGCCAGCGGAACCTTCGCATTCACCAGACGGACACCGCCCGCCGCCGTCTCCTGGCCCTCGATGATGCCGCGCCGACGGTTGAGATCGCCGATGACGTCCCCGAGGAACTGCTCGGGCGTCACGACCTCGATCTGCATGATCGGCTCCAGAATCACCGGGCTGGCCTTGCGGCAGGCATCCTTGAACGCCATCCGCCCGGCCTCGACGAAGGAAATCTCGTCGGAGTCCACGTCGTGGTAGGAACCATCCGTACACTCGACCTTGATGTCCACCACCGGGTAGCCCGCCATCACGCCCGCATTCAGCGAGTCGCGCACGCCCTTGTCCACCGCCGGGATGTACTCGCGCGGGATCGAGCCACCAACGGTCTTGTTGATGAACTCGTAGCCCTTGCCCGTCTCGTTCGGAATGACGTTGAGCGTGCAGTCGCCGAACTTACCGCGACCGCCCGTCTGCTTTTTGAACAAACCGCGCGCCGTGGCCTGCGCCGTGATCGTCTCGCGGTAGGCGACCTGGGGCTTGCCCTGATTCGCTTCCACGCCGAACTCGCGCTTCATGCGGTCCACGATGATCTCCAGGTGAAGCTCGCCCATCCCACGGATGATGGTCTGGCCGGTCTCCTGATCGGTGTGCATGCGAAACGTCGGGTCTTCGGCAGACAGACGCGTGAGCGCCACACCCATCTTGTCCTGATCGACCTTGGTCTTCGGCTCGATAGAAAGCTCGATGACCGGGTCGGGGAAACTCATGGACTCTAAGACAATCGGGTTCTTCTCGTCGCAGATCGTGTCGCCCGTGGTCGTGTCGGAAAGACCGACTGCCGCCGCGATATCTCCCGAGAAGACCTGATCGATCTCCTCACGCTTGTTGGCGTGCATCTGGACGATCCGGCTGACGCGCTCTTTCTTGCCCTTGGTGGCGTTCCAGACATAGCTCCCCTTGGTGAGCGTGCCCGAGTACACCCGAAAGAACGTCAGGTTGCCGACGTTCTTGTCGTTCATGAGCTTGAATGCGAGCGCACTGAACGGCGCACTGTCGCTCGGCTGGCGCGAGTCCTCTTCGAGCGTGTCCGGGTTGGTACCCGGAATGGCATCGACATCGAGCGGCGAGGGCAGGTAGTCGATCACAGCGTCGAGCAGGGGCTGGACGCCCTTGTTCTTGAACGCCGAGCCGCAGAGCATCGGGACGATCTTCATGTCGATCGTGCCCTTGCGCAAAGCTGCCTTGATCTCGTCGTTGGTGAGCGGCTCACCGGCGAGGAATTTCTCGATGAGCACGTCATCGACCTCGGCAGCGGCCTCGACCAGCTTCTCGCGCCACTCGCTCGCCATGTCGCGAAGGTCCGCCGGGCACTCGATCTCTTCCGGTTTCTTGCCGAAGTTGTCCTCGAACACGTACGCCTTCAGAGTAATCAGGTCCACGACGCCCTTGAAGTCGCCCTCCGCGCCAATCGGAATCTGGATCGGGACGGCGTTTGCGCCGAGGCGATCCCGCACCTGCTTGACGACCGTGAGGAAGTCAGCACCCATGCGGTCCATCTTGTTGACGAACGCCATGCGGGGCACTTTGTACTTGTTGGCCTGACGCCAGACGGTTTCCGACTGCGGCTGAACACCACCGACGGCGCAGAACACCGCGACCGCGCCATCCAGGACGCGCATCGAGCGCTCCACCTCGACGGTAAAGTCAACGTGACCGGGCGTGTCGATGATATTGATCCGGTGCGTGTTCTCGCGACCGCCCTCCGACGCTTTTTTGGCGTCTAAAGCGGTTTCGAGACCCCAGAAACAGGTCGTGGCCGCAGACGTGATCGTAATGCCGCGCTCCTGCTCCTGCGCCATCCAGTCCATGGTGGCCGAGCCGTCGTGGACTTCGCCGATCTTGTAGTTGACTCCGGTGTAGAGCAGGATGCGCTCGGTTACGGTCGTCTTCCCCGCATCGATGTGTGCGGCGATGCCGATGTTGCGCGTCTTTTCGAGACTATAATCTCTTGCCATTGCTTTGAATCCTCTTTTCCGTTGTCAACCCCGTTAGATTGTTGAGTCCCAACAGATCAAGCAGAGAAAAACCGCCTGACCGTCGGGTTCAGGCGGTGGGTTGTTGAATCCGCCTAAAACCGGTAGTGGCCGAATGCCTTGTTGGCTTCCGCCATCTTGAAGCCTTCTTCACGGCGACGCACTGCGCCGCCCTGCTTGTTGGCTGCATCGAGTAGCTCACCCGAGAGCTTGTCCACCATCGAGCGTCCGTTTCGACGACGCGCGAACGTGATCATCCAGCGGATGCCCAGGGCTTTTCGCCGCTCGGGACGCACTTCGATGGGCACCTGGTACGTCGCGCCGCCAACACGTCGGGGCTTGACCTCGACCTGGGGCATGACGTTCTTCAGGGCTTCCTGGAACACTTCGATACCGGGACGACCGGCCTTCTCTTCGATGCGATCCAGCGACTGATAGAAAATTTTCTCGGCGATCGATTTTTTGCCATCGAGCATCAGCCGGTTGATGAACCGGGTGACGTCCTCGTTGTGATGGATCGGATCGGGAATGATGACGCGCTTGGGGGCCGGGCCTTTTCGTGGCATGCTTTTTTAAATCCTTTCCTTACTTCTTCGCCGGAGCTTCTTTGGGCTTCTTCGCGCCGTACTTGCTGCGCGAAGACTTGCGATCCTTGGTGCCCTGCGTATCGAGCGTCCCGCGCACGATGTGGTAGCGGACTCCCGGCAGGTCTTTAACGCGACCGCCACGGATCATCACGACGCTGTGCTCCTGCAGGTTGTGGCCGATCCCCGGAATGTACGCGGTGACCTCGATCCCGTTGGAGAGGCGGACGCGAGCGACCTTGCGAAGCGCCGAGTTGGGCTTCTTGGGCGTCTGGGTTCGAACGACGACGCAGACTCCGCGCTTCTGCGGATTCCCCTGCATGGCGGGCGCTTTGGACTTCTTGACCACTTTCTTGCGCCCTTTTCGCACCAGCTGACTGATTGTCGGCATACGTTTTACTTTTAGTCCTTCCGGCGTTTCGGAGCCGGTCCCTTGCCGTGTGGGGGTAGTGATGAAAAAACCCCGCACCGGCAACAAAAGCCAGCACGAGGCGGTATCAGGCACGCTTTCTCCAGGCGACTTACGCCCGTCGGTATGTTTGAATCTACCCTGCCTGCCCTGCACCTCCCTGCGCGTCGGCTCTGTTATTTTTGTTGTACAGCCGTAAAAACGTCCACACAACCTGGGCAGTATACCCCTACCTCAGGCGTCTGTCAAGCGACGATTCTCTCCAGCGCCCCGGCCAGCATCGTCAGCGAGTCGCCCGCACCCAGAGCAAGTTGCTTCTCGACGTTTTTCGCGCCCAGCACCTCCCGCCCCAGAGCCAGCGTCCGCTCCCAGTTCTCCCGCTCGACACACAGCCTCGGAAGCAGCCCGCGCTCGGCCCGAAGCGCCTCGCACGCCCCGAGAAGCCGGGTATCGGGTAGGGTTAGAAGCCCTTCAAGCGCACGGACGAAGAAAATAGCCTCGGCGATGTCCAGCCAGCCTTCGTCTGAGCCGGTCTCTTTCTGAATGGGAACGCACTCGGCCAGCTTTTCCCGCGCCGCCGTAAAATCCCCCAGAAGCGCCCGCACCACCGCATGGTTCTGGAGTACAAAGATCAGATAGAACCGGTGGTCGTCGCGGCGGAGAGTCGTCTCCGCTTCCTCAAGAAGCCGGGCCGCACGGGGAAGGTCACCCTCGCGCACGGCGAGCCGCCCGAGCATGTCCAGGTCCATCCCGATGCGGAACTCTTCTCGCGATGACTCGATCCGGCGGGCGATCTTCAGCGCTTTCTCCAGGCTGCTTCGGGCCAGCTCCCCCTGTCCCAGCTCGATGGCGCAGATACCGATGTTGTGCAGGCACGCATCGATATCGACCTCTCGTCCCAGCACTTCGAGGCGAGGGAGCACCGCCTGAAGCTCCGCCAGCGACTCCTCAAAGCGGCGGGCGATCAGTAGCACCGTGGCGCTGTCCATCTGCATCGTCGCGACCGTGATTTCGTCGCCATGGGCCTGGGCCAGCGCCATACACTCCTGCGCCGCCGCCTGCGCCAGGCTTGCGTGCTGTTGATAGTGATAGAACGCCCCCCGAATCCGGTAGACGGGCAGCCGGTCTTCATAGTTCAGGGCGTCCGAGTCCAGCGCCAGAGCCGCATCGAACGCCTCGACTCCTTCCTGGAGACGCCCTACGCGGAACCAGATAAACGCAAACTGACCGGTGAGCCGCATAAAATCGCCGTAGCGCCCCTGCTCGCGGAGATACTCCAGCACCACCCGGACGTTTCCCTCCTCGCAGATCGAAAGTCGGCGTACATCGGCCTCACGGAGCGCCCACAGCGCATGCCTCTCACGGGCCTTGGGCGTCAGGCTCTCCTGGCCGAACTCGCGAATGGCTTCCGGCAAGAAGAAACGGGGCACGTCGCCGTCCAGGTCGGCCCGCAGCAGGCTCTGGCCGCGTAGCCGGGAAAGCCCGTCGTGGATGCTCTCAAAATCTGCCACCTCGCGGGCGACATCGGCCACGAACCCGCCGCGAAACACGGAGAGCGCCTGAAATAATTTTTGAAGCTCGGGCGAGAGCAGGTCCACCGACCAGGCAATCGCGGCCCGGAGCGATAGATGCCGGGCCTCACGGTCGGGCCTTCGGGCTTCGAGCGCGAGCCGGATCGTGAGCTTTTCGAGCATCTGGGCCACGGAGAGAGTCCCGGTCCATGCGGCGGCCAGCTCCAGCGCCAGCGGCAACCCTTCGAGCTGCTGGCAGAGCATGGAAATGCTCTCCGCGTTGCGCACCGTCAGCCCGAACTCGGCGGACGATGCCCGTGCCCTATCGCAGAACAGCGCCACGGCGGGCTTCTGCGATAGGGCTTCCAGGCTCTCGCCCGGCCCCGGAAGCGCGAGCGGCCCGAGCGCCACGACCTGCTCGCCGGAGATTCCCAGCCGTACACGCGATGTCACCAGTGCCGCCAGTTCTGGTAGCTTTGCCAGTAGCCGCTCAATCTCGACACCCGCGCCGCCGCCAAGCTGCTCCAAATTATCGAAAACCACCAGCGTTTTTGCGGTCAATTTCTCGCCCAGCGCGGCCAGCGGATCGCTGCCTGCGCTCAGCCCGAGCGCCTCGCAGAGCGCGCCGGGCACACGCCGGGGATCGGTGGCATCGGCCAGCGGGACGAACCAGGCACCACCCGGAAAGCCCGAGGCGGCCTGTGCCAGCTCCAGCGCGGTGCGGGTCTTGCCCATTCCGCCCGGCCCGAGCAGCGTCACGAGTCGCCCGACCTGAAGAAGTTCCAGCCCCCGCGCAAGCTCTTCGGCCCGCCCGAAGAACCGATCCAGCGAGAGCGGGAGATTGCCCGTGGTTTCCTGGCTCGTTTTATTTGCCCCCTGACCCCCAGTAATGGAGGGAATCTCCCCCGCTGCCGGGGGCTGGGGGGCAAAAGTGGGGCAGGGGGACTCGGGCAGGGAGTCCACAAGGGCTTGAAATCGGGCCTGCTCGTCTAAGATCCACTCGTCGTAGAAGCCGGGCAGAAATATCCCGAGAGAGAGTGCGTGGGCGTCGTCGAAGCGGCGCTGCTTGATGGCCCTCTCCAGCTCCAGCGCATCGACGATCACGGCTTCGGGACGCAGGCGAATGGCCTCGCGCGTGGCCTCGATCACCGAGCCGGGCGCGTCGGGCGGCGGCTCCAGGGCTTTTTTGAGCGAGTTCAGCGCGACACGAAGTGAGCTACGCCCGGCTTCGACCTCGGCGTCGGGCCAGAACCTATCGGCCAGCTCCTCGCGGGAGAAGAGCCGACCGGGATGCAAGCACAGATAGGCAAACAGGGCCGTGGCCGTGCGCGAGCGAAAGCGCGTGACGACCTGCCCGCCCCGCTCGGCCCGAAAATCTCCCAGAAGGCGCACTCGCCACGGCGTCAGCATTGTCCCCCCACCCCCAGTTCTGGGGGAGCCAGAAAGGATTCCCCCCAGACACCCAGAGGGTACCCAGGGCCAGGGGGCTGTACGAACACGGCTACTCGTCGGTTGCCGGGGACTTGAGACCGCTTTCGAGGTCCACTTCGTCGGCAGGGGGATACCCGGCGTAGACGCGAGCGGTCTCGCGGAGGGCGGCGGCCTCGCGGTCGATGAGCGGCGACTTTCCTTCGCGGGCGGAGAGAACCGCATCGCGCACTTCCTCGGGCGAGTCGGTGAGAACCATCAGGTCCATGTCCTCGGGCGAGATGTTCCCGCGCTCCAGAACCGCACCGCGTAGCCAGTCTAAAAGACCTTGCCAGTAGGATTTCCCAAACAGAATCACTGGAAAATTATGAATTTTCCCTGTTTGAATTAAAGTAATGGCTTCCATAAGCTCGTCTAAAGTCCCAAATCCGCCGGGGAAGATCACAAAAGCCTGAGCGTACTTCACCAGCATGGTTTTTCGGACCATAAAATACCGAAATTCGACATCTATATCAGTATACGGATTTACATGCTGTTCAAAAGGAAGCTCGATGTTCAGCCCGATGCTCGTGACGCCAGACTCACGTGCGCCTTTGTTGCCCGCTTCCATGATTCCAGGACCGCCACCCGTGATGATCGAGAAGCCCGCCTTGCCCAGGAGCCGGGCCGTTTCGACGGTGGCGAGGTACATCGGGTCGTCGGGGCGGGTGCGGGCCGACCCGAAGATCGTCACGGCAGGCCCGAGCTGCGCCAGCGCGTCGAAGCCTTTGACGAACTCGGACTGAATTCGCAGAACCCGCCACGGGTCCGACGAAAGAAACGCGGTCTGTTCGGGCGTCGGCGACTTGAGCAGGCGCTCGTCGGCGGTTCCGTTGGCTTTGCGGATCATGCGTGCGCCCCCCCGCCCCGCGCGTGGGCTATTTTCTCTTGCTCGCGGCGACGCTGGCGCATGGTCTGGATCGGGCGCTGGTCGGCGCAGATCGCCTGGCCGCGTCCGCCCGCGCTCTCGATGGCGGCAAGAACTTCCGGGACGTACTGGCTCTCCAGAAAGTCTGCCCAGCGCTCGTCATTTTCGGGGGCGCTCAGATCGACAAGCAAGTCGAAGCCCAGGCTCCGGTCGGTCGCCGGATAGACGACGACCTTCGGCCCGCGACCGACTCCCCACTCAACGATGACCCGGTCTTCGCCGGGCCGAGCGGCAAGCTTTTTCCACGAAGAAATCCGTGCGAGGAAAGACTCTTTTGGAAAAACCGGAAGCGCTCCGAGGGGTTTATGCATCAGACCAGAATCTCCACCGGATTCTCGATGACCCGCTTCAGATCGCCCAGAAACGCAGCGGCATCGGCTCCGTCCACCACGCGATGATCGGCGCTGAGCGTGACTTTCATGCGCTTGCGGGCGACGATCTGGCCGCCCACCACGGCAGGCACGGTTCGCGTCGAGGAGACAGCAAGAATCGCCCCCTCGCCTGGATTGACGATGGCCGAGAAGTTCTCGACCTCGGCGACGGCTCCTAAATTACTGAGCGTGAACGTCCCGCCGGTGTACTCGCCGGGCTGGAGCTTGCCCGCGCGGGCCTTGTCGATCAGCGGCTTTGTCTCAGAAGCAATCTGGCGCAGGGATTTCTTCTCGCAATTTCTTACCACCGGGACGATCAGCCCGTCGTCGAGCGCGACGCCAAAGCCCAGGTTCAGCGCGTGGCTGATAATCCGCTTGTTGTCGTCAAACTTGCTGTTGACGCCGGGATTTCGGCCCAGCGCGACGGCGATGGCTTTTAATAAACAATCGTTGACGCTGACCTTGGGCGCTTTTGCGGCCTCGGCTCCGGCGTTGATTTTTTCGCGCAGAGAAAGTAGCTCTTCCATGTCCAGCTCGACCGTGACATAGAAGTGCGGAATGGTCTGCTTGCTCTCGGTGAGCCGCCGCGCGATGGTCTTGCGCATGGCGTTGTAGACCTGGACTTCGATGGCCCCTGGAGCGCTCACAGACTCGCTTCCGCCCCCGCCCGGCGGGGGTTGGGGGGACTTGAGGGCGGCGGCAACATCGGCGGCGCGCACCGGGCCATCGCCTGCAAGCGCTGCCAGACTGACCCCGCTCGCGGCGGCCATCGCGCGGGCCAGCGGCGAGGCTTTCACCCGGCCCCCGCCCGCTTCGCTTTCGCCCCCGCCCGGCGGGGGTTGGGGGGACTCAATCGGCTCGCCCAGAACGGACGCGCTGCCGCCGAAGTTCTCCGGAAGCGCACCCGCGTAGGTGTCGCCCAGCGGCTTGCCCGCTACGAACTCGATAGCGACCGTCTTTGCCCCCTGGCCCTTTAGTTCTGCCCCCTGGCCCCCAGTAATGGGGGAGATTGCAGGAGGTGTCTCCCCCGTTACCGGGGGTTGGGGGGCAGACGCAATAGGCTCCCCATTATTGGGGCTGGGGGACGGCGGTGCGCCCTGGCCGATGACGGCGACGGCAGTGCCGACGGTGACGGTCGCGCCTGCCGGATGCAGGATGGCGTGGATCACGCCCGCCTCGCCCGCTGGAACCTCGACGTTGGACTTGTCGGTCTCGATCTCGAACACGGCGTCGTCCGGGCCGACCGTGTCACCCACAGCCTTGAGCCACTGGACAATCAGCCCGTCCTCCATCGCATCGCCCATCTTGGGCATGATGAGACTTGCCATCTTACTTGCCTCCCAGCGTCCGCTTCACAGCGGCGACGATGTCGTTTTCGTTCGCAAACGCCAGCGATTCGAGGTTTTTCGCGTACGGCATCGGGACGAACGCCCCCGTCACGCGCTGGACCGGGGCATCTAAATCGTAGAACCCGCGCTCGGCAATCTGCGCGGAGACCTCGGCGGCGGCTCCGTAAAGCCCCCACTGCTCCTGAACGACCACGGCCCGATGCGTCTTTTTAATGGACGCCAGCGGGGTCGCCATGTCGAGCGGGGTGAGGGTCCGCAGGTCGATGACCTCGGCGAAGATTCCGTCTTTGGCGAGAATATTGGCGGCTTCGAGGGCTTTTATCGCCATCCAGCTATACGCGACGATAGTCACGTCGGTGCCTTCTCGGAGAATATTGGCCTGGCCGAACGGAACTCCCGTGTCGCCCTCGGGCACTTCGCTGAGACCGGGCTGGATCTTTTCCAGGGCGTCGGGCTTGACCATGTACATTCGGAGCGACTCGACCATCACGACCGGGTTGTCGTCGCGGATGGCTGTGAGCATCAGCCCTTTCGCATCGGCGGGCGTCGCCGGGCAGACCACTTTCAGCCCCGGATAGTGCGCAAACGTGGCTTCAATGGCCTGCGAGTGCTGGGCCGAGAGCTGAAGCCCGACTCCAGAAGGACCACGGATCACCATGGGAACCTTGAACTGACCGCCGAACATGTACCGAATTTTCGCGGCATGCTGGACGATCTGATCGAACGCGGGTGTCGCGAAGTCTAATCTCATCATCTCGCAGATGGGACGAAGCCCGGCCATGGCCGCGCCGATCCCCAGTCCGATGATTCCGACCTCGGAGATCGGAGTATCCACGATTCGCAGCTTCCCGAACTCTTCTAAAAACCCTTTGGAAAGCTCCAGAGTGCCCTGGTACTGCCCAACTTCCTCACCGACGAGAAAAACAGACTCGTCGCGGCGCATTTCCTCGCGGATTCCCTGCGCTAAAGCATCGATGTAGCGTAGTTTTGCCATGTTTTAAATATAAACGTCCTTGAGAAGCTCTTCGGCGGGCGGAACCGGCGAGTCGTCGGAGAACTGCATCGCGGCTTTCGCGGCGGCAACCGCTTCGTCGTGTATTTTTACGATCAGCGCGTCGGTGAGGGTTCCGTTCTCCAGAAGAAGCTCGGCAGCGATTGCAATCGGGTCACGATTGGCTTTGGCCTCTTCTATCTCGGCTTTAGTACGATAAACCACGGTTTGTTTTGCTTCATCTGCCGCGCCATGCCCGTGAAACCGATACGTATCACATTCTAAGAAGAACGGAGCCGGATTTTTCTTCATATCGGCCACAATTTGTTTTACTTCTTCATGAACCGTGACGATATTCTGGCCGTCGATCTTCTTGCGGTTCATGTTATAGCTCGAAACGCGGTCGGTCAGATCGGTGTTGGCGTGACTTCGCTCGATGCTGGTTCCCATAGCGTAGCCGTTGTTCTCCAGAACAAACAGCGCCGGAACTTTATAGAGCTGGCACATATTGAGCGTCTCGTGGAACGCGCCCTGGTTCATAGAGCCGTCGCCGAAGAAACAGACGCTCACAGCGGCCTGCTTTCGGTACTTCTGGGCATAAGCCAGCCCGAGCGCAATGGGAACATTGCCCCCGACGATCCCATAGCCGCCGTAGAAGCCCTTCTCGGCGTCGCAGATATGCATCGATCCCCCCTTGCCCTTGGAGCAGCCGGTGTACTTTCCGCAGATCTCCGCCATCACCGGGCCGGGTGCGCTGCCCGCCGCGAGCGCGTAGGCGTGGTCGCGGTAGTGTCCGATAAAACAGTCGCCCTTGTCCAGCTCCAGCGCCCCGATGATCCCGACAGCGATTGCTTCCTCGCCGGAATACAGGTGCAGATAGCCGCCAATCCCGTGATTGCCGCGCTGGAACGCCCGAAGGCACTCTTCCTCGAACTCACGGATATGGACCATCTGCTCATAGAAGTGGAGATAGGTCTCTTTATCGAAGTTGGCCTGTTTCGCCATGTCGCTTCGCTCTTTCCCAGGGCCGCTTGTTTACCAAATCGGCCTCAGACATTAAGAACGGGGGCATGTTTTGCCCCCGTCGCGGAGTCAGTATACCCCACCCTATGCAACGTTGTGAAGTGCCTTATACATCCGCGTACTGGAGGCGGGGCAAAGCGGCAGGAACAACATTACCGCTTCCAAATACATCAGGCGGCACAATGCTTAGCCCAACGGAATCCCAGGACAATTTCAAGCGAGCACTCTCCGTCATCGATTGAAAGCTGAGATCGGGAAGAACTTGGAAAAGCATTTCTCGTTGCTGACCCCCGAGGGTCCGAACGGATAATCCCGCTGAAGAGGAAAGTTCACCTTGCAGTTTGCCATCAAGGGATGCATAGAACCTGGATGTTTTAGGATACAGAAAGGATAGATTGGCAATACTACAATATTTTTGACATGTCGTTTCTAATTCATTATATTTTAATTTATTTTTCTTTAAATCGATATTCATCATATCGTAATCTACATTATAATACAATCCATTAATAATTTGAAATTTAGTTAATTTAGAATTTATAAAATCGGATACATCAAGAGGGTGTTTATTATCATTTATCATTTTTCTTATACTCTCTAATATAGATTTAGGAACCTCCAGTTCATCATCTCGATACCATCTATTATTTCTTATCAATACACAATTATCCTGCATATCACAAGAATAATCATATTTACCCACAAATTTACTTAAATCATCTACATTTTTTAAGAATTTTACTGTAGATTCCACTGACTTAATCTCGAATGGTTGCGAATAAACATCACAAATATAATTGATTTTAATTTTATCAGAAATTCCACTAATTATACCAGGAATAAAAGGAATTGGATATTTATAAATTTGATTATAAGGAATTTCGTCTTTTTTATAAATTTTATTTTTCTGAATATAAGCAAGTTTTCTGTAATTTGAATTCTTAATTTTATATTTTTCAATTAAATCACTTAAATTAGATTGATTTAACCGAGAAACTATATTATCAGAGTAAGAAGATAGAGATGCCCCAGAGCCAATAATCCTACTATTTGCAAGAACACCTGCATAAATCGTCGAGGTAGCAAAATAAAAAAACATTCCAGCTTTGTTATCATTACGAGTAATTTTCAAATTATTAAAATCGTTACATATCTCAATAGCAATATCATAAATATCTTGATCTATTTCAGAAAAGGGAATAAAAATAAATACAGGTTCTGACCTCAGAGAAGGACCGTCAAATTTCTTAAAAAATTTATCAAAAATTGGAATATCTCCGTTATAAATAGATAAAGGGTTAAATATATACGATTCCTTAAGTGCATTTATATTTTCTTTTGGAATCTTATTTTCTAAAAAAGATTTATTTTTCGGAATTTTTTTCAAAATATTTTCGTAATATCTATTATTTTCTTCAGAAAAAACAGCATTAAACAAATTCCACCACTGCTTTTTTTGAGAATATACATCACTATGCATAATTACTGTATTATTTAAATCCCCAACCCATTTTCCAGGAAGCCAAGTAGAAATAATTGACTTTACCTCTTCCAAAGTTTTTTCAGTAATTAAACATTGTAAATTGAGATCTTTTACTTTTTCATCTACTTGTAAATCTACTCCAAAATACTGAGAAATCTCATCAACAAAATTTCTAAGATTTATTGAAAATTTCTTAATACTTATTTTTTTCACTTTATTTTTCGATCTAACATTTTTAGAGAGATGGTGATTTTGACATGTAAACCAAAATCACCATCTTATAGCCTCAAAGAATTTAAGGACTGACCTCACCAGTATACATGTACCAGGGAATTGATCCGGAACTAGTACCTGTAAACCCTTCATTTTTAACCTTAAAAGTCCCACTGCCTACCGTAGCATATACGCTAGAATATGTCCAATTATATGTCCCTGTACCATAAAACGCTGACGGAAACGAATCTGTCACAATAGGAACTGCGGGATAACTACTCGCACCAGGTTCTTTATGCCACAGATGTGTCTTAGTCCACCCTGAGTTACTACTTGTCAACGTCACAGATGTTTTAATCTGATATTGACCAGCATGAGGACCGGATGTCACGAGGACAAGGGTGATCGAAGTGGTTGCAGCCTGCACAGCCGACACAGAGCCGACCAAAAGAAAGGCAGAGAACAACGCTCCTGCCATAACGCGTCTAGTCATTGACGAAAACCTTTCTCTCCATCATGGAGAATAAGGAGCAAGAAAACCCTATTGTTTTCTAAACCAAGAGTAACATGTCCTAAAAAAAATGCAAACTTCCCCTAAAATCTAAAAATATTCAATGCTATTCAATGCTATTCAATGCTATTCAAAATTTATTTAGAAATTCTGCTGTTGCCCATCTTTGCGGCCAGGACGAATAGAGCGATCATGCCGGTGAGGGTGAAGCCAAAGAAAAACCCGAAATAAAACGGGGCACCGAGGCGCTCGCTCACGACGCCGCTCCCAAACCCGACGATTCCCATGGCGATAAGCCAGGTGGCGAAAAACAGCCAGAAGGCTTTCTTGTTCATGAGTTGCTTTCTTTTCGTGCAGCGCTTAGAGCCGCGCGGCCCTCGCCGGTGGCATCGAAGAGCATGCCCTGAAGTCCGTCGAGGGGCTGCAAGACCGCCTCGGCGTCGGCGTGGCGTCCGGCGGCGAGGTACGACTTGCCGAGCGCGATCCGCCAGGCCCAGTTGCGCCCGATGCTGCCCCAGAGCGGCCACAAAACCAGAATCCCGCTCGCCATGTCTAAAGTCCAGCGGTTGTTTCTCAGCCAGGGCGACGCCATCACGAGCGAGGCCGAGAGCGCGGAGAGCGCGACGATGCGAACGACCAGCCAGACCACGGCCCGCACCTGGCGGCGCAAAAGCTCGCGCAGGGCGACGGAAAGCTCGGGCAGGACCGGGTTCACACTCATGGAACTATCGTACCGCGCCCGGCGGTATACTGAAGCGTGATGCGACGGGCGGCGATTCTGCTTTTGGGGGCTTTTGTGGCGCTGAGTGCGCTACTCGGGCCGACGCAAGCACGCCTGCTTTGCCGGATGACGGGCCAGGAGCGTCCCGCCGCGCTCGCGTGCTGCCGCCCGCCCGCGCCAACCTCGGACACGCTCGACGCGCCCGGTTGCTGCTCGCTACTCCCCGGCGAAGACCGCGCGACGCCCGCCGCGTCGCTGACCGTCGCGCCCGAAGCGTTCGCTCTTACGACACACAGGCTCGTCGTGCCCGCGCCAGAGCGGGCCTTCGTCGCTCTTCCTCGCAGCGTTTCTTCTTTTTCGTGCTGGCGCGGACCGCCGCCCGGCTCGCTCCCCGCCCGCGCCCCGCCCTCTTTTTCCTGATTAGTGTCCCTCCCCCCGCTCGTTCCTCGCGACCCCCTCCCCGGCTTCGCTTGGGGCAGGGGGTTGGGGGTTGAGCTTCTCGGTTATTTCTGCATCCTCTTCGGCGAGGAACGAGCAAATCGAAGAGGGTCGCGAGCTATCGAGCGGGGAGATGAAAAGAAAACAATGTCTACAATCAACTTGCGAGTCGCTCTTGGTGCACTCGCTCTCACCCTGCTTTTTGGCTCGCCAGGATTCGCTCTGGCACAGAGTCCGCAAAGTCTTCAAAAAACGGTCGGTAAGTACCAGCTCACTCTGCGCTTGCCCGCTGAGGGGGTTTTCGCCGGGGAGCAGATCGATATCGAGTTCCGGCTGCTCGATACCTCAAAAATCGACCCGGTCTCCGGCGCGACGGGCGTCGTGCGGGCGACGGCGAAGGCCGTCGTGACCATGCCCGAGATGGCCGGAATGCCCGCGCAGAACCCGAAAATTCACACCGAGGGCGTCCCCGGCGACTACGGGCTGGAGTGCTTTTTTCCTCATGGCGGCCAGTATCAGATCGCGCTCTCGATCTTGCCGCCCGGCGAGACAAAATCTATCACGGCCAGCTTTCTTCTGGACGTTCAGGACGCCGAGACACGACAAAGCAAGAAACCCGCGCCGAAGCCGTATTTCGTGGAAGTGAAAAGTGTCGGGACCGCGAGCGCCGGGAAGCCTGCCGCGCTGACGTTTATGATCCGCGAGACAAAGACAAAAGCCGTGGTGAAAGAGTTTGATATCGCTCATACCCAGGTTTTTCACTTAATTATGGCAAGCAAAGACCTGTCCTGGTTCGCCCACGAGCACCCGGTTGCTCAGCCCGACGGCAGCTTTACAATCTCGCAAGTCTTTCCCACGGGCGGCCTGTTTCGGATCTATGCCGATGTCGCGCCGAAAGGGGCCGGGTCGCAGGTTCTCGGTACGTTGCTGAAAGTCGGCGGAAAAGCTCCGAAAGCTGCCTTGCTCGTCGTCACGACCCCGAAGAACGCGGTGGACGGCATCACAGCGGTGTTCAGTTCGGCGACAAGCCCGATTCCCATCGGAAAAACGACGAGTCTTCTCTTCAAGCTGACCGATAGCGTGACGGGCCAGCCCCTCACCGACCTGGAGCAGTACCTCGGAGCGTTCGGGCACCTGATGATTATTCACCAGGACGGCCAGACGTTCGTCCACAGCCATCCGGCGGAAGACGAAGCGGGCCTCGCCGCGTCGAAAAAAGGGAACGTCGCGTTCAATGCCCGGTTCCCCAAAGCCGGAGTCTACAAAGCCTGGGGCCAGTTCCAGCGCGGCGGAAAAGTCGTCACGATTCCGTTTGTCGTAAGCGTCGGGGGGGCAAGGTGAACGTCCCCCGAAGCGCCATGCTCGCAAGCTCGCAAGTCTTTCGCCCCCGTGCGGCACGGGGGACGGGGGGCGTTCTCTTGGCTCTGATTCTCGGCTCTTCGGCGCTCGCGCATCCGCCGTCGGGGAAGCTGAGGCCGCTCTCGCCTGAGGCAAGAGCTTTGCTGGAAACCGCGAAGAAGACTCGGAGCGAGGCGGACCTGCTGGCGGCCCGAAAAGCTCTGGCAAAAGAAGGGCGCTACTCGTGCTGCATCACAGGCGGCTGCACGGAGTGCCTGATCGAGGGCGTCTGCGCGTGCGGCCCGAACCTGCTGGCAAAAGACGGCGTCTGCCAGGAGTGTGTCGCGGGCTGGAAAGTCGGCGTCGGGAAGTTTGAGGGAATCGATCCCAAGGAGATCAAGCTCGAAAAAATGGGCGGAATGCAGAGGCGCGGCGCACTCGGGCCGTGGAGCATGAACCGGGAAGGCTCGGGAACGTCCTGGCTGCCCGAGTCCAGCCCGATGTACGGCACGATGGGGCAGCGCGGCGCGTGGCAGGTCATGCAGATGGGCATGGCGACGGGCGCTTTTGCGAGCACGGGCGGCAAGCGCGGCGAATCACAGGTCTTCGGCGCGACGCAGTACATGCTCCAGGTTCAGAAAACCGACGAAAAAAGCCGGACGCTGGGCCTGCGAACCATGCTCTCGCTCGACCCGCTCACCAACGGCAAAAAAGGCTATCCGAGCCTTTTTCAGACCGGCGAGACAGCAAATAACCAGCCGCTGAAGGATCGCCAGCACCCGCACGATTTATTTATCGAGCTTGCGGCAACCTACAGCGCCCCGCTCGGTGGGAACCGGCGCGGCTTTCTGTACCTCGCTCCGGCGGGAGAGCCTGCGCTCGGCCCGGCGGCGTTCCAGCATCGGCCAAGCGCCTGGGACAACCCGACCGCGCCGATCTCGCACCACTGGCTCGATGGCACCCACATCACCTACGGCGTCGTCACCGGCGGCGCGGCGCTGGGCGAGAAATGGAAGCTCGAAGGCTCGGCGTTCAACGGACGCGAGCCGAACGAGAATCGCTACAACATCGACCCGATCCGGCTGAACTCGTATTCAGGCCGAGTCACGCACAACCCCGGCAAAGACCTGAGCTTCCAGGTCTCGTACGGCCAGATAAAATCCCCCGAGTCGCTGGAGCCGGGCGTCGATGTTCATCGGCTGACGCTCTCGGCACTGCACAACCGGGTTTTTGCCAGTGGCGACAACCTGGCGTCGATGCTCGCGCTGGGGGAGAGCCTGAAGTCGGGCGGCAGGCCAAAAACCAGAGCGATTCTGACCGAGACCGCCTACACCCACGGCGCGCAGAGCTACTTCGTGCGTCTGGACAGCACCCAGAAAGACGAGCTGGTGGGTATCCCGGCAGGCGTGTACCGAGTTCAGAAGCTCTCGCTCGGCGGCTCTCAGGGCGGACTCGGGGCATCGCTGGACTTCTACTCGTACCCCTCGGCGCTGAAACCGTTCTATGGCAACGCTCCCGTCTCGGTGACTCTTTTTTATCGCTGGCGACTGGGCCAGAAAATGTAGTGCAAAGGGGAGAGTCCAGGTAAAGTAGAGCCATGGACTCTGTGCTTCCACCGGGCATCGCATACGCACTGCCGGAGCTTCGGGCGACGGCGAGTGGCTGGCCGAAGCGTCGCGAGCAGCTTCTGGCGTTGTTTGAGAAAGAGATGTACGGCCCGGCTCCTGCGCCGGAGCCGCCGAAGCGCATTCGGGCGCGGACGTTGCCCTCGCCCGATCCGGCGGTCTTGCTTCGGGTCGAGCGCTGGCACCTGGGCGTCACCGGCCCACTCGATGTGCTGGTCGCTCTTCCCGCAAAAACCGCGAAAGCCGCGCCGGGATTCGTCGGGCTGAACTTTGAGAGCATTTCAGACACGCTGGAAAATATAAATCATCACTGGGGACTGATCGAGTCGGCAAAGCGCGGATTCGGGAACGTCGTGGCGTGCTACGAGTCGGTCGCACCGGACCAGCAGAGCGCCCTGATCTATCGCTCGGGCTTTCGGGCGATCTCGCTCTGGGCCTGGGCGCTCTCCCGAATGGTGGACGGGGTCGAGAAATTCGTCCCGGAGCTGGATTTAAAGCGCCTTGCCGTGGTCGGGCACTCGCGACTCGGGAAAGCGGCGCTTCTGGCCGGGGCACGCGACGAGCGCTTTTCCCTGACGATTCCGAGTCAGTCGGGCTGCGGCGGCGCGGCTCCGAGCCGGGGAAGCCAGGGCGAGACGGTTGAGCGAATCAATTCTCACTTCCCGCACTGGTTCGCGGATCGATTCAAGAAGTACAACGTCCACCCCGAGACGCTGCCCTTTGACCAGCACCAGCTTCTGGCGTGTCTTGCGCCGCGCGGGGTACTACTTTGCAACGCCCAGGACGACACCTGGGCCAACCCCGACGGCCAGGTCAGCGCCCTGAATCAGGCTCGGCCTATCTGGAGCCTGATAGAAGCCGATCCCGCCGAGAAAACCGCGACGTTTCTTCGTCCGGGCGGGCATGGCATGACCGAGGTCGAGTGGGCCGCGTACCTGGACTTCGCCGAGAAAGTCCTGCGCTGAATACGTTTATCTCCGAAGTTCTAACTCCGGATGCCGCCGAGTTAGACACCGATTTCGCCCGGCTCAAAGCCGCCTGGAGCGAGCTGGTTCGGCGCGGACTGCATCGCTTCGAGGGCCAGGGCTTGTTCGAGGGAGCAGGCGCACTCGCCGAGTTCAGCGGCGCTTTTGCGTTTCTGGCGCTCCAGCAGCAGGTCGCGGGCAGCCCAAACGTCCCGGCGGGAGTCGCATTCGGGCACTTGAGAAACCCGAGCGGCCCGGCTCCGCTCTGGAAAAACGGGAAAGTAAGCGGCGAGGTGCCCTGGCTCACGGGCGCAGGGATTTTCGGACGAGTGCTTCTGGGCTTTCGGCTTGAGGGCGGCTCCGAGGTCCGCGCCTGGGTCGATGCCACAGACCGGCCCGAGTTTCGCCACTCGGAGCCGATGGAGCTGATCGCGCTCTCTTCGACGCGAACGGTCCGAGTGAGCGTAAGCGAACTCCTGGTTTCCGAAAGCGAGTTTGTCTCCCGCGAGCCGCCGGGAAGCATGGCTCAGGGCGATGCACGCGGAGCGCTCGGGCAGGTGCCGCTGCTCCTTGGAAACTGCCGCGCGAGCGTCCGGCTGATCGAGAGAGCCGGGCGCGGCGACGCCCCAAAAGCCATAAGCGCCCTGGCGAAGTTAGAAGAAGACGTGAAAGCAGCAAGAGCCTCGGGCGACGCTCTCGAAGGCCGACGCCTGCGTGCCCGCGCGGGCGATCTTTCGGTGCGGCTGGCGCGGCTGGCGTGCCTTTCGTGCGGCGGGTCGTCGCTGCTCTCGGGGCATCCGGCAGAGCGCGTCTACCGAGAAGCCCTGATTTTTAATTTAATGGCCCAGACCGACCGGATCGTCGCCGACGCGTTTGAAGAGTTCGAGGAAAGAAAGTGATGAGAGTTCTACAGGCATCGCCGAAAAATTTTGTCTCTGCCATCGCTCAGGCCCAAAAATCAGGGTGCGAGGCCATCGCCTGGAGTCTCTCGGAGCCGTGCGAGCAGGCCGTGCTTGCCGCGCAGAACCACGGGATGCTCTCGCTCGGCTGGTGGCAGGCGTCGCGCGACCCTGAGGCCGCGAAATTGCACCCCGAGTGGTGTCATATTCCGCAGCATCATGAGTGGCTCCGGACCCACCCCTTCCCCTCCCTCGCGGCGAGGGAGGGAGCCGAGGAACGAGGCGGGTGGGTCCATCCGGCGCTGGTCGGCGGCTGGATCGGGCTGAACACAAAATTAGCGTTCGAGCATGCCCTGGAAAGACTTTTCACGGCACTCTCGCAAAATCCGTGGTGTGAAACGCTCTATCTTTCGGAGATTCAAGGGCCGCCGATGGGCTGCGGCTGCGGAAATCCGTCGTGCCGGAGCTGGGACAACGCACCGGGCGAGAAAGTCGCACCGACTGCCTACGAAAAACCCGAGATTCTCTTTCCGCTGGAGTTTTTCCGGGCCATTCGAGCGCAAACGAAAATAGAGATGATCCCGATTCTGTGCGCCGAGTGCGAGCGCGGCGTGTGCATCGGCGGCGTGGACGACCCGGACGGACCCGAAGGAACCGATCTGTGCCAGGGAATTCCGTGCGTCCGCCCGTGTGCGCTGGACTTCTGGCCGAGGCTATTAGACGCGTTTCGGTTGGAAACTCCGAGCGTCGGGCTTTTATTGCTACAAAGCGCTCTGGAAAAACCCGAGGACTGGCCGCGCCGCGCCCACGGACACTACGGCGCGGACCTCTTTCCCTGCGTCGAGCCGGAGAGTGCGGGGGATTTCACCGACTGTCTTATTGCCACCGATGCGCCGCAGAGCTGCTGGCCCGAGCCGCTTCCCGAGGGCGTCGTGCCCACGATTCCGGCGATTCAGTGCGGCTACTGCCCGGACCAGTAGTGCATCGCGTAGCGCCAGAGCCATGCCGCAGGCTCGATGAGCGCCAGTGCAAGCGCCAAGAGAACGCCGAGGCGCAAATAGAGAGAGACCGGCGCGATCCCGAGCAGCACCGCTCTTTGAAACGGTGCGAACCTGAGGTCGCGAGAGTTCTCCAGCGCATCGCCCAGCCGCCAGCCCGCCCACGCGCCCCCGATCAGCGGCACGACTCCCAGGCAGATCAGGTACCAGACAGACTCTCCTCCGACAGTGCCAACAAAACTCAGCGCCAGCGCAGCAGTCAGCATAAGTCCGGGGAGTGCGCCGCCGAGCGCCCAGCCCCAGCGCCGATGGATCGTGCCGCCGACCAGCCCCATCACAAACCCCAGCGGAGCGCCGACAACCGCGCCGACCAGCGCCCCGGCGACGTTTCCGGCGACGGGAAAGACCGTCCCGGCGGCGGCACCGACCTCGGCTCCCAGGCGCGGGCCGTGGCGTAGCCCGAGAACCCCACACGTGAGCAGCCCGCGCACGCAGCGCCCCAATTGTAAGAAAAACGTGTTTTCGGCCATGGCTTTTACTCTGTACGGATTTTCTGCGCCGTGTGTTCCACCGAGTCTCTGTCCCACCACAGCACATGCTCGACGATCTGCCGAATCGTGGTGATGCCTGGCTCGGTCTCCTGGTCCAGCGCGTCGTCAGGAAGGTCTAAAAGCAGCGCGATCAGGGCGGCGCGCTCGCGGTACCACTCGGCCAGAAACCGCTGGCGCGGGTCTTTCTGGATCAGCCCGAGAGCGTAGCGCCGGTCCGAGATTTGCCCGTAGTGCATCTTCTCATGCTCGACGTTGTGGGCGAGCAGATCGCTTAAGGTTCCGCGCATCGCGCAAGGGTGCTCGGAAGGTTCGTCGCCCGCCACGTCCGTAAAGACCTCGACCGCCCGGCTCATCTGGTCCTGAAGCCGGGTTACCAGCGCATGGACCTCGGGATTGCTATCTGCCATAGTCCATTGTAGCAGAAGCTCACTCGTTACTTTTTACTTTCGGGTGAATTTCTTGAAAAACGCGATGGTCTTCTCCGGGGCACTATTCGGATAGCTGTGTCCCTGATTGTGCATCACGACTTCAACCGGGCAGGTCTCCCCGTTGAGCTTTTTTGCGGCATCGATGGCGGGCTGCTGAGTGGTTTCCCAGTTGACAATCGGGTCATTCTTGGCACCGATGGCGAGTAGCGGGCAGGGCTTTGCCGAGCTGAGCTGCCGTGCTCCTCCACCCGCAACCGGCGCAAGAGCCGCGAACGTCTCCGGGCGCTGGCCCCAGAGATAATAAACGAAGCCCGCGCCGTTGGAGTGCCCGGTCGCAAAAACGCGCCTGTCGTCGCTTTTCCACTCAGTCTTCGCTGTAGCAAGCAGGGCATCGAAGAACTCTAAGTCACGATTCTTGATAAACCCGCCGCCCGCCATCATCCAGCCTGGCTTGCTGCCCATCGGATCGCGCTGCGTCTTCGTGGCAAGCCCCTGCGGATAGACCACAATCGCCTCGGGCCAGAGCGCTTCGAGGTGCATCTTGCGAGCGGAGTTTCGGCTGTTGCCTCCGTGACCATGGAACGCGAAGATCACCGGAGCGCCCTGGGTTTTCTCGGGCAGGTGCACCAGCGCAGCTCTCTCCACGCCATTGATCTTCCATGTCTTCGTCGCTAAATCGGCAGCCAGCGCCATCGGCGTAAGAGCCAGAACCGCCAGCAGAGCAAGAATCGTCTTCATGGCCCTACGGACGCAAACCTATGGCCTAAAGTTCAATATTCTCTTTTTTCGCTACCGAGCGAACGTAGTTTGCGGCTTCGTCGTACTCGGCTTCGTTTTGCAGATGCTCCAGCATCAGTGCAACTCGGGGATTTCCCAATTTTTCTAATTCACGCAGAAATACCGAGTAATTTAGCCTGCCACGGCCCGGAATGACTTCGTCCAGGTGCGTGGTGAGTTTATTGGAGAGGGAAATATCTTTGGCATGGCAGTTCTTGATCCAGGGACCGAGCTGAGAAAAGCACTCGTGGATTAGATCGGCGTTTTTTGCATAGCGAACCGGCGAGTTGACCATGTTCACCGGGTCTAAATGCACTCCAAACTGCTTTCTGTCTATCGCCTGGATCAGCGAGAGGTACTCGTCGGGGCCGGTTGGGTACATCCAGGGCATCGCTTCGAGGGTCCAGAACGCTCTTTTTGGCTTCACGGCGTCGATGATCTTCCGAGAGACCTCGACGATGGCTCCGAACGTCTCCAGCGTCAGGTTGTCGTCGTGTGGACCGTCCCAGACCGACCCGCGCGAGCCGGAGATGTTCACCGCGCAGCTTGCGCCGATTCTCTCGGCCAGGTCCAGCGCCTGAGTGCACTTTTCGAGCGCGGCTTTTGCTGTCTCCGAGTTTAAGCTCAGTGGGTTGGACCACGCGCCGACCTCGGAAATAACCAGGTCGTGTCTTTCGGATGCTTGCGCGAACGCCCGGACGGTTTCGCCCTCGGCGTCGAGCGGGAGCGGGCAGTACGCCGCGCGGTAACCCTTCGCGACATGCGCCCGCGCCCAGTCGTCGGGGTCGTCGAAGCGGGAGAAAAGCGGAGCGCCGAGTCGGATTGCCATAGCGAAGCATTCGACACGTGAGGTATGCTTTCCTTAACTATGCGAAACGTTCTGGGCGGCGAGCTTCTGCCGTGCTCTTTCGACCCGCTGACGGGCTTTTTTCGGGATGGCTGCTGCAACACCAGCGGCGACGACGCCGGGCTGCACCTGGTCTGCGTCGTGGCGACCGAGGCGTTTCTGCGCTTTTCGAAAGACGCGGGCAACGACCTCTCGACGCCCCGCCCGGAGTGGGACTTCCCCGGCGTGAAGCCCGGCGACCGCTGGTGCGTCTGCCTGGGCCGCTGGCTCGAAGCCCTCGAAGCGGGAGCCGCCCCGCTGCTGGTCCTCGAAGCCACCAACGAAAAAGCCCTCGAATGGGTCGATCTCGCCACACTCCAGGAGTACGCAGCATCGGTGGAAGCTTAGGACGTCACCTCGGCCACTGATTCGCCCAGATGTTTTCCTGCGCGAGCCGGGCGGTCTCTTCGATGCGGGCTTTGCGGGTCTCGGGCTTTTTTGCCTGGACGATCCACTCTAAAATTCCACGCTTCGCCGAGCGGGGGAACGCCTCGAAGTTTTTAAGAGCCTCGGAGTATTTTTGGAGTTCGACGCCCAAATCACTCGGGATTTCCAGGTTCTCGACGGCGTCTAATTTTCCCCAGGAGCCGTCGGCTCTGGCGGCTTCGATCTTTTGCAGGCCCGCTGGCATTACCAAGCTCGCCGCAAGCAACTTTTCAATGCGCTCTTTGTTGGTCCGCGCCCAGCCCGACTTCGGCTTACGCGGCGAGAAGTAGAGCATGGTTCTCTCGTCGTCTAATTTTTGGGGGCGGCTGTCCACCCAGCCGAAACAGAGTGCCTCTTCGACCTGCTCGTCGTAGGTCAGCGTTGGTTTTTGGGCGGACTTTTTGTAGAACACCAGCCAGACGCCCGTAGACAGCGCGTGGTTTTCTTCCAGCCACGTGCGCCATTGGGCGCGGCTCTCAGCAAAAAAAGAGTTTTCTGGAAGCATGGAACTAAAATTAAGCTCTGGCCGGGGAGTCTCCCCGGCCAGAGCTGTTTTTACTGGTCGCTGAGGCGAGTGCTCTTCTTGACTTCACCCGGCGCAGAGGCTGCGTTCGGGTCTTTTTTGATGGGACCGGTGTAGTAGCTCGTGCCCTTGTCCAGCTTCGTCTCTTCTTTGTTGCAGCCGAAGAGCGTCAGCCCGAGCGCGACCAGAAGCAGCCCCGAGAGAAGTAGCTTCATCGAGGTTTACTCCACATCGTAGGCGAGGTACTGGAGGTACCAGAGGCCCGAGCCGCTCTGCTTGCGGTAGCGCTCGATGTTGCCCTTGATAAACTTGGCGTGTCCGTCGAGGAAGGCGAAGTTGCCGCCGCCGTGGTGGGAGAGAGCCGCCTCGCACCCGAACGCCGTCGAGACCCGGTCCACGCTCTGACGGACGATGGTCACATCGTCACCGATGTTGGTCGTCTCGGCGGGGCGCACGACGGCAGCCATCGAGACGGTGAACGGGGTCGTGCCGCTCCAGCCACTGCCGGGGAAGGCATAGAGGGCGTCGGCGATGGTCGCGCCAGTGCCCTGCTTGAGGTAGAACGCCATTCCGTAGTGGGCAAGCATGCTCCGCTGCGGGAAGTAGATCGCCGCCGTTCCTGCGCCGTCGCAGTTGGGATCGTCCATGGCGACCTTGAACGTCCCTTCGTTGAACGACGGGCAGGCCATGACGCCGCGCGGCGCTTTGTTGGCGAGCGCATCGGCCACAGTGGACTTCGCGCCGTTCTTGATGTAGGGCTGGAGGACGTTGCACCAGGCTCCGGCGATCTGCTCCTGCAAGGTCGCAGTGGACGGAACGTTGCGCCAGAACATGATGACTTCGTCGTAGTCCTGCATGTACATCATCTGACCGACGGCGATCTGCTTGACGTTGGAGAGGCAGCTTGTCTGGCGGGCTTTTTCACGAGCCTGCGCGAAGACGGGAAAGAGAATGGCAGCGAGAATCGCGATGATCGCGATGACAACCAGAAGCTCGATGAGCGTAAAACCAGCGCGGGCCTGAGGACCGCGATCTGACGTGCGTGTCATGATAGAACTCTCTCTAAAACTCTTTCCCTGCCCTGGAGAAAAACAGTCGTCTGTCGGTCTCTCGCAGGAAGAGTTTTTTAGTAATCTCTCCGCGATACTCTCACGGAGAGTTGGGGCAGTATAGCGCATGTTAATATTATTGTCAAGCAGAGACACTTTCCAGAGGAAAAAGGCAGGAAAAGTGCGCCCGCCCCACGAAGAACGCTTTCATGAACAAAGAACGCGACCTGAGCTTTGCGCCCGTGGACAACCTCGCGCCCAAAACCCTGACACGCGAGCAAATCGACCACTACAAACGCGAGGGCTACATCGCCCCGCTGGATTTATTTGATGCTGCCGAGGCCCAGAAATGGCGCGAGTACTTCGACTTTCTCCTGGCCGAGATGACCCGGCTCAAGGACGGACGCGACGGCAACTACGCGATCAACGCCTACCATGTCTGCTGTGAGGGACTCTACGAGCTGATTACGCACCCGAAGATTTTGGACTACGTGGAAGACATCGTCGGGCCGGACTTCGTGGTCTGGGGAAGCCATTTCTTTTGCAAGCAGCCTCATGATCCCAAGCACGTGCCGTGGCATCAGGACGCCAGCTACTGGCCCCTCACACCCGCCCGCACCGTGACCGTCTGGCTCGCCATCGACGACGTGGACGAAGAGAACTCCCCGATGCGCTTTATCCCGCGCACGCACAACCTCGGTGCCATCGACTGGAAAGCGACCGATAAAAACGCCGTGCTGCACCAGGAGATCGACAACGCCGAGCGCTTCGGCCAGCCCGTGAGCGATCTTCTGCGGGCCGGGCAGCTCAGCCTGCACGCCGATATGCTGGTCCACGGCTCCGAGCCGAACGGCTCGAACCGACGGCGCTGCGGGCTGACGGCACGCTACTGCCCGACGAGCGTCCGGGCGCTCGATCCCGGCTGGGCGCAGCAGGCGATCCTCTGCCGGGGCACCGACCCGAGCGGGCACTGGGGCAACCTGCCGCGCCCCCTCGGTGACAATCTCGCGCCCGACAAAAAACCCAGGTCCATCGGAGCCAACTGAAACGAAATGACCATCGAAGATGCCCTCGCTGCTCTGGACGCACGCGACGACCTGCTGACCGACGCCGAGAAAGAGCTTCTCGACAAGCAAGGCTACCTGCCGCTGCCCGAGATTCTCACGAGCGAGCAAGTTGCGGCGATCTGCGCCCGCACCGACGCTCTGATCGTCGAAGAGGGCGACAAAGCGGGCACGGAGGTACACCAGGAAGCCGGAACGGTCCGACTGTCCGACCTGCCCAACAAAGACGCGCTGTTTGAAGTCTGCTTCACCCACCCGAAGGTTCTTGCAGCCATTTCTCATGTTTTACAGGGCGACCTGAAGCTCTCCAGCCTCAACTATCGGGCGGCGCTTCCGGGCGCAGGGCTGCAAGGTCTCCACGCGGACTGGGGCCGCCTGGAGATGCCCGGCGACTACCAGGTCTGCAACTCGATCTGGCTCCTCGACGACTTTACGCCCGAGAACGGCGCGACGCGGGCGGTTCCCGGCTCGCACCGCTGGCCCCAGACGCCGCAGGAAGCGATGGAGAATCCCGCCGACCCGCATCCCGAAGAAAGGCTCCTGCTCGGCCCGGCGGGGACGGTTTTCGTCTTCAACAGCCACACCTGGCACGGCGGAACCCTGAACCGAACAGATAAACAACGACGCGCCCTGCACTCCTATTTCTGTCGCCGCCACCAGCCCCAGCAGTTAGACCAGAAAAAATACCTCCGCCCCGAAACTGCTGCTCGTCTCTCGGACGCCGCAAAAACCATTCTCGATGTGTGATATACTGCAACAATACGGAAAAGACGTTTTTCGGTACTATGTCAACGAACGGAAATTTCAAATAGAATGCACGAAATCGAAGAAGTCTCCGCAGGAGTCACTCGAGGATTTTTAACATGGATGGGAAGTGTTGTCAACTTCAAAAACGTTGTTCGTTTGAATCCAAACTCCAGCACGGATTTTCTAAACTATTCCCCTGATTTTATTAATGATAGATATAACAGCTACGATGATAATGAATTTCCTTATGAGATATATTGGAAACTCCAAGAAAAAGATTTTCAAACTTCTAATATAGATGATATATTTAATATTTACGTATCTGAAAAAGAATTTAAGCGCAGTTCTCCAGAAGGAGAATGGCGTGTAATATCCGAAGAGGCAGGAAACAAACTTATTAAAAGCGGAAGAGTGACATTAACAGAGAACAACAAACGTGGAGAAGCATCTATTCGCATAAATGAGTGGCGAATGTCTGAAAATAAAGTGATGATAAATATACAAAAATCCTATTATAAAGATCAAGTTTTTTCTCAGCTTGTGTTAGATTATAAAAAGACAGGCAAGTCTTTGAGGGATATACTCAGCAAAGAGCGTGATCGAGAAATCCCGGAATTAAATGACAAGAGACTTGCTAATTCTGTTGGTGTTGCCTGTATGTTATTTTGTTTTGATGAAGATCTTAAAAAATGGCGACCAATTATTATAAAAAAGACAACACGTGGTGCCGTATATGGAAATTCTTGGCACTGTACGGCGTCAGGCATTGCCAGATGGCCAGATAAAGACGATAATCAATCGTTTTCTAACTTTTTTATGGACCATATGTATCAAGAAATTGAAGAAGAAGCTGGTATTCATCGTCGAGATATTGAAAATATAACTCCTATGGCTTTATGTCGGGAGTATGTCAGAGCTGGAAAGCCACAACTATTCTTTGCAGGGCATTTGATGAAAAATGTCACACCAAAAAGGGTCGGAGATGGTTTTAAAGACGCGATGATAAAAATAGAAAGAGATGTTCGGGTCAATCCTCAAGCACGGATTGAAATGAGTGATTTAATCATCCCAACTCCAGAACAACTAAACGAATATCATCAGAAAGAAGATTTTAATTTCACTCAAGAAGGATTGGCATCTTTCGCTTTCGGAATGGAATATTTAAGGTATCAAGGCCTTTTATAGTTAACGCTTGTAGCTTTTTCGATGAAAAAAACATTTCAAGTCATAGACTCTTTTTTAAAAGGAAAAGATGAGGCCCCAGAAAAATGCGAAGATTTTTTAATCATTAATGACGGATTTATAGGCGTCATTGATGGTGCCACAGCCAAAGGTAATCCTTTATTCTATGAACCTAAAACATCTGGAAGGATTGCTGGTGAGCTTATATGTTCAATACTTGAGAATTCTAAAAATTGGAATCTTGATGCAGCCACAATAATAGATATTATCAACAAAGAATTTATTTGTTTTTACAAAAATAAAAATATATTTGAACATGTATCTTTGCACATTGTTGATCGATTGATTGCAAGCATGGTGTTATTTTCAATAAATAAAAATCAAATTTGGTCTATTGGTGATTGTCAATTTATCATTGATAATAAAATATATAATAATCAAAAATATTCAGATTTAGCAATATCCGAAGTGCGAAATTTATTTGTTTTATCACTAATAAATCAAGGTTATTCCGCCGAAGAAATAAATAATAGTACAGAAACCCGTGAGTTAATCTTGCCATTTTTAAAATCGGCTTTACTTTTTCAAAATAAAAAAAATAATTTTTCAAAATTTGATTATTACGTTATCGATGGTTTTTTTTCCGATTTAAAAAAAATAAAAATTATTAATATTAATAACAATATCTCTCAAATAATAATGGCAACGGACGGGTACCCACAAATAAAATTAACTTTAGAAGAATCTGAAATATACTTACAACATATTTGTGAAAATGACCCATTATTATTAACGGTATCAGGAGCCTTGAAAATGATAGATGGAAATAGAGGTTGTTATGATGATCGTGCATATGTAAAACTAAAAAAATAAGAGTCTTGTTTTTAGTTATTTCTCAAAAGGGATTTCAACCCTGCGTGGCGAACCGTAGACACATGATCGTGCGGTGGTGGGGCGTGGTTGCCCCGGTGATTTTTATCGGCTCGCTCGCGCTGGCGCAGAAGCCTGCGCCGCCCGCTGCCGACATCGGGACGGTGCTGAAAGCGCACTGCCTGGCGTGTCACAGCGGAGCCGAGAAGCAGGGCGGGTTCACGCTGGACAGCCCGCTGATGCCCGCGCAGGGCAAAGAACTCTTGCGCCGGGTGCGCGGCGAGGGCGGGAAGCCCCGGATGCCTCTGGGCTTTGCTCCGCTCGCGAAAGAGAAAATCGAGGCGCTGGAGAAGTGGGTCGCGGCAGGAACGCCGAAGCCGACTGAGAACCAGGGGGCAAAACACTGGGCGTTTCAGCCGGTGATTCGTCCGCTGGAGCCGCCCATCGACGGCGATGCCAGCGGAATCGATGCGTTTGTGCGGGCGCGGCTGGAAAAAGAAGGGCTTCCGCCTGCGCCCCGCGCCGATAAAACCACGCTGATCCGGCGGGCGACGCTGGACCTGACCGGGCTGCCGCCGACGCCCGCCGAAGTAGACGCGTTTCTTGCGGACATGCGCCCCGACGCCTACGAGAAATTGGTGGACCGCTTGCTGCAGAGCCATCACTACGGCGAGCGAATGGCCCTGCCCTGGCTCGACGCTGCCCGCTACGCCGACTCGAACGGCTTCCAGCAGGACGGCGACACGTACCAATATGTCTGGCGCGACTGGGTGGTGAAGGCGTTCAATCAGAACAAGCCGTTCGATGAGTTTACGATGGAGCAAATTGCCGGGGACTTGTTGCCCGGTGCAACGATTGACCAACAAGTGGCAACAGGATTCAATCGCTGTCACCTGCTCAATGGTGAGGGCGGCGCGATCCCTGAGGAGCAGCGCAATGTAATTTTATTTGACCGGGTCGATGTGACCGCCACGACGTTTCTTGGCGTTACGCTGGCCTGCGCTCAGTGCCACGATCACAAGTACGACCCGCTCTCCCAGAAAGACTACTACAAGTTTCTGGCGTATTTTAACAACGTCCCGGAGACTGGTACGCCGCCCGGTGGGGGGCAATATCGCATCGCCGAGCCGTTTGTGACCGTCGAGACCCCGGTCGAGAAAGCGCAAAAAATCACGCTGGAGGCCCGACTCTCGGCGGCGAAGAGCGAGATTGCACGGGCCGAGGCGCAGATGCAGCCCGTCGCGCCCGTCGCGCTCTCGACCTGGCGAGCGACCAGCACAGACGGCCCGGAGCATCCCGAGTGGACCGATGGCACGGTGCAGCCCCTCACGCTGGGTGACGGCGCATCTCTTGATCTCTTCCGGACGATCACTGTCGCAACAGAAACCAATCTCCCGCTCTCGCTCGGCAGCGACGACGGCCTGGCGCTCCGGGTAAACGGTGAGTTAGTTCTTGAGAAAAACGTCCAGCGCGGGGCGGCGGCGGACCAGGAAAACGTGACGGTCTCTCTGAAGCCCGGCGCAAACCAACTCGTGCTGAAGATCACCAACATCGCCGGGCCGTCCGGGTTTTACTTTCGGGCCGACCTGCCCGCCACGCCCGAGGTCCGTGCCGCTCGCGAAAAAGTGGCGGCGCTCATAAAATCTCTGGCAGAGCTGAAAGAGAGCACGCCAAAAGTCATGGTGATGTCCGACGCCCGCCCGCGCAAGACGTTTCTTTACGAGCGCGGCCAGTACCTCGCCCCCAGAGACGAAGTTCTCTGCGGAACGCCCGCTGCCCTCACCCTCACTGGTTCCCCCAGAACTGGGGGCGGAGGGGGCAGTGCGAATCGGCTGGCGCTGGCACGCTGGCTGGTCTCGCGCGAGAACCCGCTGACGGCGCGGGTTTTTGTAAATCGAATCTGGCAGCAGTTCTTTGGAGTTGGATTAGTTAAAACCAGCGAGAACTTCGGTAAACTGGGAGAAAAGCCAAGCCATCCGGAGCTTTTAGACTGGCTCTCCGATAATTTCATGCAGGACTGGAACATCAAAAACCTGGTTCGGCAGATTCTGACTTCGGAAACGTATAAACAATCGTCGAAAGTGACTCCAGCGCTCTATACTCATGACCCCGAGAATCGACTTCTGGCAAGAGGAGCGCGGTTTCGGCTGCCGTCGTTGATTTTAAGGGACGTTGCGCTCTCGGCCAGCGGGCTTCTAAACGAAAAAATCGGCGGAAAACCGGTCTATCCCTACCAGCCAAAGGGAATCTGGGACGGGCTTTCGATCACCAAAGAGCGCGATTTCACGTACCCGCAGTCTACCGGGCCGGACCTCTACCGACGAAGTCTCTACACGTTCTGGCGGCGCACGGCGGCTCCCGGAAACATGTTCGATGCGTCGAGTCGGCAGGCGTGCAAGGTCCGCGCGGGCCTCACCAGCACGCCGCTTCACGCCCTGACGACGCTCAACGACATCACCTGGGTGGAAGCCAGCCGCGCCCTCGCCCAGAAACTCATAAAAGAAACGCCCGAGCAATCTCGGCTCACCGAGGCGTTCCGGAGAATCTGCGCCCGTCGTCCGTCGGAGAAAGAGCGCCAGATTCTCCAGAGAAGCTTTCAGCGCAACAAGATCGCCTACGAATTAGACCCGGACTCCGCCCTGTCTCTACTCGCCGTCGGTGACAGCCCGCGCGACAAGCCCCTTGACCCCGCTGAGCACGCGGCGCTGGCCAGCGTCTGCCTGTCCCTTTTCAACCTCGACGAGGCACTGACAAAAGAATGATTTCCCCAAATTCCAGTTTCCAGGACAATCATGAACCCGGATTTTGAGCGTGATTTGAGCCTGACGCGCCGACAGCTCTTCGGCGGCGCAGGCGGCATCGGCATCGCCGCCCTCGCGAGCCTGCTTGGCGAAGAAAGCGCAAGCGCCGCCATTACTGGGGGCAAGGGGGCGACGGCAAAACGCGTGGTGGTTTTATGGCAGGGCGGAGCGCCGTCGCACCTGGACCTGTTCGACGACAAGCCGAACCTGGAGAAGCTGCGCGGGACGAACCTTCCCGACTCCGTGCGCAAAGGGACGCGGCTCTCGACCATGACCAGCGGGCTGAAGAACTTCCCGATCCTGCCCGCGATTGCGCCGTTTCAGAGCTACGGAAAATCGGGGCTTCGGCTGTCGTCGCTCCTGCCGCACCTCGGGTCGGTGGCCGACGAAATTTGCCTCATCAACTCCATGCACACGGAAGCCGTGAACCATGCGCCGGGCGTGACGTTCTTCCTGACCGGCAGCCAGATTCCGGGGCGGCCCAGCATGGGCGCATGGGCGACCTACGGCCTCGGAAGCATGAACGAAGACCTCCCGAGCTTCGTCGTGATGACCTCGACCGACGTGGGCAAGACCTGCGGGCAGCTTTTTTACGACTACTACTGGGGCAGCGGTTTTCTGCCGTCGAAATTTCAGGGAGTGCGCTTTCGGAGCGAGGGCGAGCCGGTGCTCTATCTCAAAAACCCCGACGGCATCCCCGCCGGGATGCGCCGCGCCCAGCTCGACGACATCGCAGCGCTGAACCACCAGCGGCTTTCGGAGTACGGCGACCCGGAGATCGAGACTCGGATCGCGCAGTACGAGCTGGCCTACCGGATGCAGACCTCGGTGCCGGATCTGCTGGACATCGACAAAGAGCCGCAGCACGTTTTAGACGCCTACGGCCCGGACGTGAGACGCCCCGGTAGCTACGCCCGGCATTGTTTACTTGCCCGGCGGCTCCTGGAGCGCGGGACGCGGTTCGTCCAGCTCATGCACTCGGGCTGGGACCAGCACGGCAATCTCAGCACGCAGCTTGCCGAGCAGTGCCGCGACACCGACCAGCCGACGGCGGCGCTGATTAAAGACCTCAAGCAGCGCGGGCTTTTAGACGACACGATTGTCTTGTGGGCCAGCGAGTTCGGACGCACGCCGTTTGCGCAGGGCGACACCACAAAAGCGACGGGTTACGGACGCGATCACCTCGGGTCGGTCTACTCGATGTGGGCATGCGGCGGCGGCTTCAAAGGCGGCCACGTCCACGGCGCGAGCGACGACTTCGCCTACAACCCCGTGAAAGATCCCGTTCACGTTCATGACCTGCAAGCGACGCTTCTCAAGGCTCTGGGCATCGACCACACGAAGCTGACCTACAAGTTCCAGGGTCGCGATTTTCGCCTGACCGACGTGTACGGGAACGTAATAAAGGACTTGCTGAGGTAGAATCACTGCAATGCGCCCCAAAACCTCTCGAACGCCAATGCTTGCCCTGGGCGGACTGACCTTGCTCGTGGGTTCGCTCGCACTGCCGTCTGTAGGACAGAACGACACCGTCGCGTTTGAAAAGAACGTCCGCCCGACGCTGCTGGCAAGGTGCGTCGCGTGCCACGGCCCAGCGCAGCAGCTCGGCAACCTTCGGCTGGACAGGGCAATCTCGGCGGAGCAGGCCAGCAAGGTCGCTTCCACAGTGCGCTACGACAGCGCGGTGAAGATGCCGCCGTCGGGCAAGCTGCCGCCGCAGGAGCTGGCGGCGCTGAGCGGCTGGGCGAGCGCGGGCGCACCGTGGCCGAGCGCGGTGAAGGCTCTGCCCAAGCCCAAGGGCAAGTTCTGGGCGTTCGTCCCGCCGAAAAAGCCGGGGCTGCCGAGCGTCAAGGCGAAGTGGTGGGCGCAGAACCCGCTCGACACGTTCGTTCTGGCAAAGCTCGAAGAGAAGGGGCTGAGTCCCGCGCCTCCCACAGGCCGCCGGACGCTGATCCGCCGCGCGACCTTCGACCTGACGGGCCTGCCGCCGACGCCCGCCGAGATCGAGGCGTTTCTGGCCGACCGCCAGCCGGGGGCATTCGCACGGGTCGTGGATCGCCTGCTGGCATCGCCGAGATACGGCGAGCGCTGGGGTCGGCACTGGCTCGATGTCGCCCGCTACGCCGACTCGAACGGGGTGGACGAGAACCTGGTCTACGCCAACGCCTGGCGCTACCGCGACTGGGTGATCGACGCCGTCAACGACGACATGCCTATCGATCAGTTTTTCCAGCAGCAGCTCGCCGGAGACCTCCTCGACGGCGCGGGCGACGACGGCATCGTCGCGACGGGCTACCTCGCGCTCGGCCCCAAGATGCTCGCCGAGGACGACCCGGTGAAGCAGGAATTAGACATCATCGACGAGCAAGTCGATACGCTCGGCAAGACCTTTCTGGGACTCACGGTCGGCTGCGCCCGCTGCCACGACCACAAGTTCGACCCGATCCCTGCAAAAGACTACTACGCCCTCGCCGGAATTTTCAAGTCCACGAAGACCATGCTCAACTTCCAGAACATGGCCGAGTGGAACGAGCGCGTGCTGGCTCCGAAAGCAGAGCGGGAAAAACTGGAGGCCATCGACGCGCAGCTCAAGGTCAAGCGCGACGCCGCCGAAAAGAAGCGCAAGGCGTCGGGCGAGGAGCTTCTGAAGCAGACTGCTCCCCAGCTTGCGCTCTACGAAGCCGCCGCCAAACAACTCAACGTTGTCGAGGCGCAGGGAAAAACCCTTCGAGCGGCCATTGAGACGCCCGGCGGCCCTGCCCCGGTCGGCGCACAGGTTCTGGAGGCCGAGGACTTCGCGGCGGGCAACGTCAGCAAAGATCGGGGCGGCTTTGGCAAGGACATCGGGGTGCTGGTCAACGCGGAGACCTACCCGAACGTCGCCGAGTACGACGTTTCGGTTCCGACTGCCGGGCCGTACCAGCTCGACCTGCGCTACGCCTCGGGAGATTCGAGGCCGATCCGGGTCTACGTGAACGGCGCTCTGGTTTTGTCGAGCGCGGCGGGGAAGATCACGGGCGGGTTCTATCCCCAGCACCAGCAGTGGCACGCCGAGGGCGTCTTAGCGCTGAATGCCGGGGTCAACAGGCTCAGGCTGGAGCGCGACAGCTACTTTCCCCACCTCGACAGACTCCTGCTTCTCCCCCGCCCCGAGCAGCCGCTCACCCAGAGCCTGGAGCAAGTTGCACGGGCGTCGGGGCTGATTCCCGAGCTTGTGGCCCCGCTCGCCGAGCGCCTCAAAAACGGACTGGAGCCGCGCCTGGAGCTTCCCGACAAGCCCGACCGACTGTTCTCCGCACCGGTTCAAGCGGAGCTAAAGCAGCTCGACGACGAGCGAATGGCGCTGGAGAAAACCCGCCCGAATCTGCCCCGCGCGATGGCGGTGAGCGAGGGGACGCCCACCAACCTGAAAGTCCACCTGCGCGGCGACTACCAGACGCTCGGCGAGGAGTGCGCCCGGCGCTTCCCGACCGCGATCTCCGGCGAGAATCAGCCCGCGCTTCCGGGCGATAGGAGCGGGCGGCTGGAGCTGGCGAAGTGGCTGACCGACGACAAGAACCCGCTGACGGCGCGGGTCTTCGTGAATCGGGTCTGGCGCTGGCGCTTCGGGCGCGGGCTGGTCGCGTCGGTGGACAACTTCGGGGCGCTCGGCGACCTCCCGACCCACCCCGAGCTTTTAGACTGGCTCGCGACGACGTTTGTAAAAGAAGACGGCTGGAGCCTCAAGAAGCTGCACCGGCGGCTGATGCTCTCCAACACCTACCTGATGAGCAGCCAGCAGTACGACGCAAAAGCCGCCACGCTCGACCCGGATGGCCGGTTCCTCTGGCGCTTCCCCCGCCGCCGACTGGAGGCGGAGGCGATCCGCGACAGCATCCTGGCCGTCTCCGGGACGCTCGACCCGAAGAGGGGCGGGACGCTGCTCAATTTTCAGCCCCGGCAATACGTCACGAGCACCGCGAACGCCGACCCGGTCAAGTACGACAGCAACCGTCGTGCGGTCTACCTACCCGTGGTGCGGAGCGCCCTCTACGATGTCTACACCGCGTTCGACTTCGGCGACCCGACCGTGATGAACGGCGACCGCCCCAGCACGACCGTCGCGCCCCAGGCGCTTTTTATGCTCAACAGCGCCGTGGTTCTGAGCGCCACCAAAGCCCAGGCCGAGGCGCTTCTCGCCCTGAAAAACCTCGACGACGCCGGGCGGGTGCGCTCGCTGTACATCACGTGCTTCGGGCGTCCTGCGACCGACGGCGAGGTGAAACGCGCCCTGTCGTTTCTGTTGAAGTTCGAGGTAGCCTACGCAAAAGCGCCCAGCCCGCACCTGAGCGCGTGGCAGAGCCTGTGCAAGTCCCTGATAGCGAGCAATGAGTTTCTCTATGTGGAATAACCCGGAATTCTCCCGCCGCAAGCTGCTGACCAGCAGCGCCATCGGCTTTGGCAACCTGGCTCTTTTGGCCCTGCTGGAGGGCGACGCGAAAGCGGCAAACCCGCTCGCGCCGAAGAAGCCGATGTTCCCCGCAAAAGCCAAGCGCGTGATCTTCGTCTTTCTGCACGGTGGCCCCTCGCAGGTAGACACGTTCGACCCCAAGCCGCTGCTCACCAGGGATCATGGCAAGCCGTTCCCCGGACAGATTCCGCGCATCGTCTCCAGCCCGACCGGTAATCTGCTGAAGTCTCCCTGGGAGTTCAAGCGGTACGGCAAGAGCGGCATTGAAGTCAGCGACCTGTTTCCGCACGTCGGGAGTTGCGTGGACGATCTGTGTTTCATCCACTCGATGCACGGCTCCAACTCGCGCCACGGCGGGGCGCTTTTAGAGCTGCACACCGGAAGCGATACGTTCGTCCGGCCCTCGATGGGAAGCTGGGTGACGTATGGCCTCGGGACGGAAAACCAGAACCTGCCGGGCTTTCTCACGATCTGCCCGACCCTGACCCACGGCGGCGTGGGCAACTGGAGCAGCGCGTTCCTGCCCGCGTGGACGCAGGGGACGCCCATCGGCAACGCGAGCATCCAGGCGGGCAAGGCGAAGATTCCGTTCATCCAGAACCTGGAGACGCCTTCAGAAGCGCAAAAGCTGGAGCTGGAGCTGCTCGGTCAAATGAGCCGGGAACAGCTCGCCCACCTCGGCCCCGACCCGGCGATGGAGGGGCGCATCAGCTCATTCGAGCTGGCGTTTCGGATGCAGCTCGCGGCCCCGGAGATTCAGGAGATCGCGGGCGAGTCGGAGGCGACGAAGCAGCTCTACGGCCTCGACGAGCCCAAGACCCGCGACTTCGGGCATCAGTGCCTGCTGGCGCGGCGGTTCTCCGAGCGCGGCGTTCGCTTTGTTCAGGTGACGCACTCGTACAAATGGGACCAGCACGGCGACCTGCGAAAAGACCACACCAGCAACGCCGCCGAGGTAGACAAGCCCATCGCGGGGCTTCTCAAAGACCTCAAGAGCCGGGGGCTTCTCGAAGACACGCTCGTGGTGATCGGCGGGGAGTTCGGGCGAACCCCGGTGGCCCAGGGCGACGACGGGCGCGACCACAACCCGCACGGCTTCACGATGGTTCTCGCCGGAGGCGGCGTCAAAAAGGGTTTCCGCTACGGCGCAACCGACGACTACGGCTTCTACGCGGTGAAAGACAAGTGTCATCTCCACGATCTCCACGCGACCATTCTCCATCTGATGGGAATCGACCACACGAAGCTGACGTATTTCTATGGTGGGCGTAACTACAGATTGACCGACGTTCACGGGAAGATCGCCACCGGCATTATCGCCTGAGCTTGCCCGGAAAACGCTTCTTCACCTGCTGGGCATCGACCACACCAGGCTCACGTATCGGTTCCAGGGCAAAGACTTTCGACTCACCAATGTCTTCGGGCGTGTCGAAAAGAAGCTCCTGGTCTGAGACTCAGTCCATGACCAAGGTGCAGACCATCGTCACTATCGGGAGGATGCCCTCGAAGCCTATGGACGGTTTCTATCTTGAGAAGGGCGAGCGTCGGGTTGATGTACCTTGCGTACTTTTACGCCACCTCGCTCGTCACGGCGTCGGCGTCGATATTTCGCCACATCTGCATGGCTCTATATTACCCGGCCTGCCGCCGCACTTCAGCGAACCTGTGCCGGAAGTACTCAAGATACCTTTCAGAAAGATTGGATGGTAATATGGAAGAGAAAAGTCGAAGCAAAATCGCGGCAATTCACATTTCACAAACCGATACTAAAATACAAGCAAATGAAGTTATTGAGTGCAAAAATCACGAATTTCCGATCTATTGAAGACAGTAATGACTTCAATATTGACGAACTTACCTGTCTCGTTGGCAAGAATGAAGCTGGAAAAACAGCAGTGCTTCAAGCATTTTATGGAATAAAACCCTTTGGTTCTTTTTCCTATGAGAAAATTCGAGACTATCCGCGTCGATATTTGAATCGATACGAAGAACGACACCCGCAGAATTTTTCCGTAACTATTCAGGCATACTGAAATGCCGGTAAAATCGTCTCTCCTGCAAAGACGGAGCGTAGACAGTTCAGGAGACTCAAGCCCTGTTTGGCACACGTCTGAAGGTAGCTTCGAGTTCGACAAAACCAGAGAGCACCTTC
>JANLTX010000048.1:0-67999 GCA_031363095.1 Armatimonadota bacterium | reverse complement strand
GTAGGCTCGCGCCTGCGCTTTACCAGACTTCGCAAGAACCGTCGTGATCGCTGCCGTCAGACTCGTCTTACCGTGGTCCACGTGACCGATTGTCCCAACGTTGACGTGCGGCTTGACCCGCTCAAACTTAGCCTTACCCATTTTTGGTTTCCTCGCGTGAAAAAGACGCAACGCCGGTTCCCCGGAACGTTGCGTCGGATATGGAGCCCTCGATGGGAATCGGACCCATGACCTCTTCTTTACCAAAGAAGTGCTCTACCACTGAGCTACGAGGGCGAGACCAAGGAGAATCGTATCATGCAAGCCTCCCTGTCGTCAACCCTATCGCCGAAACCGCCCACTTCGTTAAGTTTTCGTGTGTTCTCCCGGAGGGCGCTTTCACGCGATATACTGCGCTGGAACATCCGGTTTGCTCAGACAGTCCCAATTACCGGACGACTCATTCCATTACCCCACCCCATCGGGAGCCTTTCATGAACCTTCGCAAAAGCGCGTTTACCCTCATCGAACTTCTCGTGGTGATTGCTATCATCGCGATTCTTGCTGCCATTCTCTTTCCTGTGTTTGCTCAGGCCCGCGAGAAAGCACGCCAGACAAGCTGCCTCTCCAACATCAAACAAATCGGTCTCGGGCTGCTCATGTATGCTCAGGACTACGACGAGCAGTTCCCCCGCGCCGACTACACCCTGCCCGCAGGCTCGCAAAGCCCGCTCAATCCGGCAGCGACAGGCACGTTCGGCCTTCGGATCAACCACTACAAGTGGCAAGCCTGGACCCTGCCCTACATCAAGAACACTCAGATTTTCTTCTGCCCCAGCCGCACCCGCGACGAGCTTGCCTGGTCCACCAACGGCGAGATCAAGGGTAATGGCTACGCGCTGAACCTCTCTATCGCGGGCCGCCCCATCGCGGCAGGCGGCGAGAATACGGGCTTTCTGGGCGGTGGACTTGCGGGTCTGGACACTCCAGCGGCGACCTACCTGATCCAGGAGCTACGCAACCAGATCAGCTTCTCGTACTGTAGTGCCAGCCCCTGCGTCGCCGGTGCGACGCTCTACCCGGCGGCCCGTCAGGACTCCTGGTTCAACTACCTGACCCCCGGCGGTGTGGTGAACAAGCAGAACGCCCCGCACAACGACGGATTCAACTTCTGCTACGCCGACGGCCACGCCAAGTACCTGAATGTCAAGGCGCTGATCGGTCTCAGCCCGACGGCTGCCGAGTGGCCGGGCGCGCCCGCCTGTACGTTCGTGACCAACGCAGGCGCGGGAGCGGGCTTCAACCTGTGCCCCGGTGCCGCCACTCCCAACTGGACCAAACCCTTCCCGTTCTGGGGCCTTCAGTAGACTCTGTGAAATAGCCCACGGCGAGCGCTGTGGGCTATTTTTTTGGGTATACTCAGATCACCGCAATCTCTCAGGAGTTTTTAATGAATCGTAAATCTGCCTTCACGCTCATCGAGCTTCTCGTCGTCATCGCCATCATCGCTATCTTAGCGGCCATTCTCTTCCCTGTGTTCGCACAGGCCCGCGAGAAAGCACGCCAGACCAGTTGCTTGTCCAACACCAAGCAGCTCGGAACCGCCATGATGATGTATGTCCAGGACTACGACGAGCTGTATCCCCGCGCACAGTACTGCGTCATGCCGAACCTCGTGCCGGGTGCCGAGGCGACCAGCAACACGACCTGTACGTTCTCTGCAAACGCTTCCGGCCAGGTAACGGGCGGCGGCCAGCTCATGAACCACTTCAAGTGGTATTCCTGGCTCTATCCCTACACCAAGAACATGCAGATCTTCCGCTGCCCCAGCCGAACCATCGACGAAGTCACCTGGAAACAGGGTGCCCAGATCGCCAACGCCTACGCTCTGAACCTCTCCGTGACGGGTTTTGCAGCGGGCGCTTTTGACAATCCGTCGTTCCAGGGCGGCTCCATCGCCGGGACGGCGCGCCCTGCCGAGCAGATGCTCGCCACCGAGATGTTCCGCTCGACGATCCCCGCCGTCGTGGGGACCACCACCTCCACTGCCTGGCCCCACGCTCAGCGCGAGCGCTGGGAGGTCCTACTGAACGTCGGGGTTCCGGCGCAGAGCATCACCCCGAAGAGCACCGCGCCGCACAACGAGGGAATGAACCTCATGTACTGCGACGGTCACGCCAAGTGGATGAAAGCGACGAACTTCCTCGCCAACTGCCCACCTGCGGCGAGCTACACGGCACCGGGCAACGCGATCACCCGCACCTCGGGCAATCCGACCCAGGCAAGCGACCCGGTCGCCACCGGTTCGTGGCCGCTCTGGGGCCTGAACGTCCAGTAGAAAATCCCGCCGAGTGTGCCCCGATGTTTAACGTCGGGGCGTGCTCGGGTGATATAATTTCGTAGCTCTTGGAGAGGTGAGCGGAATGGTATCGCCACCGCCTTGAAAGCGGTCTCGCCGGTGAAACGGTGTGCGGGTTCGAATCCTGTCCTCTCCGCTGAGCAAAAACCCCCGTCGATAGAATCGACGGGGGTTTTTGTATGCCCGAGGCGGGAGTCGAACCCGCACGCCCTTTCGGACCGTGGCTTTTAAGGCCACTGCGTCTACCATTCCGCCACCCAGGCCGGTGATCGACCTATTTTATCAGATCGCCCAGATAAACCTGGGCGTCAGGGCGAACCGGGTTCGACGAAGTCGCTCCGCGACAAAGTCCCAATTTGTTTTGTCGCGGAGCGACTTCGTCGGCGAGGAACGAGACGCCTTGACGCCCAGGTTTATCTGGGCGATTACCCGACCATGGACTCGATGCGGGCGGCCCAGCTTGCGGCACGCTCCGCAGCGTCGGCGTCGCTGACGCCTTCGGCCTGGACGAAGAAGCGCGGGCCGGAGTCGGGGACGATCAGGGTCCAGGCGTCCGGGGCGTCGTAGGTCTTGATGCCATCGATCAGTTCCACCCGGCCCGGACCCGCCGAAAGCTCCTGCGTCAGGGCTTTCATCACCATGCCCTTGTCGTCGGTGGGGCACTCGACCGCAAGCGACGCCAGATGGATCGGCGGAAGGCTCGCCGTCACGTCCGAGAGCGAGGTCTGCAAGAACGCCAGCATCTCCAGGGTTTTCACCAGCGCGAACATGCCGTCGAACGTCGGGTGGAAGACTCCCCCGCCCTCTTCGGAGTGGCCAGGAAAGATAAACCCGCCCGCAAGATCCCCGGCCATCACGATCTTCTCGCCCGGCAGATACGCCATCGTCATCAAGAAGCGAGGATCGGTCTGGGTCCGCGCGACGCGCCCGTCGGCGATTGTTTCCATCGCGCTCGGGGCCGAAACAGGAACCGCGAAGCGAGCGCCCGGATGCCGCTGCGCCGTCAGCGACGCCAGAGCCGCCAGTAGCTTCGCTCCATAGACCGCGTTCCCGCTCGCATCGACCAGCTCGACCCGCTCGCCGTCAGAGTGGACCAGCGCCCCAAGGTCCGCGCCCAGCGTCCGGACGACCTGTGCGAGATTTCCGAGAAGCTGCGAGCGGCTCTCGGGCGTGCGCGGCTCGCGCGACCAGTCCGTGTAGGCGTTCAGCGCGATCACATCGCACCCGAGGCGGCCTAAAAGCTCCGGCAGGACGCTGCCCGTGGTCCCGAACGCACAGTCTAAAACCACCTTGAACTTGCGCTCCGCCAGCGGCCTCGGGGCGATCCGAGAGAGCAACAGACTCCGGTACTCGTCGATGGTCGTCGGCGCGGGATCGATTCGGCCCACGCTCTCGCTGTCGGCGCGGGCGTAGTCTTCTCGAAAATAAATACTCTCTAACTTCCGCTCGGTGGCCTTGGTGATGTAAAAACCCTCACCGTTGTAAAACTCGACGATGGTATTTTCGGGATCGTCGGGGTCCACACGGACGTTGACCCCGCCCTTGGCCGAGTGGAGCTTGATCGCCGTCCGTGCCAGCGGCAGAGGCAGCGCCTGCGTATCGACGCAGCTCACGCCGACCGAGCACAGCCCCGAGACCAGCGCCCGCTTGAGCATCCGGCTCGCCGGGTGGCCGTCGCGCGCCGTCACGACGGTCGCGCCGGGCTTTAAGAACGCCCCGAAGGTCGCGCCAAGCTTGCTGGCAAGCTCCGGACTCAGCTCGCGGTTGGTCAGGCCGTGGACGCCCGTCCCGCGAAACAATCCCTGACGAATCGTCGTGCCCCAGACCAGGCTGGCCGTGACCTGCGACTTGGCCTCGATGTTCTTCTCCGGCCAGAGCTTGATCCCCTGGCGGATGGTCGCGCCGCGCCCGATGACGCACCGATCCCCGACGACCGCGCCCTCTTCCACTTTTGCCCGCTTGCCGAGAGTCACGCCGCCGCACAGCACCGCGCTGATGCTCTGGGCGTCCTCGCCGATCTCGACGCCTCGCCAGAGAATCGAGCGCGAGACGGTCGCACCCGGCCCCACCACGACGCCCGGCCCGAGCACCGCCGATGGCCCGACGACCGCACCCGCCTCGATCCGGCAGCCTGGCCCGATGCACAGCGGCCCGATCAGCTTCGCCTCGGGCGAGATCACGGCGTCTTTTGCCACGAAAACCCGGCCCGGACGCTCCTCGCCCTCGATAGGAAGCTGGGTCTTGCCCTCCAGCATCTCGTACTGTGCCGAGCGATACTGATCGTGCGAGCCGACATCGCACCAGTATTCTTCCATCACGTAACCAAAAAGCGGGCGGTTTTGCTCTAAAAGCTTGGGAAAAATATCCTGGCTCCAGTCGTAGCTCTTGCCTTTTTCCATTAAAGCAAAAACCGACGGCTCAATTAAGTACATTCCCGTGTTCACGGTATCGGAGAACACCTCCGACCAGCTTGGCTTCTCTAAAAATCGGGTAATTCGTCCGTCTTCCTCGGTAATAACCACGCCGAACTCGCGCGGGTCCGAAACGGAGTAAAGCACCAGCGATGCCTCGGCCTGTTTGGCTTTATGCGCCAGGACCGCTTTTTCAATGTCGAAATCCGTAAGAGCGTCACCCGAGACGATTAAAAACGTATCGTCGCCGAGTATTTCTTCGGCCATCTTGACGGCACCGGCGGTTCCCAGCGGCGTGTCTTCGATGAAGTAATGCAGCTTGACGCCCAGGTCCGCGCCGTCGCCGAAATAATTCTGGATCTCCTCGGCGAGATAGTAGAGCGTCACCACGATCTCCGTGATCCCCGCGCGGGCCAGATGCTCGATAATGTGCTGGGCGATGGGTTTCCCCAGAATCGGAACGAGAGGTTTGGGGCGGTTCGAGGTCAGCGGCCTGAGCCGGGTTCCCTCGCCGCCCGCCATAACGACAGCCTTCATGTCCAGACTGTTTCGCGCCGCCCGGCAAAAATCCTTCCGTGGCCCGAAATTCCCCGGCGTAAATGCCCCGCCGTGAAACGTCTCCGGCGTGGATTCAGGGGTTACTCGATGTAGAGAAACTCGTTGGACGCAAGAAGCGTCTGGCAGAGTGCGGCCCAGGCGTCGGTTTTAGAGCCGCCCGAGCGCTGGACCCGGTTTAAAAACGCCTCGGCCCGGTCGGTCTCGGCGGGAAACGGCAGGCGCTGGTAGGCCCGGCGATAGGCATCGCGGATTTTCTCGGCGTCCGTGCCCTTGAGCGAGAGCGCAAACGCCCGTGACTGCGCCCGAACGAGAGGGCTGTTCAGAAGATACAGCGCCTGCGGAGCCACGAGCGTCGAGGCGCGCCGGGCGTTGACGAGGCTCGGGTCGCCGAAGTCGAAGGCCTGAAGATAGTCGAAGACGGCGTTTCGAATAATGGGGAGATAGAGCGCCCGGCGCGGAGCGTCGTAGCGTGCGCCGTTGCCGGACTGGTCGTTGGTGACGTAGTCGCCGTTCTTCGTGCCCAGAAGCGTCCCGCCAAGGCTTGTATCGAGAGTTCCGGCGACAAAGTGAATCGTGTCGCGCAGAGGCTCGGCCTCTAACCGGCGACGATTGGAGCGTGCCAGCAGGCGGTTCTCCGGGTCGGCGTCGGCACGCGGCCCGGTGCCCTGACGGTACGCCTGGGTGAGAACCAGCCGACGAATGAGGTTTTTCTGGCTCCAGCCGTCGGTCTCGACGAACGTGAGGGCAAGGTAGTCTAAAAGCTCCGGATGGCTGGGCTTCTCGCCCCGGATGCCCCAGTTGTCGGCGCTCGCGACGATTCCCTCGCCAAAGAGCTTCTGCCAGACGCGGTTCACAGCGACGCGAGCCGTGAGTGGGTTCTTCCCGTTGGTCAGCCAGCGGGCAAACGCCAGCCGCCCGCTGCCCTCACTCGGGCGCACTTCCCGACTTGTCCCGCCGCAGAGCATCGCGGGAAAGCCGCGCGGCACTAAATCTCCGAGGTCCTGGGTCGAGCCGCGCCGATGGACCTTCACGTCCTCGATCTTGCCGTCCTCGACCGCCATCGCCATCGGAACCGACGGTTTCTTCGCCTCGATGCCCGCGATCAAGGTAGTCGTTTTTTGCAGCTCGGCCTCGATGCCTGCCAGATCGCCCCCAGACTCGGGCAGGAGCGCCAGGCGAGAGAGATGCGGGATCGGGGCACCCGTGCGCTCCAGCCGCACGACGCACGCGCCCTCCGGCAGAGTGAGCGTCTCGACCTGCTCCCAGCGCTGATTCTCTTCGTTCCAGCCCCCCGTGACTCCCCCCAGTTTCTCGGAGAGCTTCTTCCCGCCGACGGTGAGCTGGACCGGGCGGCTTTCTTCAGCGGCGTACCGCGCGTAGAGCTTCCAGGCTCCGGCCTTCGGAACCGTGAAATCCCACTCGGCCCAGCTTGGCGAGCCTGCGGAGTTGATGGTTTTCGGGCCGTAGCTCCCTTTTGCCAGGTTCTGCCCACGCACGAACGCACTGGCATCGGCCATAAGCGCCCCACTCTCGGGAGTGAGGACGCTGCCAAGCTTCTTCTTCGCTGCCTCCAGACGGGCGCGAAGTGGGAGAATCTCTTTCTCGCAGGCATCGCGCTCGGCCTGAATCGCGGGGATGAAAAGAGGGCGCTCGTACCAGCGACTCACAAACCCCAGGTTGTCCATGGTGCGCGTGGACTTGAAAATTCCGGCCAGCGCGTAGTAATCTTTGGTCGAAATGGGGTCGAACTTGTGGTCGTGGCAGCGAGCGCAGGCAATCGTCAGGCCGAGCGTGGCTTTCGAGACCACATCAATCTGCTCGTCCACGATGTCCATGACCAGCTTGGGCTTGTCCTGCTCGGCGAGCACTTTTGGACCGAGCGTGAGAAAGCCGGTCGCCGTGAGATAGCCTGCGCTCTCGGGGCCGCCCGGCAGGAGATCTCCGGCAAGCTGCTGCGTCAGAAACTGATCGTAGGGCAGGTCTTTATTGAGCGCATCGACCACCCAGTCGCGGTAGCGCCAGGCGTTCCCATGGGCGAGGTTCTCATCGAGACCGTTGGAGTCGGCGTAGCGAGCGATATCCAGCCAGTGCCGCGCCCACTTCTGGCCGTACTCGGGCGTCGCTAAAAGCCGCTCGACCTGCCCCACGTACGCATCGGGCCGGGGATCGACGAGAAACGCGTCCATCTGCGCGGGAGTCGGCGGCAGCCCGGTGAGATCGAAGGTCAGCCGACGAAGAAGCGTCCGTTTATCCGCCTCGGGCGCAGAAACAAGCCCGGCCTTCTCGCTCTTTGCCCGCAGAAACGCATCGATGTCGGTCTGTGCGCCGTCCACGGGCGGCGCAAGCACTCGCTTTGGCGGCACAAACGACCAGAGCGCGATATTCGTTTTTTTCGCCCCCTGGCCCTTTACTTCTGCCCCCTGGTCCTTTGCCCCCTGGCCCCCAGTAATGGGGGGATATATGGTGGGAAAAACCGCGCCGCTCTTGACCCACCGGTCCAGCGCCGCAAGAGGCACTGCAGAGAGCTTACCGGTCGGCGGCATGCTGTCCTTGCCCGGCACCCCGTTTACCCGGCGCAGAAGCTCGCCTGCCTGGGCTTTTGTGATCGGTCGGTCCAGCCGCAGCCCCGCCGACGGCTCGCGCCCGCCATGACACGCGACGCATTTCTCCAGAAGCAGCGGGCGGACACTCTTCTCAAAGTGCGCCACCGCTGTCGGGTCGGGCGCAGGCGTCTGCGCCAGAACCATCGTCCCCAGAAGCACCGCGAGCGTCGAGGCAAAAGCAAGTCTCATTGCCCTCCATTATGCCACAAATCGCGGGTCCATAAATGAACCCGCTGCAAAAATCAAAGAAGGCTAAAGCCCTCTCGCAGTTTCAATCCTCACCCGCTCCGAAGAACGGGTGCAACGGTCAATTTTCCTCGTGAGGCGGCTTTGACCGATAAAGGCTTTCGGCGGAGTTGTTTGGGTTTCCTTCTTTTTGTTGAGGGAGAGCAAGCGCGAACCTCACGGACGAGGGGGAACAGCTTACGATTCGCGGCACACGGCAAAAGTCCCCCCAGAACTGGGGGTCAGGGGGTTTACTGAGGTCAGGGGTCAGTCAAACGGGAACCCTGGCGGCGGAGGCGGCTCGGGGAGGTGCCGACAGAGAAGAAGGTAGGCGTCAAGCTCGGACTGGTAGGAGCACGGCGCGAGCGACGGAAACAGCTCGGGCGCGACGGTGAACGTCGGGAAGTAGCTGGCGTAGGTCTCGCTCGGGAGAAAGAAGCTATCGGCGAAGGTGAGATCGAGCGAGGACGGGATTAGAAGCTCGGCGGACGGATACTTGCCCTGCTCCCACTCCCTCAGAAACGCTTCTTTTTCGTCGGGGCCGGTGATCGGCGTGAACTCGTCGCGGTGGGTCCATTTTTTCGTGTTCCATTTCAAGTAGGCGCTGCCAGGCTCTTCGGCAAGAGTGCCAGAAAAGCGAAGCAGAGCGTGTGGAAAACCCTTCTGATGTTTGTCGATTAAAAGAGGCGTGATAGGCTTGAGAGAAAGATGGACAAAATCCCCGAGGTCCAGGGCACGCTTTCGGGCCAGCGCACTCGGGCGCGGCACCACGTGAAATTGCTCACGCTGGAGCGCGTCGGCGGAGAGAATTCGGCCCGAGGGGAGAAGCGTCGGGAGATAGTGCAGCGGGGTTGTGTGCCAATAATGCAAGTTGGCTTCGTTGTATCGCTGCCAGCGGCGCGATACAATCCGCGCCATCGGGAACGCTGCTGCGCTTCGTAGCGTCATTGACTAATTGGAGACACCATGGCTAAATCACTGATCATCGTCGAGTCGCCCGCAAAGACGAAGACGCTCAAAGGCTTTCTCGGTCCGAACTACCAGATCGAGGCTTCGATGGGGCACGTCCGCGACCTGCCCAAAAAAGGTCTGGGTGTCGATGTCGAGAACGGGTTTGCCTGCACCTACGAGCCGCTCACCGACCGCAAAGATGTTTTAGGGAAGCTTGCGGCAGCGGCCAGGGGTGCCGATATGATTTATCTTGCGTCCGACCCCGACCGCGAGGGTGAGGCCATCTCCTGGCACATCGCGCAGGCTTTGAAGCTCTCGGAAAATCGGATTCAGCGCATCCAGTTCAACGAGATCACCAAGACCGCTGTCCAGGCCGCGCTCAACAACCCGCGCCGGATCGACATCGACAAGGTCAACGCCCAGCAAGCCCGCCGGGTTTTAGACCGGCTCATCGGGTACAAGCTCAGCCCGCTTCTGGGCCGAAAAGTGCGGCGCGGAGCCAGCGCGGGCCGGGTCCAGTCGGTCGCCGTGCGGCTTATCTGCGACCGTGAGCGCGAGATTCTCGCTTTTGTGCCGGTGGAATACTGGTCGCTCACCGCTCGGTTATCTCCCGAGAAAACCCCGAAGTCCGCGTTCGATGCGTCTCTCAGCCAGCTCCAGGGCGAAAAACTTGAACTTAAAACCGGCGAGCAGACCGATGGAGTCTTAAAAGCCCTCGAAGGCGCAAAGTACACGGTCGGGAAAGTCAAGAAGAGCGAGCGCCAGCGCCGCCCGTACGCCCCGTTTATTACGTCCACGCTTCAGCAAGAAGCCGCGCGAAAACTCGGGTTCACGTCGAAGAAGACCATGCAGGTCGCCCAGCAGCTCTACGAAGGAATCGATGTGGGCGGCGAGACGGTCGGTCTGATTACCTACATGCGAACCGACTCGACGCGTATCGCCGGAGAAGCGCAAGTCGCCGCCAAAGAGTTCATCACCGAGAAGTACGGCCCCACCTACGCCCCGGCCAGCTACAACGTCTACAAGTCCAAGGGCGACGCCCAGGACGCTCACGAAGCGATCCGCCCGACCTATGTCCGCCGCGACCCCGACGGGCTTCAGGCAAGATTGAACAACGACCAGTATCGGCTCTACCGGCTGATCTGGCTGCGCTTCATCGCCTCGCAGATGAGCGCCGCGAAATTGGCCCTGGTCCAGGCCGACATCAACGCCAATAAGTACACGTTCCGGGCGTCGGGTTCGACCGTGATCTTTCCCGGATTTTTAGCCGTCTACACCGAAGGAAAAGACACGGACAAGGTAGACGAGGACGAAAAGCCGCCGCTCCCGCCGCTTGCCGAGGGCCAGGTGCTGGATTTAATTACCCTGACACCCAAGCAGCACTTTACCGAGCCGCCGCCCCGGTTCTCCGAAGCGACGCTTGTCAAGGGCCTCGAAGAAGAAGGAATCGGTCGCCCGAGCACCTACGCCAGCATTATCTCGACTATTCAGGACCGGGAATATGTCGAGCTTCGTGAAAAGCGTTTCTATCCCACCGAACTTGGTATGACGGTCACGGATTTGCTCGTAAAACACTTCCCACAGATCATGGATGTCCATTTTACCGCCGGGATGGAAGACAAGTTAGACTCGGTCGAGCACGGAAAAGCCGACTGGGTGAATATTCTTGCGGAGTTCTATGGCCCGTTCATGGACTGGGTGAAGGCCGCCGACGCCAACGCCGAGAAAGCCGTCAAAGAAGTGGGCCGCAACTGCCCCACGTGCGACTCGCCGCTTCTGGAGAAGTTCAGCCGCTTCGGGAAATTTATCTCGTGCAGCGACTACCCGAACTGCAAGTACACCGAGAAGCTCAGCGCCACGGGTGAGGTCGTCGAGCAGGCCGAACCAGTCGTCAGCGAGATTCCCTGCCCCAACTGCGGCAAGCTCTTAGTCGAGAAAATGGGCCGGTTCGGGAAGTTTCTGGGCTGCCCCGGCTACCCGGAGTGCAAGTATATCCACAAAGACCGCCCCGATGCCGTCAGCACGGGAGTCACTTGTTTTGCGTGCAAAAAAGGAGAGTTTGTCGAGAAAAGCAGTCGCAACGGGGTATTTTACTCGTGCAACCAGTACCCCAAGTGCAAAACGGCCATCTCGGGCATGCCTCTTACCGACCGAAAGTGCCCCACCTGCGAGGGTCTTCTCCACGAAACTGGCTACAAAGGCAAGATAACCGGCATCAAGTGCGCCCAGTGCGACTACAAAGAGAGCAATAAAGCCCCGAAAGCCACCGAAGTCGAGGCCAAGGTTCCGGCAGGATAACCGATGGCGCGACGGATTCCCCCTTTTCAGCCCTTTCGACGAAGAGACAGATCGCCCTCACGCGGCCCGCAGATTCTCGCGCTTCTCGATGTCGAGCCGCCGGAAGGGACCGAGGCGATGATCGCCTTTCTGAAGGAGAAGCTGGAAGGGGTCGAGCGCCTGCTGGCCGAAGTGAACGCCGACCCGGTCCCGGACCCGAAAGAGCTTATGATTCTCGAAGAGGGCCAGCGAGTCATACGCTCCAGTCTCTGGGACCTGGAGTCGGCACAGACTGCTGCTGAACTTGCAAGTCGGCAGGCAGTTGAGGCGGACGAGGCGTTTTTCCAGGGTTTTGAGAACTCCACTCCGAAAGACATCGTCGCCATGATACTGGCGTACCTGATGCAGCCGGAGGAAGAGCACCAGGGCAAGCCGACGATGACCGAGATCATGGAGCTTCTCGCCGAGAAGCGCCCGGAGCTGGTCGATGACGCCATGGCCGAGCTGGAGCGGGTTACCGAGGCTCTTGAGGCAGGGCAAACGCTCCCTCGTGGCGAATAGCGTCGTGTGACCCACAACGACGACGTTTCCGAGCCGCTGCCCGAGGGCATTCCTGATCCGGGCGGGCTTCCTGCCTGGAGCGTGGGCGAGATGCCCGAGCCTGCGCCATTCACCGTGAAGAACTTGATGAAGCTCATCGGGCCGGGGCTGGTGCTCGCGGGCGGCTCCATCGGAACCGGCGAGCTGATCTTAGGCCCGCAGGTCGCGGCACGCTACCAGGGGTCGATGCTCTGGGTCGCGCTGGTGAGCATTCTCGCGCAGGTGGTTTTGAACACCGAGGTGATGCGCTACACGCTCTGCACCGGCGAGCCTGCCATGACCGGCTTTCTGCGCTGCAAACCCAGCCCAAAGTTCTGGGTGATCTTCTACTTAATCTTAGAGTTTGCGGGCTGGTTCCCGACGCTCGCCGGACTCAGCGCCCAGGTTTTAGTGGTTGCGTGGAAGCACCTGGGGCCGCTGGATGCCGTCCCGGTCGAGACCGTGCGGCTCACCAGCTATGTCGTGTTTTTAGGCTGCGCGGCGCTCTCGCTGGTCGGGCGCAAGATTTTTGACACGGTGCAGGTGATCGTCGGCGGGAAGTTTATCTTTGTTTTACTGTGCATGACCTACTGCACCCTGTTCTTCGTCTCAGCGGAGACCTGGGGCAAGGTTCTGGGCGGAATGCTGGATGTCACGCGGCTCCCCATCGACCCGAAGACCGGGCAAACAAAGATCGACTGGGCGCTTGTGGCCGGGCTGGCGGGCTTTGCCGGAGTCGGGGGGCTGGGCAACATCATGGTCTCGAACTTCGTCCGCGAGAAAGGCTGGGGCATGGGCGGGCAGGTCGGGGCCATCGCCGGAGCCACCAGCGACGGAGAGGTCACGCTGAACCATATCGGGACGATCTGCAGGCCCGGCCCGGAGACAAAGCGCCGCTTCGATGGCTGGTACAAGTACCTGATTACGGATCAGTATCTGGTCTGGATGGTCGGCTCGATCATCGGAGTTTTGCTGCCGTGCCTGCTGGGAGCGCAGTATCTCAAGGTCGATGCGCTCGACACGAAAGATCAGTGGCGCTGGGCGGCGGCGCTGGCGCAGGACATCGGGGCGGTGCAGGGAACTCCGGTGGGATATGCCATTCTGATCTGCGCACTGGTAATTCTGATTCCGGGCCAGTTCTATGTGATCGACATCACGGCGCGAAAGTGGACGGATGTGATCTGGTCGGCCACGGGCTGGGCGCAGAAGCTGGACACTCGAAAAGCCAGCCGGATTTACTACGCCATCGCCGCCGTGAACGTGCTCTACGGGCTGGCGTATTTCACGTTCTTTCCGTCGCTCTCGGCCAGCTCGATGATGATCATCGGCGGGAGCCTGGCAAATCTCGGGATCGCGCTGACGATGTTCCAGACGTTTTACGTGAATCGTCGTTTCTTGCCGAAGGAAGTCCGCCCCACCCGAATCAAAGAAGTGATGCTACTGCTCTCGGGGCTGTTTTTTCTGGTGATGTTCGGTCTGGTCTGCCAGCAAAAAATCACCCCCGAGCTACACAAGTTATTTTAACTCATCCCCCGGCCCCTCCCCTTCCCTCGCCCCGTCGAAGACGGAGGGTACCCAGCGGCTGGGTGGCGAGGGCAAGGGGCCGGGGGATGGGTAGAAGATGGGTGCTGAACCATTACGGAGAACACAGGAACAAAGCATGCGGAGCTTGATACAGATGACGAAGCGCAAAGCACTCACCCTCGGAGCCGTCGGAATTGCCGCCCTCGGAGCGACCGCCGCCCTGATCCGCCAGCCCGGTACGCCCGCTGTGGCCGCCGAGCCAGATCAGCCCAATGGACTGCTGTTCCGCCTCTCCGAGGGAAAAGCGAGCACAGGTAGCGACACGGTTGCCCTGCCCGCACCTGCCGAAAAACTCACCGACGCCGAGGCCGAGCAGCTTCTCTCGCGGCTCCCGCTGCCCAAAACCCAGCCAGGCGATGTGGTGGACTTCGCGCTTCGAGACAGCTCGCTCCCGGCTCCGCGTGCGGGGAAAACCGTCCCCACCGCGTTCCCTCCCCCGCCGATTGAGATTAAAAGACCCACGGTCGAGACCGGGCCGCTGAGCGTCCGGCGGATGAGTCCCGAGGGCGACGTGGCCGTGGCCGACCGGGTCTCCGTGACGTTCTCCCAGCCCATGATTCCCGTCACGAGCCAGACAGACGCCGCGAAACTCGTTCCGGTGACGCTCTCGCCGGAGGTGCCCGGCGGCGGCTGGCGCTGGCTCGGCACCCAGACACTCATTTATGACATGGGCCAGGGGCGACGCCTGCCCGCCGCGACCGAGTACACGCTCACCGTACCCGCCGGGGCGAAGTCACAGAGCGGCAACGCGCTGGGCAAGGCGGAGAAATTAATTTTTCGGACGCCCACGGTGCAGCTTATTCAAAGCGCACCCGGTGGCGAGGCCCAGCCGCTTCAGCCGACGCTCTGGCTGGTCTTCGACCAGAAGATCGACCCGGACGCCGTTCTCAAGACCATGGCGCTCAAGGCGGGCGAGAAAAAATTCGGACTGAGAGTCGCGAGCAGCGCCGAGAAAATCAGCTCGCCGTATCGGTACATGGGCAGCGGGACGCCCCCCGAGCGGGTTCTTGCCGTGAAGCCCATCGAGCCGCTGCCCGGCGGGACCAACTTCTTGGTCGAGGTCGGGCCGGGGACGCCAAGTGCGGAAGGCCCGCGCAAGACCGACGCGGCTCAGAGCTTCGGCTTCTCGACCTATGGCGCGTTCCAGAAAACCGGCGCACTCTGTGGCTGGTCGCCCGAGGAAGTCTGCCGCCCCGAGACGCCCTGGAACCTCTCTTTCACCAACCCGCTCGATGCCGAGAGCTTCGACCCGAGCTGGGTGAGCATCACGCCGAAAGCGCCCGGAGTCGAGCCGCAGGTTTCGGGGACGCAGCTCATTCTTCAGGGACTCAAAAAAGGCCGCACGACCTACCGCGTGACGGTCAGTAAAAACCTCAAAGACGTTTTTGGACAGACACTCACCAAAGAGGAGAGCGCCCAGTTTATCGTCAAAGACTCGCTGCCGTACGTACAGTGCTCGGCTCCCGGATTCTTCGTCGCCGATCCGTCGGGCGGGGCGGCGCTGCCGTTTCGAAGCGTCAACGTGCCGTATGTGAAGCTCAAGGTCTACGCGGTGAGCCAGAGCGACTGGCCCGCGTGGCTCAAGTGGCAGAACGCCGGGCCGCGCCGGGGCGACCCGCCCGGACGCCTGCTCGACGAGAGCAACGCGAAGCTCTTAGAAAAACGCGACGAGTGGACCGACACCGAGCTTCCCCTGAAAAAGTGGCTTCCCGGTGGGCGTGGAAATTTAGTGATTGTGTGGGAGTCGCCCGTCAAGCGGCGAGACGAGAGCGAGCGCGACCGGGGCGCACTCTGGGTCCAGGCCACAAAAATCGGACTCTCGGCGCACGCGGACAACCTCGATCTCTACGGCTGGGCGACCAACCTCGCCGACGGCAAACCCTTATCGGGCGTCACGCTGAGCTTGATCGGCGGCGGACAGAAAGCCACCACCGACGCGGGCGGCCTCGCCCATCTCACGCTCTCCGACCAGCCCGGCAAGCGGCTCGTGGCGAAAAGCGGCGACGACGAGGCGTTCTTGCCCGGCACGTTCTGGGAGTACGAAGGCGAGGGTACCTGGCGCAAGAGCAGCTACGGCTCCAGCCTGCGCTGGTTCGTCTTCGACGATAGAAAATTGTACAAGCCCGGCGAGACCGTGAAGATCAAGGGCTGGATTCGGCGCGGCTCCGAGGGCAAGACGGGCGATCTGACCCTCTCCGATGTCAAGTCGGTGCGCTGGATTCTACGGGACTCGCGCGGCAACGAGACCGGCCAGGGCACGGCGAGCGTCAACGCCTGGGGCGGCTTCGATCTGTCGCTGACGCTCGGAAAAACCTACAATCTCGGCCAGGCAAACGTCCAGCTTCTCTGCGACGAAGGCAACTGGAACCACGCGTTCGATGTCCAGGAGTTCCGAAAGCCCGAGTTCGAGGTCTCGGCAAAGAGCGAGAGCGCCGGGCCACACGTCATCGGAGGCGCAGGCGCGGAGCTTTCCGTCGGAGCCAAATACTACGCGGGCGGCCCGCTTCCCGGCGCAAAAGCCACCTGGACCGTCAGCGCCAGCCCGAGCAGCTACTCCCCGCCCGGCCACGAAGCGTTCACGTTCGGAAAGTGGACGCCCTGGTGGGGCAATTTTGGCGGAGAAGACTTCGACGGCGGCTTTGTCTCCCGGCGCGGCTTCCCAGGGAGACCCGGCGGCAACGAAACCAAAACGTTCGAGGGGCTGACCGACGGCGGCGGGGTGCACCGGCTGCACATCGATTTAGATGGCGTCAAACCGGCGCGGCCCTACTCGCTGAGCGCCAGCGCCGCCGTGATGGATGTGAATCGCCAGGCATGGGCGGCACAAACCTCGGTTCTCGTGCATCCGTCGGAGCGCTACGTCGGGCTGCGCGGCAAGAAATTGTTCGTCCAGAAAGGCAAGCCGCTGGCGCTGGAGCTCTTAACCTGCGACATCGACGGCAAAGTCCAGCCAAATGTCCCGGTTCGATTGGTGGCAACCCGCAAAGAATGGAAATGGCAGCGCGGGCGCTACAAAGAGATTGTTATCGAGAAGACCGAGTGGACCGCGACCAGTAAAACCGACGCGACGACGACCGAGTTCTTGCCCAAAGAAGGCGGACAGTGGACGGTTCTGGCGACGGTCTTGGACGGCAAGGAGCGTCCCAACGAGAGCGAATTGACTCTCTGGGTGACGGGCGGCAAGCCCCAGCCCAGCCGCGATCTCAATCAGCAGAGCGTCACGCTGATTCCGAGCAAGAAAGAGTACGCGCCGGGCGAGACCGCCGAGGTCCTGGCGCAGCTCCCGTTCTTCCCCGCCGAAGGGCTGGTCACGGTGCGCCGCCAGGGAATCGTGAGTGTCCGGCGCGTGAGCCTCAAAGACGCCACCTACACGATCTCGGTTCCAATCACCGACGCCCAGGTTCCCAATACCTTTGTCCAATTGGATATGGTGGGCGCAGCGAGCCGAACCTTAGACGATGGCACCGAACTTAAAAACGCCCCCAGGCGCCCGGCGTTCGCGTCGGGGCAGATCGGGCTTTCCGTCTCGACCGCAAAACGCAAACTGACGGTCGTCGCGACGCCTACCGAGAGCAAGCTGGAGCCGGGCGGAACAACGACCATCGCCGTGAGCGTGAAAGACGCCGACGGCAGGCCCGTTTCGGGCGGAGAAGCGGCGGTTGCTGTGGTGGATGAGTCCGTGCTCGCGCTCGCTGGCTGGAGCCTCGGCGACCCCATCGCCGCGTTCTACCCGGCGCGCGGCCCGAACGCGTCCGACTGGCATCTCAGAAGCTACGTCAGGTTGTCCGACCCGACCGCGATCCGGCAAGAAGCGAAAAACAAGCTGCGCTTCGGCGCACCCGGCGGCTCTGCTGGCGGCGGACGCGGCGGCTTCGCAGGTGACATGAGAGCGATGGACAGCGCCATGGTGCGTGAATCTGCCGCACCCGCACCGATGTCGGAAGCTCGCCCGATGCGACGAATGTTAGCCAAAAAGACGGCGAATAGCGAGTTCGACAAGGCCGAAAGTAGCGAAGTGGGCGAGGCAGGCTCTCCGATCCGGCTTCGGGAGAACTTCGAGGCGCTTGCGGTCTTCGCCGCAAGTGTCAAGACCGACTCAGACGGCATCGCGAAGGTCGAGGTCAAGCTGCCCGACAATCTCACGCGCTACCGGATCGTCGCCGTGGCCGTCGAAGGCGACAAACGCGCGGGCACTGCGGAGAACAACCTCACCGCGCGGCTCCCGCTCATGGCGCGGCCTTCCGCACCCCGGTTCTTGAACTTCGGCGACAAGTTCGAGCTGCCCGTTGTCATTCAGAACCAGACCGACGCCCCGATGAGCGTCTCGGTCGCGGTTCGCGCGACCAACGCCACTCTCACCGACGGCAAGGGCCGAAGAGTCACGGTTCCCGCCAACGACCGCGTGGAAGTGCGCTTCCCCACCGAGGCCGCCCGGCCCGGAACGGCAAGGTTCCAGGTCGCAGCAAGCGCCCCGAGATCAATAACAGAACTAAAGACCGGACTGCCGGGTGGCGTCGGAGAGTTCGTCGTTGGCAGTTACGCCGATGCCGCCGAGGTCTCGCTTCCCGTGTGGACGCCCGCGACGACCGAGGCGTTTGCGACGTATGGCGTTTTAGACAACGGGGCCATCGCCCAGCCGGTGAAAGCGCCAAGCGATGTCCAGCCGGGCTTCGGCGGCCTCGAAGTGACCACCAGCTCGACCGCGCTGCAAGAACTGACCGACGCCTACATCTACCTGGCCGAGTATCCCTACGGCTGCGCGGAGCAAATTAGCTCGCGGGTTCTCACCTCGGCGGCGCTCAAAGACGTGCTCGCGGCGTTCCAGGCTCCCGGAATGCCCGACGCAAAAGCACTGAGCGCGGCCATGGCAAGAGATCTGGCGCGGCTGGAGGAGCTACAAAACAGCGACGGCAGCTACGGGTTCTGGATTCGCGGCGAGCGGCCCTGGCCTTATCTCGGGGTTCACGCGGCGCATGCGCTCGTGCGGGCGAAGCAGAAAGACTTCACCGTGCCCGATGCCGCCTACAAACGCTCAATGGACTATGTGAAGAACATCGAGAGCAAGTTCCCGAGCGACTACCCGGAGAGCTGCAAGCGAACCATTCGGGCCTACGCGCTCTACGTCCGGAACCTGGCGGGCGACACGGACCGGGCAAAAACCCGGCAGCTCCTCGCGGAAAAATCCCTGGCGGAGCTTGGCCCGGAGATCGTCGGGTGGCTGCTTCCGACCCTCACTGGCGACTCGGAGTCGGGCGCGAAGCTTGCCGAGATCCGAAAGTGGCTGAATAACAAGGCCACCGAGACGGCGGGCGCGGCCCACTTCTCGTTTGGCTACGGCGATGGCGCGTACTTCGTGCTGGCGTCGGACCGCCGCGCCGACGGAATCGTCCTCGACGCCCTGATCGCGGACCAGCCCAAGTCGGATCTGATCCCGAAGCTCGTGCGCGGACTTCTGGACGGACGCAAAAAGGGCGCGTGGGGCAACACGCAGGAGAACTGCTTTATTCTGCTGGCGCTGGACCGGTACTTCCGAACCTACGAGGGAGTGACTCCCAACTTTGTGGCGCGGCTCTGGCTGGGCGAGAAGTTCGCGGGCGAGGGTTCTTTCAAAGGCCGGACCACAGACCGCGTGGCGACGAACGTCCCGATGAAGTATCTTCTGGACCAGCCGGGCGGCGCGTCGAACCTGACGATTGGAAAAGAGGGCGCAGGGCGGCTCTACTACCGGATCGGGATGAAGTACGCGCCGAAAAGTCTCCAGCTTGCGCCCGCCGACTACGGATTCGCCGTGGGCCGCACCTACGAGGCCATCGACAAACCCGGCGATGTCCGCCGCGAGGCCGACGGAACCTGGGTGGTGAAAGCGGGTGCCAAAGTGCGGGTGAAGGTCAGTATGGTCGCGACGACCCGGCGGTATCACGTCGCGCTGGTCGATCCGCTACCCGCAGGCTTCGAGGCCCTCAACCCCGAGCTGCGCGGCACCGACCTCACTGGTTCCCCCATGACTGGGGGCGGAGGGGGCTTCGGGGGCAGAGGCGGCTGGTGGTGGTGGCACTGGTACGAGCACACCAATCTCCGCGACGAGCGGGCCGAGGCGTTCGCGTCGTATCTCTGGGAAGGCGCGTACGAGTTCACCTACGTCTGCCGCGCCACGACGCCCGGTGAGTTCGTGGTTCCCCCGAGCAAGGCCGAGGAGATGTACTCGCCGGAGACCTTTGGACGGAGCGCCTCCGACCGGGTGAAAGTCGAGTAGGTCCAGCTACGTCAGGGCGAGCAGGCGCTGCACGATCTCGGGGTACTTCCGGGCCAGATCGACGGTTTCCTGGGGGTCGGCGAGCAAGTCGTAGAGCTGTGGGGCCGTGATCGGAACCAGGCGCTCAGAAATTCGTGCGCCGCCCAGCGCGTCTTTCGGGTGCGGCCCGAGCCAGCGAAATTGGTGCGGAAGAATCAGCTTCCAGCGCCCCGAGCGAGCGGCCTGAAGCTCGTTGTTGAAGACAAACAGCGAGTCCTGACGCGGGTTTCGCGCCCTCGTGTCTCCCTGAAGCAGCGGGAGAATGTCCGCGCCGTCGAGGCTTTTCGGGAGCGGTGTGCCCCAGAGCCGCGCGAGCGTCGGGAGCAAGTCGATGGTCATGGCGGGTTCGTTTATCACGGAGCCGGGGCGAATCTTTCCCGGCCAGCGCGCCACACACGGCACCCGAATTCCGCCCTCGAAGCACGTCCCCTTGCCCTCGCGCAGGCCGCCCGCGCTCCCGCCGTGGGTTCCGTACGGTAGCCACGGGCCGTTGTCGGAGGTAAAAAGCACCAGCGTCTCGCGCTCGATCCGGTTTCTCTTCAGCGCCGCGAGCACCTGCCCGACCGAGTCGTCCAGCTCTTCTAAAACATCGCCGTACGTGCCATGGCTGCTCCTGCCCCGGAATTTTTCGCCCACGGCCAGCGGGACATGCGGCATGGAGTGCGCCAGATAAAAGAAAAACGGACGGCGGGCGTTTCGGTCGATGAAGCTTGTGGCACGCTCGGTGTAGCGCCGGGTGAGCGTCCCCATCTCGTCCAGAGTCTGGACTGTCTGGACTTCGTTTTTGCCGTCCATCAGCGGCAAGGGCGGGTAGCCACGCTCGGGCCACATGTCGTTGGAGTACGGTAGGCCCAGCCACTCCGAGAAGCCATGATGCAGCGGGTTGAACTCCGGCAGGTGCCCCAGGTGCCACTTCCCCGCCATGCCGCTCGCCAGACCTGCGCTCTGGGCAAGCTCCCCCAGCGTCGTCTCGGCAGCGGGCATTCCGTGGGCCGAGCGATGATCCAGCGCCCCCTGAATCCCGAAGCGGTGCGGGTAGCGCCCGGTCAGAAGCGCCGCCCGGCTCGCCGAGCACACGGGGCTGGCGACATAGAAATCCGTGAAACGCACACCGTCGCGGGCTATTTTGTCTAAATTCGGCGTCCGGGCAAGAGTCCCGCCGTAGCACCCCAGATCTCCCCAACCCAGATCATCGGCGAAGATCAAAACCACATTGGGCGGACGCGAGAAAAACATGCGGCAGGATAGCACGAAGCACTTCGCGAATGCAAGTTTATGGAGCTTTCTTTGCGGCCTTTTCGGGCTACCGATGCGCCAATTTTCGAGGCAGCGTTTCTGGCGCAGGGCTGGAGTAAGCCCGCTTCGCAGTACGAGCGGTATCTTGCCGAGCAGGAAGTCGGGAGCCGCGCGGTGATCGTCGCCGAGCTTGACGGGGAGTTTGCGGGGTATTTGAATATTCTCTGGAAGCCGGACTACGCGCCGTTTCGGGAAGAGAACATTCCGGAGATTGCGGACTTCAATGTCTTGAAGAAGTTCCAGCGGCGCGGAGTTGGAACTGCGCTGATGGACGAGGCCGAGCGACAGGTTCTGACCCGCTCCCCCATCGCCGGAATCGGCGTCGGCCTGACACCCGACTACGGCCCGGCCCAGGTTCTCTACGTGCGGCGCGGCTACATCCCCGATGGACGCGGGCTGGACTACGACGGCCAGATTCTAAGCTACGGCGCATCAACGACGGTCGATGACAGCCTTGTGCTACATCTCACCAAGCAGCTCGCTCCGTAGCAGGGCAAACGCATTTGGATTTTCTTTCCGCGCCGCCGTCGAATAAATTCGCGGCTACAATCACAAATTCAACCTTCAGAAAGCGAGCTTTCCTCGTCGAATCAGTCTATTCGACAAACCGAGCTTGCGAGGTGCAGGTTGAATTTGTAATCTTAGCCGCGAATTTATTCGACGGTAAAAGCACAGCAAATATCAACAAATAGTATCAACAGCAAGACAGATTTCAAATGCGTTTGCCCTGCGCTCCGTAGTCGTCGCTCCGCGATAAAATCAAACCGGGTTATGTCGCGAAGCGACTTCGTGGCGAAGCCCTTAGACGCCGGGTACCCAGCCGCTGGGTGTTTCATACGGGCGAACGTTTATATGGGCGGGCAATATGGTAGGATTGCCCATGCGGGACCGCGTACGTGCGCTCGGGGTGACGCCCCGCTCCGTGCTTCTGGGGCTGACGTTGACGGCGCTGGCCGACCTGTGGATTCACTACGCCGAGCTGATTATGAGCGCGGTGCAGGGACACTCGGCCATCGCCGCCACCTCGACGCCGGTCGGTGCCGTGACGCTGCTCTTTGCCGTGGCTGCTGTCAACCTTCTCGCCCGCTCGATTCTCCCGACGCTCGCCCTCGGAGCCGCCGAGCTTCTGGTGATCTATGCGATGATCGTCACCTCGACGTGTCTCAGCTCGTCGGGGCAGCTTCACTTTCTCGTGCCGACCGTCGCCGCCTCGTTTCACTACGCCACGAGCGCCAACGACTGGGCTGGAATCTTTCATAAATTCGTCCCGAAGTGGATGGCGCAGACCGATCCCGTGGCGCTCGACGGCTTCTACAAAGGAAAAACAGCGGTTCCCTGGAATCTCTGGCTGCCACAGATGGCGGCGTGGTGCGGATTCATTCTGGCGCTCTCGTTTGCCACGTTGTGCATCGTCGCGCTACTTCGGCGTCAATGGGTCGAGCAAGAGCGCTTGTCGTTCCCCACGATCTCGCTGCCGCTCGCCCTCATGGAAGAGGGCGTCCCGATCTTTAAACAACCCTTGTTCTGGGGCGGGCTGGCGCTGCCCTTTGGCCTCGCGGTGATGAACACGATCTCGCTGAACTCCCCCAACGTCCCGCTGATCTCCCTCCGTGCCGATCTGAACCTCGCGACTCTGGTGCAGAACTCTCCGCCCTGGAACGCGATGGGCAACACGCCGATCAGCTTCTATCCCTTTGTGATCGGTCTCGCGTACTTTATTCCGGTTGAGGTGACTTTTAGCGCGTGGTTCTTCTTTTTAATGACGCGCGCCGAGAACGTTTTGGGGGCGTGGCTCAACATTGATGCGGGCATGAGCGGGACGCCTCGCGCGACGTTTCCCTTTATTGCGCAGCAGGGCGCAGGCTCGTTTATCGCCCTCGCCCTGGTGCCGCTGTACCTCGCCCGTAAGTATCTCAAAGAAGTCTTCGCCAAAGCGCTCGGTGAGCCTTCGGACATCGACGACTCCGACGAGCCGCTCTCGTACCGCGCAGCGCTGATCGGGCTTATTGTCAGCTTTGCCGTGATGGTCGGCTTCTGCATCGCGGGCGGCATGCAGCCGTTGCTCGCCGCCGCCTTGATCTTCCTTGCGCTCTGTTACATGACGGCGGCAACTCGAATCAGGGCAGAGACCGGCAACGCCTGGCTGTTCGGCCCCGACACGGACGTGAGCACTCTTCTCACCCGGACGCTCGGCACGGGCTTCCTGACGCCCTCCGACCTGACGATTCTCACGTTTATGCGTCCGGCGTGCGCCAACTCCGACATGCGCTGCCTGCCGATGCCTCACCAACTGGAAGCCATGAAGATGGCCGACATGGTGGGAGCAAGCCGACGCAAGCTCTTTGGAGCGATCTGCATCGGGACGGTCTTCGGATTGATCGTCTCGTTTTCGATAGCCCTGATGCTCTGGCACGGCTACGGCGCGGAAGCAAAGACCGATGCCTGGCGCACGATGATGGGCCGCCAGCCCTTTGACAATCTCAGCGCCCTTCTTCGAAATCCCGCCCCGCCCGATGGACGCGGCATCGGCGCGGTTGGCTTCGGCTTCGTGATAACAACCGCATTGATCTTGCTCCGAACGGCGTTCACCTGGTGGCCGCTCCATCCGGTCGGGTATGCGATGGCGAACACCAACACCATGACCAGCACCTGGATGCCGTTTTTAATCGCCTGGCTGCTTAAAAGCCTCGTCCTTCGGTATGGTGGTGCCGCTCTCTACAAGAAAACGATTCCCTTCTTCCTTGGTTTAATTGCCGGAGACCTGCTTGGTGGCGGCCTGACGACAGCCTACGGCGCACTCACCGGAGTCAATGTCTACCCGATGAACTGGTAAGACGCCGCCCGGTAACGCTTTGTTACCGGGCGCTTTCTTTAAGATACCGTTGAGCGCCGAAAAGAATCACCACTGAAAGCAAGCGGCGACGGGCGGATTTTCAAGGTCGCCGAGCGCTGCATAAGCCTCGCTTGCTTGCGCCGAAGAGAAAGTGTGCGTTATCAAATCCTCGACGATGAGTTTTTTTCGGGAGATCAGGTCCAGCGAAGCCTTGACATCGCGCGGCTGACAGTTTCTGGGGAAATACAAGACGGCTTCTTTGAGAAACGCTTCGTTGTAGGGCAGCAAGAAGTCCTTCGGGTAGCTCCCCTGAACAATCACTCGCGCACCCCGTTCGTTGTGATCGCCCCACGGAAGGTCTCTTGTCAGCGAGATCGCCTGCGGCAAGACGCTCGGCACGCCAGTGGCGTCTACCACGATGTCCGCACCAGTTTCTAAGAGCTTCCGGGCATCGTCGATAGAAGCGACAGCACTTTCTAATAAATTCTGGCGAGAGGCCAGTGGATCGATGCCGACGACCTTGCAGCCACTGAGAGCAAAGAGTCGGGCGCTGAACAAACCGACTGGCCCCAGCCCGACGACGACAACGCGCTCATGAGCTTTGGGGCAAGCGAGCTGGACGCCATGATACGCGATGGCAGCGAGCGTAGCTATCGAAGCGGCTTTCAAAGAAACGCTGTCGGGAACTAAAAACACGTCGGCGGCGCGGCGAACGGCATGCCCGATGTGCCCGCCCCACAGCCGGTTTGCGCCAAGAACCTTTGACGTTCCCGCACAGAGCACCCGAGCGCCGAGGGGAATCTGGGCGCCCTCTCCTGCCCGCTCGACGATTCCCGTGAATGAGTAGCCCGGAACATACGGAAACTCCGGTGCGCCTTCTTGAAGCCCCGCGAGGCAGCGCTTCTCCGTGCCCGGCGAGATTCCGGTGAACGCGGCTTTCAAAAGAACCTCGCCCGCCCCCGGCTCGGGGACTTCGACATCGCCCAGAACAACGGTGTTGACAGCGGTGAACAGGACCGCCTGCGTCTTCATAGGCGTAATGTATCATGGGGCCATGACACTCGGAATCGCGGGCTACCGCTGCCTGCAAGCCAAACTCTCCCTCACCGAAGCGATTCATCTGGCCCACGAAGCCGGGGCGCAGACCTTCGAGCCGCTGGGCCTCCCCGACGACGAAACGCGCGATATTGTCGGTACTGCGCTCGCCGAAACGAAGCTCGCGATGCCGACGCTTTACGTGAATAGCAAGCTCCACGAAGAAACCTGGCCGGAGAGCGTTGAAACGGTTCTAAAGCACGCCCGGCGCGCAAGCTCTCTCGGTGCCTCCCAGCTTGTCACGAACCCGGAGCCGATTGCGTGGGGTCAGCCGCTCGATAAGACCGACAGGCAGCTTGAGACGCAGAAAGAAGCCCTGATCGCGCTCAGCGACGCACTTCGGAGCGAAAAAATCACGCTGGCCTACCACGTTCACGACATAGAGCTTCGCCACGGCGCACGCGAGCTGCATCACATGCTCCTGAATACCTCTATTGACTTTTGCCTGGATGCCCAGTGGCTCTATCGTGGCTGTGGAGACTCGTTTTTAGCGGCGCAAGACATTACACGGCTCTACGCCCGGCGCATTAGCTGCGTCCACGTGCGGCAGTCCATCTACGGCGTCTGCTCCGAAGCTCTGAGTGCAGGAGACATCGACTGGGCCGCGCTCTTCGACATTCTTCGCGCAGCAGGCTTCGACGGCCCGGTTTCCGTGGAGCTTCTGAAGGAAAAAGAGACGCCCGACGCGCTCTCGCTTTTAGACGCTCACCGACAGAGCCTTGCGCAGCTCAAAACCGACCTGGCTTAATCCCGATCCGCACCGAGGCAGGAACCTGCGCTGCTTACGGCGAACCGGGGGGCATGAGTTTTTCTGCCTTTGATCTTCGGTGCGAGTCGCAAGTCGATCCGCTGGGCTGTGATTTTGCGCTTCCCCGGCTTTCCTGGAAGCTGAGCGCCGAGAAAGGCGAGCGCGGGACTTGCCAGAGCGCCTATCGAATTCAGGCGGGAAGCTTGCCGGGGCTGGCGGATCTCTGGGACTCGGAGAAGGTTCAGAGCGACCAGAGCGTGTTTATTCCCTGGGGCGGGCCGAAGCTTTTGAGCCGCCAGCGGGTGTACTGGCGCGTCAAGGTCTGGGACTCAGGCGACAAGCCGTCGAAGAAATGGAGCGACGATGCGTTCTTCGAGCTGGGCTTGCTAAAACCCGCCGACTGGCGCAGCGCAAAATGGATTGGCGGCCCGCTGGTAGGTGGCCCGCACACAAGCATCCCGCTGCCGAGGCTCTCGCGAACTTTTACCCTGAGCAAGCCGATTGCCAGCGCCCGATTGTACGTCACGGCGCTCGGGGTCTACGAAGCGAGCCTCAACGGGCAGAAGGTCGGGGAGGCCGAGCTGTCCCCCGGCTGGACGAGCTATTTTTCGCGCGTCCGGTACCAAACGCGCGACGTGACGAAGCTTCTGCATGAGGGCGAGAACGCGCTTGTCGCCGAGCTGGGCGATGGCTGGGCGGTCGGGCACATCGGCTGGCGCGAGCGCGGCACCTACGCCGAGCGCCCCAAACTCCTCGCACTACTCATCGTCGCGCACCCCGACGGCTCCGAGACCCTGGTTCGCTCCGACAACAAGTGGCAGGTTTCGTACGGCCCGCGCCTTGCCGCCGATTTGCTCATGGGCGAGCACTACGACGCCCGCCTGCCCTGGACGAGTCTGGGTGCGGCGTCGGTCTTCCCCGCCCCGGAACTAAAACTGGATGCCCAGAACGGCCCGGAGGTCAAAGTTACTGAAATTTTGAAACCGGTCCGCAAGCCCTACAGGCATGGCGGAAGCTGGATTTTCGACCTCGGGATCAACCTTGTGGGCCGAATTAAGCTTACGGTCAAAGGCGAAGCCGGCACGACCATAAAACTACGCTACGCCGAGGTCTTAGAAAAAGGCCCTCTCGCCACCGATGGCCCGATCTATACGACAAATTTAAGAGCAGCAGTCAATACCGATTACTATACGCTCTCAGGAGAGAGTTCGGGCGAGGTTTTCGAGTCAAAATTTACTTTCCATGGGTTTAGATACGTCGAACTGAGCGGCTTTCCGGGAGAGCCAACCGAGAAAACTATCGAGGGATTGGTTCTGCACTCGGAGTGCGATAAAACCGGGGATTTTGAGTGCTCTGACCCACTAATCAATCAGCTTCAGAAGAATATCGACTGGGGTTGGCGCGGAAACTCGCTGGACGTGCCTACGGATTGCCCCCAGCGCGACGAAAGGCTGGGCTGGACCGGCGATGCCCAGGTTTTTTGCCGAACATCGTGCTTTCTGCGGGAGACCGGCCCGTTCTGGCATAAGTGGATGGGCGATCTGCGCGACTCGCAAGGCCCGAACGGTGAGCTTCCGCCGGTTGCGCCGTTTTTCAGCGGCGCTCTGCCCCAGGATGGCGGTGCAGCCTGGGCCGATGCCGGGGTAATTGTCCCGTGGACTATTTATTTAGCCTATGGAGATCAGAAAATACTGACGGATAACTATGATTTGATGAAAAGATTTGTTAATTTCTGGATTTCTACGGCAAAAGAGAACCTTCGGTGCTATCCGGGCTATGAAAAACAGGGATGGATGGGCTTTGGAGACTGGCTCGCACTCGATGGTTCAGGAAAAACCGATGGCGGAACTCCCAAAGAACTAATTGCCACGGCCTATTTAGCCTACTCGGCAAAGTTATTCTCCAAAATTGCAGATGTACTCGGAAAAAATTCGGACGCACGAAAGTACCAGAGCGTTTTTGAAAAAACTAAAGCGGCTTTTCTCAAGCGTTATGTCTCGCCCGAGGGGTTTATCGCCCCGATGACCCAGACCGCCGGGGTGATCGCGCTGCATTTTGAGCTTATCCCCGAGAGTTTAAGGCCGAAAGTCGCCGAATGGGTGGTCCGTGATATCGAGAGCCGGGGCGGGAAGACCACCTGCGGGTTCGTCGGGTCGAGCTACCAGCCGCATGTTTTAACCGAGGTCGGGGCGCTGGGAGCCGCCGAGACGCTCCTGTTTCAGAAGGGCTGGCCGAGCTATCTCTACGCCGTCACGATGGGCGCGACCACGATCTGGGAGCGCTGGGATGGCTGGACGCCCGAGAAAGGCTTTCAGGACGCCGGGATGAACAGCTTCAATCACTATGCCTACGGTGCGGTCGGAAGCTGGCTCTACGAAAAAATCGCGGGCCTCGACACCGACGAAGCCGCACCGGGCTACAAAAAACTAATTCTTCGCCCTCGAATTCTGGACGGCCTCACCCACGCCCGCGCGACTCTTCAGACGCCCTACGGAGCCGCCGAGAGCCACTGGGAGAAGAAGAAAAAAGCTCTTGTCTGGAAAATTACCGTGCCACCAAACACCACGGCGCGTGTCTATCTTCCCGTTCAGGGCGATCAGAAAGTCACCGAAAGCGGAAAATCCCTCGATAAATCCGTGGGTGTACACTCTCTTTCCGAGAACTCTCTGGAGCTAATCAGTGGAACGTATGAATTTGAAATTAAATGAAGCAACAGACGGATAACAGCGCGGTAGAAGCCGAAGCAGAGCTGCGTAAGAAGAACTATGGGCGGGCGATGGAGCTTTTCGCCCAGGCCATTCGCGGCGGAAACGCCTCTCCGACCACGATCTACGACGCCGCGTGTGCGTCTGCGCTTGCGGGCGAGACTACGGCTGCGTTCGGGTATCTGGCGCGGGCGGTGCGGGCGGGCTTTCGCGACCTCGGGCTGCTGGAGCGCGACAGCGACCTGAAATCGCTCCACGACGACCCGCGCTGGAGCCGGGTCGTGGGCTGGGTGCGCGATGCCGATTTTGCCTACCGGGCCGAGCGCTCCGACCCGAGCGTGGCGAAACTTGTCACATCGGATATCCCGCTGTTCTGGCGGGCGTACGACATCGCTCAGGCCGCGCCGAGCGCCGAGCGGCCCGAGGTCTACGCCCGTGAGTACCTGACCCGAGGCAGCATCGGGCTGCGCGACTGGCAGAAAGTGCGAAATGTCAATGGTGCTCGGCTGGCGACCTACATCGACAAACACCCGCAGTTTTTTACCAGCATCCGCGCCGAGACCCTGCGCATTCAGGGCCAGATGGACCGGGTACGCCGCGATTTTGGGCGGCTCAAGGCGCTCTACCCGGCCACGGTAATGCCCGATACCTACTTCTGCCTGGGGCCGTTCGCCGGTGGCGGAACCGTCTCCGAGGCGGGCCTTCTGCTCTCCGCCGAGATGGTTGCTCAGACTAAAAGTACGTTTTTGGGCGAGCTAAGCCCCTGGGAGAAAAGTGTTATCACCGATATATCCGATATCCCCCCCTTGATTGCCCATGAAGCCATACATTTTCAGCAAAATTTCAAAACATTTGAGAATACGGTTCTTCGTCGCTGCTTGCAAGAAGGAAGTGCCGATTTTATTTCGCATTTAGCGGCAGGTAGAATGCTAAAACGCACTCATTCACAGCATAGATGGTGTGATGCCCACGAGAAAATGCTCTGGGAAGAGTTTCAAAAAGAAAAATCGGGATTTGATAGCAGCCGTTGGCTTTACTCGGGAAGCGAAAAGGGAGAGCGCCCGGTAGACACAGGTTATTACATGGGCTATGTGATTAGCAAATCGTATCTTGACCATCATAAAGATAAAAAACAGGCAATTTTTGATATTCTGAATATCTCAAATTGTTCGAAATTTTTAGATGACAGCAAGTATGCCGAGAAGAAAAAACGGTAGAAAAGAGCAAAAATGGCAACAAGTCTGGTTTTTGTCGGGACATACACAGGTGCATCGGGCAGCGAGGGTATCTATACCTGCCGATTGGACCACATAACAGGCATTTTAACGACTCTGGGGCATGGCCCCAAGATAGAAAGTCCTTCGTTTCTGGCAGTAGACTCGAAGAAAAAGCGACTCTATGCCGTAAGCGAGACAGGCGACGGCAGCGTTCATGCATTTTCGTACGATCCGGGCACAGGAGCACTGCAATTGCTTGGCTCTCAGCCGTCGAAGGGTAGCTATCCATGTCATCTGGGCCTCGATCCGCAGGGACGGTATCTCCTGGCGGCCAACTACGGCAATGGAGTGGTTGCTCGGTATGCTATCGAACCTGATGGAAAGCTGAGTTCCCCTGTTATCGATCAACATACAGGTACCGGACCCAATAAAGCACGGCAAGAAGGCCCACATGCACATTCATTCACCCCAGATTTCTCGGGTAAGCTTGCCTATTCGTGTGATCTGGGCACCGACGAAATTATTCTGTACCAAACCGATACCCAGCTCAAACGTCTGGGCGAAGTCAAGACCACTCCCGGCGCAGGACCGAGGCATTTAGCGCTGCATCCGAGCGGAAAATTCGCTTATGTCGTCAACGAAATGGAGCTTTCCGTCATGGCATTCAAGCGAGATGGCCGTACTGGAGTATTAACTGCGTGTCAAACGCTGACAACGCTTCCTCGGCCCAAAACGGACGCAGACTCGTGCGCCGATGTCCACGTTTCGCCGTCGGGTAAGTTTTTGTATACGTCTAACCGGGGCCACGACTCGATAGCGATCTTCGCGCTGGACAGTGCGGGCAAGATGACAGCCATCGGACACGAAAGCACCCAGGGCAAAACTCCACGAAACTTCGGTTTATCACCGGATGGCTCGCTCTTGCTGGCAGCCAACCAGAATAGCGACACCATCGTGACGTTTTCCGTCGATAAAGCCTCAGGAAAGCTCTCGGCGATCTCTCAGGTAAAAATTCCTGCCCCGGTGTGTGTGAAAATCTTATGAAACATCTCATCGTCAGTACAAATCAACGATTTTTTTGCGAAAAAGAAACCAATAAACCATTTTTCTATCTGGCAGACACTGCCTGGGAGCTTTTCCATCGCTGCACGCTGGGAGAGGCCGAGATTTATCTGAAAGACCGAGCCGCCAAGGGCTTTACGGTGATTCAAGTCGTCGTTCTGGCCGAGTGCGACGGCCTGAACGATCCGGGGCATGCGGGCGCGCTCCCCTTGCTCAACAACGACCCGACAACGCCCAACGAAGCTTATTTTTCGCATGTCGATGCGATTGTCGCTCTGGCAAACTCTCTGGGATTGGTAATCGGAATGCTTCCAAGCTGGGGAGACAAGTGGAACAAACTCTGGGGAGTTGGTCCAGAGATTTTCACCCCTGAAAATGCACGAATTTACGGGAAATTTATCGGTAATCGCTATAAAAATTCTGATATTATCTGGATTCTCGGAGGAGATCGCTCGATAGAAAGCGAAGAGCATCGGAAAATTATCGATCAGATGGCACTCGGGCTGCATGAAGGCGATAACGGCGTACACTTACATACGTTTCACCCGCCAGGCCCACATGGCTCGTCGGATTTTCTTCCCTGGGAAACCTCCTGGATAGACTTTCATCTGTGGCAATCCGGACACTCGCGTAACCGGGATAACTACAATTCTATCGCCAAAGACTATGCAAATAATCCAAAAAAGCCAGTTATGGATGCAGAACCAGGCTATGAAGACCATCCTGCGGGATTTAATTTAGACAACGGTTATTTGGACGACTTCGATTGCCGCAAATCAGCCTACTGGTCGATTTTTGCAGGCGCTTGTGGGCATACCTATGGCTGTCACCCGATCTGGCAGATGTGGTTGCCCGGTCGTCATGCCCATTCCTGGTGTCGTCGCCCGTGGACGGAAGCGATTCATCTTCCTGGCTCAGGGCAGATGCAGTATCTCAAAAAATTGGTTCTCTCACGGCCTTATTTCTCGCGCATTCCCGACCAAAATTTAATTATCAGCGAGAATGAAGAGAGTACCAAGCATCTCCAGGCCACACGAGACTCGGATGGCAGCTATATGTTCATCTACTCGCCCGGTCCGAATAAATTTACTCTGAATTTAGAAAAATTATCGGGAGAGACGCTTCAGTGCTGGTGGTACGACCCGCGTACGGGAAACTCTCTGGATGCCGGAGTGCTCCCCCGAGCAAGATCGCACGAGTTTACGACGCCCAATGTCGGGCCGGACTGGGTTTTAGTGATCGATGACGCGTCTAAAAACTACAGAAGGCCGGGTGTATGAATAACGGAATCGAAATTATGGCAAAATCGGGACCAGACCCGGTTTCTGTCTATCCCCATGCCCGAAGAATCGGAGATTTGCTATTTATCAGCGGCATCGGGCCGCATCGCAAGGGAGAAGCCGAACTACCTACGTCATTTGAGGCCGAGGTTCATGGCGTTTTTCATAATCTCAAGGTTATTCTGGAGTCTTTAGAGCTTGATTTCTCGTATGTGGTCGATGTGACCGGGTTTCTGACGAGCCTTGAGATAAATTTTGCGGAATACAATCGGATATACACCGAGTACATGGGAGAGATTCGCCCCGCTCGCACGACCATTGAGGTCTCTGGATTGCCGCGCGGGATTCATGTCGAGCTGAAGGTCATCGCGGCCTGCGGCACGGTATCATAGAAACCATGGATGCTGATACGCTGACCGCCGATGTCGCCGCGAAGTACGCGAAGTTCGTCAACCCGACCGCGCTTGCCCTGCTCAAGATGGGCGGCTTCGATAGGGTCGAGTGGCAGGGCTGCGGCGCGGTCCTGACCGATGTTCACGGGGTCGAGTACATCGACTGCCTCGGCGGCTACGGCGTTTTCTCGCTCGGCCACGCCAACCCGAAGGTCGTCGCGGCGGTGACGGAGCAGATGCAGCGCCTGCCGCTCTCGTCCAAGACGTTTCTCAACAAGCCGCTCGCCGACCTTGCCGAGAAGCTGGCCGGGATCGCGCCGGGCGACTTGCAGTACACGTTTGTCTGCAACTCGGGCACGGAGGCGGTCGAGGCGGCGATAAAATTCGCGCGCATGGCGACGGGTCGCACAAAATTAGTCGCGGCGCAGGGCAGCTACCACGGCAAGACCCTCGGTGCGCTCAGCGCCTCGGGCCGGGACACCTACAAGACCCCGTTCGCCCCACTTCTACCGGGCTTCTCGCACGTCCCGTTTAACGACATTGAGGCGCTTCGGGCCGCCGTCGATTCCGACACCGCTGCCGTGATGCTGGAGCCAATCCAGGGCGAGAACGGCATTCGAGTCCCTCAGGACGGGTATCTCAGAGCCGCCCGCCAGATCTGCGACGATGCGGGAGCGCTTCTGATTCTCGACGAAGTCCAGACGGGCCTCGGGCGTACGGGCAAGCTGTTCGCGTCGGAGTGGGAGGGTGTCGCGCCGGACATGATGACGCTGGCGAAATCTCTCGGCGGCGGAGTCATGCCCATCGGAGCCGTGATGGGGACGCCCGCGATCTGGGAGAAGGTCTTCGCGGAGCATCCCTACATCCACACCAGTACGTTCGGGGGCAACGAGGCCGCCTGCGCCGCCGCAAACGCCGCACTACCGATGCTCTGCGACCCGGAATTACTTTCCGAAGTGACCCGAAAGGGAGAGAAACTGAAGTCAGGCCTGACAGAAATCGCGAAAAAATACCCGGCCTGCATCGAAGAGGTCCGTGGGCGCGGCCTGATGATCGGAATCGAGTTCTCCGACCCGGATTTCCAGGTTCTTACGATTGGAAAATTAGTGGAACTTGGCGTCATTGTGGCTTATACGCTGAACAATACCAAAGTCATGCGCGTTCAGCCGCCGTTGATTATCACGGATGCCCAGATCGAAAAAGTGTTATTAGCTTTCGATGAAGCCGTAGCTTCCGTTCAGCAGATGATCGACGAATTGCTGGGATAATCGCCCGTAGCGGGTCCGTAAACGAACCCGCTGCACGAAGAAAGCACCGTGAACGGCGCTGCAAACCCACGTTACGATTGCAGGGGGCCGGGTACCCAGCGGCTGGGTGCCTCCTTAAATTTGTGCAGCGGGCTGCTTTAGCTGCCCGCTATTCGCGCGTCGTGGGGAGCCGCGACGTGCCCATGAGGTAGGCATCGACGCCGTGCGCGGCGTTTCTTCCCTCGGCAATCGCCCAGACGATCAGGCTCTGGCCGTGCTGCGAGTCGCCCGCCGCAAAGACGCCGGGGACGCAGGTCTGGTAGCTCTCGTCGATGGCGATGTTGCCGCGCGGGTCGGTGTCCAGCGCGAACGCCTGGATGAGCGGGTGCTCCGGGCCGGTGTAGCCGATAGCGAGCAGGACTAAATCCGCCGGGTAGGTGGTCTCCGAGCCGGACACGGGAATAATTTCGCGCCCGCCACCGGCTTTGCGCTCGATTTTCTCCACGCTCACGGTATGCAGGGCTTTCACCCGGCCCGTAGCGTCGCTCTCGAAGTTCACGGTGTGGACGCCCCAGGCGCGCGCGCCGCCCTCTTCGTGAGCGGGCGACGTTTTCAGAAGGTGCGCAGGCTCGGGCCACCACGGGTTCAGCTCGGGCCGATCTTTGGGCGGCTCGGGGTGTATTTGAAACTGCGTGACGCTCGCGGCGCCCTGCCGGAGCGCTGTCCCGTAGCAGTCCGCGCCCGTGTCTCCCCCGCCGACGATGAGGACGTGCTTGCCCTCCGCCGAGATCAGGCCCCCGACGCTGTCGCCCGCGCAGAGTCGGTTCTGCTGCGCCAGATACTCCATCGCGTAGTGAATCCCGCCCAGCTCGCGACCGGGAATGTTCAAGTCTCTCGGGGCGAGCGCACCCGTACACAGAACCGTCGCGTCGAAGTTGCGCTTCAGCTCCAGAGTCGTCACGTTCTCGCCGACTGTGGCTCCCGTGCAGAACGAGATTCCCTCGGCCTGAAGCTGCTCCAGCCGTCGGTCTAAGACAAACTTGTCCATCTTGAAGTCCGGGATTCCGTAGCGCATCAGCCCTCCGAGCCTATCGTCGCGCTCGAAGACGGTCACATGGTGCCCGGCGCGGTTGAGCTGCTGGGCGCACGCCAGCCCCGCCGGTCCGCTCCCGACGACAGCGACGCGCTTACCGGTGCGATGCTCGGGCGGCTCGGGTGTCACCCAGCCCTGCGCAAAGCCGTGGTCGATGATTCTCTGCTCGATAGTTTTGATCGTAACCGCGTCGTCGTTGATCGAGAGCACGCAGGCGTCCTCGCACGGAGCCGGACAGAGCCTTCCGGTGAACTCGGGGAAGTTATTGGTGGCATGAAGCGCGATCAGCGCCTCTTTCCAGCGTCCTCGATAGACTAAATCGTTCCAATCGGGAATCAAATTACCCAATGGGCAGCCGTTATGACAGAACGGAACCCCACAGTCCATGCACCGCGACGCCTGGGCATTGAGTTTCTCGGGAAGCATGGGCAAGTAGACCTCGCTCCAGTCCCGAAGTCGCTCAGAAACCGCTCTTCTCTTTGCTCCTTCTCGCGAAAGAGTCATAAACGCTCGACTGTCACCCATAATTTTTGTCTCATGCCCCCCAACCCGCAATTCCCAGGACGATGAACGTCCGAATTCCCAGGACGATGAACGTCCGAATTCCCAGGACGATGAACGTCCGAATTCCCAGGACGATGAACGTCCGAATTCCCAGGACGATGAACGTCCGGCTATGGGGCGCTTCGCGCCGTCTCGCTACGCTCGATCAATTCGATTTTCCGGCCATCCGGGTCGGTCAAAACGGCCCGAAGGCCCCATTCCGAGGCTTTTGGCGGCACGCTTACTGTCCCACCAGCGCTTTCCCAGCGCTCGATAGCCTCGCTCACTGAGATCACCCGAAAACCAAGCCGTGTGTTGTCGAACTCGCCCGGATAGATATCAAACACCAACCCGTCCTGCTCGCAAGCATAGTGCTCCTGCCCTTTTCCATGCTGATGTTTCTCGAAACCCAAACCAAGCGCCGAGTAGCACCGGGCCAGCTCATCACTTCGCGGCGAACGAATCACTATCAGGTTCAACTGCGCCGAAAAACTCATTCGCGGGCAAAAAGCTCGTCTACCGCAAGCGTCCAACCAGGAACGGCAGGTTCGGCGTCAGCAATCTGACCTTGTGTAAACGTAGCAGCGGGAACTGTCGCGTCAGGGGCTACAAATTTATAGATAATAGTCGTTTCACTTAACAAATCCACATCCCAGACAACCTGCGTGCCTGCGGCAAAATAATCCGCACGCTTGGCTTCCATTTTCTCTTCGGCAGACGGACCATAATCCCCCTCGGAGCGTACTTCGACAGCAAATATCGGCGGCTCTGGAAAAAATCCCATGCCTCCCGAAGGCCCGGTATAGTACGCAGCATCCGGGCTGAAGCTCTTTCGATGCGGTAGATCACAACGAAATCCAGCATTGTCAGGAATCGCGCGACCTATGCGAATCAGGCGAACATGGTCTCGGAGAGCTGCAAATATCTCACCTGACGCAAAGATGGGTTCATCACCTGTAGGCATAAAAAGTACAATCTTTCCATTGACGATCTCAGCTTTTCCCTTGATCAAAGCAAGGTCTTCGATGGTCGCTTCGCGCTCGGGAGCTTCTATTGCCATAGTAAAACCATTTTACAACATCTTGAGGGAGCGCGGCTCCAGCAGGCGCGTCAGGCTGGCGTCGGCGCGCTGGTTTGCCCTGAGGCGCTTGTACTCCGCGCCGACGACTTTCACAAACTGATGGAGTGCGGCGGGCCAGTCGGCCAGAAGGTCTTTTGCACGCTGGCTGCCGGTGTACTCGGCGTGAGCGACGATCAGCGCCTGAAGCGTCGCGTCGTCGTCGGAGTCTGGCTCAATCGGCTCTCGCAGGAGGTTCGGGTCCGGGTTGATCCGGGCCGCAAAAATCCCCTGGTCGTCCCAGACATACGCGCAGCCGCCGCTCATTCCCGCGCCGAAGTTGCGCCCGGTCTGGCCGAGAATCACGATGGTGCCGCCGGTCATGTACTCGCAACCATGATCGCCGCAGCCCTCGACCACGGCTGCCGCGCCCGAGTTTCGCACCGCAAAGCGCTCGCCGACGATGCCCGAGAGAAACGCCTCGCCGCTGGTCGCGCCGTAGAGCAGCGTGTTGCCCGCGATGATGTTCTCATGGGCTAAAAACGCCGCGCCTTTCGGGGGATGGAGAATAATCCGCCCACCCGACATGCCCTTGCCCAGGTAATCGTTCGCCTCGCCCGAGAGCGTCAGGGTCAGGCCGGGAGCCAGAAACGCCCCGAAGCTCTGGCCCGCCGCACCGACAAAGTCGATCTTGATCGTGTCGTCGGGGAGGCCGTTCTCGCCAAAGCGCCGGGCTATTTCCCCCGAGAGCATCGTCCCGCAGGTTCGGTTTGCGTTCCGAATCTTCGCGGCAAAGCGCACCGGGCGGGCCTCTTCGAGCGCGGCCTTGGCGTTCTCGATGAGCTGGTAGTCCAGGGCTTCCGCAAGCCCGTGATCCTGGCTCTCGACACACCGAACCGCGATTCCGTCGCCGCCGGGCGCGGGTTCCAGAATATTAGAGAGATCGACGCCACGGGCTTTCCAGTAGCGCACAGCTTTACTCGTCTCCAGGCAATCGGCGCGGCCTATTAGCTCTTCTAAGGTCCGAAAACCCAGCGATGCCATGATTTGTCGCACTTCCTCGGCCACAAAGAAGAAATAATTGATCACATGCTCGGGTTTTCCGGCGAATTTCTTGCGAAGCTCCGGGTCTTGAGTGGCAATTCCGACCGGACAGGTGCCTAAATGACACACGCGCATCATGATGCAGCCCTGGGCCACCAATGGAGCCGTCGAGAACCCGAACTCTTCGGCTCCTAAAAGCGCCGCGACGATCACGTCGCGTCCCGTTTTGAGCTGGCCGTCGGCCTGAACGACCACACGCCCGCGCAGGCCGTTGGCGACCAGAACCTGCTGCGCTTCCGCGAGGCCCAGCTCCCACGGAACCCCGGCATGTTTTACGGAACTCACCGGGCTGGCTCCCGTCCCGCCCTCGTAGCCCGCGATGAGAATATGGTCCGCGTGTGCTTTTGCGACGCCCGCCGCGACGGTTCCGACGCCCACCTCGGCGACCAATTTCACCGAGATTCGGGCTCTCGGGTTGACGTTTTTCAGGTCGAAAATTAGCTGGGCTAAATCTTCAATGGAATAAATATCGTGGTGCGGCGGCGGCGAGATCAGCGTCACGCCGGGGGTCGAGCGACGGATGCGGGCGATGTAGTCGTCCACTTTGTGCCCCATGAGCTGGCCGCCCTCACCGGGCTTGGCTCCCTGCGCCATTTTTATCTGAAGCTCGTCGGCGTGGACTAAATAATGGGTCGTGACGCCGAAGCGCCCGCTGGCAACTTGCTTGATCGCGCTCCGGCGCTCGCCCTCGAACCGCGCCGGGTCTTCGCCGCCCTCACCCGTGTTGGACTTGCCGCCGAGCCGGTTCATGGCAATCGCCAGCCCTTCGTGGCTCTCGCGGCTGATCGAGCCGAGGCTCATCGCGCCGGTCGCAAACCGCTTCACCAGGCTTTTGGCACTCTCGACTTCCTCCAGCGGGACGGGCGGACCGGCAGGCTTCAGCGTCATCAGGCCGCGTAGCGTGGCCGCACGCTCCCCCTCGACGTTCACGGCTTTCGAGAACTCGGCAAACGTCTTGAAGCCCTGCTCGGTATCTTCGCTACGGACGGCTTTCTGGAGCTTTTCGACCATGTCCGGGTTGATCGCGTGCCACTCGCCCGAGCGCCGCCACTGGTACTCGCCGCCGACTTCCAGCTCCAGGCTTCCGGCCAGCGGGTCTCTGGGCCAGGCGAAGGCATGCAAGCGCCGGACCTCGCGCTCCAGGTCGCCCATCCCGATCCCCTCGATTCGGCTGGGAGTCCCGGTGAAGTAGCGCCCGATCATCCCCGAGGCAATCCCGACGGCCTCGAAGATCTGTGCGCCCCGGTAGCTCTGAACCGTCGAGATGCCCATCTTGGACATGACTTTCAAAAGCCCCTTGTTTAGAGCTTTCACCATGTTTTTCTCGGCAGCCTGCGGCGTGATGTCCGTAAGAACGCCCTGGAGAATCAGGTCGTCCACGGTGTCGAACATTAAATACGGGTTTACCGCGCTCGCGCCGTAGCCGAGCAAGCAGGCCACGTGATGCACTTCCCGCGCGTCGCCCGACTCGACGATCAGGGCCACTTTGACGCGGGTTCCCTCGCGAATTAAGTGGTGATGCACCGCCGAGATCGCCAGCAGCGAGGGAATCGGGGCGTATTCCAGGCCCGCGTCGCGGTCGGAGAGCACGATGGCCCCGACCCCGCGCTCCAGCGCCTCGCTCGCCTGCCGACACACCCGCTCGACCGCCCGCTCCAGCTCGCCCTCGGGCTTGTCGGCGCGAAACACACAGCGAATCGTGTGGGTGCGAAGAATGTCGCCCTTTTCGTCGTCGAGCCAGCGCAGCTTCTCCAGTTCGGCGTTGGTCAGCACCGGAGACTCTAACTTGATCTGGTGGGCGTTCTCGGGGATGTCTTCGAGTAGTGCGCCGTCTTTGCCGATGTAGTCGGCCAGGCTCATCACCAGCGCCTCACGAATGGGATCGATGGGCGGGTTGGTCACCTGCGCAAAAAGCTGCTTGAAATAAGAATACAGCGGCACCGCCCGGTGCGAGAAGACCGCAAGCGGCGTGTCGGTGCCCATGGAGCCTAAGGCTTCCTCGCCGCCCCGTGCCATGGGCGTCAGAAGTAGCTTGACTTCTTCGGACGTGTACCCGAAAACTCGCTGGCGGGTGAGAACCGAGAGATGCTCGGGCCGGTGTGTGTCGCGCGGCTCGGGGAGCTGGGCGAGATCGATTCGGTTGTCCTTGAGCCACTTGCCGTACGGGTGCGCCCCACAGACCGCGCCCTTGATCTCCTCGTCGGAGAGAATTCTCCCCTGCGCCGTGTCTACTAAAAACAGCTTGCCCGGCTGGAGCCGCCCGCGCTCCTTGACGCGCTCCGGCTCGAACTCGATCACGCCGGTCTCGGACGCCAGAACCACCAGGCCATCGTGGGTGACGGTGTAGCGGGCGGGGCGCAGGCCATTTCGATCCAGGGTCGCGCCGATCTGGACGCCATCGGTGAACGCGACTGCCGCCGGGCCGTCCCACGGCTCCATGACGCAGGCGTTGTACTCGTAGAAGTCGCGCCGGGTCGGGTCCATGAGCGTATTTCCGGTCCAGGCCTCGGGTATGAGAACCATCATCGCGTGGGCCAGCGAGCGCCCGCCCATGAGAAGCAGCTCGACGGCGTTGTCCAGCGTCGCCGAGTCGGAGCCGCCTGGGCTGACGAGCGGGTAGCACTTGCGGATGTCCTTGCCCAGAACCGCCGACTCCAGCCCGGCCTCGCGTGCCTTCATCCAGTTGCGGTTGCCGCGAATCGTGTTGATCTCGCCGTTGTGCGCTAAATAACGGTAGGGATGCGCCAGCGGCCAGCTCGGGAACGTGTTGGTGGAGAACCGCTGATGCACCAGCGCCAGCGCCGTCTCGATCCGCGTGTCGGTTAAGTCCGGGAAAAACCCGCGAATCTGATGCGGCAGCACCAGCCCTTTGTAAATAATGGTTCTGGAAGACAAAGAAGCGACGTAGAATCCGCGCGGATCGGTGAGCGCGGTCGCAACTTCTTTCTCGATGACTTTGCGAATCACGTACAGCTTGCGCTCGAAGTCCTCAGCGGGCGTTATTCGTCCCCGCCCGAGAAAAACCTGTCGAATCACCGGCTCGGTCTCGCGTGCGAGCGGCCCGATGTGGCTGCTATCGGTCGGGACATCGCGCCAGCCTAAGACGCTCTGGCCCTCTTGCTTGATCGCCCGCTCGACGATCTCGATGCACTCCCGCCGGGCATCGGCGCTGCGGGGCAGAAAGAGCATCCCGACGCCGTAGTCGCCACTCTCAGGTAGAACAAACGACGCAACGCCCCGCAGGAATCGGTCGGGGAGCTGCATTAAAATCCCCGCGCCGTCGCCCGTGTCCGGATCGCAACCCGTCGCGCCACGGTGCACGAGGTTATCCAGAACCGTCAGCGCGAGGCGAGCGATTTCATGCGAGCGTTTCCCCTGCATCTGGGCCACAAAACCGACTCCGCACGCATCGTGCTCGAAGGCCGGGTCGTAGAGCGCCGCTAAATCTCGCCTGTCCGTCACGCCAGTCACATACCTTTTCTGAATGTTTCCGTGCGGCAATGAACGGGAATAGATTGTATCACTCAGCATGTCCGCGAAAATCAGGACAGTACGAACTTCTTTTTGGGCTTCCCCCAGCCCCAATAATGGGGAGAATTCGGGGTAGACTGTTAGCACCATGAAGAGTCGGGGGGTCGCTTTCACGCTTGCCTGGGCTTACGTCGCCTGCCTGCTCTGGCTTCCACGCGCCACGGACGGGTCCGCGATCTGGCTTTACGTTTTCCCGCCGGGCTATTTCTTTGTCGTCGGCGCATTTTTCGGCCTGCTCCACGAAGGGCTGGCAACTCGCTGGCCGCGACTCTGGGTAACCCTTGCGATGTGCGCACTCTCGGTGGAGATAGGCGTCTGGCTCTATGGCGGACACCGAATCGGGCTGCCACTGGGCCTGATCTTTGCCGTCGCGACACTCTGCGGGAGCCTCGCTGCACCCTTTCTGCGCCGAGCACGCATTCTGCTTTCTTTTGGAGCGCTTCTGGGCGCACTGCTAACGCTCTCCTGGCTACTCGCGCCCTACATCGGTGAAGACATGCCCGGCAAAACCCGAGTCTCCCCCGACGGTGAGTTTGTCGCCTGGCTCGGCGTCAACGACCATGGCGAACCTGGTACTATCCATATAGAGCCACGCTACGGCTGGAATGGAGCCTTTGGCCGCGATCAAACGACACTCTGGTCGGATGAAGAAGGCAACTACCGTACAACCGCCTACGATTTCGAATGGATCGGCTCGCGAATGCTCAATTTTTATGGGAAAGATAACGGTTCGCTTCCACAACCAAGCCTGCTTCTGCCGATTCATCTCGAAACAATTACTGACAAGCCAAAAAAATAAAGCATATTATGCTTGAATAATTCATTTCTACTAAATATAGTGATGAAATTCAGACACTCTGGTGCACTCTCGGAAGTTCGGTCGGTCGTGGACATGCCAGATCGTAGGGCTTCACTTCTGGTGCGGCTGTGCCTCCAGAGAAGATTGGGCATCGTTTCGGTCGTGACTTAGGCTTTAAGCGACCTGTCGTATCATGCCGAAGCGGTGCCTTTCAGCCTGAGAAGAATACCAGACAGTTTTTGTCCTGTACTCAGAACTTTCCCTACACAGACCAGTATTTTCAATAGACGTTATTCCGATTAGTTACCGTCGAATAAATTCGCGGCTTTACAAGAATGTCCACCTTCGTGGACAGGCTCAACAATAGCCAATGAGTATCAACAATCCTGTTTAGACGCAGGTCGAATCGCTTACTCAGCCGGGAATTTATTCCACGGCGCGAATCGGGATAACGTCTAATACCGCCAGGTACCATAACGTCATGACTCTGGTGAAAAAGCCCTACTTCGGGGTTCGCTTTGTCGATAACCGGACCGGGCGCGGGGTGCCGCTGGTCGAGGCGCGAACCGTGAGCGAGCAGTTGCTGGTGAGCGACAGCGATGGCTGGATCGCGTTTTACGAGCCGGAGCTGATGGGCCGCGAGGTCTGGCTTTCGGTTTTCTCCCATGGCTACTCGCTGCCCGCCGACGGCTTCGGCTATCGAGGCGTCCGGGTGACGCCCCGAAGCGGGCAGAGCGCAAGCGTGGCGCTGACGCGGGAGAATCGGGCGGAGCGACTCTGCCGCCTGACGGGCGAGGGAATCTTTCGCGACAGCGTGCTTCTCGGGCGACGCAAGCCGACGGGAGCGTTGCCGGGCGGCGTCGTGGGGCAGGACTCGGCGCTCGCAGCGGCGTACCGGGGCAAGCTCTACTGGTTCTGGGGCGATACAAGCCGGGCGGGCTATCCGCTGGGCAACTTCCAGACCTCCGGCGCGACCGCCCCGCTCAGCACGGACCCGGAAAAAGGCATTGCGTTTTCCTACTTCACCGACCCGGCGACGGGCTTTTGCCGCCCGCTCCTGCCGCTGCCCGGCCCCGGCCCGGTCTGGGTGACGGGCGTCGCCGCCATCGAGGGCGGGACGAAGCTCGTGGCGTTCTTCAACCGGGTGAATGCGAAGATGGAGGCGCAAGAGCGCGGGCTGGCGCTCTGGGACGACGACAAGGCGCGGTTTTTCCCGGTAGCCTCGTTCGACGCGAACGCCCCGATGCCGCTCTCGGGCCATCCCTTTCTTCACGACGGCTGGCTCTACGGCTCGCGCGAGGGCAGCGACCCGCTCCCGTGCGTCCGCGTCCGCCCGACTCTTGCGGCGCTGAAAAACCCGGCGGCCTACGAGCGGCTGAGCGTCGCGCCGCTCGCCCTGCGCGACCGCAAGACCGGGCGCTCCGTGGTGGCACACAGCGGCTCGGTTCGCTACAACACCTACCGCAAAAAATGGATAATGATCGTCCTGGAAAAATTCGGAAAGTCGTCGAATGTCGGCGATGTCTGGTACGCCGAGGCTTCCACGCTCTCCGGTCCCTGGGAAAACGCCCTTCAAATCGTCCGGCACGAGCATATGGATTTCTACAACCCAGTTCACCACTTATTCTTCGACAAAGAAAACTACATTTACTTTGAAGGCACCTACGTAAATACATTCTCCGGAAACCCGGAGAAAACGCCTTTTTACAACTACAATCAAATCCTCTACCGCCTGAATTTAGAAACCATTTAGAAGCTTGCACGAAGACCGTGCGGCAATAGAGCGAAGCACCAACGCTCCTTCGGAGCGGATATCCGTGCCAATTCAACCAAACTTTGTGCCGTTTATTGGTTTACCTGGATTGATTTTTTCGTAATACCGAGTTGCACTGCCACGATGTGAAATCGCTCAATCAAGTCTGTCGAGATGAGATGCGTCGATGACACCGCAAGAGCGACGATTCAAGCCCGGAAAAATAAATTTGATACCAAATGCAACGAAATTCAATTCGTTGATATTTAATTTAATTTAACACAATGTGTTGATAATTTGACAAATGTGTATTTCCTGCTTATACTTGAGAGTGTGTGCTGTTGGTCGGCGAACAAGAACTAAACTCAGGTTGGCCAAAGGAGTTGTAAAGATGCGCTCGGAAAATTGGTTGCTCAACTGTTTTGCACTCAGCTCTGTGCTGACGCTTACCAGCGTGATGTCTGCTCAAGCCCAGGGATCTCCACAGTGGGGCTGGAATTCAGATCCAGCCATCCCGACATCGACTATGTACCCGTCCGTTCCGGGAATGATAATCACTCTAACACCACAAAGCCCAGATTCTCCGGTGCGCTGGGTTCTCGTTTCCGAAGGCACTACTATCCGTGGCACAGCTTTGCCGACGGTTAGAACACTGCATCGAGTTGATCCATTGAAATCGCCTATCAAAATAGTTATTCCTAAAAGAGATCCTGATAGAAGCTATGGAAGCTTCGTCTGGTCTTTTGCAGACTGGGTAAATCGAGGCATTTTTCTGTATTGCCCAAGTATAGAAAGCGGAGAGCGTTGGATTAATGTATCTACATCTTCAGGAAATCAAAGTGTAAAGCTGACCGGAAATTTCCGTAAAGGAGATGGTGGTAAACCTGTGCTAAATACGCGACAGGGCGATTCGGCAAACAATACAATAATTACAGATTCAGTAATTAGCCTAACGACACCACAAGTTGTAGGATCTCCTTCTTATTGGATACGAGAAGAAAAAGGTCTTGAAGCAAGCGCGTATGGACCAAGTGGCAATTCGTACAGTGATAATTTTCTCTTTACTCCAACATGGTCAAACGTCTCCCAATGGATATGGGAAACTTGGACAGCGAGAACCCCTTACGCGAGCCTTGGTGCAGTGGGCGGTGCGGCAGGCGTTAATATGCCTCCTTCATTGTCACCTACCTCACATAGCGTGTCTGTAAGCGATGCGTATGGCAATATGACGTCTAATTATTTAATTCGCTGGCACCTACCGTTAGAAAATGCAACGCCTATCAAAAGTGAAGACGTGCCAGGCCAGGTAACAACAATTTATCAATGGGATAAAACAGACTATCGATTTCAAGAGTCACCACATGCGACTTATAAACAATTTACTGGTATTGGTTATATCAATGGAGGCCTCGCTCTCCTGGGTGCCTTAAACTACGGAGCATCAGATGTACGGCTCAAGTTAATTTTGGTTGTATTGGGCATAGTTGCAAACTTCACCCAACCAGAGGATCAGCCATTAAGTACAACCTGGGAAGCAATGTGGCATATTGCGTTTCCAGGCGTACCGGTTGATCCAAACAGCAAGGTCTACAAATTATCTATGAATGTCGGGACAATTGACCTGAAAGATACTTTCGAGTGTGAAAAATACTCAGAGAGTGGGTACGAGGGTAAAGAGAACGTGTGTAAGCAAGTCTTCAAATACTGGGACTGGCATCCTGATTTCACTCTAATTAATCAAGGTGGAGGTATTTAAACTGTCATGATTCCGTTATACATCCTGACATTCATAGCTCAAGTTCCCGATGAGTCATTAAGGGTGCCTATTCTAAACGAGAAACAGATCAGAGCAGGCGAGATATGGCACCCTGGTACTTCTACGAAATGGATGGTTGAACCCTGGGAAAACTCGGATTCTTCTTATTTGGAGATTCGTCAGAAAATAGATATTTTGTCACAAAAAGACAAAGTTGCAGCGAAAGAGCTTTACCGGAAATATGATGTTCTGAGAAAGAAAAACCCTCGTTCATCCTTTTGCGTATTTGCATGGGCATGGTCTTATATTCGTTGTTACCCGGAAGCAGAATTCAAGCAAGTAGGTGAGGTCGCCCGAGTAGTAGAAAACACACCTTCACCAAAAAATCGGGAATTTACCAGACTCAGATTTATTATTGAGTCCTGGAAACACTCAGGAAGCCAGAGAAATCATTTAGAGATGGGAAAACTTGGCGAACGACTGATTCGTTCTGACAACAACGAAACCTATTTTATTTATAGAAACACTAGCACTTATTACATAAATGCAGCACCTAAAAATCACCAGTCTTTCAGCGATGCCATCCGCATAGCAAAAGCAGCACTGAACAAATTTCCAAATATAATAAACGCATACGGTGGATATGCAGACTGTTTTTATGTCCGTTGGCTATGGACGAAGAATAAAACAAACTTAGATGAGAGCTTGAAGTATTATAACATCTGTCTTAACTCTAAAAACATAAATTTACTTGATAAAGAATGGCTTGATTCAGTCAAAAAGGATCGGATACCAGACATTCAAAAAGCACTCCGCTCACCATGAAAATGTGATATAATCGTTGCTCAGACGGTTATGTATCTCTTCTTCAAATCGGGCGGCATAGAGCAGATTACCCGGCGCTTCGCGGCGTAGGGCGCTCTTTCTTTTCGTCTTCGATTTTAAAAGAGCGTCCCGGCGTGCACTGCGGGGCGCTTTTTTTGTCGTCAACGCCTCGCCGGGCAAGCCCACCAGAAAACCACCATGGACTACAGTAAAACCCTAAATCTCCCGCAGACCGACTTTCCGATGAGAGCCGAGCTGCCCACCCGCGAGGCGACATTCCAGAAGCTCTGGAACGAGAAAAACGTCTATGCGAAGAGCGTCGATAGGCCGGAGGCTCCGTCGTTTGTCCTGCACGACGGTCCGCCGTACTCCAACGGCAACATCCATCTGGGCCACGCGCTGAATAAAACCTTAAAAGATATCGTGACGCGCTACAAAACACTCCAGGGCTTCCGTGCGCCGTACATCCCCGGCTGGGACAACCACGGACTGCCCATCGAAGTCCAGGTGATGAAAGAGTTCCGCGAGAAAAAAGAGACCTGGACCCCCGACAGCCTGCGGGCACGCTGCCGGACGTACGCCGCCGAGTGGGTGGAGACCCAGAAAACCCAGTTCCAGCGGCTCGGAATCCGGGGCGACTGGGAGCGGCCTTATCTCACCATGGCTCCGGCGTTCGAGGCGAAGATCGTCGAGACGTTTTTAGGCATGGCGAAGAAGGGCTATGTCTATCAGGGCTTGAAACCCGTGCTGTGGGACTCCGCGAACGAAACGGCCCTTGCCAACACCGAGGCTGAGTACAAGGACCATGTGTCCCCGGCGATCTATGTCGCGTTCGAGTCGGTGAGCGAGCCGGGCTTGCGGGCCGTCATCTGGACCACGACGCCCTGGACCATTCCGGCGAACCTGGCGCTGGCGTTCCACCCGGACTTCGACTACGCGGTTGTCCAGACCGAAAGCTTCGGGAAATTAGTGGTTCTCAGCGAACTTTTAGAAGCCACGGCGAAAGCGTGTGAGTTTGGAGCCATCGAGGTTCTCGAAACCCGCAAAGGCGCGAGCTTCGAGGGCGCAAAATTCACGCACCCACTGCCGGAGCTGGCACGAACGTCGCTGGGCGTTCTGGCGACCTACGTCACGACCGACACGGGTACGGGAATCGTCCACACCGCACCCGGCCACGGCGCGGACGACTACGTCACCGGGATGAAGTACGGGCTCCAGATCCTCTCGCCGGTCGATGGGCGCGGACGGTACACGTCCGAGGCCGGGCCGTTCGAGGGCTTGAACACGAACGAAGCAAACGAGAAAGTGCCCGAGCGGCTGAAAGAGGTCGGGGCGCTTCTGGGCAGCTACGACTTCACCCACAGTTACCCGCACTCGCCGCGTGCCCCGTATCGCCCGCTCTTGTTCCGCGCGACGGTCCAGTGGTTCATCTCGATGGAGCACGACGGCCTGCGCGAGAAAGCGCTGAAGGGAATCGAGGGGGTCTCGTGGTTCCCGGCGAGTGCGCAGAACCGGATCACGGCGGCGGTCTCCGGGCGGCCCGACTGGACCGTCAGCCGCCAGCGCCACTGGGGCGTCCCCATCGCGCTGTTCTACGCAGGCGGCGAGCGGGTCATGGACCCGGTGGCCTTCGATGCCGCCGTCGCGCTGATCCAGAAGCATGGCGTCGAAGCCTGGTATAGCACGGCTCCCGAAGACATCTTGCCGAGCGGGTTTACGTTTGGCGGCGTCGAAGCCAAAGACTTCGAGAAAGAAAAAGACGTTTTAGATGTCTGGTTCGACTCGGGGAGCACCAGCTTCGCGGTTTTAGACTCGGGTGTCTGGCCGGAGCTTTCCTGGCCCGCCGATCTGTACCTCGAAGGGTCGGATCAGCATCGGGGCTGGTTCAACAGCTCGCTCTTAGTCGCAACGGCGCTTCGAGGCACTCCGCCGTACAAAGCCGTCGTGACGAACGGCTTCACGGTGGACGAGCTGGGCTACAAGATGAGCAAGTCGCAGGGCAACGTCGTCGATCCGCTGGGCGTCGTGGAACGGTACGGTGCGGATGTCTTGCGGCTCTGGGTCGGCTCCATTGAGTACACCGAAGACACGAAACTGGGCGATAACTTCTTGAAGCAGCTCGCTAACTCGTACTCGAAATTGCGAAACACGCTCCGGTTCATGCTGGGAAATCTCTATGATTTTGCGCCGTCCAAAGACAGTAGCAAAACGCTGGACCCGGTCGATGCCTGGGCGCTCTCGAAGCTTTCGGGGCTGGCAGGCGAAGTCACCGACGCGTACGAAAAATACGAGTTCTATCGGGCCACACAAGCGATTCTGAATTTTTGCAATGTCGAGCTTTCCGGGTTTTACCTGGACATGCTGAAGGATCGGCTCTACACGTCGCTGCCGGAAGACACAAAGCGGCGCTCGTCGCAGACGGCGATGTTTGAGATCACGAGCGTCCTCATCCGGCTGCTCGCGCCGGTTCTGGTTCACACCGCCGAGGAGTCGTGGCAGAGCCTTCCGGCCTGGGACGAGAAAGCGGAGAGCGTCCACCTGTCGTCGTGGCCGAGTCTTCCTGCGCCCGACCCGGCGCTGGAGGCCCGGTTCGACGCGATCTTCAAGATTCGCGACACGCTCAACAACCAGCTGGAGCCGTACCGCCAGGCCAAGGGCGCGGCGCGTCAGAAAGCTCGCGATGCGGGCAGCAACGCCACCCCGCCCGAAGTGGACGCGATGCTTTCCAAGTCGGTCGAGTTTGTGGCAAGTATCACGCTGACGGCGGGGCACCTGGCGGTGCTGGGCGAGAAGTGCGAAGAACTTCTGGCCGAGTGCCTGATGGTTCCGTCGCTTCAGCTCACGGTCGGCAGCTCGCTCTCGGTGAACCTCTCGCCCGCACCGGGCAAGAAGTGTGCGCGAAGCTGGTTCGTCCGCGAGGATGTCGGGGCTGATCCCGCACACCCGACCCTCTGCCTGGGTCAGGCCCGGATCGTCCGCGAGCTTCTCCGCCGGGGCGTGATCTCGCCCGACGTGTAATCGTCCCGCCGGTGAGAGAGACCCGCCGTGAAACGACGGGTCTACGAAAACCAACGCCTCCGGCGTGAATTCAGCCCGGAAGGCTTCGTCTCGTAGACCCGTCCCTCCGGGACGGGTCTCTCAACGGCAGGGTTTACGGCGTTCGGTATACTGCGTTGATGCCTAAGCGTTTGCCCGTCGGGGCCTTTTATGGAGTGGCGGTAGTTTTTGCCGCGCTGGATCAATTCACCAAGGCGCTGGTGCGCCAGAAACTGGTCCTGGAAGAGCCGGGAAGCGTCCCGCTGTGGCCGGGGGTTTTCCATCTGACTCATACGACGAACCGGGGCATGGCGTTCTCGTGGCTCTGGGGGGAGCGCTGGCTTCTGGTCGCTGCCGCCGTGATTATCGGTGGGCTGATTGTTCTGAGCGAGCGCCGCGCCCAGAAAACGGGCGGGCTGGAGCGCTTCCAGGGCCTTGGAATGAGCCTTGCGCTCGCGGGAGCCGTCGGGAACTTGATTGATCGGGCACGTCAGGGCTTTGTCACCGATTTTCTGGATTTTCGGTTGATTCATTTTCCGATTTTCAATGTCGCTGACTCGTGCATTACCATTGGAATTGTCTTATTGGCAGCAAAAATGTTGCTCACCAAAGAAATTAAAGAAGAAAAGGCGCTCTAAATTATGTTTCCTGTGCTTTTTCATGTCGGAAGCTTCCCGGTGCATGCCTGGGGGCTGATGCTGCTGGTCGGGTTCCTCGCGGCGGTGTGGCGCGCGACTCGGGTGGCTCCGCGCTATGATTTCGAGCCGGGCCTGGTCTGGGACTGCTCGCTGCTCGGGCTGTTCGGCGGCGTTATCGGCGGACGGATCGCGTTTATTCTTCAGGAGCTTCCGCACTACTCCCAAAAACCGCTGGAGATTTTCATGATCTGGACCGGCGGGATGACCAGCTACGGCGGGATCATCGGCGGGCTTGCGGTCGGAATCTGGGCCGCGAAGAAGCGCGGGATGAACGTCGGGGATGCCGCCGATATCGCGGCGGTCTCGATGCCCATCGGGTATTTCTTCGGGCGACTCGGGTGTTTTTTCAATGGCTGCTGCTACGGAACCCACTGCGACGCGCCCTGGGCGATCACGTTCAAGGACGAGGCCGGGCTGCTCCACGAGCGTGTCCACCCGACTCAGCTCTACTCCATGCTCGCGTCGGTTTTGATGTTCGGCGTGCTTGCCTTGCTCGAAAAACGACCCCGCAGGCGGTATCGGGGCGAGCTTCTGCCGCTCTTTGCCGCGCTGTACGGCCTGTATCGGTTTATTGTCGAGTTCTGGCGCGCCCAGGAAAGCAGTAAGTCGATTATCTCCGGGCTTTCCAGCGGCCAGTGGATGAGCCTGGTGGCGATTGTCGTCGGGCTGGGCCTTTATTTCTTCTTGCCGAGACGCAAATGACAGTCGAACCCGAGGATAGCGGGCGCAGGCTCGATGCGCTTCTGGCCGAAAATCTCCCGGAATTCTCCCGCTCGCGGCTCGCGGATTTGATTTCGGAGGGGGCCGTTCTGGTGAACGCCAAGCCCGTGAAGCCGAGCTACAAGGTCCAGCCCGGCGACGAGGTTTCTCTGACGCTGCCGGAGCTTCGGCCCGCGCGGGCGCAGGCCGAAAAAATCCCGCTGGAGATTGTCTTCGAGGACGCGGAGCTTCTGGTGGTGAGCAAGCCCAAGGGCATGGCGACGCACCCTGCGCCCGGCTCGCCCGGCAAGACTCTGGTGAACGCGCTGCTGGCGCACTGCTCGGACCTCTCAGGAATCGGCGGCGAGGAGCGTCCGGGGATCGTCCACCGGCTGGACAAGGACACCAGCGGGCTTTTAGTCGTCGCGAAGACCGATTTTGCGCACGCGGCGCTCCAGAAACAAATTCAAGACCGGACAGCGAAGCGGCGGTATCTGGCGCTGGTCTGGGGAAATCCGACCTTCACCGAGGCCGTGATCGACGCCCAGATCGCCCGTCACCCGACGGATAGAGTTCGGATGGCCGCCGTCAAGTCGGGCGGGCGCGACGCTGTCACCGAAGTTTTTGTGCGCGAGCGTTTAGGGGCATGCGCACTTCTGGAGTGTCGGCTTCAGACGGGGCGGACGCACCAGATTCGGGTTCACTGCCAGCTTGCGGGCCACCCGGTTGTGGGCGACTCGGTCTACGGGGGAAACAAAAAAAGCGGCGACCCCGAGCGCGACCGCCACGTCTCTCTTCTGACCGGCCAGGCGCTCCACGCGTTCTCGCTGGCCTTCACCCACCCGCGCACCGGCGAGGCACTGAGCTTTGAAGCCCCGCTCCCCGCCGAGATAGAGACGCTTCTGGGGTTCTTGCGCGGATAAAAAATACCGTAAACCGTGCTACAAGCCACATAAGAAAATTAAACAGGACCGGCAGGCTTTCTTAGTGGAGAAAGCTGGTAAAATCGGCTTACTCCGCCATTTCTTCGTGTTACTCCGAGACATCTTCCCGATGTTTTAATAAATTCGTACGTTACTCCAAAATATCTTCCTGGCACTTTATAATATCTTTGTGTTACTCCGAGACATATTCCTGACGTTCTAACAAATTCGCTTGTTACTCCGGCATATCTTCCTGCCACTTGAGAATATCTTCGTGACGCTTCGATATATCTTCCTGGCGACAAGGGCCAGGCAGCGGAAGCCGCCTGGCCATGGACTTATTCGTCGTCTTTTTTGTCGCGATTCAGAAAGCCACCGACCATGTCGCCGACGGACTTCACGATCCCGCCTTTGTCTTCCGTGGCGTCGTCGATGATCTCGCCGATGTTCAGCCCCTCGCCCGACTTAAGCTGGTCTGTCACCTGCTCGACCAGGCCACCGGCAAGGCCGCCGAGTCCTGCGCCGCCGAGCATCCCGCTCAGGCCGCCCAGAAGCCCGCCGCCACCTTCGGACTCTTCCTCGGATTCTTCGTCTTCGTACTCTTCCTCGTCAGACGCTTCGTCCTCGGTTTCTTCTTCGTACTCTTCTTCAGTTTCTTCCATTGTTTCGTCTTCGTTGTAGGGCATCAGAACCTCCGGCTCTCATATTCGCGATATGATATACAATTCCTTCATGCATGTACAACCTGAGCAGTAGCTGACAACAAACATACACACCACTGCTTTTTCTAAACATCTACGATAGAATCCAGATATGAATTTCAGAATTTTTTTACACATTTCAAAATTTTTATGTTTATTTTCTTTACTTATCATAACATTTGTATATTCATCACAAATTTGCTATAGCCAAACGACAGCAAAAGATATAGTAAAAGGGTACAAAGATTTTGTTTTAAAAATTAATTATGGTGACAGGATAGGCACAGGCTTTTATGATTACAGCGGCTATATATGGACGGCGTATCATATTATAAAACCAGGAACTGGATCAGTAATAGCAACAGATTCAGAAGGGAAATCTCGCGTAACAGAAATGATTTATTACGATGAATCGAGAGATTTTGCAATTTTAAATCCTTTAGATAGATCAGAAGGCGGTTTTTTATTTGGTGATTATGCTGCTGCTCAAACAGGAGAGCCTATATTTGTAATGGGGCATCCAAAAGGCCTTTCACTTTCTATTACACAGGGAATTATTTCCTCGAAAAACGATTTTAATAATAAATCATTGCTTCAGGTTTCAGCCAGTATTTCCCCAGGAAGTAGCGGAAGTCCAGTAATAAACGAAAATGGAGAAGTAATAGGAATGATTATTTTTTATCTTAAAGATGGTCAAAATCTTAATTATGCAATCTCAACTAAAGACATGAAGCTGCATGGAATCAAAAAATGCTTTTCTTACACCGAAATACAGCCTTCAAAAACAACAAAATCATCAAGTAATGAAAATTCCGAATATACATTATTATATGTAATTAAAGAATTAAGATCAGTCTATTTTGATTACAGTAAAGTTGACGAAAATTTTATTAATACATCTATTAATATTTTATATGCAGGAAGAGGATACCGATTCAAAGATGTTGACTTATTACTTAAATTCAAAAAATATGATTGGTATAAACCAAATACACAAAATGAATCTGTAGTAATATCACGAATGAACAATTTTGAGTTAACAAATTTGAAAAATTTACTCAAACAACGACAAAAAATTCAACAAAAGAAGTAAATATTTGAAAAACATAGATACAGTCATCGGAGCGGCGCGGCTCACTCTCGACGAGAAGTATCGGGCGCGCGAGGGGGCACTGGCGCACGGGCGGGCGCTGACGCGGACATGTGCCAATGCGATTCGGGCGATGCACCGGGGCGAGCTTCTCGAAGCGCGGGCAGCGGTGCGTAGCGCAGGCGAGGAGGCCCGGCGTGTTTCGGAGTCGCTGGCGGGCCAACCCGATTTACTGTACGCGGGCTACGTTCAAGACGCCCACAAAGAACTCTCGGAAGCCGCGTGCCTGCTGGCTCTGATCGAGGAGAGCGCTCTCCCGACGCCCGAGGCGCTGGGAATCGAGGCGGCGGCGTATCTCAATGGGCTGGCCGAGGCCGCGAGCGAGGGCAGGCGCTTTGCGCTGGACAAACTTCGGGCGGGCGATTTACAGCGGGCCGAGAGAATGCTGACGGCGATGGACGAGATTCTCTCTCAGCTCGTGACGATTGACTATCCCGACGCCGTGACGAGCGGGCTACGCCGAACCTGCGACGCATTGCGGGCCGTGGTCGAGCGGACGCGCGGCGACGTGACGATGACGATGGTCCAGGAGCGGCTGCGTCAGGCGTTGCCGCTGTAGGGAATCCGCACCGACGAGCCGTTCTTGCCGACGCCACGCAGGGCTTTGATGACCTTGCCCTTGGCTCCATCGGCGGACGAGCGGTTCTCGATCAGCTCGGCGGCCATGAGCGCGAACGCAAAGTCGCCGTCCTTGAGCGCCGCCTCGACGACCTTACCACGGGCACCATCGGCGTTGGAGACAGCCCGCATCTCACAGGCGGCGAGGAGCGCAAAGCGGTAGTGGCCAAGCTGAATGGCGTACTCGACGACTTCTTTGAGCAAGTTGTCGGCGGTGGCGTCGCTCACGACCCGGCGCGCGACGAAGTACATGGCTTCCAGGCGGTACGAGACGCCCGGCGTACCGTCTTCGTGCGGCTCGTTTTCGAGGAGCGGCCCGCCCAGCGTCTCCTCGGTTGTGGCGAGAGCCTCGGAGGAGATCCGTGCAGGACGTGCCTGCACTCGCGCCGTGCCGACCTCGACGCCGTCGCCGACCAGGTTCTGGCGCTGGCGGATCGCGCCCTGAAGTCGCTCCACCTCGCTCACGGCGTCGCGCAGGTCTGAGAGGAACGTCACGTAGCGCGGCGTCTCCAGAGGGGAAGCAAAAACCTGCGGCAGGCCAGGTTCTTCTTTGCCTGGCGTCCGGGACAGCAGGGTGGGTTGCGGCGCCGGGGATTGTCCCTTTTCTTCTGCGACCATCGACACCTCCTTCAACATCTGTGAATGTCTGGCAACATGATACGCCAACTCCCCTCGAAAAGCAATGGAAGGATTTTCGGTGCTTTCTGCCGAATCCCCCCGCGCAGGGGGCAGCACTATGGCAAACAAAAAGATTCGTATCGGGCTGGTCGGTTATCAGTTTATGGGTAAGGCACACTCCAATGCCTACCGCCAGATTCATCGCTTTTTCCCGGAGATCGGGATCGAGCCGGAGCTTACGGCGCTGTGTGGGCGCACAGAAGAGAAAGTGAAGGCCGCCGCCGAGAAGTTCGGGTTTTTATCGCATGAGACAGACTACAAAAAGCTCATCGCACGCGACGATATCGACTTGATCGACATCGTGACGCCGGGCGATACGCATGTCGAGATCGCTATCGCGGCAGCAAAAGCGGGAAAGATGGTTTTCTGTGAGAAACCGCTGGCGTCCACGGTCGAAAAAGCGCAGCAAATGGCCGACGCGATTAAATCGGCAGGCGTCCCCAACGCCGTGTGCTTCAACTACCGGGGCGTCCCGGCGGTACAGCTCGCCAGAGAGCTGATTCAGTCCGGGCGACTGGGCAAGATCTATCACTGGCGCAGCGTTTACCTGCAAGACTGGATTTTAGACCCGAACTTCCCGATTGTCTGGCGACTTCAGGGCGAGATCGCAGGCAGCGGCTCCCACGGAGATCTGGTGGCCCACTCGATTGATCTGGCGCACTTCTTAGTGGGCGAGATCACCGAGGTCAGCGGAATGCAGGACACGTTTATTAAAAAGCGCCCCATTCTGGCCGAGTCCGACGACCGACTCGGCGGAAAAGCCAGCGATCAACTCGGCGACGTAACAGTAGACGATAGCTCGATCTTCTTAGCACGGTTCGCAAACGGCGCGGTGGGTACGTTTGAGGCAACTCGAATGGCAGCAGGCCGTAAAAATCACAATAAATTTGAAATAAACGGCTCCAAAGGCTCGATTGTGTTCAATATGGAGCGCATGAACGAGCTGGAATACTACAACCACGACGACCCCGACGACGTGAAGGGCTTCCGAGTGATTCAAACCACCGACGGAGTGCATCCTTACACGGGGAACTACTGGCCGGTCGGGCACATCATCGGGTACGAGCACACCTTCATGAACCTGATGAAAGACATGCTGGTGGCATTCTCCGAGGGCAAGCCGTTCTCGCCGGGCTTTGAGGAAGGCCTTCAGTGCCAGAAAGTGCTCGAAGCCGTAACTAAATCGTCCGAGACCCGCTCCTGGCAGAGCGTGTAGGTTTCCCTCCCCTAACCCCAATAATGGGGAACCAGATTCGGATGTTTCCTTGTTTGGTTCCCCATTATTGGGGTTAGGGGAGCGTAATTCGCTTGCCGCCGTTTTTCGCCGATTCGTAGACGGTGACGACCAGCTCCAGGGCGTTGCGGGCTTCCTGACCGTTCATGTAGGTCTCTTTACCTGTATGAACGCAGTCGATCAGGTCTTTCAAGTGGGCGACATGGCCACCGAGAGCAATCGCGGTCGGATCGCCTGCGCCATGAACAATCGCTCCTTTGTGGCTCGGCTCGCCGGTGGCGGTAAAAAGGCCGTCTTTGATGAGTGGATCGCCGGATTTCACGCCGAACATCGACTGTTCTTCGTTTCCCTCGGCAAAATGGGCGTGGCGAACCCGAGAGTCGTCGATGAGAACGGTTCCGTGGGTGCCGTAGACTTCTAAGCTGGTCTTGTAGCCCGGATAGAGTGCGCTGGAAGCCAGAAGCGTCCCGACCGCGCCATTTTTAAACGAGATCGTCGCGCTGACGATGTCTTCCACCTCGATCCGCTCGTGGGCGCGGGTCGCCATGGTTGCCGAGACCGAGGCCACCGGTCCCATGAGCCAGCGGAGCATATCGGCGTAGTGGACTCCCTGGTTCATCAGCGCACCGCCGCCGTCCAACTCCCAGGTGCCACGCCAGCCGCCCGAGTCATAGTAGGCCTGGGTCCGGTACCACTTGGTGACCGACTCGCCGTACACCAGGTCGCCTAATTTCCCCTCGTCGAGCCAGGAACGCAATTGCCGAAAGCCCGTCGCGTGGCGATGCTGGGAGATGACTTCGAGCTTGACCTTGTTTTCTTTGCACGCAGAAATAAGCGCATCGGCAGCTTCGAGCGAGACATCGATGGGTTTCTCGCAGACAATATGCTTCCCGGCTTTTGCGCCTTTGATCCCGCACGTAGCGTGCAAGCCCGACGGCGTGCAGACGCAGAGCACGTCGAAATCCCCCCAGTCGAGCAGGGCGTCTAAATCGTAGAACGCCCGGACGCCCTCTTTTTGGGCCGTGGCATCGGCTCTCTCAGAAATCTCGTCGCAGACCGCAACGAGCCGGGCCTCAGCTTCGAGGGCTTTGATGGCATCGATGTGGGTTCCATGAATCACCCCACACCCGACAATGGCAAACCGCAACCTGGACATAAGTATTTTGATTCGCCACTCCCTAAAAGATTCCCTTCCCCTTGCCGATAACAACCATGAAGCACGCGGCTTACGCGCGATGCGAAAGGATTCTGTAAAATGGGCAAACAGACCCGAAGAGGTTTTCTCGCGGTATCAGGAGCGGTCACGGCAGCCGCCCTCATCGGCTGCGCCGCTGGCGCGCCACCCAACAGCACGTATCAAGGAACGTATCGAAGCGTCTACGCAATCCCTGGCGCAGGCGAGAACGGGACGTTCAACTACAGCGTCGAGCAAAAGGGCAAGGTTACCGGCGCTCTCGTCGATTCGAGCAACAACAAGGCCTGGTCCTTCAACGGGACCGTCACCAACAATGGCAAGTTTGAGGGCACGCTCTCCGACGGCGCACAGACCTCGCCGATCTCCGGGACGCTCTCTAAAACGGGCGGCAACTTTGAATTGATGCGCAGCGGGCAGCCCGTGCGCGGCGATTTCCAGATAGACGGCAAGCTCACCGAGTCGCAGAGCAACTACCAGGGCACCTACACGGGTACCTACAACGTCCCCGGCCTAAACCTGAGCGGCACCAACAACTTCACTGTAGACAGCAAGGGCAACCTCATCGGCGCGATCACACGCGGCGAGGAGACCGGGCTGATGTCCGGAACTGTCTCCAACTCTGGAACCATTATCATAAGCGCCAAGTTCGCCAGTGAGACGCTTCCGCTGGCCGGAACCATCGTCAAGACGGCGGACGGGACCAGCCAGGGTAACTTCACGGTTACCAAAACGGGCAATACCTACGCGGGCACCTTCAAAAAAGCCACCGAGACCGTCAAAGACGAGAACGGCAACGCCACTGAAGTGAACCCGTTCCAGGGCGCGTTCCGGGGCACCTACGGCATTCCAGAGATCGCCGAGGACGGCTCTATCTCGTTCACCGTAGACAAAACAGGTAAGTACACGGGATTCTTAGAAGCCCGTGGCGGCCTGGTCGGAACGGTCAGCGGAAGCGTCAACGCCGAAGGACTTTTCAGCGGGAACGTCACGTACAACAACGGAGGCGCAGAGCGGACGCTGGCAGGGCGCATGTCCAAGACCCGCATCAGCAACAGCGACTCGGAGAACGGCGCGGGCGATGCCCGCTCGGGCAACTTCACCATCAGCGTAAATGGCGTCTCGCGTGCGGCCAGCTTTGAAGCGACTGTCGGAGCCAGCGAGGTCAACAGCCTCTATCGCGGCACGTTCCGCAGCAGTGGGGTCATCGCCGGGTTCTCCCCGGTGCGTGCGACAGACACGGGTGGTGCGTTCATCGTCGGGAACGCTCTTACTCTGCAATATACACCAATAGACACTGGATATGCTGTTATAAACAGCTATTTATCTATTGATAAGCAGGGCGTTGTCATCGGGGGCATCGGACTCTACGACATCGAGGGTCGAATCACCAACGATGGCCGCTTCGAGGGCATCGTGAAGCGGGACGCAACCACGTCGTATCGCCTGCGCGGTATCCTGGGACGTGCGGACGTCACCTACATCAGCGCACCAGAACAGCCAGCACAGCAGTTGCCTGGCCCGGACGGAGTCAGAGGAACGGCGGACGATATCTTCAAAGATGCCATTCCCGCCGCAGAGAAGACGACACCAGGATTCGTCGGTACGCTGTATGCCACGATTGGCGGTGCTGAGTATCCGTTCGAGGTTGCCTTGCTCGGCAAGTAGCTTCGGGAAAAAGAGCTTGGCCCCGGCGGGATTTTCCTGCCGGGGCTTGCTTTTTTTCGTGGGCGTGCTACTATTTCTTTATCTAACTCATGAACGGCGAGGAGCTACCCGATAGAGAGCTGGTGCGCAGAACCCTCAACGGGGAGCCGTCCGCGCTTGCCGCGCTGCACAGGCGCTACTATGCCCGAATCTATCGGCTCGCGCTTTTTCGCTCCCGCTCCACCGCCGACGCCGAGGATATCGCCGCCGAGACGTTTGTGCGGGCGATAGATCACCTGCCAGGCTATCGGTTCCAGGGCGAGTCGCTTTTCCCCTGGCTGTCCCGGATCGCGACGAACCTCGTGGTGGATCAGCAGCGCCGCCGCGTGACGACTCCGATCTTCTCCTACGACCAGAAGACCGCCGACGACGTGCGCAGCCTTCTCGAAGCGCTGGAGACCGACGGACCCGACCCCCACGCGCTCGCCGAGCGCCACGAGACCCGCGAGCTGCTGCGAAGCGCCATCGCAAAGCTCCCCTCCGACCAGGCCGATGTGATCCTGATGCGCTTCGGGGGCGACCTGCCCCTCGCGGAGATCGCGCTGGCGCTGGGACGCTCGGAGGGCGCGATCAAGTCGCTGATCCACCGGGGGCTGGTGAACCTTCGGAAGTCCTTGATCGTACATGCAGAAGAGATCGGCGTCACCGAAACTTTACGCCACAGAGAAACGTCTACGGAGACAGTGCAGAGACAACATGGCTACATCGAGCTTTGACAACGCATCCCCGGCGCTTCAGCGCGCCCTGGACGCCCTGACTTCCGGCGAGGCCGCCTCCCCGGAGGAGCTTGCCGCCCTCAGTGGCGACGAGCGCACCGACCTGACCGGGCTGGCACGCACCGCCCGGCTGACCCACCTGACCCTCGCCCGACCCGACCCGACGCAGGAGCTGGAGGCAGAAGCCCTCGCCCGTGCCCAGGAGCGCCTGACCCAGGTCGGCCCACGCACGCCCCCCGCCACTCCGAACGCCCCAACGCTCACCGAGCGCCTGAGAAAGTTCTTCGGTAGCTAAATTCTAAGGCGCTTTGCGGGAAAGTAGATTCGTCCCACAGAAAAAAGGCCGGTGTTTTGCCGAGACATAGAGATCCGTCACCCACCACTTTGTGCAGATAATCAGCGGGTATTTCTCCGTATCACCTCTACCAGAACTCTCGGCTTCCATCCATAAAATGGTTTCTTTCTGGCGAATCTTCGAATATTTCCCGTCTAATTTCACAGAACGAACTAAAAAATAACGATATCCTGGAAGAGTTACCGAAGAAGAAAGCTTTCGGGCATTTTTACAATCGATTTCGATGATCCATTTTTCTTTGAGAACTGCAATCACTCGTTTCAAATAAAACGGTTTTATGTGATTGATCTTTCCATTTTCAAAGCAGCGAAACGCGCGAGTTTCGTTCTGTGGGGGCGCACCACGCAGCCAGTCCGTGCCATCGGGAAGTTCTTGCATACGAGATATTATCTGTCAGGCTAATAATAAAAAAGAGGGAAGCCCGAAAGCCTCCCTCTTTTTATCCGGGGCTTTTTAGAGTCCGGCCCCGGAGACAGACTTACCGTAAACGGTCAAGTTTTTGCCTCCTTTCCCTTGAGATGCTTCTTTATCGCCACGCGAATGGGCTTGCTAAATACGTGGGCCATTTTTTACAACGAGTGATTGAAATCAACTCGCTCCAGGCAACAAGTTGCCGAACGTCCTCGCGGACGAACTTTGTCCGAAGGACACTCGGCAAAGCCCTCAGCGAGTCGATTTCAATCACTCGCCCTTTAAGCGGCGACCTTGCTTCGGCGGCGCGGCGCGGGCGCTGGCTCCGGCTCGGGGACGGCGGCAGGAGCAGGCTCCAGGGCGGCGGTTCCGGCCAGCGGAATGACCACCGTTTGCGCTTCCTGACGGCGACGGAAGTTGACGGTCTCCCAGTCGCGGATGTAGTCTAAAATTGTCATCGCCATGCGCCGGGCGTCGAACTCGGGCATGAGCAGAGTCAGCGAGTCGGTCGCATGGATCATCTTTACCGCACCGCCGCTCATGGTCTCGCCCTCACCGTTGTCGATTTTCAAGACATAGGGCTGGCGGTACTTGACGTCTTTTCTCAGCGTTAAAACCCGCGCCTGGATGCCGTCGCCGGTGGGACTGCCTTTGTGGTCGGTCCACTCGGTGAACAGGCCGTTTAAAATGTCCCAGCAGACCAATTTAAAGTCGCTGGCATCGACGAAGTGCCGAACGCGGGCCTGTGCCCGGTGGCTCTCGGGGTTGAACTCGACCAGCGTGATCGCGAGCTTGGAGCGCTTGCTCTCCAGGCTCAGCATGTCGCTGACCTCCAAAATCCGATCCCGCGTGACGTACTTGAAGAGCTGGACGCGTGTCAGGACGCTTCCGGTCTGCCCGGTCTCTTCGCCATTTTTGCTACTAATCACCATGTCAATCCTCACTTCACAGAACCTTGCGATACTCACACGTCGGGCGCTCGCCCAGGCTGCTCCAGCACTCCCAGCGCAAGAGATAACCCTTGCCGCCGACGTAGTACAGATTCGAGACCACCGCATCCCCACAGCACGGGCACTTTCCGCGCACCCAGGCCGGATCGGGCTTCTCGGTGGGTTTTGTAATCTCTTTTGTCGTTGTCTCGACTACCAGAACCTCGCTCATCTCTCCACTCCTTAAACTGTCATTCACCAGAACTTGCGATTCTGGACAGACACTCCGGCGCGGAAAAACAAGCCGGAAAGCGAGAAATAAAAAATTTTACGAGAGAGCGATGCGTAGCTGATTGATAGCCAGCGCCAGACGCTCTTGGTTCTCGGGAGCGTTGAGCCAGGTGCTCGCGCCCGACGAGTGCGGCAGCGGCACAAAGATTTGATTGTCCCGCTCAAGCGAAAACCCGATGCGCTCGGTCAGCGGGGCTTTCCCGAGAAACGTCTCGATAGCCAGCCCGCCAAATAAAATCACGACGCGCGGCTTCAGAAGTTCGAGTTCGGCGTCGAGCCACGGGCGACACAGCTTTTGCTCGGCCCGCGACGGCAGCCGATCTTTCGACGAGCCAGGAAGCCGTCCGGGAAAGCAGCGCGTGATGGCCGCAAAGTACACCCGTCGCTCGATCTCGGCCTCGGAAAGCCCGGCCTCGGCAAGCCAGCCGCGCAGCTTCTTGCCCGCAGGCCCGACGTAAAACCCACCCGTCTCGTGATCGGTTCGCGACGGAGCCTGCCCAATCACAAAAACAGTGGCCGTCTCTGCGCCCAGCGCCAGCGGCCTCGCCTCCGAAAGAAACCCGGCGTCCACGCACCGCGTGCAACCTCGAAGCTCGCCCTGAAGAACGGAAAGTGTCATCCTATCTCGTCGATCCGGCCTGAATCTCTCTCGCACCAGGCTTCCCTGCCAACCGGAGCGTCGTCAAAGCTTTCGTGGTGCTGATTTTTGTCTGTCACGGTGGCAAGCAGTGCTGCCAGCGTATAGCGAGGTCGCATAAAGAGCTTATGATCCCGTTTCTTTACTTTTGTTGTCATGGTTTGCGGCAGAGGATCGTCACTCCAGAAACCGGGGCAAGCGGTACTGTAAACGGTTCGGTCGTGGTGACGACCAGCGTCCGCCCTTCCCAGGAGAGCTTCGTGACGCTACGAATGGGTGCCCGCGCGACGCGAATCATGCAGACGCTCAGATAGTCGCGCTCGGGCCGGACGATCACCGTGTCGCTCTGAGACCCCAGGAGCATTCCGCCCCGCTTGACCCGCGTCGCCCAGACGCCATCGGGCGAGGTGCTCCGAAGCTGCGTCGAGATCGTGTTCCCCCCGGACATCGTGCTCCCAAAGAGCATCGCCAGCATCAACGGAAATATCCGAAAAATATCTGCCAGCTTTTGTGCTTCGGAAGATAGTTTACTGGCTTGCAGGCTTAAAAAAACCCCACACAACCCGGCAATAACAATACAAATCAACAACAAATAAAACAGAGAAGCATCTCCAGAAGAAGCTAAATAGGCTAATTCAGCTTGCAATGCAACCAATGCAATTCCCGAAATTTTCTCTGAAAATTTCTTCCTAACAACCCCAAAAATAAGACCAAAAACCATCCCCAGAAATAGCGTTCCGATCTCTGGAATAAAAAGACGCCCGGAAAATCCGGACCAGTGAAGAAGTTGCCAGACGATATGAAACGCAAAGCTCCAGCCAAGTGCATAGAAATTGACGCGTACAAAGTCGAGTTTCACCATTTTAGTGGCTCGGGGAAGAATTTCTGGAGAAGCTCTGTGTAGTACGGCTTCAGGGCGTCCACGTCGGGGCGCGTGTCGGCCTTGGTGTAGAGATCGTACGGGTTAAAGGCTCGCACAAAGGGAAGCATTTTTCGGTCTTTGTCATCCATGAACTCAAAATAGGCTTCTTCTTTGTGCCACGGATAAAAGCTATGATAGCGAATCATCGCCAGGGCTTCATCGGGCAGATGGTTTTTTACCACATGATAGAGATATTCGTCATGGCCCCAGGAAAGCTGAATGTTTTCCAGCCCGATGTTTTTCGAATAAATTCCGAATTCTTTCTGAAAATTGGGATTTTTAGAATCTGTATTAGCAAGAAAATACGGATAAAAAACGCATTTCTCAGAGAACGGGCAACCTACTGCAAACGTATCCCCGACGACGGCCCACTGTGGCTCGCCAAACAAACACAGAATCTTGCCCAGATCGTGAATTAACGTCGTGACGACGAACCAGTCGGGGCGATTGTCTCTTCGGGCGGCTTCGGCGCACATTAACAAATGCTCGATCTGAGTAAAGTCGCCGTCGGGGTCGGAGTCGTCCACCAACTCGTTGAGAAACTCCATCGCTTCCCAGATCGTCATGGTTTTCCGGTCCAGCGTCAGGTACTCGGCCTTCTTGGCTTTCACGAAGTCGTAGGTCTGGTGGGCATGGTTGAGCCGGTAGAACTCGCGCACGCTCGGGCGAGCCTCGGCTTCGTAGTCGCGGAATGCGGGCGCTTCCTTGCCTTCGGGGTAGCGCGTCAGGAGAAAATCTTCCCACTCATCCAGGCTGTCCATGAGTGAATTTTACCGCGATACAATCAAAAAATGCTCACCCGAAGAATCATTCCGTGTCTGGACATCAAAGAAGGCCGCGTCGTGAAGGGCGTCAACTTCGTCGGCCTGCGCGATGCGGGCGACCCGGTGGAGCTGGCCCGCGCCTACAATGCCCAGGGCGCGGACGAGCTAATTTTTTTAGACATCACCGCGAGCGCCGAGAAACGCTCGCTGATCTTTGAGCTGGCGGCAAGGGTCGCCGAGGAAGTGTTTATTCCGTTCACGGTCGGCGGCGGGATCACCACGGTGGACGACGTCCGAAAAATGGTCGCGACCGGGGCCGACAAGGTCAGTATCAACTCGGCGGCGCTGAAAAACCCGGAGCTGATCACCGAAGCGTCCGAGCGGTTCGGCTCGCAGTGCATCGTGGTGGCTATCGACCCGAAGAAAACGGGCAACACGCCCTCGGGCTGGGAAGTTTTCGTGCATGGCGGCAGAACCCCGACCGGCATCGACGCGCTGACCTGGGCCGAGGAGGTCGCGGCGCGCGGCGCGGGCGAGATTCTTTTAACGTCCATGGACGCCGACGGACGGAAAACCGGCTACGACCTGCCGCTCACCCGCGCCGTCGCCGAGTGCGTCCCGATCCCCGTAATCGCATCGGGTGGTGCCGGGACGCCCCGGCACCTGATCGAAGCCCTCACCGACGGGAAAGCCGACGCCGCTCTGCTGGCCTCGATGCTCCACTACGGCGAGTACACCGTCGGCCAGCTCAAAACCGAGCTGGCCCGCGCCGGAATTCCCGTCCGGAACGTGTGATTCCTCATAAATTCCCAGGGCGAAAATCGTCCGGCGATATGGTCCATCCCCAAATCCCAGGACGAAAATCGTCCGAATTCCCAGGACGATGAAACGTCCGGCTATGGGGCGCTACGCGCCGTCTCCCTCGTACCTCGGTCGAGATTTACACGGAGATTTCGAGCGAAGCGAGACGGCAACTTGTTGCCCCATTGCCGGACGTTTCATCGTCCTGGTTTGATCCTGAAACCTTGTCTGGAAATCTGGGAAAAAACCCCTGGTTCGAGCTATTTAGGAGCATTCTCGACGACCAGCATCTTGACCATCCGCTTGTCCTTCGTGACCTGAAAGCCCAGCGCTTCAATAGCTTCCGTGGCGCTCGCCCTGTCGCCGGGAATCCATTTTAGATTCATCGAGAACTTTCTATCGCCCAGATTCGTTGCGTCGACCGTGATTTTCCCGAAGCAATACGCCGTAAATAGCTCCACCATTTTACTTGTATCCATGCTGGGCCAGTTTATTCGGCCCGATCCGGCTCCATTGCCATCGGGAGTGGGCGGAGAGAGCTTCAAGGTTTTATTGGGATCGACGGTAACAATATAAACATCTTTTTCTTGCTCTTCCCAGCGCACAGAAACCCCAAATAAAGGCTTGAGTAAAGGCCGGATCAGCTCTCGTACCGCTTCATCGTCCTTGATCGGCGCTTTGACGGCGATTCGATACTTCAGGTTATCTAAATCTTTTGCGCGCCAGTCGGTGTGCTCGTAGTCGGCATTGTAGGCAAGACTCACAATCGTCGGGGCACCGATTCCGTCGCCCGAGAGCTCGCCCCTGCCGGGCGGAAACCGGCTGCCGCCCGAGGCCGTATCGCTCTCCTCGATCCAGACATATGAGATCGCCGTGGTGGGAAGCTTGCGTATCCAGTCAAAGTCCGCTGTTTTCTGGCCTGCGAGGGGCAGCCCCAGAGACTTTCCGGCGATTAATTTCTCCAGAACTTCGGAGTTCACGCTCTCAGGCCGGGTGAATGCCGCCACTTTTCCGTCTGGTCCGATTAAAACCGTTGTGGGAAAGACATAGACATTGTATTTCTCCGAAGTTTCCCCATTTGTGTCTATAACGACATTTGTCTCCATTTTATTCTTGCTGAGAAACGCTTTCAGGTCCGCCAGAGTGTCGTTAACCGAGATACTGTAGAACGTGACGTTCTTGCCTTTGTGCTCCAGGGCCAGCTTGTTCAAGTGCGGGATCGCGACCCGGCACGAGCCGCACCAGGTTCCCCAGAACTCTAAAACGTAGCTCATGCCGGGCTTGAACTCCGTGAGAGAGTTCCCCTGAAACGGCGTCGTTTTCGGGGCCGGAGGCTTCTTACCGATAGTCACCTGCGCAAAGCCCGGAGAAGAAAGCAGCACGGCAAGGGCGCATAGAGCCGTTGTTTTGTGTCTCATGCCACAGAGACGAACCCCACGGCACTTTCCTCGACGGCTTTGCTGAAACGGCCCGGATGCGATAGGCTGAGCGGGTTTATCAATAAATTATGGCACTCGGAGTCGGCATCGTCGGGCTACCCAACGTGGGCAAGTCCACTCTTTTCAACGCGATCACCAAAGCGGGGGCGCTCGCCGCCAACTACCCGTTCGCAACTATCGATAAAAACGTCGGGGTGGTTCCCCTGCCCGACGTGCGGCTTTTTGCACTTCAGAAGCTCTACGTCAAGGGTGACCGCATCCCGCCGATTGTCCAGACCGCCGTCGAGTTCGTCGATATCGCCGGGCTGGTCAAAGGGGCGCACAAGGGCGAGGGGCTGGGAAATCAGTTTCTCGGCAACATCCGCGAGGTCGCCGCGATTGCCCATGTGGTGCGCTGCTTCGAGGACATCAACGTGGTTCACGTCGAGAACCGGGTCGATCCGGTGTCCGACGCCGAGACGATCTCTCTGGAGCTTGCTCTGGCCGATCTTCAGGGCCTGGACAAGCGGGTCGAGCGCCTGAGAAAGCTGTCCAAGTCGTCCAAGGACGACGCCGCGATGCTGCCCATCGCCGAGGCGCTGCTCGCGCATCTGTCCGAGGGCCTGCCCGCGCGAACCTGCACGGCGGGCGAGCCGGAGATGCGTGCAAAAGTCTTCAAAGAGTTCGGACTGCTCACCGCAAAGCCCATGCTCTACGTCGCCAACGTCGGTGAAGAAGACCTGCCCGACGGCGGCAAAAACCCGCACGTTATGGCGCTCAAGACCCTCGCCCAGAAAGAAGGCGTCGAGGTCGTGGTTGTCAGTGCAAAGATCGAGGCCGAGCTTTCCGAACTTGACGATGCCGAGGCGACCGAGTACCGCGAGAGCCTCGGGCTGGAGCAAACCGGGCTGGACCGCCTGGTAAAAGTCGCCTACCGCATGCTCGGCCTCCGAACATTTCTCACCGCTGGCGAGAAAGAAGTCCGCGCCTGGACGATCAAATCGGGAGACCGCGCCCCGCAAGCCGCTGGAGTGATTCATACCGACCTGGAGCGTGGCTTCATCCGCGCCGAGACGATCTACTGGGAGAAGTTAGTAGAAGCGGGCACCTGGTCGGGCGCAAAAGAAAAAGGCTGGGTCCGCATGGAAGGCAAAGACTACGAAGTCCAGGACGGCGACGTTTTGATTATTCACAACAACTGACCCACCGATAGGAAACACCCAGCGGCTGGGTAAGCAAGTTTTAATAATCTGGGTTACAGTTTGAACCCCCCCGGCCACTCGAACCCACCCGAACCCACCCCCTCGCAAGCTCGGACCCTCCCTTCGCGGCGAAGGGAGGGCGAGGCGCAGTGAGGAACGAACGAAGCACTCGGGTGGGTTCGAAGCACTCGGGTGGGTTCGAAGCACTCGGGTGGGTTCGAAGCACTCGGGTGGGTTCGGGGTGGGTTCGGTGTAACCCGACCAATCAGATTCTGCTTACCCGCCGCAAAGGGCGTTGCCACAATGTCCTTCGGACGTACCCGGACGTAACGAACTCGGGTTATGTCCGAAGGACTTCGCGGCGAAGCCCTTAACCATCGACGTTTATGTCGGCGGACGTCCATGTGGGCGGGCGGAAATCGGGGCGGTCACACAACCGGGGGATCGGGCGTTCTTACACCATGCCTGAAACGCGTATGGCCGAGGTTCGCCGCCTCGGTTTATTTTTTGCGCTCGCGTATTTTGCCCAGGGAATCAGCCAGGATGGGGGCGCAATGCTCGATCAGGTGCTGAAGTTTTATTTCACGCGCCACCTCGGGATGACCAGCACGGCGTTCTCCGATTTTATTGCGCCGCTGATCCTCCCGTGGAGCATCAAGCCGCTCTATGGCCTGATCTCCGATTTGTTTCCGCTGGGGAAGTGGCGACGGCGCTCGTATTTGTTTTTTGTCACCAGCCTCTCGCTCGGGGCGTTTGTGTTTCT
>JANLTX010000027.1:0-4783 GCA_031363095.1 Armatimonadota bacterium | reverse complement strand
ATGGCTTTAGTTGATTGAACTCAGCAACTTCTAAACCAGTTAAAGCCATGAAACTGATCTTTTTAGAGGAGGCTTCTTGAAACCCTATTCGAGACATAGCAAACTGATTTTATCAGGTCGGACAAATCGGAATAACGTCTACTACCTCAAGCAGCCTTTGCAGGGACTTTCGAGCGCGCCGCAGGCTTTCGCACGCTCGCTTTGCTCTGCTTCTGGCGCTCTTTGGCCGTTTCGATCAAAAGCTTCGAGTCGTCCAGGCTCCCCGCCGTCACATCCATATCCTCTGCCGCTCCCCGATCCAGGAGCCATTTCTCCGTAATCACTTGCCAACCACCTTAGTAGGGCGGATGGGGCGCGTCGGGAGCGACTTGCGGCGAGGTGCCGCCGAGGCCATAGCACTCGGCTCGGCAAGCTCTGCCGGGTCGTAGGAGAGCCGTCCCACCGAGGGATCGAGCAGATCGTCTTCCAGCGGAACCGACTCTGCCCACTCTTTCGTAAACTCGAACTTCATCTCAAGCCTCCCTGCAAGAAAGTATCTGCATCCGCTTATCGTAGTTGTCGTCGTGCCCCGGAGTCCCCGCGACACAGGCAGACACGGCTCGAATCACACGCCCATAGTATATCGGAATCGCCCCATTTCGGCCCTGCGGCTCACTGGTCATAAAGCCTTCTTTGCCGCCGCTGTGCTATACTGAAGCGCAGAGAGGAACGCTAAAATGCCCGCAACGATGACCGCCGACTACATCACGGAAGCCGCTCAGAACCTGTCCCTGCCCGAGCTGGACGCCGTTATGGAACGTCTGACCACGATCCGCGCTCATCGCCGCGTCTCTGCACTCTCCCAGACCGAAGCAGATCTCCTGAAGCGCATCGAGACCGCTGTGCCCCTGACCGCCCTCCAGCGACGCAAAACCCTCAAAGCACAGCGCGAGCTTACGGACGAAGAGCACAGCGAGTTCGCCCGACTCACCGACGAGATCGAGACCGCCGAAGCGGGCCGGATAGATTTGCTCTCCGAACTGGCCGCCTTGCGCGGAGTCACCCTCCCCGAAGTCGCACGTCAGCTTGGCCTTGGCCGCCCTTGAGAGTGCGCCGCGAGTACATCCCCGTTCGCACCCGGCAGCGCGTCGCCGAGCGGGCGAGACACACTTGCGAGTATTGCCGCCACCGCGACGACTACATCTACGATTCTTTCGAGATCGATCATATCCTCTGGCGGTTGCAACGGTTTCAAAGGGGCTAAAACCCACGCCACCGACCCTGCCACGGGTGAGGAAGTCCCGCTCTACAATCCGCGTCAGCAGCGCTGGTCGGATCACTTCGCCTGGACACCCGACTACACCCAGATCATCGGCCTCACCCCCACAGGCCGCGCTACTGTGGACGCTCTGCGCCTGAACCGAGTTGGACTTCAGAACCTGCGCCGCTCCCTTCACCGCGACGGCCAACACCCACCCGACGAATCCGAATCGTAGCGTGGGTTCACTGGCCACCAAAGCCACTATCAACGGCCACCAAACCATTCTCGTGCGAGCCGTTTCGCCCGCATCACGACCGGAAGCGAGTCCACCCCGCGCCGTCGTGCCAGCCCTTTCTCCGGCTCGGAGCCACTCGCCAGCACCTCGGCCAGCGCGACTGCCAGAAGCTCCGCTCGTGCGTCTTCTGAAAGCCCCTCCCAGACCGCCGCCGAGGCATCGGGTGTGCTCGGGCGTGGAAGCGGTTCCGTGGCGGTCCGAGTGGGAGCTACGACGATTCTCTGAGGCCGTTCTCCTCGGTCGCTGCCGTAGCTCGACAGCGGCGCGGGCGCGAGCCAGCCGGAGCGAATCGCCGTGAAGAGAAGCGCGGGCAGGCTCCGTACCTCGTGGCGGGCCGCGTACGCCCGTGCCGCTCTGACCGCGCCCCTCACCGCCTCCAGAGGCTTCTCCCCGACCGCTCTACGAGCGGCATCTGCCGTGAGTCCGGCGCTCACGGCGACCGCTACGGCTTCGCTCTCGGGTTCGGGGTTCTCCGCAGGAGGAACAACAACGTACTCGTGCCTGGGTTCAGAACCCGTGCCCGGTACTGTTGTCGTCTTCTGCGCTTTGCGCTCTTTAGAAGGAGAGGACCGCGCAAATTGCCGCGCAGACCCCGCGCAATTCTGGTGCTCAGGACGAACCCCGAGGCGGTTCAAGCCAAGCTCCTTGCGCCACTTGCCGAGGCGCTTGAGCAGAGAGCGGCACATGGCCCGAACCACGGCGGGCCACTGCTTCATGCCCAGAATAGACTCCGCCAGCGCCGCCCAGCCCGCCTCGATCAGCTCCACGGCGGTTACGAGCGGGCGAATGGTACGCTTGTCGTAGGCGTCAAACTCGCGGACGATCAGGCCGCAGGCTTCGAGGTCGGCGAGGCCACGCCGGATCGTGGAGACGTTCTTGCCCAAGCCCATCGTCGGGTGATGGGCGAAGAACTCGTTCTCGGCGTGGCAACCCCCTTTGGCATCGAGATAGAGGATGTTTCGCATGAGAACTCCGAGCCGGGTTTCTTTGTCGCTACGGCACTCGGGGAGGGTGAAGTTCATGGCGTCAGCCCTCCAAAATCAAACGAATGTTTGATATAATAGAGCCACGCAGCAGCGGAAAGGGATGGACAGTGGCAGTCAAGCGCGGAAACGAAGAGGGCAGTATCTACCAGCGGCAGGACGGGCTGTGGGCGGCCTCGGTCTCGCTGGGATTCGATGGTTCGGGCAGGCGGCTTCGGCGGACGCTGTACGGCAAGACGCGCAAAGAAGTGGCGGGCAAGCTGGTCGAGCTTCAGAAGGCCCGCGCCGAGGGGCTGCCCATCGCCCGCCGCGACATCGCCATCGAAGGGCTTCTCACCGAGTACCTGGCGACCTGTAAGCCGAATCTCAGGCCGAAGACCGCCGCGAGCTACGCATTGTTCTGGCTATGGACGAGCTGATTCGTCCGGGGAAGTAGCGTAGAGTCCGGGAATGTCTGGGAGCGGTGGCTACAGTACTGGCTACAAAAGCAATGGGCGGGCGGGTTTTTAAGCCCGTCCCGCCCATTTTCCTGAGAAGCCGACAACCAGATTCGAACTGGTGACCTGCTGTTTACGAAACAGCTGCTCTACCACTGAGCCATGTCGGCGTGACTTTCCAGAATATCACTTCGCGCCGGGCGCTGTCAAGCGGGTACAATCTCTGTTGTATGGATCTTCACCCTGTTCTTATCAATGGCTCCTGGCGCTCCGCCGACGCCCCCACCGGCTCGTTCTCTGCGACCAACCCGACCACGGGCGAGGCGCTTGAAGGCCGCTACCCGATCAGCTCGCGGGCCGATATCGAGGCCGCGCTGAAAGCCGCTGCCGAGGCCGGGCCGATTATGCGGGCGCTAACTCCCGAGACCATCGCAGCGTTTCTGGAGAGCTACGCAAGTAAACTCGAAGAGAATCGGGAGGCGATTGTGCAGGCGGCCCACGCCGAGACCGGGCTGCCCGTCGAGCCACGGCTCAGCTCGGTCGAGCTGCCCCGAACCACCAACCAGCTCCGGCTGGCCGCAAGAGCCGCTCGCGAGCGAAGCTGGACCCGCCCGACCATAGACACGGCTACCGGGATTCGCTCCCTGCACGAGCCGCTCGGGGGCGCGGCGCTGGTCTTTGGGCCGAACAACTTCCCGTTCGCGTTCAATGCGATCTCGGGCGGAGACTTCGCAGCAGCCATCGCCGCCCGCTGCCCAGTGATCGCAAAAGTACACACGAGTCACCCGACCACAAGCCGCCTGATGGCCGAGTGCGCCCACGAAGCTGCCCAGGAGCACAGGCTTCCCAGCGGGGCGATCCAGGTTCTCTACCGAATGGACCACGCGCTGGCCTCGGAAATGATCGCAAGCCCCGCCGTCGCCGCCGTGGGATTCACCGGAAGCCGGAGCGCGGGAATGACACTGAAAGCCGCCGCCGATGTCCTGGGCAAGCCGTCGTATCTGGAGATGTCGAGCATCAACCCGGTGCTGCTGCTTCCGGGCGCACTCGCCGAGCGCGGCGAAGCGCTGGCGGGTGAGCTTTTCGCGTCGTGCATGATGGGAGTCGGGCAGTTCTGCACCAGTCCCGGCCTGGTTCTTCTCCCCGGTGGAGCGCTCGGCGAGGCGTTTGTTCAGAGCGCGACCGAGAAGTTTGCTTCGGGCACTCCAGGAGTCCTGCTGGGCAAGGGCGTCCGGGACGGCCTGGAAGAGTCGGTCCAGACGCTAATCGACGCGGGCGCGACGCTTCTGTGCGGCGGAAAGATCGGGCCAGAGCCGGGCTTTCGGTTCCAGCCGACGCTCTTAAAAGTCTCGGCGAGTGCGTTTGTTAAAAACCCGCACGCGCTCCAGACCGAGGCGTTCGGGCCGGTGAGCCTGCTGGTGATCTGCGAGAGCGAGTCAGAGTGGCACGGGGCACTCTCGGCGCTCGAAGGGAACCTGACCGGCAGTCTCTACACGGCGACGCAAAATAACGCCGACGACGCGCTTTACTCTCAGCTCGCTCCGGCGCTTCGGGTAAAAGTGGGACGGCTTCTCAACGACAAGATGCCGACGGGCGTCGCCGTGAGTCCGGCGATGAACCATGGCGGGCCATTTCCCGCGACGGGTCATCCTGGCTTCACCGCCGTAGGGATTCCGGCGAGTATGAGTCGTTTTGCGGCGCTGCATTGCTACGACAACGTCCGCGCAGAACGCTTGCCGAGTTTGCTGCAGAACAAGAACCCGACGGGCAAAACATGGCGCTTGATCGACGGTGTTTGGACCACGGCGGATGTGGCGTAGGTGCGGCT
>JANLTX010000106.1:0-8680 GCA_031363095.1 Armatimonadota bacterium | reverse complement strand
CTTGTCGAATCAAAGAGAATTTCTGGATTCGACGAGGGAAGCTTGCTTCCTGAAGGTCCGGGTACCCTCAGGGTGTTGTAATCATAGCCGCGAATTTATTCGACGGGATCGGGCAGGAAAATCCAAATGCGTTTGCCCTGTCCTTCGCTTTCTTGTGGTCGGGGGCTTTTGTTTTTCGCGATATACTGAGTGGCAATGACTCGGGAAGAGCCGGGGCCACCGCCGCCCATCACCGGACAGGACATCGTGCGTCTTCTGCGCAGGCGCTGGCCGCTGATGCTGGCGACGCTCGTCGTGGTTCCTGCCGCCACGCTCTATCTCACGCGCCGGATGACGCCTGTCTACGAAGCCAGGGCGCGTCTGCTCATCGAGTCGTCGTTGCCTTCCGTGGTTCCGCCGAGCCTTGCCGGGCTGCTCTCGGGCGTCTCTTCCAGCCCGCTCGATGTCGAGATCGAGAAGATGAAAGCCCGCTCGTTTCTGGCCGAGGTCGCCAAAAGAGCGAAAGTCACCGACCCGTCCGAGGCGCTTCTGGGCAAGATCGTCTGCACTCCCAAGTCGCCCGCACCGATTCTCGAGATCACCGTCCGCGCCAGCACCGGAGCCGAGGCCGCCGCTCTCGCCAACGCCGTTATCGCAACCTACCAGAGGAGTGTGGACCGCGAGGCCGACACCAAGAGCGACCAGGCTGCCGGAAAGCTCGGCGATGCAGCCCGGAAATTGGAGCGCGAGAAAAAAGCCGCCACCCGCGCGGTCGAGAGCTTCGCCCGCCAGATGGGAATCTCCGATCCGGGCGTCACGTTCGGTCTGCGCGCCCAGAAGACCGCTCAGGTGCGCTCCGATCTCGAAGAAGCCCGCAAGCAAGCCGGAATTTTAGAGAGCGGCCTTCTCGAAGCACGCCGCCAGATGCGCGCTCTGCAAAGCCAGAAAGAGATCGTCAACGGCTACCCGCTCCAGAAAAATCCGCTGATCGACAGCATCCCGCTGGAGATCAACGGCAAGCTCGCCGAGCGCCAGCTCGCCCTCGAAGACTTCCAGCCCGACAGCCCGGAAGTCCAGCGCATCGATGCCGAGATCCGGGCGAAGCGTGACACGCTTGCCCGTGCTCAGCAAAATCCGTACTCGATAGGCTCCAAGGGAATCGGCCTCAATCCTGACTTCCTGGCGGCCCAGTCGCGCGTGTGGAACCTGTTGCAGGAGCAGCAGACCAACAACCGCCGGATTCGGGAGAGCGAGGCTCAGCTGGTTACTCTGAAGTCCGAGCAGCGCTCTCTGACCGAGCTGCGTAGCCGCTGGGAGGAACTCAAGCGGGTAGAAGGCCAGGCCAATGCGCTCTACGCCGAGTCACGCCTCGGTCAGACTCGGGCGCAGATGGCCCGGCTGACCCGGCTGCCCAACGTGAAAGTTCTGGATGCGGCCCAGGTTCCGGGCACTCCGATCAGTCCGAACCCGAAGCTCAACCTGATGCTGGCACTCGGTCTGGGCGCGCTTCTGGCGCTGGGAGTCGGGCTACTTGCGGAGTTTCTCGCTCCGGCCCGGCCCGAGCCGAGAGAGACCGACTACCCCGAGCTGCTTCCGGGCCTGCCGAGCGTCGGGGGCGTGCCGTTGCTCGGAGTCGCGCCTGCGACCTCGTTGCCTGCACACACCCAGCAAGTTCCTCTGCTGAATTTCGGCAGTGCGTCGGCGGAAGACGCCCTGCGCGAGATCGGGTATGGCCTGGCGCACCGGGAGAGCGGGGCGTCCGCGCCCGTCGCGCTGCTGGTCGGCACACGCACAGGCGACGCAACGGCGGCGCTCTCGGCCTATCTCTCGGCTCTGCTTTTGCGCGACGGCCTGCGTGTCACGCTGGTCGATGCGGACCGGGCGACTCCACGGCTCCACCGCGTCTTCGGAAAGCCCGACGCGCCGGGCCTGGCCGAGGCGCTTCGGGGCGGGGCGCTCCGCGAGATTCTCCACCGCACCGACGACGGACGGTTCCGCTTCTTAGCCGCTGGCGACCCGGACGACCCGACCCCCCTGACGGAAGAGGCTCTGCGCCGAGTGCTTTCGGAGCTATCTTCGTCGGATGCCACCGATCTGGTCCTGGTCTGCGGCCCGTCGGTGTGGAACGCCCGTGCGGTCGCGCCGCTGGAGCGGGCGGCGGGCGGCCTGGTTCTCGTCGCTTCCGCCGACACCCCCGCCGAGGAGAGCGTCGCCCGCGCTCGTCGGCTGCTCACCAACGGCTACAGCCCCCGCTTGCGCGGCGTCATCGCCCACGAACAACTCGCGCTTCCGCCCGCCGACAATAAACCCGCCGACATGAACGTCGGTGGCTAAGGGCTTCGCCACAAAGTCGCTCCGCGACATACCGAAGTTGGATTTTGTCGAACTCCGCTCGCCTTGACGCCCCTGTTCGTAGGGGCGACTATCCGGGCGATCTCTGGAGCCAGACGGTCATGGGGCCGGGCGTTCGGTTGGCCCAGGCGAAGTACGGAATCGCCGTGATAGGTGTCGGTGTCAGCGTCTGGCCGCCCGGATCGGGGCTGGTGTAGAGCACGCCGCTCTTCTGTGCCAGCCCGCGCGCCCGGAGCGCCACCCAGCCCGGCTTCTTTTCCAGAGTCAGCGGGGCGTCGTCGGGGAGGGTAAGGTCCCAGGCATCGGCCTTCTCGTGGTCCACCTGCTCGACGCAATAGATCAGCGGCCCCCGCGCGAGGGCGACCTGCCCGCGCAGCGCCAGCGCCCGGCCCTCCGCGACGATCCGTCGTGGCTCCATCGCAAGGTCCAGTGTGAGCGTGGCTTTTCCGTCGATGAGAGGAACCTCCCGCCAGCCATCCGTGGCCCCCCCAGAACTGCCCCCTCCGCCCCCAGTAATGGGGGGACCGGTGTGGGCGGCCCAGCCGGGGATTCGGAGCATCAGGGCGGGTGCGTCGCCCACAGCTTCGAGGGTGAGCTTTCCGTCCCACGGGTACTCGCTCGTTATTTTTATTTTCGTGTTGCCGACACGAATCTCGCCCTGCGCGTAGAGCGTCAGGTAGATTTTCCCCGAGTCATCGGTGGCGGCGAAGTAGCCGGGAAGCTGGGCTAAAAGTCGCGCGACATTCGGCGGGCAGCAGGCGCAGCCGAACCACTCCTGCCGCCGGTGCGTCCCCCGGTCGGCGAGCGGATTTTGATAGAAATACTCCCGGCCACTCTCGGAAAGCCCTGGAAGGACGGCATTGTAGAGCGTGTGCTCGATCAGGTCGGCGAACTTCGCCTCGCCCGTCAGCAATAACATTCGCCAGCACCACATCACCGATCCGATGGCCGCGCAGGTCTCGGTGTAGGCCCGCTCGGAGGTTAATTCCCAGTCGCTCCCGAACGCCTCGCCCTCGTAGCGGCTGCCCGCGCCCCCCGTGACATAGATTCTTCGGGTGACAAAGTTCTCGAAAATCGCGTCCAGAGCGGCCCGGTACGCGGCGTTTCCGGTTTCTAACACAACGTCCGTGGCTCCAGAGCAGAGATAAAGCATCCGAACGGCGTGGCCGGTCACTTCTTTCTGCTCGACAAACGGCTGGTGGTCCTGCCAGTAGCGCCCACCGCCGCAGAGCGCTGGTTTTTGTCCGCGTGCGTCGATCATGCGCTGAGCTAATAATAGATATTTCTGTTCTGAAGTAACCCGGTAAAGTTCAATGAGAGCCAGCTCGCACTCTTCATGGCCGCAGGCGCACGGTTTCTCGGTAGGAAATTGTCGGTCAATATGATCGGCAAGTTTTATGGCTATTTCTAACGCCGATTTTTTATCCGTTGCCCTGAAATGCGCGACGGCAGCCTGGATAAAATGCCCAGCACAGTACATTTCGTGCAGGTCTCTTGTGTTTGTCCAGCGTTCTTTCTCACGCTCGAACATGAAATAGGTATTTAAGTAGCCGTCGGGCTGTTGTGCGGCGGCAATTTCGTCGATTACCGCGTCGCAGAGAGTATCCAATTCGGGATCGGGGCGACAGGCCAGCTCCCAGGACGCGGCTTCGAGCCATTTGTAGACATCGCTGTCGTTGAAAAACCAGTCGCCCTGAAAGCCCAGCCCGACTTTTCGCCCCGAGGCTCGCCGGAAGTTATCGACGCGCCCGGTTGTCTCTAAATGCGCGTGTTGTGAGGGAATGGTCACGGCCCGGTTGGTCTCGATGCGCGGTGCCCAGAAGCTATCGGTGAGGGTCACGTCCGAGACGCAGACAGGGCGGAGCCGCGCGTGGGGCGACCGGGAAGAATCAACCATGATTTTCATAATTAAAAATTCAAAAATCCCCGCCGGAGCGCTCCGGCGGGGATTTTTCTGCGAAATTACCCGATGGAGTCTGCGGCGTCTTCGAGGCTACTGCTGGCTTTGGAGCGGACGCTCGAAACCAGCGTGTTGGTTTTTTCGCGGACGCTGGAGGCCATGCCCGAGGTCTTCTCTTTGAGCTGGCCGCCCGCTTCGGTGGCGCGCTCTTTGACCTTGCCGTAGGTCTCCGTGGACTTGTCTTTCAGCTCGCCGCCTTTTTTCTTGAGCTGGTCGCGGGTTTCCTCACCGCTTTGCGGCGCATAGAGAATCGCCAGTGCCGCGCCCAGCGCACTGCCGATCAGAAGCCCGACGAAGAAATCGCCTTTGTTGTTTGCCATTTTTATGAACCTTTCTGTCGCTGGCGCTGCTTTTGGAGCGCCCGGTAGGTCTTCGCGCCCTCGGAGAGTCCGCTGAAGAGTGCGTTGACACCAATAAACGGACGGTAGATCGTCCGGGATATCTGGGCGCTGGTCTTTTCGGTTTGCTGCTGGAGCGTCGCCGTGATGCTCTCGCCATGGTTCAAAATGGCTCCGGCGCTGACCCCGACCTTCTCCAGATGCTCGCCCGCCTGGGAGAGAACGGTGTCGGCCTTGCCCAGCAGCGGCTCGACCCGCGCCGTGAGGCGGCTCAGCTCGGCATGGACCCGCGCTAAAGCCACGGCGAGACCGATCAGCGCCACGATGTTGAGAACCGAGGCGATCAGATACCACAAAACAAGGATGTTGCTTGCCGCCGCGCTTAAAGCCACTCAGACATCTCCTCTCAGAATAACTTCACCCTGAAGAGAATTGATTTTCTCTCCAATAATAAAGTCATCTCCTTTCTACCACCTAACAAACTGACCTGCGATGCGAAAGCAAGCAGGTCTTTTTTTGCCTCACCCTGGAGCGCTTCGACCGATCAGAAGCGGACAGGCTGCCCGCATCAGAAGCTCGGGTGCGGCGCTCAGTAGCTCGCTGGAGAGCAACAGAACCTGCCGCTCCGCGCCCGAAATTCGGATCAGCTCGTCGGAGAGCTGGCGCACTTTTTTGATGCAGCTCTCGGTTTTGATGCCCAGCGCGGCTCCGGTCTCACGTAGCAGAGCTTCCAGAGCCGCTTCCTCCTCGGGGAGCGGGGCGTCCGTGGGCAGGCTGCGCGGCACTTCGAGGAAGCCCACCAGCCGGACCCGGACGCCGCCATGGCTCAGCCGGGCGAGCCGGTGCAGCAGGCTCGGCGCAAGCGGGGCCTCGTGGGTCAGCGCGACGAGCAAGGTCGAGCCGGGGGTAAGCTCCGGAGAAACTCCTGCGGGGACGCGCGCCAGCAGAATCTCGCACGGCGACTCGCGTAGAAGCCGGACTAAAAGCGTCTCGCGGGCGTCGTCGGTGGGAAGCGGAGAAGCCAGCACCAGCAGCGATGCGCCCACGAGCGAAGTTTGCTCCAGAAGGCAGGCACAGGGGCTACGCGCCGGTTCGATCTGAAGCTTGCCCGCCCGTCGGCCCAGACGCTTGCGCTCGGCCCCCGCGAGGGTTTCGCTCTCCTGCTCGGTGGGCAGGGGCTTGTCGCGTGGCACATCGACCAGGCGCAGTGCCCGGACGCGGCCCGTCGGTGCGAGCGTGTCGGCCAGCCGAAGCGTCAGCGCATCGGTGCCATCCCCGAAGAGTGCAGCCAGGACCTCTGGCGTCTCGCCCGAACGGTCCCCGCGCAGCTTCTCCCAGATTCGGTTCAGTGTTGTAATCAACGTAACATTGAAGCATATCGCCGCCCACTCGCGCCGTCAAGAGAGGAAACCGGGCGCAGGGTGGCGAACCGGGCGCTATGATAGTTCGATCCAACTTCGGCAAGACCACAGGCGGTGAGGCCGTCGCGCTGTACACCCTCAGCAATAGCAAGGGAGCTGTGGCAAAAATCACGACCTACGGAGCCATCGTGACGGAGCTGCATGTCCCCGGCAGAGACGGCAAAAAAGGCGATGTGGTCCTCGGGTTCTCGACGCTCGACGGCTACCTCAAGGGCCATCCGTACTTCGGCTGCATCGCCGGGCGCGTCGCCAACCGAATCGCGCGGGGCGCGTTCACGCTCGATGGCAAGAGCTACAATCTGGCGATCAACAACTCTCCGAACCATCTTCACGGCGGGTTGAAAGGCTTCGACAAAAAAGTCTGGAAAGCGGTCCAACTTCGGCGAGCGGGCGGCCCGGCGCTCCAGCTTTCCCTTGTCTCCCCCGACGGCGACGAAGGCTACCCCGGCGCTCTTTCCGTGAAAGTTGTCTACCAGCTCACCGACGAAAATACACTTCGGGTCGAGTACACGGCGACGACCACCAAACCCACTGTGGTGAATCTCACCAACCACTCGTACTTCAATCTGGCGGGCAAGGGAACTGTTTTGGGCCATGAGCTGACCCTGAACTGTGCAAAATACACCCCGGTGGACGAAACTTCCATCCCGACGGGCGAGCTGGCTTCCGTGGCCGGAACCGATTTCGATTTTCAGAAAGCCCATAAAATCGGGGAGCGCAGCGAGAAGATCGGCGCGGCCCCCAACGAAGGCTACGACCATAACTATGTCGTCGATGGGGGTGGAAAGCCAGGGAAACTGGTAAAGTGCGCCAGCGTCTACGAGCCGGGCAGCGGGCGGGTTCTGGAAATTTTTACCGATCAGCCGGGCGTCCAGCTCTATACCGGCAACTTTCTGGACGGCAGCGTTGTCGGTAAGGGGGGATGGAAGTACATCAAGCACTCCGCGCTGTGTCTGGAGACGCAGCACTTCCCCGACTCGATCAACCAGAAGGGCTTCCCCACGACGGTCCTGCGCCCCGGCCAGGTCTACAAAACCGTCACCGAGCACCGTTTCTCGGTTAGAAAGTAACTAAAAGATGAACAGAAAACTATGGCTGGCGGCGGGCCTTCTCGCCGTGATGACGACCACCGGGGGCATGGCTCTTGCGCAGGACACGAAGCCCGCTGCGAGTGCCCCGACGAAGCAAGAAGAGCGCATGAAAGCCGTTCTGGGCAGCTACAAACCCGCGATGCCCGGCTTTCCAGGGATCACGCTCTCGCTCAAAGAGGGCAAGCTGATTCTGTCCGCCGAGGGCTTCCCGCCACTGGAGGTGACGCTCACCGACAAGGACGAGCTGAAAGCAGATGCGCTCCCCCCGACGTTCAAGTTCAGCATCGTCCGGGACAAAGACGGAAAAGCGGTCAGCCTGAAAGTGGACACCCCGATGGGCGGCAGCGAGCTGAAGCGCCAGCCCGACGCCGAGAAAAAGCCCGAGCCGAAAGCCGACGAACCCAAAAAAGAAGAGAAAAAAGCCGAGGTTCCCGATATTCTGGGGCGCTACGAGCCGGAGCCTGCGGTGGACGGCGCTCACCCCGCCGATGTCGTTTTTGAGAAGGGCAAGCTGACGGTCAAGATCGACGGACAGCCGGACTTCACGTTCACGCTCGGAAAAGATGACAAATTGATGGTCGAGCCTGCGCTTCCCGAGGGCGTGAGCATCAAAATGACTCGCGACAAAGACGGAAAAGTGACCGGTAGCGAGTACACCGGGCCTGAAGGCACGATCAAGTTCGTCCGCAAGACGTTCGTGAAAGTACCCGGAGCCGAGGAGAAAGTCGCTGTTCCCGATGTCTTAGGCAAGTACGAGGCCGACAGCAAAGACAGCCCGATCCAGAGCGGCGAGATCCTGCTGGAGAAGGGCGCGCTGATCCTGCGCGTCGAGGGCCAGCCGGACTTTCCGATCACTATCGACAAAGACGGCAACGTGCTCTCCGATAAGTTCCCTGAGGGCGTGACGAGCAAGGTTCGAAAAGACAAAGAGGGCAAGGTCGTCGGGCTGGACTCGGAAACTCCGCTGGGCAAGTTAGGTTTCACGCGAAAAACCTTCGTGAAAGCGCCCGGAGCCGAGGAAGCGAAGCCCGAGGACAAGAAGCTCGCCCGGATCAAAGCCGCAGCGGGCACCTACAAGGCCGACATGGACGGTGTCCCGCTGGTCGTGATGAAGGTCAAAAACGGCAAGCTGATGATGGAGGCTGAGGGCTACCCGGAGATCGAGATAACCCTGGGCGACGACGACTCGCTCAAGTCCGACCAGCTTCCGCCGGGCTTCGAGTTGAAACTGATCCGCGACAAAGACGGCAAGGTGACAGGAATGAGCACCAAGACCCCGATGGGCGACGCCGAGTTCAAGTTCACCCCGGAGAAGTCCGACAAGTAGGTCCAAAATAAAAATCTCCCCGTGCAGAAATTGCACGGGGAGATTTTTTATTTCCTGGCGACGGCGGCTTCCAGTAATAGACGTTATCCCGATTCGCGCCGTGGAATAAATTCCCGGCTGAGTAAGCGATTCGACCTGCGTCGAAACAGGATTGTTGATACTCATTGGCTATTGTTGAGCCTGTCCACGAAGGTGGACATTCTTGTAAAGCC
>JANLTX010000104.1:0-37677 GCA_031363095.1 Armatimonadota bacterium | reverse complement strand
CAGGGTCAGAAAAGTGGCGGTTCGGTATACTGGGTTGGGCATGGTGGGGCTCGGATAGCGTCGGTGGTACTTCGTTGTACCTTGCTCCCTCCATGCCCGCTCCAGAAAAATAGCACCCTTCAGTTACCGGAAAGTAGAGTTTAATACAACGGATGAGATTGCCAATTCTGACAAAAACCGGAAAAAATTTAAAATTCTTTTGCCGCCCCGGAGGGGCGCTTCTAATAGACCGGTATTTTAAATGCCGGACGTCGAATGCCGGGCTTTCATGCCCGGCCTCGATGCCCGCTCATGCAATCACGCTTTCCAGCCGGTCCACGTAGCTTTCCATGACCTTGAACGCGGCTTCGACGGGCTGGGGCGAGGTGAGATCGACTCCCGCGCGTTTCAGGGCGTCGAGCGGGTAGAGGGAGCCGCCTGCGTTTAGAAATTCGAGGTAGGCGCTCGCGGCGGGCTTGCCCTCGGTGAGAACCCGGCTGGCAAGCGCGTTTGCGCCCGCGATGCCGGTGGCGTACTGCCAGACATAGAAGTTGGCGTACAGATGGGTCGAGAACTGCATCCAGGTGCTCCCGACGCGCTCCCGGTCGAGGGTGACTTCCGGGCCGAACGCCTCGATGAAGAGATCGGCCATGAGTGCGTTCAGGGTCTTGGCCGAGAGCGCCTCGCCGCGCCAGACGCGCTCGTGGATCTCTTTCTCGAAGCGGGCGAGGGTCGGCATGATGAAGAAGTAGCGGTGGAAGTTGCTCATGGCTTCTTCCAAGACGCCCAGAAGCATCACCGGATCGTTTTTGAATTTCTCTAAAAGATGCGCCCGAACCAGCGCCTGATCGAAGTTACTGGCGACCTCGGCGGCGAACAGCCCGTAGCCCGCGTAGACAGAGGGCTGCGACCTGCGCGAATAATAACTGTGAAGCGAGTGGCCCAGCTCATGGGCGAGCGTCGAGAGGGAGAACAGGTCGTCGTTGTAGCTCATTAAAATATACGGGTGGGTTCCGACCGTCCCAGAGCTGAACGCGCCCATGCGCTTGCCCCGGTTGCAGGCCCAATCCACCCAGCGCTCCGGCCCCGCGCCGCGCCGCAGAGCAGAAACATAGTCGTCGCCCAGCGGAGCCATGCCCTCGGCGATCCAGTCCACAGCGGTTTCGTAGCTCACGGGCGCGGGCGCAGGCCCGAGCGGAGCCTTCACATCGTAGGGCGTGAGTGTCTCCAGCCCGAGGGCGCGGCGGCGCAGGCTCCAGTAGCGATGCCAGATCGGGAGATGCTTCTCAAACGCGCCTATCAAGCTTTCAAAGACGCTTGTAGGAATAAAGTTCGGCTCCATGGCACTGTGAAGTGGGCTTTCATACCCTCGAACCCGCGCGATAAAGATATTTTGCTTCACGCCGGTCGAAAGACACTGCGCCAGCGCGTTCTTGTGGGCAAGGTGCGCGTCGGCGTAGCTCTCATAGGCCGTGCGCCGCACCTCGCGGTCCGGATCGACGAGCAGCTTGCCAATTGTGCTCTGCCCGACCTCGCGCTCCTGGGCGGCGGGCGCGAACACTAAATCGGCGTCGGTCAGAATCCCGTGGATGCGGCTCGCCGAGCGCAGGGTGTCGGAGGCCAGCGCCAGCGTCTGCTCCACCTCGCCCGACCGAACGTGCGCGGCTTTTCGGCTCAGCTGATCGAAGTAGTGCCGATAGATTCTCAACGCACCGTCGCTCTCGGCCCAGCCCTGAAGTTTCTCGGTGCCCAGCGCCAGAAGCTCCGGGATAGCAAACGCCAGGGCCGCACTCACCCGGCTGGAAAGGCCCGTCGCGCGGTCGGTGCGCCCCTGCGCCTCGGAATCGGTCGTGTCGGCGGCGTAGTGCAGGCTCGCCCAGACCAGAACGTGCCCGAGTCGATTTTGCAATTTCTCGGATATTTGGAAAAACTCCAAGAGAGTCGTCGGCTCCTCGCCCAGCCTTCCGGCAAACCCCGCGACTTTGGGAACTCCAGCCTCGACCTCGGCAAAAGCCCGGCTCCAGGCGTCGGCGTCGGGGAAAAGCGTCTCCAGATCCCAGGTGGACTCGCGCGGCACCTCGGCGCGGGCAAAAAGCGATTGATTCATGGAGATCAGTTTACACTCCATGGCGGGAATTTCCGCATTGAGGTACAACTTTTGCCATGATGAACTTTGATCTCCTCAAGCGTCTGTGCGAGACGCCGGGGATTCCTTCGCGTGAGGAGCAGATTCGGGCCGTGGTGACCGAGGCGCTGACGCCGCTGGTCGATGAGCTTCACGTCGATGCGATGGGCAATGTGATCGGGACCAAAGAAGGCATGGGCGGCCCGACCGTCATGATCGCGGCTCACATGGACGAAATCGGGTTTATCGTCAAGCATGTCGATGATAAGGGATTTGTGCGCGTCCAGCCGCTCGGAGGCTTCGATCCGCGCAACCTCATCGCTCAGCGCGTCCACGTGCACTGTCACACCGGCGAAATCTTACTGGGCGTCTTCATGCCGCCCGTCGAGGCTCCCGACGCCGACCGGGGCAAGGCCCGCAAGCTGAGCGAGCTGTTCATCGACCTGGGCCTCTCCGCCGACGATGCGAAAGCGAAGATCGAGCTGGGCGACCCGGTCACACTGGCCCGGACGTGCGAGCAGGTCGGCGAAACCATCGTCTCGAAGTCGCTGGACAACCGGCTCTCGGTCTTCGTGATGATCGAAGCCCTGCGCCAGCTCTCCGCCAGCCGCTGCACGATCCTTGCGGTCGCGACGGTGCAGGAAGAGATCGGCTTGCGCGGCGCGACCTCGGCAGCGTACGCGCTCAAGCCCGACATCGGTATCGCGCTGGACATCACGCTTGCCCGCGACTATCCGGGCGGAAGCGAGCCGGAGCGCGTGACCCAGCTTGGCAAGGGCACCGCGATAAAAATCATGGACTCGTCGCTGGTGTGCGACCCGAGGCTGGTCAAAGACTTCCGGCGCGTCGCGGACGCCCACAGCATTCCCTACCAGCTCGAAATTCTCGCGGCGGGCGGCACGGATGCGGGCGCGATCCAGCGCAGCCGGGGCGGCGTTCCCAGCTTCACCCTCTCGACCCCGACCCGCTACGTCCACACCGTCAACGAGATGGCGGCGGTAAAAGACATCGAAGCCTCGATCAACCTGCTGGCCTGCTGGCTCGAAGAAGCCCACTTGCTCAGCCTCAAGCGATAGCTAAGAGGCTCCGGCTGTCGCCGGAGCCTCTTAATAAATCAACAAACCGCTGAGGCTACGCTTTGCCTCCTCAGCGAGCTTTTTGTCTTTCATTTTAACCACTGCCTGGAAACTTGCTTTAGCTTCCGTGAATCGACGTGCGCCCAGCAAATGCCGCGCATAAAAAATGCGTGATTCAGGGATATTAGAATATATCTTCATTGCCTTTTCAAGGTGAAACAAGCAATCATCATCATCTGAGACACGCTCGCTATAACAAGCAAGCATCATTCTTATATTATATTCAATATCTTTTTGTTTTTTTTCAGGAATCAGGTATTTAGCAATACCTTCATCAGTGTATTGTAGACATTGATTGTAAACAATTTTAGATTCTTCTTTTTCGTTGTTTTCAAATAACAATTGCGAAAAAACAAGCAATAAGAATGGATTTTTGGATTCAGAACCAGAAACACTTTGATCAGAATTCACCTGTATAGCTTCGCGAAAAGCTTGTGTCGCCCCTCGCAAATCGCCCTGACGGTAACGAGCATCAGCAATAAAGCGAGTGACAAGTGCACGCGCATAAGGAAGTGCTTTTTCTGCCTCTTCAAACTTTAATAGTGCCATTTTGGGATTATTCTGATTGAGTAATTTACAACCTTCCACAAGTAAATCCGAAAATCTATCTATTTTTGCTAATATTTCAGGATCATTCGTCGGATTAGCTCGCATGGCAAAAGTACTTACTCTCTTTGGAGTAATGACAATGCCCTTAACAGCAACCTGGCACATTCCCATCTTTACGACAAGGAAAATGGTAAAAAACGCTACGATCAGTTTCATCTCGATGGTTCTTTCTTTTTCTATCCTCAATTTTAGTTTGCTGTAACCAGCGGACCATTCACAGACCGATCACTCCATTTAGGATGATTTGATGTATAGACTTGCTCTGTATGGGTGACAGGGTCTGCAACAAGAGACCATTCTGTCGAAGAAATTCGTGTCATTATTCCAGACCATTTCCATGTAAATTTGCCCAATGAAATCCACTGCCCATCATTGGGTTTAAAGATAACCCATGTTTCGAATTCATCTGAACATGTTGATTTGTAAAATGATAGATCATGTCCTAGTATCGGAAATAATGGTTGATGAGGACTATCATCCCCATTAAATGCAATAGCCCCCATACCTGTTTTTGAAGAATAAGGAAATTGCTGATCCAAAAATGCAGTAGCAGGATTAATAATATTAGGATTTCCCACAAAATGATCTTGAGGAGAAGGTAGTGTTGAGTAACAATGCGCTTCTGATTTATTTATCAATTGAGCAAATCCACAACTAGACACTACCGAATTGAAAGGTGCAGGAACAACAGTATAACCGATCCAAACTGATCCTGCCAGAGCATTTTCATTAGCTGTTGGCCCAAAATTATTCGATTGGTATTTGACTGAGCCATCAAGTATAGTCAAATTATTTAGAGGACGCACAATAGTGAAATTTTCCGATTCAGCTTCAACTGTTAATTGACCACTTGGCGTACTTATTTTCCCACTGCACGTGACTACCCCCGAACCTTCACCAAAATAGTGAGTTACAAATACTGCGTTTACCTTATCTGGAGCAACATGCAAACGACGTTCACCAATTTTCTGATCTGGAGAAACATAAAATTCTTTAAAGATTGGTCCTGATCCGTCCCAATTATAATTTCCTGGAATTTGTACATAGCTTCCCGTATTTAAAGCAGAAGAAACTTTCATTCCTGTCAGTGTTTTCCATATCATACCATCTCTAACAATACCATTTACATCTACTTTAATAGAAGTGATATCTGAATCTGCACTAACCGAACATGCTACAGGCCCCCAGCTAAAAACAGACTCACTACCTGTACCCGAAGCAATCGCAGACATAGAAATATCAAATTCTACGATACCAGATGCACTATTTTTGACTTCATATAGTTGATTATTTAAGGATTCACCATGCCTGAAACCATCATTCCAATATACAGGAGCACCTGGAATGGACGAAGAACAACTACCAGAACCCCCTATCAGGGGAGCACTCCATGATGCAGTTACATTTTTATGAACAACCACATTCTTGGGTGATTTTTCACCATTTGGGGCAATCCACTCGTATTTAAAATGAACACTTCCTGTATGTGAACCAAAATAAGTCCAATACTGCCAAACATATATTCCTTGTCCCATATACCACCATGGTTTTGATCCTGAGCTAAAGATAGGTTGACCTTGAGGTGGTGCAAAAATTGAAGACCAGGTGAAATTTCCAAGAGGAGTAACTGATTTCCTCCAAAAAGGTGCATTTCCACCACTATTACCAGAAGGCGGTCCCCCAGTACCTTGAGCAAATGACAAGCCTGAAAAAATCAGAGAGCAGAGAAATACAAAGACGCAATTATTCGTCACCGACCTACAGAAATTTTTCATTTTTTTAGCTTTTGCGAGTAACGGGTATTGGAAATCACCGATTTTCTGTTTTTGGAAGTATACCCTGTTTATCAGTATTTTGATCGACATCAGTAAAATTATTTTTGAGGAGGGTACACTACCTCAATGATGATCCGCATCGAAGAACTTATTTTTCTCCGAGACCGACTCGTGCGTCCGGCTCCCCAAACCCTGCTCGAAAAAGCTGTCGCGCGGGTTTTGGACGAAGCGCAGGGGCTTCTGGAGATGGCGAACCGCGAGCAAAAGACCGACGAAGGCCCGGTTCTGGCGTCGTGGCTCGGGACGCTTCTGTCAGCCAGCGCTCCGGATGCCCAGATCGAGTTCATTGCCGTCGTCGATCCCGAGAGTTTGCAGTTTTTGGAGGTTATTGAAACTCAGGCACTGGTCGCCATTGGCGCAAAAACCGATACTGAGCGCGTGATTGACAGCGTTTTGGTTCGCCGTTTGCGATAAAGTAGGACTATGAGCACGGCTGTTGAGACTCCTCCGCTTCGGTTGCATTTCCCGTTTGTGGCCGACACCTCGCTGGTGCTGCGCCCCGGCCTGGACATGGCCGATGACGCCGATTTCTTTCTGTTCTGCCAGGATAACTCCGACCTTCGGATCGAGCGAAGCGCCACGGGAGAGTTGAACCTCGAAATGCCCACAAAATCCCTGACTTCGGAGCGTAACGCGCTTCTCACAACGCTTCTCGGAATCTGGGCGCTCCAGACACGCCTGGGCAAGCCGTATGAGTCCAGTGGCGGGTTTCGGCTGCCCAGCGGCGCGATCCGCTCGCCCGACGCGGCCTTTATCTTCCACGAGCGCCTCGCCGCCCTCACCCACGACGAGCGCGAGGGCTTTCTGCCTCTTGCGCCGGATTTTATCGTCGAGCTGCGTTCTGAGACCGACCGACTGGTCACTCTTCAAGAAAAAATGGTCGAATGGCGCGACTCCGGGGTTCGCCTTGGCCTCTTGATCGACCCCACGACGTGCACCGTCGAAATCTATCGCCCGAACTCCGAAGTTTTAGTGCTTTCGGACCCGGAAATTATTGACTGCTCACCCGAGCTTCCCGGATTTGAACTGAACGCCCGAATTCTATTTGATATCTCGGCCTGAGTGGAGCTGTGGTGGGGGCTGTGATATACTGTCCTCTTGGCGGCCCTCAGGTCGCCCATTTCGAGGAAAGGAAAAGCGTCATGCCAAAAGTCAAGACGCACAAGGGCGCGTCCAAGCGTTTCCGTATCACGGGAACCGGCAAGATCACGTTCCGGCGCACCAAGCGCCATCACTCGATGATCAAGAAATCACCGCAGTCCCGACGACGGCTCTACAACGAGTCGATCATCACGGACGGCAAGGTGAAACAGGTCGTGCGCCAGCTGCAGAACGGGATTTCCAGCTAAATCTCTGTTCCTCGTCGATTTCGTCCGGTTTGAACAAAATCTGGACGACGGGAAACCACAACAGGGCCTGAAAAAGCCCGCCCGAAGGAGTTAAGTTAAGTATGCCACGCGTAAAACGCGGCTTAATGACGAAGAAACGTCATAATAAAATCATTGGACAGGCCGAAGGTTACTTCGGGTCCAAGAAAAATGTCTTTCAGTCTGCAAATGAAGCAGTCCGAAAGTCTGGTAACTACGCCTACCGTGACCGTCGCAACAAAAAGCGCGAGTTCCGACGCCTCTGGATCGTCCGAATCAGCGCCGCCTGCCGCAACGGGGGGACGACCTACTCGGCGTTCATCAACGCACTGAGCACATCCGGGATCGATCTGGACCGCAAGGTTCTGTCCGACATGGCGATCCACGACGCCAATGGGTTTACCGCGCTCCTCAAGCAGCTCCAGTTAGCTGCCTGAGTCGCACCGCGCACTCCCACAACTTCAGGCTCGCGGTACACCGCGAGCCTTTTGCATACCCGGCACCTGGTCCGGCATTAAAAATACCGGCCTCATAAAAGCGCCTCCACCCAGCCGCTGGGTACCCGGGGGCGGCCCGAACCGGCGCAATGCGCCGTTCCCGAATATCATTCAGGATTGCCGGGCCGGAGGTCCGCTTTTAATAGACTGGTATTTTTAATGCCGGGCAAAAACAAAAATTATGACAGACGAACTTAAGGCTATAGAAAAAGAAGCGCTGGGCGCTATTGCCCAGGCCAGCGGCACGGTGGCACTCGCCGAGGCCGACAACGCGTTCCTGGGAAGAAAGAGTGGGAAGCTCACCGGGCTTCTCAAAACTCTGGGGAGCCTTGCGCCCGAGCAGCGCCCCGCGTTCGGGCAGGCGCTCAACGAGGCGAAAGTCCGGGTTGAAGCGGCGCTGGCCGAGAAGAAAATCGCCCTCGAAGCTACCGAGCGCACCGAGCGCGAGCGAGGCGAGGCCATCGATGTCACGCTTCCCGGACGGCTTGCGCCCCCCGGACGGCTCCATCCGCTCACTCGTACCTTCGACGATGTCCGCGAGGTCTTTCTCGGGCTGGGCTTCACGTTCGTCGATGGCCCGGATGTGGAAGACTACACCTACAACTTCGACTGGCTCAACTACCCGAGCGACCACCCGGCCATGGACGAGCAGGACACGTTCTATGTCGAAGGCCCGTGGGAGTCCCAGACGCCCGGTGCCCGGCTTCTGAGAACCCACACGACCGGCTCGCTCCAGGGCCGGACGTTCGAGAAGGTTTTAGCGAGCGCGACGCCAAATGTCCCGTTTCGGATCGCCACCCTGGGGCGCTGCTTCCGGCGCGACGCCATGGACGATACCCACAGCCATACGTTCCATCAGGTCGATGGTTTTTCTGTGGCCGAAGGAATCTCGCTGGCCGATCTCAAGGGGGTTCTGGGCCAGATCGCGCGTGGGCTGTTCGGGCCGGACTCAAAAGTGCGCTTCCGCCCGGACTTCTTCCCGTTCGTCGAGCCGGGTGTCGAGGTCGCGATCTGGTGGGTAAGTCCCGCCACGGGCGAGGGCCGCTGGCTGGAATTGGGTGGCGCGGGTTTAATTCACCCCAATATCTTGAAGCGAGCGGGCTTCGACACGGAGAAGTACACCGGCTGGGCCTTTGGCCTCGGAACAGATCGGATGCCGATGGTGCGCTACGGCGTCTCCAACCTCCGCTTATTCTTAGAAAACGACGTTCGCTTCTTAGGACAGTTCTAACCATGCGAGTACCGATTCAGTGGCTCCGGGAATATCTCGAAATTCCCGACGACAAAATAGCGACCTACGCCGAAGCCCTGACCATGGCCGGTTTAGAGGTCGAAGAGACCCTCGAAGATCCGAGCGGGCCGGTCTGGGTGACGAAAATCACCCCAAATCGCGGCGACTGGGCGTCTATCTACGGCACCGCCCGCGAGCTTGCCGCTGCCGAAAGCATGGCACTGACGGCGCTACCGCCGCCCGCCGCCGCTGCGAAGCACTTTCACGGCGGCATGGCGGAAGAGGCAGTCTCGGTAACCATCGAAGACCCGGAGGGCTGCGGGCGCTTCCAGGGAATCGTGATCGACGGGGTAAAAATCGGCCCGGCTCCCGAGTGGCTTCAGGCGCGATTGCGGGCGGCGCTGGGGGATCGGTATCGTCCGATCAACAACGTCGCGGACATCACCAACTACGTCATGCTCGCACTCGGCCAGCCGCTCCATGCGTTCGATCTGGACACGATCCCGGACGGAAAAATAGTCGTTCGCGGTGCAAAACCCGGCGAGAAGTTAGTCACCCTCGACGGCGACGAGCGCACCCTGCCCGAGGGCGTCCTGTGCATCTGCGATTTCGAGAAGCCGATCTCCATCGCCGGGATCATGGGCGGCCAGGCCACCGAGATCACCGAGAAAACCACGCGGGTCTTGCTCGAAACCGCGCACTTCGATCCGCTGCGAATCCGGCGCGGAGCCAAGAAAACCCTGCGCTCGGAGGCGAGCTATCGTTTCGAGCGCTACGTGGACCCGGAATTGGTACGGACTGCGGGCTTCATGGCCGCCAAGCTGATCTGCGAGATCGCAGGCGGGGCGATAATCTCTCTGGCCGAGACAATCGCGCGGCCCACGCCGAAAAATCGGGTGCTGGCCCGGATGGAGCGGGTTCGCAAGCTACTCGGGGCCGATGTGGACCGGGACGCCGCAATCTCCGCTCTGGAGCGGCTTGGAATCGAGGTCACGCGCTCGGCGGGCGCGATGGACTGCGGGATTCCGCCCTGGCGGCCTGATTTGACCATCGAGGACGACATCGCCGAGGAAGTCGGGCGGCTGGCGCTGGGCTACGCGAACCTGGAAGAGAAAGTCGCCTGGCAGATCGGGCAGCGCGGGCAGGACTCACCCCGTGCGCTCTTCCTGCGCCGCCTGCGCGACGCGCTGGTGCGGGCGGGCTTGCAAGAAGTGGTGACGCACTCGCTGGTTTCGGAAGGGCAGCTTGCCTTGCGCAACCCGATGGCACCCGAGTACGGCTACCTGCGCGACTCGCTCCTGCCGAACTTGCTGGGAATCGCCGGACGTGCGAGCCGCGAGGGCATTCGTGACCTTCGCTTGTTCGAGGTCGGGCCGGTGTACCTGCCCGACACCGACGCGAAGGTCATCGAGCCGCTACGCGTGAGCGGGCTGGTCTCGGGCAGTGCCCTGGAGAGTCTCTGGGGAATTCGGCCCGAGGCATACCCGTCGGATTTTTACTTCGCGCGGGGCATCGTCGAGGCGCTTCTCTCGGCGCTGGGAATCACCGGGGCCGAGTTTTCCCCGGCATCGCACCCGCTCTTGCATCCGTTCCGTGCCGCGAAAATCACGGTTGGAAGTGTGGAAATTGGCACATTCGGGGAACTTTCCGAGGGGGTGAGCACGTCGCAGGACGTAGCACGAAGGGCGTGCGTCTTCGATCTCGACGGCGACGCGCTCTCGGCTCTGGCACTGGGAACGACGGCTTCGACAAGGTCTCTGCCGCGCTACCCGGCGGTCGTGCGCGACCTGGCCCCGGTGTTTGGCAGGGAAGTTGCATTCGCCGAGGTCGAGCGCACGGCGCGTGCGGCGGCAGGATCAAACCTGGAGTCGCTGCGCCTGATCGATGTCTACGAAGGACCGGGCCTTGGGGAGGGGCGACGCTCGCTCACCCTGCGCCTGACCTTCCGTCTGGCGGGCGGAACCCTGACCGATGGCGAGGTCGAAGAGGCGCTCCAGAGCGTCCGATTGGCCCTCACTCGGCTGGGCGGAGAAATCCGATCCTAGGCAAGCTTGCCAGATTTTTATGAAAAAAATACGGGCATTTACCGAAAATGGTAGTCAGTGACGAAAATTTGTCGTAGAATGCCCGGAGAACTACCTGAGGAACTCATCCCCTTCCACCGAAGGTCAGAAGAGTAGAACAACACGAAGGGAAGCAGTTAGGCGCATCGGAGGAAATCCGACGGGGCGTCTGAAAGCATAAGGAGTACTGAATGCGTCGTCTTCAGTTTGCAATGATCGCCCTGGTCGCCACTGCGGTGGGGGCCTCCGTCTGTGCCGTTCCGAGCATGGCCAAGCCGCCGATGAAAAAATCGAGCGCCAAGAAAAGCTCGATGAAAAAGAAAGTCAGCGCGAAGAAATCTTCGTCGCGCCGCCGTGGTGACCGCAAGGGCTGCCCGCCCCGCCGCCCCACCAAGAGGATTATACGAAATAGTCCGCCGCGACCGCACATGCCGGACGGGCCGCGCGTCATCGAGCGTGAAGTGGTCAAGAGAGTCGAGCTCTCCGAGGAGACTCTCACCAAGCTGAAAGAAGAGATCATCGCCGGGATCAAGTTCCCGGACATGCCCAAGGCCGAGGTCGATCTCTCCGCGATCACGGCGCGTCTCGATGCTCAGCAGAAGATGATCCAGATGCTCATCGAGTGCTGCGAGCTGTACAAGAAAGACCGCACCTTCGATCTGCGCAAGACCGCGCACTTCGAGGAGCAGCTCTGCGACATTCTGACGATTGTCAAGCAGCAGCAGGAGTGCCTCGATAAGCTCTGCAAGAGCATGGGCGGCGGCATGGCCTCCAGCTCCGCTATGGGTGGCGGCATGACGACTCGCAAGGTGACCGGACCGGTTGAGATGAAGCCTGCCAAGATATCCATCAGCCGCGATGTCTCCAACGGCGACGAAGCGGGCGCACAGCTCGGCTACGACATCGGTCAGTTCCCGCTGTTCGGCGGTCGCAACTCGACGCTTCAGGTCTATGCCGATCACTTCGAGACGGCAACCCCGATCTCGGGGGCTGGCCTGGCGGGACGCTTCTACGCGGGTAAGACCGGTAAGGTCAACCTGTATGGCGGCGCGGGCGTGGGTGCGTACACCACGAACTTCACCCGTGCGGGCGCTCACCAGACCGAGAACGGTGGCAAGGTGTTCGTTGGCCTCGAAACCAACCGCCGCACCTTCGTCGAGTTCAACGTCACGAGCATCCAGAACTACGGAAGCAACGCGAACCGCTCGAACGTCTACTTCGGCCAGCGCTTCTAAGCGCCCCAAGTTCACTTAAGAAACGCTCCCGGAAACGGGGGCGTTTTTTATGCCCGCAGAGAAACCGGCGTCTCGCCGACCGTGTAGAACGAGCCGGTTACTAAAACTAAGTCGCCGGGCAGCACCGACTCCCACGCACACTGGATCGCCTCGGAGGCAGGGAGAACGATCTGAGTCTCCAGGCCGAGGGCACGGGCCGCCAGAGCGATCTCGGCAGCGGGGCGCGGACGGAACGGCGGCTCGGTCGCGATGCAACGCGCTACCAGCGGCGCGAGTGCGCCTAAAAGCACCTCCGGGGCGTGCCCTCGGCTGACGCCAAGAACGAGCGTGATACGCCTTTCGGGAAACAACTCACGCAGCGCTTCGGCCAGCGCCAGCGCCCCGCCTTCGTTGTGAGCGACATCCAGAAGTAGCGTCCGGCCTTCTCTCTCGATTACCTGGAAGCGCCCTGGCAGCCGGGCGCTCTCGATCCCCGCCCGAATTTTCTCCTCGGAGACTCCGAGCGAGCGAGCAACCCGCAGCGCCAGAGCGGCGTTAGTGCGCTGGTGCGCCCCGCGCAGTCCGGGCCGAATCTCCGGTGGCAGGTCGCCAGCCGTGACGACGGCGCAGGGAATGTCGAGCTGATTGGCTCGCTTGCAGATCACTGCCCGTGCCGCGCCCGTGGCCGCCGTGAACGCCGCACCCACGCCCGGCTTGATAATCCCGGCTTTGTGCGCGGCGATCTCTTTGAGCGTGTGGCCCAGTATCGACTCATGGTCCCGCCCGACATTGGTAATCACGGCGCACCTCGGCGGCGCAACCACGCTCGTGGCGTCGTCGCGCCCGCCGATGCCCGCTTCGAGAATCGCCCAGTCCACGCCGACTTTTGCAAAGCGCTCCAGCGCCAGCGCGGTTTTCAGCTCGAACTCCGTCAGGCCGTCGGCCCCGGCAATTTTCAGCCGCTCGACGGCCTGAATAAACTCGCCCTCCGAGATCGGCAGGCCGTCCAGAAGCCAGCGCTCCCGAAGGTCGAAGACATGCGGCGAGAGATACGCGCCCACCGAAAAGCCCGCCGCCCGGAGAATGCTGTCGAGAAACGCCACCGTCGAGCCTTTGCCGTTGGTCCCGGCCACGTGGATCACAGAGAGCTTTTCTTGCGGATCGCCCAGCCGCCCGAGCAAGCCCCGAAGCCGGGTTCGGTCACGCGTGCCATCGCCCACCCGCCCGGAAAAAAAAGCGACTGCCTCGTCGTAGGTCACAGCGAATTGTACCGGTTGAAGGAAACCCGGCGCACCTGGCTCCAAGAGGGACATGGAAAAAGAAGTAACGGTAGAGATTCGTTTGCGACACGTCTCCCCACGCCTGGTCGCCGCGCGGCTTCTGGAGCAAAGAGATACCGAGGGGGTTTCCGGTCTTCAGTTCGACGAGCCGCGCAAGCGCCTGATGGTTCGCGGGACGAGCGAGAGCGTCGCGCAGGCACGGGAGCTATCCCGGCTGCTCGATGTCCCCCAGACGCTTCACACGCTGGAGATCTTCCGGACGCGCTACCTGGGCCAGAACCGCAGGCGTCGCCAGGTGCTGAGCCAGGCCCGGCTACAAGCGCAGGTCGGCAAAGTGCATGAGGCCCTGCTGGTAGCCGAGGGACGGCGCAACCGAATTGAGGTGGGTATCACTCCGCAGGTCCGGGGCTTCTTTCGGGTGAACTTCCTGTTTCAAGAGGAGACGCGGGAGATTTTCGACGACGCAAAAACGACCCGACAGGTCCGCACCGGGATCACGGGAGTGCAGCGAGTGGCTTCGGGCAAGCTATTTCCGGTCCATATTCTAAACCGCGACACGATAATCGGGATCACCGACGACGCCTACCTACGCTGGTGGACGAAGGGGGGAGAGCCACCGACAGGCGGGAGTCTCGAAGTCGTCGAGGTTATCGTCCACGGATGAACCCACCCCGAACCCACCCTTGCCCTCCCTTTGCCGCAAAGGGAGGGTGGACACGAGGTTTACGAGGGGCCGGGTGGGTTCGAGTGGCCGGGTGGGTTCGAGATGAGCTGGCGATAGACCGTGATGGAGTTCTCGCACATCGCGTGCTCAGTGAAGCCTTTTTCCCAGAAGTCGAAGGCGCTCTCCCCCAGCCGGATGCGCAGGGCGCTGTCTTCGGCGAGCGTGCGCAGGGCCTGGGTGAGGGCCTGAAGGTTGTCGGGCGGGACGAGAATTCCGGCGACGCCGTCGGGGGCGACCTCGGGAATTCCCCCCGCGACGCAGCCGATCACGGGTTTCTTGAAGCGCATGGCTTCGAGGAAGATCAGCCCGAACGACTCGTAGCGCGACGGACACACGAACGCGTCGCAGGCCGCATACAGACCGGGCAGGGCGTCGTCGGGGGCGATGCCGTGATAGCGGATCGCGGCGCGAGCGCTCTCGGGAATCTGCGCCAGCGCCCACTCGCCGTAGGTGCCGCCGCTCTCATGGGGCGGGTCCCAGCCCACCACGTCGAGCGTCACGGGCACCGAGGCGCTGGCGTGGACGCTCGCGAACGCCTGCACGAGAAGATCGAACCCCTTGCGGCTGCTGAGCGTCGAGACAAACAGAAACCGCACCACTCCGTCGGTCGAGACCGTGGGCGCAGGCGGACTTTCAGGAAGGTCGAGGCCGTGGTGGATCGCGGTCGGGAGCGGTCGGAGCTTGAAGTGCTCGCCCACCAGCCGGGCCTGCTCGCGGGATGGCGTCAAGACCAGATCGGCAGGCGGAATCGCCATCTCCTCGAAGCGCCGGTGCCACTTTCCCGCCGGGCCGGTCTTGTAGCCGGGAATCGTGAGAGGAAGCTGCCAGAGCATCGAGCTGACCCGCACGACGTACGGAGCGCAGCGATTCCGACTGAACGCGTAGCCCTCGCCCGCCCAGCTACAGAACTCGACGATGTCCAGCGGGTCTTCTTTATGGATCTCGTGGAGCTTCTGAGAGAACCGGCGGCTGGTCTCCCAGCCCTCGAAGAGCACCTGGCCCTTGGGAAGCTTGAGCAGGGGCGAGTCGGCGATTCGGAGTCGGTGGACACTGGCTCCTTCCCAGGTATCGACGCGCGGACTTTTGTCGTCGCGGCACACGACGCTCACCCGGTGACCCAGTTTCACGTAGCCTTTTGCCAGCGCCGCGATGTAGCGTGCGATCCCCCCGAAGCGCTCCAGCGGCGGAAAGTCGATGTGTACCAGCCCGATATGAAGCGGTTTCTCGGCCATTAAAGTGCTTAAACTCCGGGCGGATGCAGGTGGCTTCGCTCTACCTGATAAAGCCGGTACGGTTCAAAGTGAAACTCGGCGGTGTATGGCTCTTGGAACTTGTCTTCGCAGAGGTCTTTTCGCACAAAGAACATATTTACGCCAAAAGTATCACACGCGACGATGTTATAACCCATCTCATCGGCGAGTGTCACAAACGGACGGATACTGGCACTGTAGTTGATACTGCCGTCCCATATTTTATTCGGGTCGTAGGGAACTATAAAGTCCATTTGCGGCGGATAGAACGCGTTGTACTCGATTACCATCACTCGGGGACGATAGTTTTTCAGTGCTTTGAGAACCCAGTAGGTATTCTGGTCTATATCTAAGGAAAATAGATCGGGTTCTTGCGGGCAGTTAGCTTTATCTAAAATTTCATTGATATTTTCAGCCGTGATAAACGACTCCGTGATACTCAGCTTTTTGCTCTGAATGAACCGGGCAAAACGAGTCTTGATATCAGCCACATAGCCAGGGTTGCCATCGACCCATTGCCCCGACCAGTCCTGCATTAAAAAAAACGTCGTGTTGTTTTCAAGCCCATTGCCGACGCCCATTTCTACAAACGTCTTATTTCCCGAGCCAATGCGGGAAAATATCTCTAAAAGAAGCCCGTCATCTCCGGCTTGAGAAAATACTTGAAATTCAAAACGATTTAGGTTTTTTGGCGACTGATACTTGTCCTCTTTCATCAGTTCGCGAAAAAAACGCTCTCTTTCGATGGAAAGAAGAGCTACGCTGGTGGATTTATTGTCTACAGAAGCGTTGCGAAGCGTCAGAAAGTCGCGAATACCCGGAGCTTTTCTCAAGTCACCCATGCGCGGACTATACCACAATCAGCGCCCTCAGGCCACCGGCAACCGACGACGGACGAGCGTGCGCAGGCGCGACCAACCCGAGCGCATCATCTCAATGCTCGGAAACAGCGAGATCACTGCGGCTCTGCCGTAGTCCCGACGGATGTACCAGAGCATCCCGAGGCAGTACGAAATATATCCCGCCGACGCCGCCAGGCAGAACGCTTCCAGGCTCTTGATTTTTAGCGAATAATAAATTCCGATCAATGTTACGACAACGGCGATAATTTGAGGAATCACCGAGACCCAGGGACGCTTTATCCCTAAATAAAACGTATGAATGGGGTATCCAATTGCCATAGCAATAGCACCGGGCAGTAATAAATTAAACAACGGAGCCGCTCCCACAAACTCGGGCCGGTAGGCACGATACAGAAAGTGAGGAAGCAAAACCATGCCCATAAAGCCAAATATTATATTCGAGAAAAGCCCGACCCGGATCAAACGGGCACACGCTCCCAATTTATCCCGATCCGACTGCCCCTCGAACGAAGAACTGGTAAAAATAATGGCCGAGATCGCCAGTGGAACCTGCTGCAAAAGCTCGGAGAACGTCACGGCATTGCCATACAGACCGCGTTCGTGGTCGCCCATGTAGATCGTCATTAAAAACTGATCGCTACGCAAGTACGCGGTTTGTAGCAACGTCACGATAAAACCAGCCCAGGCATACGGCAGCCAGACACGCAGGGTCAGTCGAACATCGCCGATATGTAGCATATCGGCCTTGCGTAGCGTAATTAAATTCGGAATCAGTGCAATCATTCCCGGTAAGTATGTCGCCCAGAAGATATTAGGTACCGTCATCGTGTGAGTTAGCCGAAGAATCACCAGGCCAACCAGCGTCGCCAGAACCCGCAAGAGCCGAGCACGGTTTCCTTTGTTGATCTGCCCGATTCCATTGAGCATTCCCGTAGTGAGTTCGCAAAGAACCATTATCGGTGTCAATAAAAACGCCAGAAAAACAATATTAAGGTCTTTAGGAGAAAGAGGTAGCTGCCAGGATGCCAGAGAAATACCTGTGATGGCCGTTATCAATCCCACCAGAATACTGATAAGAACCATTCCGCCGAAATATTTTTTGTTCTCGCCAGGGTTATTTGCCGAAAAATGGACCGCAGCCGCATTGAATCCACCCGAAAAAATGGTGGTGATGAGAAGCGGCCAGACCTGAAGCGTCATGAGCTGCCCTCGCCCGATGACACCGATGGTGCGGTTGATCAGGATGCCTGTCAGGAGATTGATGACCAGCACCACGATATTCGTGCTGAACACCGAGATCGCCAGCCGGATCAGGGACTTCCCTTTCCACTTACTTTCCATGTCAGTTGGTCAGAAGAACATCGTCGAAGAACTCGCCCATGCCCAGTTCGGCACAGAAAACAGGAAGTTCCGCAATGGGATAGCGAATATAAGTCCCGCAGCGCCGCCAAACCCAGAAATAAGCCCGGTACTGGGCGATTTGCTTGCAAAAATTCTCAATACTCATCCCAGAACGAACGATACTGGCCGGAGAAAGCTCGGTAACTATCGGAATCGACGAGCTGAACAGTTTTTTGCCGCCTGCAAAGACATAGCCCTCGTGGCCCTGGACATCGATCCAGATCAGCGCGATCTTCTCGACGACTTCCTGAGGAAGCTCGGAGAGAAGCGTGTCGAGTGGGGCGGCGCGCACTTTCTGGCGCTCCCGAGACTGCGCAGAGCCATCGAACGAGACCTGATGATCGCCGAAGTTATCCGAGCTTAACTCCAGGAAAACCTCGCCCTCGCGGTCGGATGCCGCCGCATGAACCACGTGGTAGCGCCCATCGAGCTTGTTCTGCGCGACGTTTTTCTTTAAAAACCCCACGTTGTTGCCGTCCGGCTCGATCCCGATGCAGTTCTGAAACTCATTGTCGGTTAGCATTCCGATAGAGATAACTCCATTGTTTGCACCGATGTCTAAGAGCGTCCCGGCTCCCTTTGCAGGAAGCAGGTTCTTCTCTCTTAAGAAATTCAGTGCATTTTGCGAGAGATCGCGCTGGAATTCATTAAATAAAAACAATCTCTGGCCGATTTCGTCGTCCTGAGTTGCGACAGATAAGACTCCCTGCTTCGTGGTAAGCGTTATCTCTTTACGATAGGACTTAATAAAACGCCACTGAAGTCGTTTACTGTATAGACCGAGGCGTTTTATGACTCGTTGCGATAGGGCAGGCAAGGGTTTTTTTCCTGTTTGTCCGGGGAATTCTGGCGTGAGTATATCCCGCGTCCCCTCGCCGTGCAACCTACTGGTTCCATCCTAACTTTCCATTGATCGAGATCGAGTAGGTCGCCTGACGCTCGTTGAACATCGAGAACAAGGCCCAGAGCAGCTCGGCGCTGAACTCGCCCAGCACCAGCCCGAAGGCCACCTGCCGAAGCTTGTCGTTGCCCTTCAAGCCGTGGAACTTCTGCACAAAGACTTTCACCAGCAGAACCACTAAAAGCCCGAACCAGTAGTAGTCCACCCCGAAGTTCATCGCCAGCGCATAGCCCGCCGGGTGCAGCCAGAAGCCCGGCACCCGAAAGCGAAGGACGTCCAGCGCAAGAACCACCAGAAAGCCCGCGCCCACGGCCCCCATCGCGGTCGGGTTGGGCGGGCGCGGCGTTGACGTAATGCTGTTGACCACGCCGCTTACCTCCGACGATATCCAGCTCACCGGAGTCCAGCGATAGCCCAGCCAGACGTGCGCGATAAAGCCGCCGAAGCTGCCCAGCACGGTGGCGAGAAACAGCGCCCCGAACATCGCCCGCCCGGAAAGCCCGGTTTTCTCCGCGAGGTACAGCCCCTCCATCTGGGTCGGCATCGGGTGGGTGCGGTGCAGCCGGTTCATGAAGTGGAACGTGCTCATGGTCCGGGTCACTAAATCGGGAGAAAGCCCGGCGGCCCCGTGAAAGTCTAAAACAAGCTGGTGCGGCCCCATGAACGCCATCTCATGCGTCGGCGCTCCCAGGGCCGCCCGGAGCCGCGTGACGGCAATAGAAAAAACCAGAAAAATACTGACATAGAAAATCACAAAGAGAAACGGCAAGCCGATCCCGACCCCGATCATGCCGATAGCAATCAAGCACGCTACCAGCAGTAAAAACAAAAACCGATGCGAGAGCTGACCCGGCTCGCGATGCCCGGTCCAGATGTCTTCCCAGACCTGCTTGAGGTGCGGACGTGCCAGCCACATCGCACTGGCGAACAACCCGAGAAACGCTCCCCAGCTCTGCTCGGAAAAATACGGCGCACTCGGCACCAGCCCGCCGCCTCCAAAAACGCCCTGCTCGTTGCCCAGCGAGTATGCGACGATCTGCTGGCCCTTGCGCACCACGAAAAAAAACAAAAGCGAGAACAGCAGATCGGTCGGCATCAGAAAGCCCAGCGCCGCGAGATACGGAAAAACCCCGATGGGTGTCCAGCCGGTCTGGTTCCAGGGCGGAGCGGAGAACCAGGAGTTCATGTCCGCGAGAAATCGAATATTGAGCCGGGGCAGCGCCGGGTAGAGAAACGACAGCCCGTTGAGCATGTCGATCAGAAACACCGACAGAAACGCGCCCCAGAAGAGTTTTTCGCGAAACAGCGGGTTTTTTCCGTCCATGCCCTCGGACACGACCAGCGGGAGCTGCACCAGCGGGAACGCGAGTTTTTCGCGGTGAATCCACTGATCTTTCAGAATCGCGTTGATGCAGAGCATCGTCGTACAAATTAAAGTCAGAAGCAGGGTCCATGCTCCGGCCTTGGGCAGCCAGAGCGTAAGCTGCGGCCAGAAAGACGACTCGCGGCCTTGAGAGAAATCGCTCAGAACCTTCGGGTCTTTGAAGAAAAACCAGTCGGAGAGAAACGGGAGAATTTTCTCAAAGCGCGGGTTGTTCTGGGCGTAGATCGCATAGCCATAGACCTGCGGGACGATCATGTCCATCCACTCGCCCGCCATCGCGCAGGCCGTCGCGAGCATGGCGTACAAAACCGCCAGCTCTGGCCCCGAGAGCGCGATTTTCGGAAGCTTCCGGCGGAGCGGAACGTTGAGGAGCGCGACCAGCATCGTGATGGCGAGCGGCGGCACCATGAGCGAGAAAATCCGGTCGATCACCTGGTCCTGCGCCCAATAAACGCAGAACGGAATTAAGAGCAAGCCCAGAAAGAGCGGGCGAAGCAGCGTACGCATCGCTTCAGAGTATAACCTGAGTATGGAACTTTTTCAGAAGCCTCGGGGCGTCGAGACGCGCTGGGCGAGCTTTGAGAATCCGTCGGGCGGGCGCGGGGCGGGCGGGCTGGAGAACCTCGGGGCCAAGGGCCACGCGTTCGACACGCTGGAGCCGGGCGAGGTAAAAACGCTGCTCGATGTCACCGAGAGCAGCGGAACCCTCACTCGGATCTGGCTGACCATCGACGACCGTAGCCCCGAGCGACTCCGGGAGCTGACTCTGAAAATGTTCTGGGACGGCGCTGAAACGCCCGCCGTATCGGTGCCGCTGGGCGACTTCTTCGGGATCGGGCTGGGCCGGAGAGTTCCCTTTGAGTGCGGGCTGTTCTCGGACCCGGAAGGCCGAAGCTTCAATTGTTTTGTCCCGATGCCGTTTCGCACGGGAGCCAGAGTCACGCTGACCAACGGCTCGGACAAACCGCTGGGACATTTGTTCTACGAGATCGATTATTTAGTTGGTGTCGAGCACACTTCGGAGATGCTCTACTTTCATGCGAGTTTTCGGCGCGAGTCGCCCAACTCTCTGGGCAAAGAGTTCGAGATTCTGCCCAGAACTTTGGGAAACGGACGGTTTTTAGGGTGCAACGTCGGGGTGATCGCCGATCCCCGGTATGAAAATTCCTGGTGGGGCGAGGGCGAGGTAAAAATCTATCTGGGCGACGATTCCCACCCGACGCTCTGCGGAACCGGGACGGAGGACTACATCGGGACGGGCTGGGGGCAGGGCGCGTACTCCCACCGAACCCAGGGCTGCCCGATTGCGGACTCGGCGAGCGGCCAGTACGCGTTCTACCGCTACCACATCGACGACCCGGCGTTCTTCGACGGAAGCTGCCGAGTTGCGATTCAGACCATCGGCGGCGCGGACAAACAGGCCGTTTTAGCGCTACAACAGAAAGGTGTCCCGCTGATTCCGGTCAGTTTAGATGCCCCGGAGAGCCTCGGGTTTGTGAAGCTTTTGGAGCCTGGCACGCCCGTCGATTTAGAGACGCTCCCCGATGGCTGGGTGAATTTCTGGCGCTGCGATGACTGGAGCGCGACGGCGTATTTTTATCTGGACCGGCCCGCGTAACCAAATGCTCCCTCGTGCGTCTAAGGGGGAGGGAACTTTCCCCCGAAAATCGGAGGTAGAATGTAGCATGGCAGTCAGCGACGCAGTGAAGAAAAAGATCGACGCGTGGGTCCAAGAGAAGGGCCGCAACGAATTCGGCGACCCCAAAGACACGGTCTACGCCGGGGGCAACCCGCTTTTTGATGAGCGTCGCCCCGGACTGAGAGACCTCTACGAGTACATTTTGGAGCGCAACCCCGAGCTGCGCGAGAGCCTGGAGGACGAAAAATGAGCAAGCCAAGAGCCAAGAAAGTCGTGGCGGGGGTAAGCCCTGGCTTCGACGAGCGGTCGCCCGAGATTCAGAAAAAGCAGTTCTTCGTGGGCGGAAACCCGGCCTTCGACGAGCGCAAGATCGTCCAGGCTGCCGAGAAGATCGCCGTGATGCGGCAAGAGCAGGAGAAGAAATGAATCCGAAGAATCGGCTGATTTTGAGCGCCCTCGGTGCCCTGGCGCTCACGGCATCGCTGATGCCACTGATGCGGGTCTGGAACCAGAAACCCGAGAGCCTTTCTGCGCCGATGAGCGCGGGCGACGGCAAGTTCCTGCTGGACCTCAAAGACGGAGCCACCGACGCCGACGTTGCCGACATCCAGTCGCGCTACAACGTGACCCTCACCCCGAACTCGACTGTGACGGAAAAAAGCAACCGGCTCTATCACGTCGCCGCGAATCCCGGCTCGCTTCTGAACCTGGACGCCTTGCGCACCGACTCGCGCGTCGAGGCCGCCGAACCCGAGATTCAAGTCTCGCTCTCCCCCGACGAGCTTACCGGATCTCCTGTCCAGCAACACGACCTCGCCCGGCGACTTGAGGTCTTCTCCACGTCCGATACCAGCCCGATGGCAGGCCGCCACGTCATCTACTTTGCCGGTAGCAGCGGCGGGCGAGTCATCACGATAAAAGGCGCAAGGCCGATACAGACGAGCGAGACCCGCACGCACTGGCGTGGAACGAGCGACGAGAACGATCCGAACGGGACTCGTCCGAACGATCCGCGCTACGATGAGCAGTGGAACTTCAAGATGATCCAGGCCGAGGAAGCGTGGAAGCGGACGCGCGGCAAGGGCATCGTCGTGGCCGTGATCGACACCGGGGTCGCCGGGCCGGATTATAAGCGCGGCAAGGGTTGCCGTGACTTCAAAGAAACCACGTTCGTGCCGGGCTACGACTTTGTCAACAAAGACGATCAGCCCTACGACGACCACGCGCACGGCACCCATGTGGCCGGAACCATCGCGGAGTCCACCAACAACAACGAAGGCGTCGCGGGGCTTGCGTTCGAGGCCAGCATTATGCCGCTCAAAGTGCTCTCGGCGTCGGGTTCGGGCAGCGCGGGCGACATCGGCGATGCGATTCGCTGGGCCGCCGACCACGGCGCGAACGTCATCAACATGAGCCTGGGTTCGGCGTACCCGTCGAAGGTCATGGAGAACGCCTGTGCCTACGCCGCCAAGAAGGGCGTCCTGATCGTCTGTGCGGCGGGTAACTCGTTTAGAGAGGGCGTCGGCTACCCGGCGGCGTATCCGTCGTGCCTGGCCGTCAGCTCGGTCGGCCCGAGCGGAGAGCTTTCCAAGTTCTCGTCGTGGGGCAAGCAGGTTGCAATTGCCGCGCCCGGCGGCGACATGATCGACTCGCAAGACCCGAAAGACGGCATTCTCCAGAACACGAACATGTCCGAGAAGATCGGCGGGCACGGCGACGACTACTACGCGTTCCAGGGAACGTCCATGGCCTCGCCGCACGTCGCCGCCGCCGCCGCGCTCGTGATGGCGCAGGGCATCAAAGACCCCGCCAAGGTCCGCGACATCCTCTGCAAGACCGCGACGCCCAAAAACGACAAGAAAAAGTACGGCGCGGGGGTTCTCAACGTCGGCAATGCCTCGAAGTCCGCCGCCGCCGAGACCACCTGGAAGCTGCGACATCTGCTGCTGATCGGGCTTTCGGGCCTTCTGCTCGCGTTCGGCGGGATTCGTCGCTCGCTCGCTCTGCGGGTCGCGATGGCCGGAGCGCTGGGGCTGGGCTTCTTCCTCCCCGACGGCTTCACGAGCCTGGTGGGGGCGAACTCCGCCTGGAACCTGCTGACGTTCTCCGCGCTGCTTCCGGCAGCGTTCTTCTTAATCGCCCGGCGCGGCCCGGCGGTGAAGATCGCGGGCACGTACGCCCTCGGAACGGCGTTCGCGCTGTTTGCAGGCTGGACCAACGGCACGATCCCGTTCACCCAGGCGACGTTCCTCGGCGCTCAGCTCCCGTGGACGCTACTCAACGCCGTGGCGCTGTTTGGTCTCTCGCTGGGCGCGGGCCTCATCGCCCGCAAGCACATGCGGTAGGCAAGTCCCAAAGCCCCCGCCGAGATCTCGGCGGGGGCTTTTTTGTTAGGAAAGTGACCTCCCGCGTCCTCCCCCGGTTGCAAGCAACCGACCCCTCCGGCTGTTTCCTCGCAAGCTCGGGCGAAGGGGTATCTACGTAGCGCCGGGCGGTAGACGGTCTTAGCGATGAAACGTAACGTACGCTTGCTCTGCGCTGGCTTTGGCGTCGTTCTGGGCGCGGGGCTGGGAACGGTCGGAGTCCGGAAGGCGCTACGCTTGCCGATCCTGCCGGACTTTCTGCGGACGGCGAGCCTTCCGGTCGGGCAGTGTACGTGGCATGCGTTCGGGCGAGCCGCCGAGGACGGCTGGGCGATTCGCTTCGATACGAACTCGGGACGGCACGCGCGGCTCTGGTGGAACAAGGTTCAAAACGCCTGCAAAACCCAGACCCCGACGCCCGGCTCGATTCTCGTGCTGGACGCCTGGCCGGGCAACGAGTACGGGCACGTGGCCTATGTCGAGTCGGTCGAGCCGGGGGGCAAGACGTTCACGATCAGCCACGCCAACTTCGCCGTCGGGCAGTCCAGCGGCGTTCGGCAGGGCGTCACGATCTTTCGGGCAAGAGCGACGCTGGTAGAAAAAGGCGTCTCGCTGGAAGGTCGCGCCCCGCTCCCGCTCGTCGGTTTTTTGTCTCCCGCCCCTTGATCCGTTCCTGAATCGATGGCGTGGGCGGAGTGCCTTTATAGATTCCTCCTGTGGAGCGATAGGAAGTATATGAACGAAACACAGATTGTCAAAGAGCTTGAGATCGCGCTGAGCCACGAGACTCTGGTCAGCCTCACCCGCGACTTCGATGGACGCGCCTGGCGCGGCTTCGTGGTGGGACTGGAGAACGACTGGGTGCTGCTGCACGTGCTCAGCGGGGCGACCATGAAGCTCAACGGCTTTACGGCGCTTCGGGTGAAAGACATCACCCGCGTTTCTGAGGACGAGACCTTCGCCAGCGCCGCCCTGAAGCTCTCGGGCGAGCGTCCCCGCCCCCAGCTCGACCTTCTTCTGCTGGACACGCCGGGGCTTCTTTCGTCGGCGGGGCCACTCTTTCCCCTGATCGCCGTCTTCCGCGAAAAAAAACAAAACGGCGGCTGCTACATCGGGAAGGTGCGCGAGCTGGGCCACAAGAAAGCCACGCTCAGCGCGGTCAATCGCGGCGGCGAGTGGGTGGAGGAGCCGCACCGCTTCCGGTATAAAGACATCACCCGCATCGACCTCGGCGACGGCTACCTCGATGCCCTCTGGCTGGTCGCGCGTCACACCCGCCGCGAGGCCCGTTGAAAAAAGCTGACCTCCTGCCCCGGCTGAAAGAGGCGCAGGAGACGGGTGCGATGAGCCAGCTCAGACGTACCTTCGACGCCTGGCACACTGACGGCTTCGTCGTCGGGCTGAGCGAGAAGTGGGTTTTGCTCCACGAGGTGTACAACTGCCGATTCACCGGTTGGAAAGCGTTGCGTCTTGCCGATATAACCAGTGTCGAGAGCGAGACGAGCTTCGTACCCCGGCTCCTGGCACGGCGTGGCCACACCCTTCAGCCCCAGCCCGCGCTGGACCTGACCAGTGCGTCGTCGATCCTGAAAACCCTGCCTCCTGACTTTCCGTTGGTGAACATAGAGTTGGAAAAGCTGTGGCCAGGCACCTGCTACATCGGGCAGGTCAAAAAGATCGACCGAAGCACGGTACAGCTCACCGAAATCGACGCCGATGCACTCTGGGAACGAGTTGAAGCGTATCCGCTCAAAGAAATCACCCAGATAACTCTGGGAGACGACTACTCTGCCGGTCTCTGGGAAATGGGAGCAGAGTCTGCTCCAAAGAAACTATGATTGAATTGCTAAAGTTCGACGAAAATGGCCTGATTCCCGCTGTGGTTCAGGATGCAGAAACAAAAGAAGTCCTGATGATGGGCTTTATGAACCGCGATGCCGTCCTGAAAACCTACCACGACGGCAAAGTGTGTTTCTGGAGCCGCTCTCGCCAGAAGTTCTGGATCAAGGGCGAGACCAGCGGGATGTTCTTGAAAACCCGCGCCATTCGGGTCAACTGCGAACAAAACTCGCTCTTGATTCTGGCCGAACCGAGCGGCCCGACCTGCCACACCGGCCACGAGTCATGCTACTTTCGCGAGACCGACGGCACGAATTGGACCGAGATCGCCCCCGTTCTCACCGACCCGAGCGTTCTCTACGCAAAAAAGTAGCCATGCCCGACCTCGGCCCGGCAGAGATCGCAGAGTACCTTCTCGGGGAACGGGACGACCTCTTCACCGAGGATGAGCGTGCCCTGTGGTACTTCTTTTTGAAGTACCGGACCGACCAGCCCATCAGCAAAGGCGAGAGTGCATTTCTTCAGAGAAACTATCGCCGCGCGACGCTGCCGCCTCTGGGCGTCTCTGTGGCAGACTGCGAGGAAGCGTTTCGAGAGCAGGTCGTAGCGCGGGTTCTTGCGGAGCATGGCGAGGCTTGCCTGAATCTCTGCCCGAAGTGCGGGGCGCTCTGTCGCACTCGACGCGCCAGGCAGTGCCCGCGTTGCTTTTTCGATTGGCACGAATCCAAAGCCGTGCCATAATAGAGGCCATGGATCTGGAAGGGCTTTTGCGGTTTCCTCGCAATGTCTATGTGCTGACTCGCGGAGGGTCGTCCGACGAGTTCATTCTGCACCGGGACTACAACGACGAGCTGAACTACATTCTTATCTTCGACAGCATGGTGGACGCAGATGGGGTGGCACGCGAGTACACCGAGGCGACCGGAGATCGGGCCGAGCCGTATCTCATCAACGTCGGCAATATCGATGTGGGCGATAAGTTCGGAGTGCGCTACTACGCCTACGACGGCGACATCGACCAGCCCATGGACATGCTCATCGAGGACTACCGCGCCTGCATCGGCAAAGAGTTCGCCTACGACGACTAAGTTCCGCCCGTATGGACACGGGCGTCAGGGCGAACTGCGTTCGATGAAGTCGCTCCGCGACAGAATCCGCATTCTCCCCCATTACTGGGGCCGGGGGGCAATTTGGCATGTCGCGGAGCGACTTTGTGGCGAAGCCCCCAGACGCCCAGGTTCATCGGGGCTGCAAACAAAAACCCGCCGGAGAAAATTCTCCGGCGGGTGATCGGGGCGACAGGATTCGAACCTGCGACCTTCTGAACCCCATTCAGACACGCTACCAAGCTGCGCCACGCCCCGAGGTCGCAACAGTCACTATATCGCGCACCACGCCGCTTTGCAAAAGGAATTTTCCACGCGCCATCTTTGGCGGAGTTGCGCTATAATGACGAGCATGGGTCCGAATATCGCCATTGAAGAAGCCTGGGCACCTGAGCCAGAGCTGATGGATCGTCCACCACGGCGCGCGGTCGCCGCCGACTACCCTGACCTGAACGGCATCAACCTGCCGGTCTTTCTGGGTCTCGGTGGCCTGTTCACCGTCGTGGGCTTGGTGCTTTTTGTTCTGGGGCTGGCAAAGCACACCGGCGGGATGATCGGGGGAGGCGTCGTGCTCGCTCTCCTCGGCATCGCGACTGTCATTGTCTTCCCCGCGCGACAGAAACAGCACATGGAGCGGGCAGAGCGCCTGATCGAGCAGGGAATGCCGGTCGGGGCACGGCTGATCTCCGCCGACCCGCTCAACGGCAGCCCGACCGCACGCGTCCTGCGCTACCAGGTTCCGGGCAAGGACGGCGAGCTGATCCACAAGCAGGTCAACGCCGACGATGCCGTTGTCCCTAAACGCGTCCCGACCAACGTCACGGCGCTGCTGGACCTGGAGTCGGGCGATGTCGAGCTGTACATGGCGCTACCGCTCCGTGCCGTCTCTCGAACCGCCGCCACTACCGCTCCCGTCGAGATTCCGATCACCGCTCAGCCGGTCGAGGACATGGGAACGATCCAGACGCCTATCCCGACACCTGTCACGCGGGTCGAGAAGCCCAAGGAAGAGCCGGAGCAACCCAAGCGCGAGACCTACGAATAGGATTTGCAGCCCGGCTCAGCCCGTGCTAAACTGACACCAGACAACCTGATGACGCCTTTAAAGTCCGCTCTGTGAGGCGGAAAAGGACGCTCTGGAGACGCTTTTGCCTCTCGCTCTCATCGATGATGACCGGAGCGGGCAGCCACGGCTTACCCGCGCCCTCTGCCTCACACACTGGCAGGGGGCGCTTTTGGGTTCTAAAAGAAGCCGATGAACGAGACGCAAGTCATGGACGCAGGCGACGTAAGGCGCGCAATCACCCGCATCGCCCACGAAATCGTCGAGAAGGGCAAGGGAGCAGACTCCCTGGCGCTCGTGGGCGTCTTGCGTCGTGGCGCACCGCTGGCCGCCCGGCTCGCGGCCCAGATCGAGCGCATCGAAGGGATCGCCGTCCCGCACGGCGGCGTGGATATCTCGCTCTACCGCGACGACTACGCCGTTCGCCGCCACGAGGCGCGTCCCAGCTCCATCGACTTCGATCTGAGCGGCAAGACCGTCGTGCTCATCGACGACGTGCTCTTCACCGGGCGCTCGGTGCGCGCTGCCATCGATGCCCTGATGGATCTGGGCCGCCCCGCAGCCATTCAGCTCGCCGTCCTGATCGACCGGGGGCACCGCGAGCTGCCGATCCGCGCAGACTTTGTCGGTAAAAATCTCCCCACCCGGCGCACCGAGCGCGTCAACGTACACCTGGCCGAACTCGACGGCGACGACTCCGTCAGTATCTCTCGGGATGATTCCCCATTATTGGGGTTAGGGGACTCCCAATGAACCTCGCCGGGCACGATCTACTGGGGCTTGAAGGGCTTTCCCGAGAAGCTATCGAGCATTATTTAGACACCGCAGTCATTTTCTCCGAAGTTCTGCGCCGCGATGTCAAAAAAGTGCCGACACTTCGCGGAAAATCCGTCGTTACCCTGTTTTTTGAGAACTCGACCCGCACTCGGAGTAGTTTCGAGGCCGCTGGAAAGTACATGAGCGCCGATGTTATCAATATCAGCGGCTCTACCAGCTCGGCCAGCAAAGGGGAGTCGCTTAAAGACACGTTTCTGACGCTTCAGGCTCTCACAGCAGACCTTGTCGTGATGCGAACTCCGTTCTCAGGCGCGTGCCAGCAGGCCGCCGCGTGGGTCAATATCCCCGTGGTCAACGCCGGGGACGGCCTGCACGAGCACCCGACCCAGGGGCTTTTAGACGCCCTCACCATCCGTGAGGCCAAAGGTTCGGTTGAGGGACTGAAAGTTGCGATTGTCGGCGACGTAGCGCACAGCCGGGTAGCCCGGAGCAATATCTGGGGCCTCACGACTCTTGGAGCGAGCGTCAATCTGGTCGGCCCCAAGACTTTACTGCCAAACGACGCCGAAAAACTCCCGGTAAAAATTCATACAAACCTTGAAGAGGGTTTAGAGAACGCCGATGTGGTCATGGTTCTACGCTTGCAGCTCGAACGCATGAACAAAGCCCTGTTTCCCACGGCGCGCGAGTATTGCAACCTCTTCGGCGTCTCGCAAAAAGCGCTCCGAGCCGCCCGGCCCGAGGCGATTGTTCTTCATCCCGGCCCCATGAACCGTGGCCTCGAAATCTCCGGCGATGTCCCCGATCTACCGCAGTCGATGATCGAAAAGCAAGTCACCAACGGCGTCGCCACCCGAATGGCCGTTCTATATTTACTTTTAGGAGCCGAAGGATGAATCATAAACTTTACGAAAAATTTTATCAAGTATTTTTTAAAGAAAGACAGTTATGGAATGGAATGTATTTTTCGCATTCTAATACAAGTAGCCATGAAAATTTGCATATTATTCGACCTTCTGAATCAGTTAGGCGTCAGGTAGAGAAAACAGAGAAAGAATTTGGCGTATCTTATCCCGAGGAATTTAAAGATTGGTTTGGAATGTACTATACAGAAGATGTGGATTGTGGTGTTCTCCATCTTCCTGCATGTCCATCAGAAAACCCAACAAGGGAACTGCGTTCTTACCTTCAATATGGGCAAAATCTCCTTTCAGAGCACTTTCTTCCCTTTGGTTATGAAGGGAACGATAGTGGAGAGCTATGCTTTGATCAACGTGGCAACATAAAAATTCAACCCATTGTCTTTTGGGAACATGAGCTTTCTCCCAAACACCCAAAAGCATTCACTCCATTATTTTCCTCTTTTGATGCTATGATTGAGCATTTAATCGAACATCTCTATGTTTTTTCTGGAGTTCAAGAATGAAAAAAGCGCTACTATTTGCGATTTCAGGAGCTTTTTTGCTGGCAATCATTGGAATTTTCTTGGCAATGAACTCGCCGAAGGGCATTTCTGAGGGTCGAGGAGTCGCGATGGCGCTCATGGGCGGGATCGTGGGCGGGACGCTCGGGTTGTGCGTGGGCCTCGCGCGGGAGGCGATGAGAAGCAAATGAATCCTTCCAAATACACTAAAGAAGAAATCGTTCAGAAGGGCGAAGCAATCTACACCAGGCGTTTGCAAGCACTGGTAGAGACAGAAGAGAACCTCGGAAAGATTATCATGATCGATATCAACTCCGAAGACTATGCTGTCGCAACAACAGGCTTGGAAGCAGGAAAAATTTTGCGTGAGCGCCAACCCGACGGCATTTTATGTGCTCTACGCATCGGGTATACAGCAGTCGAAACTATCGGTGGAGTTCTGCCGCGACGGGAAAAAGCAGCCTGATGCTACGTGGCAGTATCCAACGCTTCCGCCCGACCGTCGAGTTTCCCGTCATTGGCTCGGACGAAAAGCAAGCAAATATCCCATTCATCCTGGATACCGGATATAGCGGGACTCTGGCTCTTCCAGAAGTTTATTGTGAGCAATTATCTCTGGAGTGGGATCATAGTCAAACGGCAACACTCGCCAATGGAACAGCAATTGTCGTAGATGTATATCTTGGCCGTATTCGTTGGGCCAGTGAAGAGAGATGGGTGGAGATTCTTGCCGTAGAAGGTGATCCACTAATTGGGCTTGTGGCATTGGAAGACCACCGTGTCTTTCTGGATGTTGTCGAAGGCGGAGAGGTGCGGGTAGAAAAGCGATGATTCTAAAAAACGGGCGAATTATCGATCCGGCAAATCAGATCGACGGCGTGGGCGACGTTCGTGTCGAAAATGGGCTAATTGCCGAAATAAAACTCGGGGGTGGACTCTCAGAGGGTGAGATTATCGACTGTGCAGGGCAGGTTGTCTGTCCGGGGCTGATCGATATTCATGTTCATCTGAGGGTTCCGGGGCAAGAGTACAAAGAAGACCTGGAATCGGGGCTTTCTTCGGCAGCAGCGGGCGGATTTACTGCGGTTGCGTGCATGCCAAACACGCAGCCTGTAATTGATAGTGCTCCAATTGTTCGGGATTTATATACGCAGGCAGAGAAAGTTAAAAAAGCACGGTTGTTTGTGATTGGCTCACTCTCCAAAGGTCTTAAAAACATCGAGCTTTCGGAGATGGGCGATTTAAAAGACGCAGGAGCGGTTGCCGTCAGCGACGATGCGTTCCAGGTGCAGGAAGCGGGCTTTATGCGCAAAGCCATGGAGTACGCTCAGATGCTGGGCCTTCCGATGCTGGCACACTGCGAGGACACCAATCTCTCCGACGGTGGAAGCATGAACGAGGGATTTATCTCCACAAAATTGGGCCTCAAAGGGCTTCCCCGAGAAGCCTACGAGATGGATGTCGCCCGAAACGCACTTCTTGCTCAGCAAACAGGCTGTCATCTGCATGTTCTTCATGTCTCAACTGCCGGAGAAGTAGCCATTATTCGGTTTTTCAAGTCACTGGGAGCACCGATTACGGCGGAAACCGGACCGCACTACTGGTGCTTGACCGATTCTGCATGTGAGAACTATAATACAAACGCCAAGATGAATCCACCGCTGCGACTTCAAAGCGATTGTGATGCCATTATCGAAGGGTTAAAAGATGGAACGCTCGACGTAATCGCTACGGATCATGCTCCTCATGCCAACTATGAGAAAGATCAGGAGTTTGCCCTCGCACCATTCGGAATCCACGGACTGGAGACGAGCTTGGCACTCGGAATAACGTTCTTAGTCAAGCCAGGGCATCTCTCGTTAAGCACGCTGATCGAGAAAATGAGCACCACGCCCGCCCGACTCCTGAAGCTACCCGGTGGGACGCTCTCCGTGGGCGTTCCGGCGGACATCACGATCTTCGATCCGGAGGCTCTCTGGACGGTGAATCCGAGCGATTTTGTCAGCAAAGGCAAGAACACACCGTTCGGTGGCTGGCAGTTGGCCGGGAAAACAATAAAAACGATGGTAAATGGCGAGATAATCTATGGCTAAAGCAATTCTGGCACTCTCTGATGGTGTAATCTTCGAGGGAAAAGCCTTTGGATCACTCGGGACACGTCTGGGAGAGGTCGTTTTCAACACAGGAATGACCGGATACCAGGAAGTTCTCACCGATCCGAGCTATGCAGGGCAACTGGTGACGCTCACCTACCCTCTGATCGGAAACTACGGTATCAACCCGGACGATATCGAGAGTAAAAACATTCAAGTCGCTGGCTTTGTGGTCCGGGAGCTTGCCGATATCCACTCTAACTGGCGCTCCCAGATGTCGCTGAGCGATTATCTGACCGAAGCGAAGATCACCGGCATTACGGGAATTGATACGCGTACGCTTACCCGAAGAATTCGTCATGAAGGCGTTATGATGGGTGCACTCTCTACCGAATTAAGTGGCCCTGAGCTAATCTCACAGCTTCAAAAAAGCACAGAGAAGTATGACTCTATCGACTGGGTAAAAAAAGTGACCACACCCGAGGTCTATACCTGGGGACCGGACGAAAAAGACGCCCGTTTTCGTGTATCTGTGCTGGACTGTGGGATAAAATTTAATATTCTGCGGGAATTGGCCGCACTTGGGATTCGAACAACCGTCTTCCCTGCCACGGCAAGCGCCAAAGAGCTTCTTGAGAATAATCCAGACGGGCTTTTTCTCTCGCCCGGACCGGGCGATCCGGCGCTTCTTGGATATGCCGTTCAAACAGTGCAGGAGCTGATCGCCTCCGAGAGGCCGCTGATGGGCATCTGCCTGGGCAATCAGCTGGTCGGGTGTGCGCTCGGTGGCACGACGTTCAAGCTGCCGTTCGGCCATCGCGGTGCAAATCATCCCGTAAAAGATCTTCCAACGGGAAAAGTAGTAATTACCAGCCAGAATCATGGGTATGCGCTGGACCGAGACTCACTTCCCATCGATAAAGTCACGGTGACACAGATTAACCTCAATGATGGAACTGTTGAGGGACTTCAACACACGAAACTCCCCTTGTTTACAATACAGTATCACCCGGAAGCGTCGCCCGGACCGAGAGACTCTCAGTTCTATTTCCAGAGATTCGTCGATTTGATGGAAAATCGAAGAGTATGAGACGGTTTTGAAGCGCTGGTATCTCTGGGGAATTCTTCTTCTACTTTTTGTTCTACCCCGAGTGCTTTTTCTGAGTGCCGATGCCCTGCCAGATCTCTGCTGGGGCACCGGAATCTGGACGGACGAAGGTTTTTACAACCACAACGCCCGAAACCAGGTTTTATTTGGCAATGCCGAGACAGATCAGTTTAACAACCGAAATCTTTCCCCGATATTAGATATAATTCAGCAATTTTTCTTCTTAAAATTCGGGGTAAATTTAATTTCTACTCGCTCTATCTCGGTGATTTTCGGTTTTCTTTCTTTGATTTTGTTTTATGATGGGCTTCGACGGAAACTTTCCTGGAAAATTGCTCTGACTGCCACAGTTTTTTTGGGCCTGGACCCCTTGTATTTGTTCTATAATCGTTTAGGCATGATGGAATCACCTGCTGTTTGCCTGGTTTGTCTGGCGCTCTGGGCCTGGTGCGTCGGCGGCTCTGGTCTACTGGCGCTCTCTGGGGCGCTAGCAGCTTCGCTGATCGCCTGGAAGACCAGTTTTCTGCTCTTTGCCCCGCTACCGGTGGTCGCCAGCGTCTGGCAGGCCCGAAAGCTCTCGCTCCGGGCATTATGGCCCTATTTTCTGGGCGTGTTTCTGGCTTTAATGATCTATTATTTTGTCTGGTTCAAACCACACCAGGAACCAATAGTACACATGAACCGGCACTATGCCATGGAGCAATCCCGTCCGAAATCAGTAAATCAAGCCCTATGGATGATACGACGAGCCTGGGTTGGGTATCAAAATGGCTTGATGAACCGACTTTTTACTCGAAGTCCAATCCTGGGGCTACTGACTTTAATTGGAATTTGCACTATTCCCCGCAAAAAAATTATAAAAATATTTTATTTATGGACAGTTCTGGGAGTTATATGGATATGTGTGAGTAAGTACGCTCCGACACGTTATTTTCTGGTGTTCTGGCCGGGACTCTGCGCCCTGGCCGCCTGTACGCTCTGGCGGTTGCCAACTCTTCTGAAGCGACGCTCGGGGCAGGTGGGTCTTGGGCTGGGACTACTTCTGCTCGGGGTGCACTGGACTCAGCCGCTACTCTTTGCGCTCGGGCTAAAATCTTACGCGCTGGGCGGGGGAGCTTTTGTCGGCGGAGCACTCGCGCTCGGGCTGGCAAGGCGGCGTCCACCGCGCCCGCGCGTGCTGCTTCCTGTGGCGCTCACGCTGTTTCTGCTCGGGGCGCTCGGCCAGACGGGCTACTACTTCCTGACCCGAGGCTACCGGACCCAGGAGATCTCTCGCGAGCTGGTGCGCCTCGCTGGACCCGACGCGATGATCATCGGGGACTGGGCACCCGGCTTCTGCCTGCCCACAACCCTGAAAACCGCGCCCGTCTTTGCCAGGCTCGCCAACGACGATCATCCCGTCGAGACGCTTCACGCGGACTTCATTCTCACCAGCCGCGACAGAGTGCATGCGGAGCAGTGGCGCAAGTATGCCCCGGCGACGTATCGCCCCGAGAACCGCGTGGCGGTTTTTCCGCTCTATCAATACACCCTGGAGCTGTACCGCGTCCCAAAAGAGAGCCACCCTTGAGCATGCGCCGGGCGGGGCTACTCCTCCTCTCCTGCATCGCGATCTGGGGCGTCAACGCGGTCGCGCTCAAGGCCGCTTCGCGCCCGGCGGTCGGAGTCGGCTTCGACGCCCTGTTTCTCTCCGGGCTGCGCTTTGTGATCTGCGCTCCCGTTTTTGCGCTCCTGCTCTGGAAAACCCGGCCCGAGCTGCTGAAGCTCTCCCGCCGCGAGGTCGGCCTGTACACAATCTTCGGGTTCTTCTCGGTGTTCGTCGGGGAGGCGCTCTCGGCGCTCGCCGTACGCTACACATCGGTGGCGAACCTGACGCTGCTCTCCAACGGAACTCTCCCGCTGTGCACGGCGCTCTGGGCCTGGCTTCTGTTCAAGCAATCGCCAGGACGGCTCGCACTGCCAGGAGCGCTGCTGGCGCTGATCGGGGTTGCGCTGATCGCCCTGCACGCGCCGGGCGGCCTGAAGCTGGGCGGCGAGACCTGGCGGGGCGACGCGCTTGCCCTGCTGCGCTCGGCGATTCACGGCGGGTACCTTCTGTTTCTCGGGCGCTGGCTGCGGGAGCATGCCCCGCTTCAGGTGACGCTATACAACGTGGGCTTTGGCGCGTTCTGGGCCTTGCCGTATGTGCTCTGGCGTGGCGCTCAGTTCCCGTGGAGCCAGGTGTCGCCGCTGGTCTGGGGCGCACTCGCCTGGACCATCGTCCCGACCACGCTCTTCGGGTTCGTCGCGTGGAACAGCGCCGTCTCGAAGATAGGGCCGGTCGCGGCCACCAACGCCATGTACCTGCTTCCGCCCGCCGCCGCCCTTGCCGCCTATCTCCTGCTCGGCGAGCCGATCACGTCCTGGCACGCACTCGGCGGAGCGCTGATTCTGGGCGGGATTGTTCTCCTGCGCTGGGAAGCGCTCACTCGCAAGATATACTGACACGGAAACTTTCAATGCCAAAAAACATATCCATCAAAAAAGTCATGGTGATCGGCTCCGGGCCGATTGTGATCGGTCAGGCCGCCGAGTTCGACTACGCGGGCGCACAGGCGTGCCGTGCCCTGCGCGAGGAGGGCTGCTCGGTTGTGCTGGTGAACTCGAACCCGGCGACGATCATGACCGATGTCGAGATGGCCGACAGAGTTTATATCGAGCCATTGACTCCCGAGTTTTTAGAGAAAATTATCGCTCGCGAGCGCCCCGACGGCCTGGTTCCGACGCTTGGCGGGCAGACCGGGCTGAACCTCGCGGCAAAGCTCGCCGAGTTGGGGATTTTAGAAAAATACAACGTCAAGCTACTCGGAACGCAGCTCAGCTCGATTAAAAAAGCGGAAGATAGAGAACTGTTTCGTAATTTAATGCGTGAGATCGGTGAACCCGTGCCCGAGAGCTTTATTGTTGAGACCGACGGGCAACTTTTAGAGCTTTCCAAGCAGGACGGGCTGCCCTGGCCCTTGATCGTTCGGCCCGCATTCACGCTGGGCGGCTCGGGCGGCGGGATCGCACACACCGAAGGCGAGCTTCTGGAGATCGCCGGGCGTGGCTTGAGACTTTCGCCCGTTCATCAGGTCATGGTCGAGCGGTGCCTGGTGGGCTGGAAAGAGATCGAGTACGAGGTGATGCGCGACGCCAACGACACGTGCATCACGATCTGCAACATGGAGAATCTCGACCCGATGGGGGTTCATACGGGCGACTCGATAGTGGTGGCTCCCAGCCAGACATTGTCTGATAAAGAATATCAGATGCTACGAACGGCGTCGCTGAAAATTATCCGGGCGCTCGAAATCGAAGGTGGCTGCAACGTCCAGTTGGCGCTTGATCCGAAGAGCTTCGGGTATTACATCATCGAGGTCAACCCGAGAGTCTCGCGCTCGTCGGCGCTGGCAAGCAAAGCGACCGGCTACCCGATTGCCCGGACCGCCGCCAAGATCGCCATCGGGCTGCATTTAGACGAAATAGAAAACAAAGTCACGGGGAAAACCCTGGCGTGCTTCGAGCCAGCACTCGATTACTGCGTCGTGAAGATTCCGCGCTGGCCGTTCGATAAGTTCACGAGCGCCGACCGACGAATCACCACGCAGATGAAGGCCACCGGCGAGGTCATGGCGCTCGACCGAACCTTTGAGAGCGCCCTGATGAAAGCGGTCCGCTCGTGCGAGGTCGGGGTTCACTCCCTGCGCTACCGACACGCGTCCGGCTGGAGCGAGATGCACCTCGAAACCCTGCTGAGCGTCGCCACCGACGAGCGGCTCTTCGCCATTGCCGAGGCGTTCCGTCGCGGCTTTCTGGTCGAAGAGATCGCCAATCTCGCCTACTACGATCCGTGGTTCTTAGTCAAAATCCGAAATATCGTTCAAATGGAGCAAAAGCTCTCCGAAAACCCGGATCTCCCCCTGGAACTTCTCTCAGAAGCCAAGTCCATGGGCTTTCCCGATAAAACTATCGCGGAGCTTACCGGAAAGAACGAGATGGACATCCGATCCCGGCGCAAAGTCGCTGGAATTGTCCCGGAGTACAAGATCGTGGACACCTGCGCCGCCGAGTTCGAGGCCCAGACGCCCTATTTCTACTCCAGCTACGAGCCGAAGCACGTCGGAATCGGCAGCCAGAGCGGATAAGAAACCGGCCTGATGAACCGCCCCGACAAACTGGGGCGTCAGGGCGAACTCCGTTCGACGAAGTCGCTGGCATGGTGCGCCGCGCACCAGCACTCCGCGACAGTAATAGACGTTATCCCGATTCGCGCCGTGGAATAAATTCCCGGCTGAGTAAGCGATTCGACCTGCGTCGAAACAGGATTGTTGATACTCATTGGCTATTGTTGAGCCTGTCCACGAAGGTGGACATTCTTGTAAAGCC